>CAIOIC010000079.1 GCA_903858275.1 uncultured Verrucomicrobia subdivision 3 bacterium | reverse complement strand
TGGCCACGCCGTCGCTGCCCATGTGACCGGCAGCGCGCAAACGCTGGCAGCCGACGACAGCGCGGTGGAGATGCCCAGCGGCTGGTTCACGAGGCCGAAGGCGAGCCAACTTAGGACGCTGATGCCGATGCCGACGAGGTAGGGATTCCAGCGGCCTTTGGCGTCGGCGCGGTCGTTACCAGTTCTGGTTTTGAAGATGGGTTCTTTCATAATTTATTTGCTACCTACAGAGTGGCGGCGGAGCGAAAAGTTACACCAATCCTGAACTCAGAATGTCACTTCAACCTTTGCGAAGCAACCCGTCCTCCATTTCGCAAGTCCGATCGAACACATCAAGCGAACGTTGGTCATGCGTCACCACCATCACGGCAGAACCGCGTTCGTGGGCGACTTTGCGGAACAATTCCATCACCTGCCGGCCGCGATGGCTGTCGAGCGCGGCGGTCGGTTCGTCGGCGAGAATCAGGCTGGGCTGGTTGGCAAGGGCGCGGGCCACGGCGACGCGCTGTTGCTGACCGCCGGAGAGAGCGTCCGGCAGGTTGGTTGCGCGGTCCGCCACGCCGAGATAACCGAGCAATTCCAGCGCACGCTTGCGGGCGGCGCGCGGTGCAACGTCGTTGATCTCCATCGCCACGGCGACGTTTTCGACGGCATTGAGAAACGGAATGAGGTTCGCTTTCTGGAAAACAAATCCCAGATGTTTGCGCCGGTAGGCGCGCAGGTCCACCAAGGCGCGGGCGCCATCCATCACCGGTTCGCCGCCCATGACGATGCGTCCGGCGGTGGGCGGGTTGATGAGACCGATGGCGGTGAGGAAGGTGGATTTGCCCGCACCGCTCGGGCCGAGCAGCGCCACGACTTCGCCGCGAGCCAGCGTGACCGAGACGTCTTTCATGGCCACAACCTCGGTGTTGCCCGAGCCGTAAATCTTGGTCAGGCCGATGGCTTCGACGGCGGCGGGGCTGTTGGCCGGGACGGTCATGACAATATCTTGTTCGGTTCGACCCGCATGGCTTTGCCAATCCCCAGCAGGCTCGCGAGCACGGAAATGCCCAGCACGATGCCCGCCAGCGTGAGCAGGTCCTGATTCTCGATCACGACGAGCCGCGGAAACTTCGGAAAGGCAAACGTGCCGAGCCAATACGCAAGACCGTAGCCGAGCGCGCCGATGAGCAGCGCCTGCTGGAGGATCAGCCCGACGATGACGCCGTTGCGCGCGCCCATCAGCTTGAGCATCGCGATGTCGTGGATTTTGTCCAAGGTCAGCGTGTAGATGATGAGCGCCATGATGATCGTCGAGATGATGATGAGCAGGACGCGGAACAAGCCGAGCTGGCGCTTGGCCTTGTCCACCATGCCGGAGAGCAGAAGGTCTTTCTGTTGTTGCGTGGAATAGACCGTCACGTCCGGCCAGGTTGAAATCGTTGCCGCCACTGTTGCCGCGCTCATGCCCGGCTGAATGGTGAGCATCACGGCGCTGACTTGCGGTGGCGCCAGCGCGGGAATGCCGCTGGCCGAACCCACGGCGCGTTCCACCAGGAGCGGTTGCACCTGGCCGATGTATTCCGCCTCGACGCGGGCACGCCGCGACTGGCGCTCCAGACGCAGCGCCTCGCCGGGCACGTCAAATTGAATCGCCTGCGCGTCACTCACCGTGAAGAAGCCGAGGCCATCGCCGCCCGAACCCACCATGCCGCTGGTGAGGCCGACGACTTCATAGACATTCTTGCCGAGCTCGATTTTCTCGCCGAGTTCCAGCCGAAGCGAGCGGTCGGCGATTATTTCGTAGTGCGCCTGGCGCAACGGCCGGCCGGCGACGAGAGGAATCCAGTTGCCGCGATCCTCCGGCCAGGCGAGTCCCTGAACCACGATGCGCAGCGGCTTCCCGCGATGTTCGCGCTGGACTGTGTGGGAAACAAACCGCCGCGCGCTCGCCACGCCGGGCACAGCTCGGGCGCGATCTTCCAAGCTGGCCGGCACGCGGGAGATTTCCGCAAACGGTCCGCGCGTGCTGCCCTGCACGACCCAGAGATCCGCGCCGATGTTGTCTATGAGCAAGGTCGCCTCGCGGATCAGGCCGCGATAAATCCCGCCCATGCCCATGACGATCATCAGCAGCAAGCCGATGCCGATGGCGGTCAGCGCGAACCGCCCGAAGTTGTGGCGGATGTCCTTGGCGGCGAGATTCATTTCACGGCGACGCGTTGGCCGGGCTTTAGCGGCGGCTGTTTGGGATCGGTCGGGGCGACGACCGTTTCGCCGGCAGATATACCTTGGGTGACTTCCACCGTTTCGCGGCCGCGCAAACCAATCGTCACGTCACGCCACGCAGCCTTGCCGCCGGCGGCAACGAACGCGCCGGGCTTGCCTGCGCGCCATTGGATGAATCGCTGCGGCACGACGAGCGCATCCGGTTTGCGGCCCGTCTCGATGAAGACCTCAGCGCGCTGGCCCAGGGTCCAGTTGGGCGGCAGTTCCTGCACCCGCACGTCCACCAGAAATTCGCGCGTCTCCCGGTCGGTTTCGCGACTCAGGCGGGCGACTTCACCGGGATGGCTTTTCCCCGGGCCGGAACGGAATGCCACGCGGGCCGCCTGACCGGTGGCCAAGCCACTGGACGCGGTTTCGTCCACCCACGCGGAAACCCAGAGTTCATTCGTGGAAATAAGTTGCAGGATGGAGCTGCCCGGAACGACCACCCCGCCGGCATCGCGGTCGCGCCGCGTGACGAGACCATCATACGGACTGAGAATCCGCGTGAAAGTCAGGCGCTCCTGTTGGTGGGCGAGATTTTTCGCCGCGAGGTTGATCTGCTGTTGCGCTTCCAAAGTCGCAGCGTGCGTGCGCAGCAGGTCGGACTCGGCGACGTGCAACAGCTCGATGGCTTTATCCAGTTCGGACTGGGAACTGATTTTGGTGCTGACCAGATCCGAAACGCGTTTGTGATCCTGCCGCGCCTGCTGTGCCACGGCCTGGGCGCGGACTTCATCCACGCGCACGCGCGCCTCAGTCGCTTTGGCGCTGGCCAGGCCAGCCTCCGTGACTTCCACCTGCCGCTTAAGTTCGCCATCGTCCAAGCGCGCCAGCAATTGCCCGGCGCTAACATGGTCACCTTGGTCCACCAGCACCTCGGCGAGACGCTCCTGAATGCGCGGGCTGAGCGTGGTTTTGATGCGCGCCTCCAGCGTTCCGGTGCCCATGACTTCGGCCACCACGTTCGTCTTCTGCACGACGTGCGCCGCCACTGGCGTGGAGGTGAACGTGAAACGAAGCATGACCGCCACGACGACGACCAGCACAATGAGCCACTTCCAATTTTTTCTCATGAAATTTTTCAGTATCTGATGACGGCTTTGCAAATTGACCAAAGTGAGGATGGGCCAGCACGGGTTGAATAGCTTTGACCCAGATCAAACATCGCCGGAATCACACGGTAAAATCACTTTGAAGCAAGTCCAATCCGGGCGGCTCTCGGCGAGGGACAGTTCGCCGCCATGGGCGCGCACAATTTCGCGCGCCAAACTCAAGCCCAGCCCGATGCCATCCACTTTCGGTCCTCGCACCCGGCCAATGCGGAAGAAGCGATCGAATATTTTTGCCTGATCCGAAGGCGGGATGCCCGGCCCGGTGTTACCAATGACGAAAATGATTTGGTTCTCCGCCGTATGCAGGCGAATGGAGATTCGGCCATCTGGCTGGTTGTATTTGATCGCGTTGTTGATGAGGTTGAACAGCGCGGTTTGCAGCAGCGCACGGTCCGCCTGGATGAGCAGTGCTGGCGGAAGTTCGACTTCAAATTGCAGGCGTAAATCAGTGGCCAGCACCCGCGCGTCCTCAATCATGGATTCCATTTCCGCGCTGAGATCCACGGTTTCGCGCGCGAGCTTGAGCTGACCGGCGTCGGCTTGTGCCAGCAGCAGGAGGCTACGCGTAATGGTTTTGAGCCGCTGGGTTTCTTCCAAGAGGTTGCTGAAGAGTTGTTGCTCGGCCGAACCGGGAGCGGCGGACTTCAGCGCGCTTTCCAATTCGCCCTGCATCACGGTGAGTGGCGTCTTCAGTTCATGCGAGGCGTCCGCACTGAAGCGGGTCGCCTGCCGGAAGCTCGTTTCCAGGCGATCCATCATGCGATTCAAAACTTGAATGACGCGTCCGGTTTCCGGGCTGTC
>CAIOIC010000078.1 GCA_903858275.1 uncultured Verrucomicrobia subdivision 3 bacterium | reverse complement strand
TCGAGACCTTCGGGCGAATCGGGTTGGGGGACGCGGGGATACGCCAGCTCCAGCCATACTGCTTTACCAAGGGTTCAATTTGAAACCTTGCCGCCCCCTTGAGCCACACGCATATTCGCCCCATGCAACCCAGTGATTTCTTCAACGCCGGCAGTGGATTGATGGATACGGTTCAAATAGTTTTCTTCAAAATGTTACCGCGGGGAGCGCAAACCGAAAAAGTCAGAGCCGAAATCAACCGCGGCCTTCTAAAAGTTTATGGCAAGATGACCAGGCTGGAAATTGACAAAGACAGCAAAACCATCAGCGCAGACCTGGATTTGAAGGGGGAAAATGAGGCCGTTCAGATCAAGCTTTCAAACTACCGGCTCATTCAGGAAGAAGGCAAGCATCCGATTATCGAGCCAGGCACAATGGAGGTATCACGGGAATGGCTTAACGCCCTGCTAAAAAACCTTGTCAAAACAGGCGTCGTTCCGGAGCGGATCGAGGTCAAAAACCCGCTGCACCAAGCCGTTGTCAAAACCCTTCTGTGATATGCGCCGCTGACGTTGGAGGAAGCGCTGAAAGGCTTCTCTTGAGCGGCGGGCGAAGCGGAGAAAATCAGGACAAGGCCAAAGTGACCTTGAATGCCCCATCAGAACCGAGCGGCCAGGTAAGAAGAAGTGAACACGGCCCCACCGCAACCTTTCAAAGTTGCGGTCATTAGAGCACATCGAGCGAACCCACCAAGCTGCAAAAATCAGGGGCTCCGGCTAAATAGCAACGTGCCAAAACCGGGATGATCGGCACCTTGGGCGGCAGCTTCCGGGCGGATTTTTTCAGCGGCCTGTTTGGTGAACGGCGCCGGAAGGCCGCGACGATTTCCGTAATGGTTCCACACCATTTCATAAATCGGACGCAATTCACCGCGACGTTCCGGCGAAATCACCTTCGCCTTATACTTGCCGGTGGTATCGGTGAAGGGCGTGAACGGCACGGTGTGACCGAGGTTGAATTGCGCGGTGTATTCAAAGCCGCGCAGCAGCCGGTTATCCGCGAAACTGTAGAGATCCACCCCCTGGTTCCAGGCGATCTCGCACGCCTCGGCCAGATGGGAAAGCCCCAATTGCGCGTGTTGCTGGTCGCGACCGCTTTCCTGACACTGGCCGGCCTCATTGAGGACATAGTGCGTCAACCGGCCATTGCCCGAACCGTTGCGATAATAGTCGAGGCCGCGGTCGAAGATAATGCGGTCATCGCAAAACACGCCAATCGCCAGCATCGTCTTGATGCAGCCGGTGTCCCAATTCCCATTGGCGAACGCGGCGAAGTCCTGAATGGCCGGGTAAACGGCGCGGCGCAACATCTGCTCAAACCGCCGCACCTCAGCCGGAGGCCAGCCGGGATAGGTATGGCGGATCAACTCGGCGGCGTTGACATACTTGAAACCACCCAAAGACGCTCCGAGAATTTTGTCCCGGCCGGCAAACTGCGACAGCGTGTCCGACCACGCATTCATAATTTGCACCGCCTTTTTCGCGTGCGCCTCATCGCCGGTCAGACACCACATCAAGGCATTTTGATATGCCGCGTTGCCATCGAAATCAAATTGATGGCAGGAAGGCTTATAACGATCCACCTCCGCCACCGGCCCGGCCAGGCGCCAATTAGGCTGCGACTGCGGATGCCGACGCAAC
>CAIOIC010000077.1 GCA_903858275.1 uncultured Verrucomicrobia subdivision 3 bacterium | reverse complement strand
TTACCTTTTCTTTACCGGCAATCGATTTTACCGAGCGACCCCACGATCAAATTCCGGTTCACGATAGCCGCCTCAAAAACCAAACCTGAGGGCCTGAAGCCTGAAATCTGGACCGAGGAACATTCAATACATATGAGCAGACTAACGTCCGCTGCTACAATATGAGGTGGCGATAACGCCACGCTCCGCCGGTCACCACCCTTCGGTGCATCTAATTGGCGAAGGTCTAAACACGGCCCCAATATCCTGAAGCACGATTTCAAAGAACCGAAGATAAATTACACCGGGAACCGGGGTCAGGCAAGCATAAATGTATAATTGTTTTTTATACACCACCCAATGGAGGGCGGGCTCTCGTCCGCAGGACCGAAAATCGAGGCGGAGCAGTTCCGCCGGGACCAGAGGGTGCTCAGCCGCATTTTCAGGGCGGGCAAACGGGTTCAAGGTCAACGGGAGACGCCAGCCATGAAATAAATATACTTCCCTGCCGCGCGTCCGGCTGCGACTATGGGGATATGTCTACAATCAATGATACGCTGCCCACAGTTACCCTCAAGCCGGGCGAAGCCGACCGCATCCTCGCCGGCCATCCATGGGTTTATCAAAACGAAGTCCTCCGCTTCACCGACAACGTCAAGGACGGCGAGTTCGTGCAGGTGCGAGACCATCACACGCGCCTGCTCGGCGCCGGTTTCTACAATTCCAAATCCAAAATCTCCGTACGCATCCTCGCGCCGGACCGCATCCGCCCGAACGAGGCGTTCTTTGAGGAACGCATCCGCGCCGCGCTCGCCGTGCGCCAGAAACACCTGCCGAACGCGACGTCGTTCCGCGTGGTGAACGCCGAGAGCGATTTCCTGAGCGGCCTCATCGTGGACAAATACGAGGACGTGCTCGTGGTGCAAATCTCCGCGCTCGGCATGGATCAGCGCAAGGAGCACATCGTCGCCGCGCTGCAAAAAATCTTTTCCCCGCGCGCCATCATGGAACGCAGCGACGTGGCCTCGCGGAAGTTCGAGGGACTGGAAGCAGCGAACGGAATTCTCGCCGGCGAATGCGACGGCAAGATTGCGGTGAACCTGAACGGTCTGAAGTTCGAAACGGATTTGATCGGCGGCCACAAGACGGGGATGTATCTCGACCAGCAGGCGAATTACCAAGCCGTCTCGGAACTCGGCAAAGGCGGACAGGTGCTGGACTGCTTCAGCTTCCTCGGCGGCTTCGGCCTGCACGCCGCCCGCGCCGGCGCGGCGCACGTCCACCTGCTCGACCAGAGCGAAGACGCCATCGAAGCGTCCAAGCGCAACGCCGCCACGAACGGCCTCGCCGACCAATGTTCCTTCGACACCATCAACGTGTTCGACTGGCTCAAGAACAACACCGCCGTGAAGCCGCACGAACGCGTCATCCCGCGCTTCGACCTCATCATCCTCGACCCGCCGTCATTCACCCGCAACCGCGCCTCGGTGCCGGACGCGCTGCGCGGCTACAAGGAGATTCATCTGCGCGCGCTCAAGCTGCTGAAACCCGGCGGCACGCTGGCGACCTTCTGCTGCTCGCACCATGTCAGCCCGGAACTCTTTCAGGACACGCTGCTCTCGGCGGCGTTCGACACGCGGCACGTCCTGCGGCGCGTGGCGACCTACGCGCAAAGCCCCGACCATCCGATCATCCCGATGATTCCGGAGACGGAATATCTGAAGGGTTTTGCGTTTGAAAAAGTCCGGTGATGAGCGCGTTTCCGGTCAGTTCGGAAAAGGAAAGCCAACTGGCGCAACGCATGAGCGCGCTGGGCGTGAGCGAAACGGACATCGAAGAAAGTTTTGTCCGCTCCGGCGGGCACGGCGGACAGAACGTCAATAAAACCTCCACCTGCGTGATGCTGCTCCATCGCCCGACCGGCTTGCAGGTGAAATGCCAGGAAACCCGCCAGCAGGGACTAAACCGCTTTCTCGCGCGGCGGCTCCTGCTCGACAAGATTGAGGAACGGCAGAAAGGCTTTGTCGCTGCGCAACGCGCCGAGATTGAACGCATCCGCCGCCAGAAGCGCAAGCGCTCCCGCCGCGCCAAACTAAAGATGCTTGCCGACAAGGCGCATCACTCCGGGAAAAAAGCCGCGCGGCGCAGCGTGGGAATGGAATAAGCCGCTTGTAGGAGACGACGTGAGGAGTCTCTAAATTATATTCGATTTGAGCCTCGCCACCTCGGCTCCTACGAAATCACTTCAACAACTCCCGCTGCCAGCCCATCAACTCCGCCGCGTGCTTGTCCCAATCGCGCGCGAGGTTGCCCAGGACGGATTTCGGCGCGATGAGCGTGGGGTCGAGCTGAAGCTGGTGCGCGTGGCGGTCGCGAATTTTTTCGAGTTCGCGGAACCGGCGAAACTCCGCCTCGGTCGGGCGATCGGAACGGTGGCGGATTTTCTGGGGAAACTGCTCCGGCGACACGGCCTGGGCGGCGCGCACGGCGGCCAGCAAATTTTCCTTCCGGCGCGGGTGCATGCGGGGCGGAATCATCGGCTCAAACGGCTGGTGCTCGCTGACGGCGGCGGCAATGGCCACCATGGACTCGTGCGAGAGCACAAAAAACGGCGGGCGGCTCGCGGCGATGGCCTCGCGTTCGCGCCAGTGCCAGAGTTCGCGCAGGACGGCGAGCGCGGGACTTTCCAGAAAGGTGCTGCCCTTGATGCGCCAGCAATCGTCGGGGTCAACGACCGGCGGCACGGAACTTTCCACAATGAGCCGCGCGCAACTTTCCTCGTGCCACGCGAGGCGGTTTTTGGCGATGAGTTCGGCGCGCAGCTTTTCCTCCAGCGGCTTGAGAAAACGCGTGTCGTTGCGGGCGTAATCTTCCATCCGCTTGGTGAGCGGCCGCTGCGCCCAATCGGCTTTCTGCGGGCCCTTGTCGAGCTTGACGCCCAGAAATTTTTCCACCAGCGCGCCGAGGCCGAACTGCCGTTCGCCCAGCAACCGCGCCGCCAGCATGGTGTCGAAAATCACCGTGGGCGTGAATTCATGGTGCTTCTTGAGCAGTCGCAAATCATAGTCGGCGGCGTGAAAAATCAATTCTCGGCCCACGAGCGCGTCGAGGAAGGGATTAATGTCCATCTTCGCCAGCGGATCCACGAGCCGGTCGCCGGCGGCGGTGCTGATCTGGATGAGGCAGACTTTTTCCGGATAGGCGTGAAGACTGTCCGCTTCGGTGTCAATCGCCAGCCACGCGGCTGATTTTATGACCGGCAGGAAGGCGGCAAGCTTTTCGTTGGTGTCGATCACGGCCAGACAGTATGACTTGAACAGGGCAGAAAGGAAAGTTTTCCCGAAACCTGCCGTAAATGGCCGGGCGATATTCAAGGCAAAGTCGGCCGCGACGCGGTGAGCATTTCTCCCTCCCAGAAGAATCGCGCCCCCGCCTCCCGGCCTTCTCCCCCGAGGGGGAGAAAGTGTCCGCCGGTCGGATAAGAGAGATGCCATCCATCACCATGCAACCTTGGGGCAGGGCAGGATTAAATCCGCGCTAACGGCTCGCGAGGACGCTCGCCCCACCAACGCCAAAAAGTGCGATTTTCCCACAGAAGATTGAACACCCGTCCGCTTGTCAAATCCAAGGCGGTGAACTATTGTCAGCCCATGTTGTTGAAGAAACATCTCGCGGTCGTCGCGCTGCTCGGTTGCGGCGCGCAATTCGCCTGCGCCGACACCATCCAGCTCAAGGACGCCGCCGTCACCGGAAAAATTCTGGCCGAGAAAACCGATTCGCTCGTGGTGGACGTGGGCTACACCGTGCTGCAAATCCCGCGCAACGCCGTGACCGGCGTCACGAAATCCGCGGCCACGCCCGTTTCCGCCGCGCCGGCACCGGCGGCGGCTGGACAATTTTATGCGGGCACCACCAAAACCTCCGCCGCGCGCGAGGTCAGTTCGCTGGTCAAGCAAATCGGCGAGGCCGTGGTGCAGGTCAAGACCGCAGGCGGTCTCGGCTCTGGATTTTTCCTGAACGAAGACGGCTATCTCATCACGAATTTCCACGTCATCGAGGGCGAAACGGAGATTTCCATCGAAGTCTATCACCAGAAAAACGGCCAGCTCAGCCGCGAGACCTACAAGCAGGTCAAGATCATCGCCATCAACAAGTTTCATGACCTCGCGCTGCTGCACATCGAAGACAAGAACGCGCCGAAGTTCAAGCCGATCACGCTCGGCAGCGCGGATGCGCTCAACGTCGGCGAGGGCGTGTTTGCCATCGGCAGCCCGCTCGGCCTGGAACGCACGGTCACGCAGGGCATCGTCAGCACCAAGACGCGGCAAATGGCGGGCAATTTATTTTTGCAGACCAGCACGCAGATCAATCCCGGCAACAGCGGCGGCCCGCTCTTCAATCTCGCCGGCGAAGTCGTGGGCGTGACGAACATGAAAATCACCTTTGGCGAAGGTCTCGGCTTCGCGATTCCGGTGGAACTTGTGAAAAGCTTCCTCGACCACCGCGACGCCTTCGCCTATTCGACGGACAATCCGAACAATCCGTTCCGCTACCTCGAACCGCCGAGCCGCACCCGGCAGAAGACGCCGGAAGCAAAATAGTTTTGCCGTCCGCGAAACTTTTTCCTCAATCCATTTTTAATTCATCATGATCACCAACTCATTGCGCCTGGCCGCGGCGACGATTTTTTTAGCCACCACCGCCCTGCTCCACGCCGCCATCGCGCCGGCGGAAAATCTTTTGCCGGCGGACACGCTGGCGTTTTTCACCGTGCCGGACTGCGCCGGATTCCGGACCGCGGCCAAAACCTCGCCGCAGATGATGTTCTGGAACGACCCGACGATGAAAGCGTTTCACGACAAGTTCATGGCCAAACTCACAGAGAAATTCCTCGCGCCGCTGGAGAAAGACCTCGGACTCAAGGTCGCCAACTTTCTTGATCTGCCACAGGGGCAATTCACGCTGGCCGTCACCGTCAACGGCTCGAACGGCCATGACGACATTCCGCCCGGCATCGTGGCGCTGCTCGACGCCCGCGAAAAATCCAGCCAGCTCAAAACCAACCTCGCCGCGCTCGTAAAAAAATGGACGGACGCCGGCCGCGCGCTCCGCACGGAAAAGATCAACGGCCTCGCCTTCACCGTCGTGCCGCTGAACAGCAACGACTTTTCCAGCATCCTGCCCAAAAAAACGCCGGTTTCGGAAATCGGCAAGGAACCCAAGCCGGAGAAGCCGGGCGAAGTTTATTTCGCGCAGTTTGAATCGCTGCTCGTCGCCGGCAATTCGCCCAAGGCCGTCGAAGCCGTGGCCGCGCACCTGACCGGCGGCCGCGCGCCCGCCGTGGCCGACGAGGCGACGTTCGCCGCCGACAAACCCGCGCAGTTCCGCGACGCGCCGCTGTATTACGGCTGGTTCAACGGCGACAAGGTTTTCACCCTGCTGGCCCAGTCGGCGGCAGACACCGGCGACGCGGCCACGCCGTCTTTTATGCCGAAATTTTCCCCCGCGAAAGTCATCGGCGCCCTCGGCCTCGGCGGCTTGAAATCCGCCAGCTTTGCCATGCGCGAAAACCGCGACGGCTCGGCGCTGACGCTGCACATCACCGCACCCGAAGCGCAGCGGCTGGGGTTGTTGAAAATTCTTTCCATCGGCGCGAAAGATGCCAGCGCCCCGCCGTTGGTGCCCGCCGACGCGGTGAAATTTTCCCGGATGCGCCTCGACGGCAAGCAGACCTGGGCCGAGCTGCAAAAAATAGTCGCCGCCATCTCGCCGCAGGGACTTTCCAGCTTGAACGCCGTCATTGACGTGGCCAACACCATGGCCCGGATGAAGGATCCCAACTTCGACCTGCGCACCGCGCTCTTCGGCAATCTCGGCGATGACTTCATGAGCTACCAGAAACCGCCGGCCGGCGACTCGCTGGCCGCGCTCGCAAAACCGCCGACGATTTACCTGATGGCCGTCGCGAATCCCGACCAAACCATCGCCGCCATCAAGACCCTCGCCGGAATGACCGGCGCACCGGACACCACGAAGGAACCGCGCGAATTTCTCGGCAAAAAAATCCACACCATTTCGCTGCGCCCCGCCCCCGGCGCGGCGCAGGCGAATGCCATTTATCTCTCCGCCAGCGGCGGCTATCTGGCGTTGAGCACCGAAACCGCGATCCTGGAGGAATATCTGCGCAGCGCCGACGGCAAGGTCAAGCCGCTCGCCGAAACCGCCGGCCTGGCCGAAGCCGCGCAGCGCGTGGGCGGACCCGGCGGCGGGCTGTTCGGCTACCAGAACTCGCGGGAAATCATGCGCTCGACCTTCAAGCTGCTGAAAAATTCCGCGCAAGCCGACGCCGCGCTCAAGATGTTTCCGCCGGTGGTGCGCGAATGGGCGGATTTCAACCTGCTGCCGGAGTATGAGCTGCTGCAGAAATACTTTTACTTCTCCGTCTTTGCCGCCAACGCCAACGCCGACGGCCTGACGCTGAAAATGTTTCACCCGCGCCCGCCGCAGTTGAATTAAACGCGCCATGAGTAAGAAACGATCAGATTGGCATCTACCTGAAGAAGTGCCCGGTTTTTTGAGCAGCATTTTCTTCATGCCAATTACTGCAGCAATAGCAGTGCTCGCAGCCATGCTATTGCCTTCCGTTACGTCTCTGCGAGATATAGCCATCACACGATTATTCTGGATTGGTTTGGCAACTGGAATTTTTGGCACTATTCTTTTGTTCGTTGCACGATTCCCACTTTATCGGCAGAAGCGGTTTTGGACAACCGGACCACGAGAACTAGACGGATTCCATCGCCGCCTTTACTGGCTGGCATATTTGGCTGTGCTTGGCAGCATCGGTTTACTTGTCATCGTTTGGCTTAGGTTGAGATAATCACAATGTTTTCCAAGAAACCAAGTAGGTTTCAAATGTTTTGAATCGTTGCCTTAAGAAACCGAGGCAATGATTTTTGCTTTTGGCAAGTGCGTGACACTTCCGCCGGTTGGCGCTACATTGCTACCATTGAATTCGCCATTGGAAATCCGCAACCCGTAATTTGAATCATCATGCGTTCCGACATCATCAAGAAAGGTTTTGAACGCGCGCCGCACCGTTCTCTGCTGCGCGCCACCGGCGTCATCGAATCCGAGGCGGACTGGGACAAGCCGTTCATCGCCATCTGCAACAGCTACATTGACTGCATCCCCGGCCATGCCCATCTGAACGAGGTCGGCCAGCTCGTCAAACGCCTCGTGCGCGAGGCGGGCGGCGTGCCCTTCATCTTCAACACCATCGGCGTGGACGACGGCATCGCGATGGGCCACAGCGGCATGCTGTATTCGCTGCCGTCGCGCGAGCTGATCGCCGACTGCGTGGAGACGGTCATCAACGCGCATTGTTTCGACGGCATGGTGTGCATCCCGAACTGCGACAAGATCGTGCCGGGAATGCTGATGGGCGCGATGCGCTGCAACATCCCCACGGTATTCGTCAGCGGCGGGCCGATGGCGGCGGGCATCGCCGAGCAGCAGGCCACGCACGACGACCTGGCGCAATATCTCCAGCCGGCGACGGGCAAGTCGGATCTGATTTCCGTGTTCAAGGGCGTGGGCGAATTGCAGGCGGGCAAGATCACCGAGGCGCAGTTGACCAAGCTGGAACAGACCGCCTGTCCGACGTGCGGCTCGTGCTCGGGCATGTTCACGGCCAACTCGATGAACTGCCTGTGCGAAGCGCTCGGCATGGCGCTGCCCGGCAACGGCACGATTCTCGCCGTGTCCAAGGAACGCGAGGCGCTCTATCAGCGCGCCGCCGAGGCGATCATGGCGCTGGTGAAAAAAGATTTGAAGCCGCGCGACATCGCGACGATCGAGGCGTTCGACAACGCCATCATGCTGGACGTGGCGATGGGCGGCTCGACCAACACGATCCTCCACACGCTCGCCATCGCGCGCGAAGCGGGCATTCCCTACGACATCGCCCGCATTGACGAGATTTCCCGGCGCATCCCGTGCCTGAGCAAAGTGTCGCCGTCGTCGGATTATCACATCCAGGACGTGCACCGCGCAGGCGGCATCCACACGATTCTCGGCGAGCTGAAACGCCTGGGCGTGCTCAACGTAAAAAACAAGACGGTCACCGGCAAGACGCTGGGCGAAAACATCGACGAATGGGACATCCGCTCCGAGAAATGCTCGGCGCTCGCCAAAACGGTGCGCGTCTCCGGCGCCTCCGCCATCGTGGTGGATCCGAACGACAAGCTGGGCGTGGCCGGCCGCACCGCCAGCGGCAATCTCGTGCCGAAACCGATGCTGTTTTATCCCGCCGACCCGCTGGCCATCGCCTTCTGGCGCGCCGCCGCCGCGTGGAACGCCGGCGAAGCCGAGGCAATCGTCACGCGGCACGACGCGAAGGTGAAAGTGAAGATGCCGGACGGCAGCGAAGTGGCCGGCCATGACCAGTTGCGCGCCACCATCGAACAGCAGATGCGCGAGGCGAAAGGCTTGATCCGCGCCGAGCTGGGCGAGTACCGCAAGCTACCGGTGCTGCTGTTCTGGCAATACGGCAAAGGCGGCACGAAGACGGCGCACGCCATTGTTCGGACCAAGAAATTGAAGAAGGGACTCATCGCCCGCGCCGAATTCATCAATGACGCCAAAGTGCTGGCGAAGGTTAAACCCAGCGGCCTGATGCCTTACGATCCGGCGTTCCGTTTCGACGCGAACGACTGCATCCGCACCAAGGAACGCGCCTACACGCCGGACGGAGGACTGGCGATCCTCTACGGCCAGCTGGCGCCGGAAGGCAGCGTGGTCAAGACGGCGGGCATCAGCAAGGCGTTCAAGGAAAACTGCGGCCCGGGGTTTGTCTTTGAAGGCCCGTGCGTGATTTTTGAAAGCCAGGACGAAGCCTGCACCGGAATTCTGGCGGGCAAAGTGAAGGCGGGCGACGTCGTCATCATCCGCAACGAAGGGCCGCGCGGCGGTCCCGGCATGCAGGAAATGCTCTCGCCCACGAGCTATATCGTCGGCATGGGCCTGGGCGACAAAGTGGCGCTCGTCACCGACGGGCGCTTCAGCGGCGGCACGGCGGGCGCGTGCATCGGCCACGTTTCGCCGGAAGCAGCGGAAGGCGGCCCGATCGGCCTGCTGAAACAGGGCGACCGGCTGCGCATTGATTTTCCGAACCGGAAAATGGACATCCTCGTTGCCAGCACGGAACTGGACGAGCGAAAGAAAACTTTTGTGCCGGTGAAAATGCGGCCCGTCACCGGCTGGCTGGCGCGTTATCAAAAGCTCGTGACCAACGCGAGCCAGGGCGGCATCTTGAGCGTATAGGGCGCGAAGAAAGCTTGGACGACAGCGGCAAACGCGGATGGGATAATTGTAAATTTTAAGTTGTTAGTTTTTAGTTAGAGCAAGCTCACGCTTGCTGCTACTAGACCTTGGAACTGCTTTCGCAGGGGCATTGGCCGCGAAAGGCGTAAGATCAGGAATCAGCGAACCGGGGAGCCGACGTTCAGCCGAGAATCGTCAGCAGGATTCCAATTAAAATGCCGATAACGGCAGGCAGTTTTTTCCAGCCGTTCACTTCATGGAAGAAAAGTAATCCGCCGGCAAACGCCACCAGGGTATTGCCCCGCCGGAGGCTCATCACCACGGAGACGAGCGCATCCGGCTGTGTTAATGCGCTGAAATAAACGTAGTCGGCCAACAGCAGGGCCAGGGCGACACAGGGAATGCTCCAGCGCCAGTGGAATTTGCCACGCGGCCACCAGCGCAGTTTCCAGCCCAGCGCGAGCGGCGCAAAAAAAACAGCCAGATAAATCGAGAACCACGCCTGCACGGTGGGCACGGTGAAATGCATCCGGTCCAGCAGATATTTGTCATACAGCGAACTGACCGCGCCCAGCATCGTGCCGGCGATGAGATACCAGATCCATTTGTCGCGGTGGAAATGCACGCCCTCGCGCTTGCCGACGAAAGACAAGCCCACAAATGCGGCGATGGTGGTGAGCACGCCGAGGATTTGCATTGTCGTGGGGCGTTCGCACAAGATCGCCAGCGCGCCCACCAGCGTCCACAGCGGGCTGGTAGCACGCACCGGCGCGGCGATGGATACGGGCAGGTGTTTCACCGCGAAATAGGTGCAGAGCCACGACGCGGCGACGATGCCGGATTTCAGGAACAATTGCAGGTGTTGCGTCAGGGTCAGCGGATCGGTGACGAGCGCCGCCGGAAGTTGCCGCGGGAAAAACAAATCCGCGGCCAAGAGCCCCAGCCAAACCGCCGCGCCGCAAAGCGTGCTGAAAAACAACACCGGCAGCACCGCATTGGCGCGCACGGAGTGCTTGCTGCAAAGGTCGTAAATACCGAGCAGAAACGCCGAAAGCAGGCTGGCTTCAATCCAATTCATCAAAAGCGGACAGGGTAATTCTCGAACGCCGACAGGGCGAACTTTTATTGGGCCGCGTGCCGCGCCTGACGTTTTGGCAGAGAGGATTTCTCCGCTTGGGGACGGGTAACGGATTCCGCCGGCAGAAATTCGCGAAGAAATTCGGGTGCAGCACGACGGCCGCCGCGCTGGTAATCGCGCCACAAAGTTTCGGCGGCAAATTTGGTTTCGAGTTTTAATTCAGTGGTGAGGAATTCAAACAAAAGTTCCGCCAGCCGTGCCAAGGCGATGGAGTCGGTGCGCCCCAACCGCAAGTAAAGCCAGTTGCTCAAGCGCAGGAAGTTTGTGAACGGCAATGCGTCGCGCCAAATCAGCGGTGCGGTCTCGATGAAATTACCGCTGTTGCCGACGAGGTCCCAGTATTTCGCGAACCGGCGAAGGCGCTGCATCGCGGCAAAGTCGATCAGCTTGTTTTGCAAGATTTCGTAGGCCGGCTGCGGATGGTAAACCATCTGCCATTCCGCATCATGCCGCGAAATCGGCGTGCCGCGCAGCCGCTTGAGAATGCCGACCTGAATTTCCTGCGGGCCGAGGGCAATGAGACGGTCAAAGCCGGCGGCAAAGCTCTCGATGGTTTCGCCGGGCAGACCGACAATCAAATCCGCGTGGATATGGATGCTGGTTTCTTTGCGCAGAAAGTTAAAATTGTCCGCCATCCGTTCGTAGTCCTGCCGGCGACTGATGTTTTGTCCCACTTCAGGATTGAACGTCTGGACGCCGACCTCGAATTGCAGCGCGCCCGGCGGAAACTGGGCGATGACTTCGCGCAGCTCGGCGGGCAACCGGTCGGGAATCATCTCAAAGTGATAGAATCGGCCGGGCTGATGGCGCGAGAGGAAAAACTCCAGAATTGTCCGGCTGGTGGCGAGATGGAGATTGAAAGTGCGGTCAACGAACTTGAACTGCTGCAGCCCGCGGTCCAACAGTTTTTGGATCGCCGCAAGGAATTCATCCAGCGGAACCGCCCGCACCGGGATGTCCAATGAGGACAGGCAGAATTCGCAAGTAAACGGACAGCCGCGCGACGCCTCCACATACACAAGGCGGTGCGCCAGGTCGGCATCCGTGTATAAATCGTAAGGCAGAACAAGGCGCGAAAAATCAGGCAGTTCAGCGGGAATGATTTTCGGAAGGTCACGGCGGACGGCCACCAGCAAGTCCCGGCACACTTCCGCAAATTTTAAATCCCCTTCGCCAGTGATGACGTGATCGGCCAAGGCCACGATGGATTGCCCCTCGGTTTCATAGCTGACCTCCGGCCCACCAAGGATGATGGTGATTTCCGGCCGGACGCGCTTGATGACGGCGATGACTTCGGCGGATTCGGTAACATTCCAGATGTAGATACCGAAGCCGATGATCTTCGGCTCGTGCGCGAGGAGTTTTTCCGCGATTTCAAGCGGACGCTGATTGATGTCGAACTCGGCGATGACCGAGCGCGGCTGCAATGCGCCGAGATTGGCCAAGAGATAGCGCAGCCCGAACGCGGCGTGGATGAACTTCGCGTTGAGGGTGGTGAGGACGATGTCCGGCATCGGATTGAAACTACCAGCCGCGGGGACCCGCGCCAAAGGGGAAATTCAGGCCGGCGCCGACCGCGAGAGGTTCACGGGGGCCGCACGCCGGGCGGATTCGAGGCAGGCATCCATGACGGCTTGAGTTTTTCGCGACCATATCGGCCAGTCTTCATTGAGTTTGCCGGAGAAAACCTGGTTGGCAAAATTACGCCACATTTGCGTGTCCTGCGCAGTAGCGTGTCCGCGCAGAAACGGGTCAACGCCCTGCGGACATTGCACGCCGCCGGAAACCGTCACAGTTTTTTCATTTAACTCGAAAGCCGGTTCGTAGCTGTTGAATGGCTGGGTAAAATCCGGCAAGCGCAACCAACCTTTTTCCCCGCTGACGTGAGCCCATTGCTGCCACGCCATGCGAAAGGAACAGTAAAACCCGGCGGAAACATCGTCGTCAAAGATCAGTTCGCCGGAAAAATCCACAGGCGTGCCGCTGGCGGACTGCGAAAGAATTCTTCCACAAACCGTGTTCGGCAGTTGCCAATTCATCACCCACAGGGCAAAGCGAATGGAATACCAGCCGAGATCGCCGAGGCTGCCGGCGGGTTCCAGACCGGCCTTCGCCCGGATGTTGTTAAGGAAAAACTTTTCGTCGTTGGGAGTGCTGAAATTGGAAACGATGCGCCGGAGGCTGCCGACGCTTCGCCCATCAGCCAACACCTCGCGGATTTTCGGCAGGCGCTGGTTGTGCATGAACATCACGCCATCCATGAACTGCACCCGGTTTTCACGGCAGACAGCCAGCATCTCATCCAATTCGGCCAGGTTCGCAGCACAGGGCTTTTCGCAGACAATGTGCTTGCCGGCCGCAGCCGCGCACAGGACCCAGGCTTTGCGCAAACCGGTCGGCAGCGGAAAATATATGGCATCCACCTCCGGTGAAGCGATGAGCTCTTCGTAGCTGCCGAAGGCACGCGGCACATCCGGGAACGCAAACTCGCGCTGGCAACCGGCAATGAATTCCCGGCTTTTCCGCACATCGCGACTGGCCACGGCGGCGACGACGCTGTTGCCGGAATGGAAGATTGCCTTCCAGTTTTTTCGACCGATATTGGCCGTGCTCAAAAATCCGATGCGAAGTGGTTTCATGGTTTTATTTTGATAATTCAAAACCCCTCACCCGGTCCGCGCCCCGCTGGAGCGAGGGGCCGCAGAAAAATGTTCTCCGCCTCTTGCACACGTTCCATAATGACATCCGCCAGGTGTGGCTCGGTGCCGACGGCGGGCGAATACCAGATGAGCTTGCCGTGTTTCTCGGTGGGGTTGCGCCAGGCTGGCTGGCCGGCGGTGTGGCGCTCTTTCACAAGCTTTTCCGATTCACCGAGCAAAACCGGAATGTCTTCGACGACGTGCAAGCCGTCGCTGATAAAAAACGGGACAACGACAACGTGCTTTGTGTTCGCCGCCGCCAGGCAGTCTTTGAGGTAAGGTGATTGCTCCATGAAAACGGCGCCGACCGCCGCAAAAACATTCTGCCCGCGGATCAGTTCCACCTGTCGCTGAATGGCCAGGCGGGAATTGGCGTTCCGCTCCGTGCCGTGGCCGGCGATCAAGAGCGTCGTTTCGGCTGTTTTAGGGGCGCGGGGAAACGGAAATTGTTTCACGATCTCAGCGGCGCGGGCGAGAATCACGCCAGTCATGCTGGGATGCGAACCGACGGGGCGACAGTAGTTGAGTTCTGAATTATTAGTTTTAAGTTTTAAATTGTCGGGATAATTGAAGCCGAGTTCCGTCGGAATTATTTCCGTGCTGAAATAGCCTTCACTGATAAACAGCGGCACGATAAAAACCCGCCGAGCGCTGATTTCCGCGAGCACTTTCCTGACCTGCGGCGCCTGTTTCCAGAACGCCGCGCGGACTTCGTGGAAGATTTTCCGGCGGGCAAGCTCCGCCGCGTGCTGGAACACCGGCGCGGCGGACTGGTCATTCAACACCGTGCCATGCCCCAGCACGACCAGTGCGGCGTCGGAGAAGCTCTCGGTTTGCACCCGACAGATACTGCCGGAACACCCGCCGCCCGCAAGCCGGCGAATACGATTTTTTATGAAACCTTTTGACGAAAACGTCGTCTAAACCACAGACTGCAACCGAACCCATTATGAAACCAACCCACCTCATCATCGTTACTCTGGCCACAAGTTTTGCCGCCATCACTGGTGCGCTTGCCCAAGACGGCGAGCTGCCGCCCGCCTCGACCAAAACCGGCGTGACTTATGCCAAGGACATCAAGCCCATTTTCGATACCGCCTGTGTGAAATGCCACGGCGCCGAAAAGCCCAAGGCCCGGCTCCGCATGGATACGCTCGAAGGTGTCCTAAAAGGCACGAAGCAGGGCAAAATTGTCGTTCTGGGCGACAGCGCAAAGAGCCTGCTGGTGAAATCGGTCGCGCATCTTACCCAGGATCGGGAAGCCTGGATGCCACCGCTGCGCAATAAAGCCGGCATCAAACCGCTCACGCCGGAACAGATCGGCCTCGTCCGCGCCTGGATTGATCAGGGCGCCAAGTAAATTCAAAAACCAACTAATGCACGGCGCAGTCGCAAAACGATTGCGCCGTTTTTATTTTTCCAAAGGGGCGAGCGGTGAGCGCTTCAGTTGCTTCAACCGTTGCTGTTCGTGAAGAAATTCCATTTTTTGCACGTCGCCGGTTTCCGGGGAACCGATTTTTTGCGTGAGCACGGCAACTTGTTGGTCGAAAAATTGGTTGCGCAGTTTCAGCGTCACGTCGACGAGCTGCGTTTCAGGGTTCGGCATTTTGCGCTCGTCGGCCACGGCCTCGGTGATAAAACTGCGCTGCAATGCCGATTCACAACCGTCCAAAAATTCCGCGAGGCTGTGCCAAGTCCCTTCTTCGCACGCGATGAGGCGGGCGTCCACAGTTTGACGGATCAGCGGATGGCCAATCCAGTTGGCGTCAAGATGCAAGGCCGTCCAACCGACCAATTCTTCGTGCAGCAACAGAATTTTCAGCAAGTGCAGTTCCAAGTTGGATGGCCGACTGGGCGTTTCGGCCTCCGCTTCGCCGGCGAGAATGGCGTCATCGGGTTCGTCATTGCGGACCATAGCCGTCTGCGGTTTGACTTTGGCAAATTCCTTGCGCACGGCATCCACCGCCACGCCCAGCCGCAGCGCGGTTTTTTGCGCATGCGTGTCGAGCAAAACGGAGTTGCCGGTCTTGTGCAACGCCTCGGCCATGCCGCGCAAAACCGTCAGCCGGCCTTTGTCGCTCGTCGTGTCGTTCGTGGCCAGCAGCCGTTTCAAAAGATAGTCGAAAAAACCTTCCGCGCTTTCGACAAGCTGGCGGAAGGTCTCGCCGCCATGGTCCTTGATGAAGCTGTCCGGGTCATGCGGCGCAGGCACGACCGCCACACGCACGGCAAGTTCCGCTGCCAACAAATGGTCGAGCGACCTCACGATGGCGTTCTGCCCGGCGTTGTCGGAATCGAAGCAGAGCACAACTTCATTCGCGTAACGCTTGATGATGCGCGCGTGCTGGTCGGTGAAGGCCGTGCCTTGCGGCGCGACGATGTTTTGCACGCCGCCCATAAAACACGCAATCAAATCAAGCTGGCCTTCGCAGATGATGGCGTAACCCGCGTCGAGAATCGCGCGCTTGGATTTGTCGAGGCCGAAGAAGATTTTGCTCTTGGTAAAGATTGGCGTCTCCGGCGAATTGACATATTTCGCCGTCTTCTCATCGCCGGACAGCACACGGCCGCTGAAGCCAACCACGCGGCCCTGCTCGTCACAAATCGGGAACATCAGCCGGCCGCGAAAACGGTCGTAGTGCCGGCCCGTTTCCTCTTTCTTGATGATGAGGCCGGCCTGCTCGACCGTTTCGAGCGGAAAGTTTTTGCTCTTCGCCCAGTTTACCGTGTCGTCCCACAACTCCGGCGCAGCCCCGATGCGGAACAGTTTTATCGCGTCCGCCGAAACGCCGCGTTTGGCCAGATAATCACGGGCAAGCTGGCCGGCGGCTTCGTTAGCCAGGCAGTTTTGCCAGCGCTGCGTGAGTTGCTCGTGAATTTCCAGCAACCGATCCTTGAGATGCCGCGATTCCTGCGCGCCGGGGGTGTTCTCAAATTCGAGCGGGATTTTGGCGCGTTCAGCCAGCCGGCGAACGGCGTCCATAAAGCCGATGTTCTCGTATTCCTTGACGAAGGTGAACACGTCGCCGCCCTTGTGGCAGCCAAAACAGTGAAAAATCTGCTTGTGCGGATTGACGTTGAAGCTTGGCGATTTTTCCTTGTGGAACGGACAAAGCGCGGTGAAGTTCGCGCCGGCGCGCTTCAGCGGCAAATACGAACCGATGACATCCACGATGTCGCTGGCGGCGCGGACTTGCTCGCGGGTTGCGGGGGTAAGGAAACCAGCCATGCGGCGAGCAATCAAGGCTGGAGGACGATTTTGGCAGGCTTGGCCTTGACCGGCGGAGCGGGATTAATCAGCAGAATGCTCAAGTTATCCCGAATCAACGGCCCCGTGAGCGAGACCTTGTAAACGCTGGCCTGCACCTCATCGAGAGTAGGAAAGAAGTCGCCCTTGTAATCCTTCATCCCGCCGCCAAACCAGCGGTTGTTGTAAGCCTTCTTGGCTTGAATTTCCGCCGCGGTGTAAACCGGCGCATTAAGCAAAGCCAGCACGGTGATTGTCATGCAAGCATAGCGGATGGCACCGGAAATCATGCCGAGATAATATTCGCTGCTGCCAAACATGGTGCTGCCCACCAGCTTCGGGCCAAAATGACGCCGCAGCGCCACGAAAACGATGAACACCGACAGCGCAACGGTCAGATAACCCGCCACAAACACCGCCGTCTGGTCGGTATAATTTTTCCCAAAAATCATTTTGGCCTGCTCCGAGCGCATCAGCCAGTCGCCGATAAACGGATAACTCAAGGCGCTGGCCACCATGATTATAATCCATTGCGAGACCGGGAGAAACTCCTTGGACATCCCGTGCTTGCGGCCGCGCCACAGGCCAAACATGATCAGCACCACCAACGTCACGTCAAACCAGTTGAACATGAGTTTATCCAAGCTCCAGGAAGTTTTTTGGGCTACGGCGGCAATCATGTTTAATCAT
Source organism: uncultured Verrucomicrobia subdivision 3 bacterium (assembly GCA_903858275.1). GTDB lineage: Bacteria > Verrucomicrobiota > Verrucomicrobiia > Limisphaerales > UBA11358 > UBA11358. The sequence continues at coordinate 28,877 of CAIOIC010000077.1, read as the reverse complement.
TAATCCCGTCCTGCGGGAAATACCAGCGAAATCTATGCCCTACCACCCATCACGTTGGTCAGCATAATTGAAACTCCATTTCTTCAGTTTGTCGCAGGCAAACTACATTACCCGATCCCCACAATAATTTACCCCCAGCTGGAACAAAAATGATTTTGGCCGAATAAACAGCAATCATTTCTGGTCACAGCCAAGCTCGGCAGATGGCCAAACTTTAATTCATTATTTTGGATTTGCCGCCAGCCAGAACCGGATGTCGGCGGCGTGAGAATTGTTCGGGTCGAGTTCCAGCACTTTCAAGTAATGCTGCCGCGCCGCCGCCGTATCGTGAAGCGACTGCGCGCAAAGGTTGGCCAGCGCCAGGTTCACCCGCACTTCGACGGGATTGGCGGCGAGCAACTTTTTCAATTCATTCGCCGCGTCGGGCGCGAAGCCGGCCGCCTGCAAGGCCAGCGCAAAATTATAGCGCGCATCCGGCGCATCCGGCCGGATAGCCAGCGCCAGTTCGTAACGCGGCAGCGCCGCCGAGTAATTCCGCAGCCGATGCGCCAGCACGCCGGTGTTGAATTGCGCCTCGAACCACGCCGGATCAATTTCCGCGGACTGCTGATACCATTGCAAGGCATCCACCCACTTTTCATTCTGCTCAAACACCTGCGCCTTAGTAAACGCACCGCTGGCGGAACGCCGGTCGCCCGCCGCCGGCTTGGCCGGCGAGACATAGGTGTAACGTGAATAAGTCACCGGCGCGGGCGCGGCAACCACCGGCTTGGTAACTACCGGAACCGGCGGCTCACCACCGGAAGGCAATGGCGTCAGACCTTTTTCCAAAAATTGCGCGTTCGGCGCACTGGCCGTGGGTTTGTCCGAACCAAACATGCTGCGCCAAAAACCTTTTTTCTTCTCCGGCACCGGTTCCGGCAGCGGCGCTTCCACCGGCGGCGCAGCGGCAACAACGACACTGGTGTTCGGCTTGACCACAATCGGAGGCGCGGGCGGCACCGACACGACTTGCACCGGCGCAGGTTTGATGGTCGGCGGATTGGCGGGTTGGGCGGCAACCGTCGCTGGCTGTTTCGGGGAAATCGGCGGACGCGACGTGGCAACATTGGAAGTTTTCGGCAGGGTCTTCAGTTCCGTTGCCGAGGCGTTCGCTTGGGGATTTATCTTGGCCAGGGTAGCTACCGTCGCAACAGCAGCGTTCGCCAATGATTGTTCCAGACTGCCAGCGATGGCCTTGACCTCATCCCAATTTGCGGGGCGCGGTGTAAGCGCGAGATATTTCTGAAAATTTTCCAGCGCCGCTTTGTTGTCGCGGAGATACTGCTGGTTCACCGTCGCCTGATTCAGAAGCGCCGGCGCAAAATCGGGTCGAGCCTGCGTGGCGGCGGCAAAAAATTGTGCGGCGTCGCGCGGTTTGCCGCGCTGGATGCGGGCGAGGCCAAGGCCGTTGTAAGCCTCCGCCTCGTTCTGCTTCAAGGCGAGAACGGTGCTAAAACTTCTTTCCGCCGGGACAATTTCACCCAGTTTCAACTGAGCGGAGCCGAGCTTGAGCCAGCCCGCCGCGTCGTTGGGCCGCCGCAGGGTGTAAGCCATGAATTCCGCTTTGGCCGCGTCCGGCTTGGCTTGCTCCAGCCACAAGCTGCCGAGATTGAAGTGCGCCTCCACCAGGTCGCGGTTCAGTTTAAGCGCCATCTGATAAGCCGCCGCCGCTTCGTCCGGCCGACCGGCACGTTGCAAAGCCACGCCGTAGTAATTCCACGCCACCGGATTGGTCACCAGCAAGGTCGTGGCTACTTTCAACTCCGCGACCGCCGCTGTGCAATCGCCGCGATCCAGATATTTCTTCCCGTTGAGCAGCGCGCTGGGTCCGGCCGGGGTGCAGCCGGAAATGACGATGGCCAGCGCAACAAACAAAATTGCGCTCCGAATGGAAAATATTTTTGCCGACATCCGATGAGGTGGTAACATTGGCGGCTGAAAGTGTCAAGAAACGCACGCATCCAAATCCTGTTGTTCGCGCTGCTCGGCTGGATGGTTCCGGCCGGCGCGCTGAATTATGTCCCGTTCCACGCCACCAATCCGTCGGCGCGGGTCGTCATTGCGGAAGGGGAAAATCTCCTGAACGCCTATCTGGCCGATGATGCGCGGGTGGAGGAAGTGTTCAACCGCGGCCTCACGCATTTCACCCGCACCACCAATGTCGCTGCCGCCTGGCGGAGCCTCGTCGCCTCGAACGATGTCGTGGGCATCAAGGTTTATTCGGCGCCCGGCCCATTGACGGGTTCACGTCCTGCCGTCGTTGCGGCGGTCGTTCATGGATTGCGCGCCGCCGGCTTGCCGGCCAGCCAGATCATCATCTGGGATAAGCGGACGGATGATTTGCGCGCGGCGGGATTTTTCCAACTCGGCGAAACCCTCGGCGTTCGTGTCGCTGGCGCGGCCGACAGCGGTTTTGATACGAACACTTTTTATCTGCCCGATTCACCCGTCATCGGCGCGCTGGTCTGGGGGGATTCTGAATTCCAAAAAATCAGTGTGGGCGCCGGAAAAAAATCTTACGTCTCCAGCCTGGTCAGCCGGCGGATAACCAAGATTGTTTCCATCGCGCCCCTCATCAACGAAAACGCCGCCGGGGTCTGCGGCCATCTGTTCAGCCTCGCGCTGGGCAGCGTGGATAACACCCGGCGATTCGAGGGCGATACCGACCGTTTGTCCGTGGCATTGCCGGAGATAAACGCCATGCCGGTGGTAGGTGACCGCGTGGCATTGCACATCACGGATGCGTTGCTCGGCCAATATCAAGGAGGTCCGGCGGGGTTCCTGCAATTTTCCACGGTGCTGAACCAACTCTGGTTCAGCCGCGATCCGGTGGCGCTGGACGTATTGTCGCTCAAGGAACTCTCCCGGATTCGCGCTGCGGCCGGTGGTCCACCAGTCAAAACCGGCTTTGAAATCTACGCCCAGGCGGCGTTTCTCCAACTGGGCATCAACGACCCGGCGAGAATCCAGATTGAAAAGGTGAAGTAACTTTTTCCTGACACCGGTGACGACAAAAGCAGCAGCGCCCCGCCGCTTTTGCGACGAGGCGCTGCCTAAACAAACAATAAGGGGAAATAGTGGTTACTTCTTCAATGTCCGCAGATAAGCGATTGAAGCTTTGATGTCGGCATCAGAAAGTTCGGACGGCTTCATCAGCGTCTTGTCGTCTTTCTTCATGCCTTCCTTGATAGATTTGAACGCCTGGGCATCGGTGACCGCGGCTTGCACGGCGGCGGTGGAATAGTCTTTGGCGCCTAGCTTCTGTCCCATTTTGGTGGCACCTTTGCCATCGTCACCGTGGCATTTGGTGCAAGCGTCAGCGTAAACCGTCTTGCCGTCAGCGGCAAAAGCAGTGGTGGTGAGGGCGAGCGCGAACGCCGCCGGAATAGCGAGAAGTGCGATTTTTTTCATAAGTGTGAGTAAATAATCGCTCGAATAGAAAAAATATTCTAATCCTATTTTGCCAGACCTTCGACACAAATTGCACGTTTCCCCCTAGCAAGAGCCTTTACCCAACCACTCAACTGTGCGGCGAAACCTTGGAAAACAGGTTCAGCACCGCGATGCCGGCGACGATGAGCGCCATGCCGAGAACGCCGGGCAAATCCAGCTTCTGCCCGTAAATCAGCCAGCCGATGACCGCCACCAGCACGATGCCCACCCCTGACCACACCGCGTAAGCCACGCCCACCGGAATCGTCCGCAGCGTGAGCGACAGAAAATAAAATGCCGACGCATAACCCACCACCACAACAACCGACGGCAAAGGCCGGGTGAAACCGCTGGCTGCCTTCAAGGCCGAGGTGGCAATCACTTCCGACACGATGGCGATGCTCAGGAAAATCCAGTTCATACCCGCCAGCCTGACCCGTTCCGAGCTGCACCGTCAAGGCTTTCTCGGTAGCTGGATTATTTTACTGTTTGTCCGCCGGAGGATGCAACAGGTCGGAATTCATACTAATCACGTAGTAGATGCCATTCAGGTTTGCTATCGTGTCACGGATGAATTCCGTCATGGCATCGAGTGAATAATGGCCTTCCCGCAAATCCTGGTTTTCGCGCTTCAAAGCGAGGTCCAACGATTCCTGTGGCGTCTTGTAGAGGCAGATACCGCCAAAGACATTCCAGTGGCGGCTCTTGTCCGAACCGTCCTCCTTGTTGCCTGGGAGTAGAAAATTTTCCTGCGCCACCGAACCGGGGAGTTTGTCGCGCGGGATAGATTTGACCCAAAAGAACGGGATGCGGATGGTCTCATCCACCAGTCCCACGGCCGCTTTCTTGTCACCGGTGATCCGCAGGGCTTCGCGGAACAGCAGGATCATCGGCAGATTATGATTCTCGACGCCGGGATCCGCGTGCTTCGGGGTGGTCCGGGACACGGCCCGCAGGTAACGCCGGTCATGCTGGGCGAAATGGATAAGTTGCTCGAACTTTTTGACGCGCGTATGGGACTTGTAATACTGCCATTGCGTGCGGCTTAGGTAATTTTTGAGATTGGTCAGGTCTCGCGGCGGCTCGAGCTTTTCCAGGGCGACTTCCAGGTTGAGGTCTTGTTTGAGCAGTCGTTCCACCGCTTTCAGTATTTCCGGCGCCGCCACCCGCCCCGCCTTGAATTCGGCGTATTGCGGCGAGATGAGCAGATCGCGCAGATGGTCGCGAAAGAAGAGCGTCTTGGAAACAAACTCGTCCTGCCCGCGCGTGGTCAGCGTTTCCGCGTCTTCGACGAGCCCGATTAATTCGAGTAATAGGTCGTAACTTCGGCCTTCGGCATAAAGCCGGTTACACCCCTCGATCTTGCTCTGACAATATGTTTGTTCGGTCTCGGTCAGTTGCGGCAGTCGCTCGTGGTAGGCCAGATCGAAGCGGACAGCTTCGTTATAAATCTCTTCGGTCAGTTGGCGCATGTAGGGCGAGTTGACGGCCGGCGGTTTGGCGTGGCTAAGACAGTTGAGTGGACTGCGTTCCGCCCCGACATATGGCAGCACGAAGAGCGGGCGGTTAACATAATCTTGCGGAGATACGTAGCGATAAAGCTCACGAGGTCGTGGAAAGGGTTTGCCCGCCTCAACGGCTTTGGCTTCGGTCTCGTAAGGATTGCCGATGGCTGAGAGTTGTTCCAGAATCATCAGGTCTTCGGCATCCAGTCTGCCGTCGTTGTTCAGGTCGGCCTTGAGGCAATCCTTGACACGGCACTGAAACGGATTCGCAAGCAACGATTGCAACATTTCGCGGTCCTTTTGATCCCAGCGCCGATTGCCATTAAAATCTCCCAGCATGACCAGTTCAGAACGAGATCCCACGCGGTAGAGCGGCAGCAGCCAACGGATGAGGAATGCCAATATGAATGTAATCGCCAATAACAACACCGTTCGGGAAAGCCATTTCGGCATCACGCGATTCCTTCGGGAAAATATTTTTTGTTTGAACATGGGCCTCGTCAGCAGCGACAACTTATCGCTGCCATAATGAGCCGCTCAGCGTTTGAATGAAAGATCCCATTCGTAGGAATTGGTGCGGTTACTTTGCCTTGAACACCAATCCTTTTCCATCGGCGCCGACCTTGATCTTATCCCCCGGCTTGAACTCCCCCGCCAGCAGCTTCGTCGCGAGCGGGTCGAGTAGATGTTCCTGGATCGCGCGCTTGAGCGGGCGCGCGCCGAATTGCGGGTCGTAGCCTTCGCTAGCGATCAGCTTCTTCGCGGCGGCATCCACGTCGAGCGTGAGGTTCTGTTGCGCGAGGCGGCGGTCCAGGTGGGCGAGTTGAATGTCCACAATGCGCGCCAACTCGCTTTCGTCGAGGCTTTGGAAAATGATCACGTCGTCCACGCGGTTCAGGAATTCCGGGCGGAAATGGCGTTTCAACTCGGCCATCACCTTATCTTCCATGGCCTGATGCGCGGATTTGTCCGTGTGACCGTCCATGAAATATTCCTGGATGATCGGCGAGCCGATATTGCTCGTCATAATGACGATCGTGTTTTTGAAATCCACGGTGCGGCCCTGCCCGTCCGTAAGCCGGCCATCGTCGAGGACTTGCAGCAGCACGTTGAATACATCGGCGTGCGCCTTCTCAATCTCATCGAACAGAATTACCGAATACGGTTTGCGCCGCACGGCTTCGCTGAGTTGCCCACCTTCCTCGTAACCGACATACCCAGGCGGCGCGCCGATGAGCCGTGCCACGGTGTGCTTCTCCATGTATTCGCTCATGTCGATCCGGATCATGGACAGCTCGTCGTCGAACAGAAATTCCGCGAGAGCGCGGGCGGTCTCAGTCTTGCCCACGCCGGTCGGGCCAAGAAAAATGAATGAACCGATCGGCCGATTCGGATCCTGCAAGCCGCTGCGGGAACGGCGCACGGCATTGGACACGGCCGCGATCGCTTTCGCCTGACCAATAACGCGCTCGCGCAAGCGCTCTTCCATCTTGAGCAGTTTCTCGCGTTCGCCTTCAAGCATCCGTGACACGGGAATGTACGTCCACGACGCGACGACCTTGGCGATGTCCTCATCGGTGACTTCCTGACGGAGGAGCAAGCTGTTCCTGCCACCGGCGGGCGAGTCGCCCGCGCTATTCTCCAACCTTGTCAGTTTCTTCTCCAGATCGGGAATCTTTCCATATTGCACCTCCGCCGACTTGCTCAAATCACCTTTCCGCTGCGCCTGCTCCAGTTCAATCTTCGCCTGCTCCAGTTGTTGCTGCACGATGCTCACCGCATTGACGGCGGTTTTCTCGTTCTGCCACTGGGCGGTCAGCGCCTTGGATTTGTCCTTCAAGTTGGCAAGGGTTTTATCAATCAGCTTGAGCCGCTCCTTGCTCGCAGCGTCCTTCTCCTTGGACAAGGACATCCGCTCGATTTCCAATTGCAAAATCTGCCGGTCGAATTGATCCAGTTCCGTCGGCTTGGAATCCAGTTCCATCTTGATGCGCGACGCCGCCTCGTCCACGAGGTCAATCGCCTTGTCCGGCAGAAAGCGGTCCGTGATGTAGCGATGCGACAGCGTGGCGGCCGCCACGAGGGCCGCGTCCTGGATACGCACACCGTGATGCACTTCGTAGCGCTCCTTCAGCCCGCGCAAAATCGCGATGGTCGCCTCGACGGTCGGCTCCGCCACCTGCACCGGCTGGAACCGGCGTTCGAGCGCCGGGTCTTTCTCGATGTGCTTGCGGTATTCGTCCAGCGTCGTCGCGCCCACGCAGCGCAACTCGCCGCGCGCGAGCTGCGGCTTCATGATGTTCGCCGCATCTGTCGCGCCTTCGGCCGCGCCCGCACCGACGATCGTATGCAGCTCGTCGATGAACAAAATGATTTTGCCTTCACTCGCGGTAATTTCCTTGAGAAACGCCTTGAGCCGGTCTTCAAATTCGCCGCGATACTTCGCACCCGCGATCATCGCGCTCAAATCCATCGCGACGAGCCGCTTGTTTTTGAGTGATTCGGGAACGTCGCCGCTGACGATGCGCCGCGCCAGACCTTCGGCAATCGCCGTCTTGCCCACGCCCGGTTCGCCGATGAGCACGGGGTTGTTCTTGGTGCGGCGCGTCAGCACCTGCATGACGCGGCGGATTTCCTCGTCGCGGCCGATGACCGGATCAATCTTGCCCTGCCGCGCCAGCGCCGTGAGATCGCGCCCGTACTTATCCAGCGCCTGAAATTTCCCTTCCGGCTGCTGGTCGGTCACGCGCTGGTTGCCGCGCAATTCGGCGAGCGCCTTGAGCACCGCATCGCGCTTGAGTCCATGCGCGGTGAAAATTTTCTTGAGCGACGGACTAGCCTCATCCAGCAGGCCGAGCAGCAGATGTTCGGTGCTAACGTAGTCATCCTTGAGTTTGTTCGCCTCGGACTGCGCGGCGGCGAGCGCCTTTTGCAGATCGCGTCCGGCGTAGGGATCGCCCCCGCCCTGAATCTTGTGCCGGCGCGCGAGCTCCTTTTCCAGATCCGGCTGGAGCCTAGCGGGCGGCACGCCGATGCGCGCCAGCAATTCCGGCACAAGGCTCGCGGCCTGGCCGAGCAGCGCGAGCAGCAGATGCTCACCGTCCATTTCCTGATGCGACGATTCCCGGGCGAGGCGTTGCGCCTCCTGCAACGCTTCCTGTGATTTCTGGGTCAGCTTTTCGAGCTGCATATAACTAATCAATGCGACCGAAAGCCGACTGCGTCAAGTCTGGTAAAATCTTTTTGGCCACGAATGAACCAAAGCACCTGACAAACATAAAGCGCTTCACCCGCTTAACCCAATTAAAGCGCACGGGGGAGCGTTAAGTCAGCGAGCGCTGGTTGCGGTGGTGATGGGATAAACCTTTTTGGCTTCCGTGGTAAATTCATTCATGGGATTGCCACGGGCCCAATTACCGGCCTGCTGCACGAGAAAAATCCGGATCTGCCCATGGTCAACCACCATGTCGGTCTTATAGGCTCCGCCGTGGCCAAAAGTAATTCCATCACTCGCGGACAGGCCAAAACCATAATTGTTTGTCACCAGCGATCCGGTCTGCTTGACCGTCATCTCATGGACGGCTTCCCTGGAAAGATACTTTTTTTTCGCATAAGAACCGCCATTTGCCAGCATCTGACAAAAACGCGCCACATCATGGGCGGTGGAAAAAAGCCCGCCGCCCGGAGCGGGATAACGCCCTGCCCCAGCCAGAGGATATTTAAGATAAGTAACCGGTGTTGCCTCCAGACCGTTGGTGCCTTTATTGGCTTTGTAGCTCTTGGCCAGCCGTTGCAGCTGAACGGTGGAAGGAAAGAAAGTCGTATCCACCATTCCCAAGGGCGTGAACAGGCGACCCTGCAAAAATTTCTCGAACGGCATCCCGCTTACGATCTCGACAATCCGACCCGCCGTGTCAATCCCCTCGTTGGAATATTTGTAGCCGGTTCCCGGATCAAACAGCAGCGGTTCGAGCAAGTCGTGCTGAATCGATTCCGCCAGCGGCACCGAGTCAATGACCTGTTTGTCCTTAGCATTGAGAAAACCCATTCCACTAGTGTGGGAAAGAATCTCACGGATTTTGATCGAGTGGCTGGGAGCAAGGAAAGCGCCGTTGGTTTTTGCCACCATCAATGTTTTGAATTCTGGAATATATTTTTCCACCGGGTCGTCCAATTTCACCCGCCCCTCATCCACCAACATCATGAACGCGGCGGCGGTGATGGACTTGGACATCGAGGCGATCCAGAACAGATGGTCCGGCCGCATCGGTTTTTTCGCCGCGAGATCGGCATAGCCGACCACCGCGACATCCAAAACCTTATCCTTGTCGGCAACCAGCATCACCGCGCCAGCCATGATGTTTTCATCCACAAAATGCTGGAGCTTGGAGGCCAGAACATTGGTAGCCGGCGACGATTCGCCCCCCTGGATCAGCGGTGTAAAAATCAACCCCAAAGCCACCGCCATCAGCAGTCCGGCAAATTGAATTTTAAATATCACTGCTCTGGTTTGGCGAATGGCCGTGGCTTTCATTGAGAAAAAATATCACGGCGAAGATTTCAGCACCATCTGGATTATTCGGCTAATCCATCGAAGAAAATCCCAAGCGCGTGATTTCCATCTTTCATCCTCCCGCCACCATCAACTATGCTCTGGCTGTGCCGTTTCAGAAAATATCCATTATTGGCGTAGGCTTGCTCGGCGGCTCCATCGGGCTGGCGGTCAAACGCCGCAAGCTGGCGCGGGAAGTCGCCGGATTTGTCCGCCGTGCGGCCAGCGTGAAAGATTGTGAGCGGGCGGCGGCGGTGGATTTTGCGACGACGGATTTGCTGGCCGCCGTTTCGGGCGCCGACCTCGTCATTCTTTGCACGCCGCTGGCGCAAATGCGGGCGCTCACGGAACACTTTCTCCCCGCCCTCAAACGCGGCGCAGTGGTCACCGACGTGGGCAGCGTAAAGGCCGATGTGGTCCGCGAACTTGACGCTTTGCTCAAGAAATCCGGCGCACATTTTGTCGGCAGCCATCCGATGGCCGGCGGCGAAAAGATGGGCGTGCAAGCAGCCAAAGCCGATCTATTTGTGAACGCCGTTTGCGTGGTAACCCCGGCGAAAAAATCCAATGCCGCCGCCGTCGGCAAGGTGGAAAAATTCTGGAAATCGCTTGGCGGGCGGACGATCCGGCTAAATCCGGCGCAACATGATATATTGGCCAGTCGCTCCAGCCATCTGCCGCACATTGCGGCGGCGACGCTGGCCAATCTGGTCTTGAATCCGGCCCAGCCGAAGGCGCTGGCCGCGCTTTGCGCCACCGGCTTCCGCGACACCACGCGCATCGCCTCCGGCTCGCCGGAGATGTGGCGCGATATTGCCCTGGCCAACCGCAAAAATGTGGCGCGGTCCGTGGAAACATTCGTCGGCGAACTGAAAAACTTCCAAGCTGCGCTCAAACGGAACGATGCGAAGGCCATTGAGAGATTTTTTACCAACGCCAAGGGGCGCCGCGATCAATGGTGCGCCGGTTACCTTTCAACTCCATCGGAATAATTTTGGCATGGCGCTGCCCGACCTCATCGAAATCGTTCCGCTCGACAAGCCCGTGAAGGCAGAAATCACCGTACCTGGATCCAAGAGCATCACCAATCGTGCGCTGATTCTCGCGGCGCTGGCGGACGGCGAGACGATTCTGAAAGGCGCGCTGTGGAGCGAGGACACACAAATCATGGTCGAGTGTTTGCAGGAACTCGGCTTCATGGTGAACGTGGAGAGGGATCCGAATGAATTTTGCAACCGCACCATCACGGTTTACGGCGACGGCGGGGCGATTCCGAGCGGTGGCACGGAAGCGCAGCCGCTGGATTTGTTTGTGGGCAACGCGGGAACGGCGGCGCGGTTTCTGGCGCCGTTTCTTTGCCTCGGAAGCGGCGTCTACCGGTTGCACGGCGTGCCGCGAATGCACGAACGTCCGCAGGCGGCGCTGTTTTCGGCGTTGCGCGAACTTGGCTACCGCGTTGAAGCGGAAAAGGGTAACGACAAGCTGCCGGTTGTCATTGGCCACAGAGACACAGAGAGCACAGAGAAAAGAAATTCTGGCACTGTGTCCTCTGTGCCTCAGTGGCAAAAGAAAAAATGCCGCGTCAGCATCGAAGAAAGCTCGCAGTTTGCGTCGGCGCTGTTGTTGTCGGCCAAGGTTGGCGGCTGGGAAATTGAAATCGTCGGCGAGAACGCGGACGAATCGCCGTATGTGGCGATGACAACGAAGCTCATCGAGGCGTTTCCGAAAAGCGGCGAATTTCAAATCGAGCCGGATGCTAGTAGCGGGAGTTATTTTTGGGGTGCCGCATGGTTATTTGAAACGCGGCAAGCCTGTCCTTTTACGGTTGCAGATTGGCCAGATTCCGCATGGCAAATTGATGAACGATTTACGACCTATTTTCCACCACCACCAAGTATTTCGCGAAACGGGGAACTTGGAGATAGCATTATGACCGCAATTACGCTTTCGCCCTTAATGCAGCGTAAAACAGATTTTTTGGATCTCGGTCGCCTGCGCGTGCAGGAATGCGAGCGCGTCGTAGCGTTGCGAACGGAATTGACAAAATGCGGGGCAAAAATCGTCGAAGAAGGCGACACGCTGATGGTTTATCCGTCAAAGCTGGAAGATTTGCACGGCGCAGAGATTGAAACCCACAACGACCATCGCATGGCGATGTGTTTTGCGGTTTTGGGATTGAAAGTGCCGGGAATAAAAATTAAAAATCCCGCCTGCGTCAAAAAGACGTTCCCGAACTTTTTCCAAAAGGTGGCAGGGCCACCTCCCCATGGGTTGGGCGCGGAGATTTGGGAGATCAAAGACGGTCAACGCACACGAAAGTTGAGCGGCGAAGATTTGTTTGCCGACTAAGTTTACGAAAAGGATTACGATTTGAAGAAACATCCCATTGTCATCGCCATTGACGGCACGAGCGCCAGCGGCAAGAGCACGAACGCCAAGCTGGCGGCCCGCGCGCTCGGCTATGTTTACGTGGACACCGGCGCGATGTATCGCACCTTGGCGTGGTATTGCCTGGTCAAACACGTAGACGTGAATGACGAAAAAGCCGTCGCCAACGCGTGCCGCCGCTGGAAAACCAAACTCGAATGCGCCGAAGTGAACGGCCTGCGTTGCGTGCGATTACTGACGGATGATTATTTTCCGGAAAAGGAAATTCGCATGCCGCAGACCGCCGCCGCCGTGGCGCAAGTGGCCGCCGTGCCCAAGGTGCGCGAATGGATGAAGAAGACGCAGCGCGATTGCATCCAGTTCGGCGATCTCGTGATGGAAGGCCGCGACATCGGCACGAACGTCTTTCCGGAGACGGACTACAAGTTCTACCTCGACGCGACGCTGGCCGAGCGGACGGCCCGCCGCACCGCCGATGGCGTGAATGAGAATCTCGCCGCGCGCGATCAGCGGGACAGCCAGCGCGCCGTCGCCCCGCTGATGATTGCGCTGGGCGCCAAGGTCATCAACAACTCCAGCATGACCTCGGAACAGACCAGCGCGCTGCTGATGGAAGAAATCCGCAAAATGATGGCGGCTGAAAAGCGATGAGGGAGGATTGAAGATGGAACATGGCAAACCCTATCCGCGAGGCTCCTACGCCAGCTTCCATTTTCCATGCACTATTCTTGTTATATGAATTTGAGCTACCGCATCGCCTGGATCATTTTTCGCGCAATCTTCGCCACTTATTTCCGCTGGCGCGCGTTTGGCGCGGAGAATGTGCCTTTGCAGGGCGGCGTGATCCTGGCCTCGAACCATGCGAGCTTTCTGGACCCGCCGCTGGTGGGCGCCGGCTTGAAACGCGGCATCAATTTTCTGGCCCGCGAATCTCTGTTTCGTTTTCTGATGATGGGCGCGGTGCTGCGTTCCTGGAACGTCGTACCGGTGGATCGCGAGGGCGGCGGCGCGAAGGGATTGAAAAACATCCTGGGCCGGCTATTGAACGGATCGGGCATTATTTTGTTTCCCGAAGGCACGCGGACGAAGGACGGCCAATTGCAACCGGCGCGTTCCGGCATCGGCCTGACGGTCATCAAATCCACGGCGCCCGTTGTGCCGGTGCGCGTGTTCGGCACCTTCGAGGCTTACGGAAGAAACCATAAATTCCCTCGACCGCATCGCCTGGCGGTGAAATACGGACGGCCGATGAATTTTGAAAATCTCCGCGTGGAAGCCAAAACCTGCGACAAGGTGCGGCTGAAAGAAATCTACCAGCAGGTGGCCGATGAAATCATGGCGGCAATTGCCAAGCTGGAACCGAAAGCGGATTAAATCCCCAAGTCCGCCAGCGTCTGGCTAATACGGTTGACAATCTGGACGAGGCGCGGATGCGATTTTTCAAAGCCTTCCGCCGAGGAACGCAACCCTTTCAAGGACAACTCCCGCAGTTCGACATTTTGTTCGGTGCGCGTCGCTTCGTGAGCCGAAACCCTGGCAAAACCGGCAATGCTATCGGCTTGTTCGCCGTGGGTTTTGGAGAGTTCGGCAACTTCCGTCTTCAAGGTGCCGAGCAATTTCAGCAGTTCGGCTTTGCGCTCTACGCTAACCGCTTCCGCACCGCCGATTTGCGCCTCAATTTCGCTGATGGTTTTTTCGATCATGGTCTGAAGGGAACTTACCCTGCGTTTTGAATCCGGCAAACAAAATCACCAGCGTCCGACTTTGGGCAGCGCCGACTGGACCAGCGCCCAGATTTTCGTGAAAACGTTTTCCACCGAGCCGGAAGCTTCCACGACCTTGACGCGACCCGTTTCGGCGGCGGCGAGGGTGGCAAACCCCTGATCCACCCGCTGGAAAAATTCCCGGTCCGACTCTTCGATGCGATCGCGTATGAAGGGCAACGTGGACTGGCGCATGGCCCGGCGCAATTCGCTGATTTCCGGCGCGACGGTGAACAGCAGGGTCAAATCCGGGCGCGTCTCGCCGACGGCAAAATCAATGACCGTCTTCACTTTTTCCAAGTCCAGTCCGCGACCATAACCTTGATACGCCGTGGTGGAATCGTAGAAGCGGTCGCACAGGACAATCTCCCCGGTGTCCAGCGCGGGGCGGATGACTTCGCGGACGAGCTGGGCGCGGCTGGCGTTCATCAGGAGCAGTTCCGCCTCAGCCGTCATCGCGGCGTTGCCCTGGCTGTGCTTGAGGGTGTGGCGGATTTCCTCGCCGATGGGCGTGCCACCCGGCTCGCGCAAGGTGCGCACGCGATGGCCAAGCAGACGCAGCTGCCGGGCGAGAAGCTCCACCTGCGTGGACTTTCCGCAGCCCTCGGTGCCCTCGAACGAGATGAACAAGCCTTTGGTCATTGCCGGTTGCGGTTTATGATTTACGTGTGGCAGAGTAAATCAAATCTTTTTCAATTTTATTCCTTTAGGGGTGTCTTCGATGACCCACCCTTTCGCCTTCAATTCTTCGCGAATGGCGTCTGCACGTTGGAAATCCTTGCTCTTTTTTGCAGCCATGCGCGCTTCGGCCAACGCGGAGATTTCAGCGGGAACTTCGGCTTCTGTTTTCACTCCGACGCCAAGGACAGAGTCCACCTTTTCCCAGGCAGCGAGCGCAGAAGCAGCGGCGGGAATGGAAAGTGTATTATCAGCAATACACTTATTTGTCTCGCGCACCCACTCAAAAACAGACGCCCAAGCGGCGGAAACATTCAAGTCATCTGCCAGCGCGGCGGAAAATTGTTGAACCAAGTTTGAATCCGGCGCCGCCGTGGCGTTACCGGCAATATCGCGGAGTTTGCCCACACATTCATCAATGCGGCTCAATGCGGTCTTCGCACCGTGCAAACCCTCGAGCGTGAAATTAAACGTCTCGCGGTAATGCGCGGTGAGCAGGAGATAGCGAACTTCGCGACCCGTAAAACCTTTCGCCTGCAGATCGCGCAGCGTGAAAAAGTTACCGAGACTCTTGCTCATCTTTTTGCCTTCGACCAACAGGTGCGCGCCGTGAAGCCAGTGTTTCACAAACGGCTTGCCGGTGGCGCCTTCGCTCTGGGCGATTTCGTCCTCATGATGCGGAAATTTCAAATCCTCGCCGCCCAAGTGCAGGTCAAAGGTTTCGCCAAGCGCCTTGATGCTCATGGCGGAACATTCAATGTGCCAACCAGGGCGACCCTTACCCCACGGACTGTCCCAAGTCACTTCGCCATCGTCCGGCACATAAGCCTTCCACAGCGCGAAGTCAGCGATGGATTCTTTTTCGTATTCGTCCGAGGCAACCCGCTCGCCGGCACGCATTTCGTCCAGATTCAACTTAAGCAATTGGCCGTAGTGGCAGCCGCAGCCGCGATATTTTCCGATGGAGAAATAAACCGAGCCGTCCGCCGCCTGGTAAGCCACACCACGAACAACGAGCTTTTCGATGAGCGCGATGATTTCAGCGATGTGCCCGGTAGCGCGCGGTTTGACATGCGGTTCGCGACAGCCGAGCACTTTCAGGTCGTCGAGGAAAGCGGTTTCAAATTTGCCAGTGAACTCGCGAAGGGAGGTTTTCTGTTCGCGGACTCGCTTGATGATTTTGTCCTCCACGTCAGTGATGTTCATGACATGTTTCACGTCATAGCCGGAAAACTCCAAGGTGCGACGTACCAGGTCGGCGAAGACGAAGGTGCGCCAGTTGCCGATGTGAGCAAAGTCATAAACGGTGGGGCCGCAGCAATACATCCCGACTTTTTTCTTTTGCGGGTCGAGCGGCGCGAACTCCTGGATGGAGCGCGTGAGGGTGTTGAACAGTTTTAAGGCCATTGGCTACCGGCAAATTAAACGGCGAGGCGGGAAAGCAAAAGAAATTTGTCGCGGGTTGGCAGGCGAACATTAAGGGAAAGCTGGAAGGCGGCGGGCTGATATTAGGCCAAATGGTCAAAACCGGCCAATAAACGAGAAGCAGCTATTGAAATTTTTCCTTTCGCCGCTTGCCAAGCGGAATGTTCGTCGGCAAATTTCCAGAAATACTAATCATTGATATTCTAAAACCATGAGCAACGAAGCCAAACTGGAACTGGACGGAAAAACTTTCACCCTGCCCACGCTGACGGGGAGTGAGAGCGAAAAAGCCGTGGACATCTCGGCGCTGCGGGCCAATACGGGCTACATCACGATTGATGACGGCTACGGCAACACCGGCTCCTGCACGAGCAACATCACGTTCATCGACGGCGACAAGGGCATCCTGCGCTATCGCGGCATTCCCATCGAGGAACTCGCAGAGAAATCCAATTTTGTCGAGACGGCGTATCTCATCATCTACGGCGAACTGCCGAACCAGTCGCAGTTGAAGAAGTTTTCCGACCTGTTCACGGACAACCAGTTTTTGCACGAGGATATGAAGTTCCATTTCCAGGGTTTCCCCGGCGGCGCACACCCGATGGCGATCCTCTCGGCGATGATCAACGCGGCGAGCTGTTTTGACGACGACCTGATGCGCTGGCAGTGGGGCCGGAACAAGCAGTTTGACATTTATGTGGCGCGGCTACTCTCGCAGGTGCGCACGATTGCGGCCTATTCCTATCGCAAATCCAAAGGGCTACCGCTGATTTATCCCAAGCAGTCCTATAAATACACGGCCAACTTCCTGCACATGATGTTCTCGACTCCCTACGAGGATTTCGAATTGAAGCCGGAAGTCGTGAAGGCGCTCGATTTGATTTTCCTGCTGCACGCCGATCACGAGCAGAATTGCTCCACGTCCACCGTCCGCATGGTGGCATCGAGTCAGGCGAATCTCTTCGCCAGTTGCGCGGCGGGCGTGTGCGCGCTCTGGGGACCGCTGCATGGCGGCGCGAATCAGGCGGTGCTGGAAATGCTGGCCCAAATCCACAAGGAGGGCGACGACGGCTCCAAGTTTATCAACGCCGCCAAGGACAAAAACAGCGGCAAGAAGCTCATGGGTTTTGGTCATCGCGTGTATAAAAATCACGACCCGCGCGCCACCATCATCAAGAAGGCCTGCGACGAAGTGCTGTCCAAATTACACATCACCGACCCGTTATTGGACATTGCCAAGAAGCTGGAAGAGGCGGCGCTGAAGGATTCTTATTTCGTCGAGCGCAAGCTGTATCCGAACGTAGACTTCTACAGCGGCATCATCATGCGCGCCATCGGCATTCCAGTGGAGATGTTCACCGTGATTTTCGCCATCGGCCGCATGCCCGGCTGGATTGCAAATTACAAGGAAATCATGGAGGAGCCGAAGAGCCGCATCTATCGGCCACGCCAAATCTATACAGGCAAGACGATTAACCACTTCGTTCCGCTCGAAGAACGCAAATAGTCAATTTGTTTACAGTTTCGTCAAGGCTGGCGCTTCACAGGCGTTAAATGGAACAAAATTTGCTTCATTCCGCGCCTGTAACCGTAATGAAAAAAATACTCGTCATAGACGACGAACCCTGGTTGCGCGAAATGATCCGGCTGGCACTGGAACAGCAGGGATTTGAAGTCGCTGAGGCCACCGATAGTGTCACCGGCGACGCCAAGGCGCGGGAATATATCCCCGACCTCATTCTTTGCGACGTCAACATGATGGGCAAAGCGGACGCCGGGTACACCACCCTGACAAAATTGCGCGCCGATGCCGCCACCGCCGCCATTCCGTTTATCCTGATGACCGGCATGGCCGATGCCGCCGGCATGCGGCATGGGATGGAATTGGGAGCGGATGATTACCTGCCTAAACCGTTCAAAGTGGAAGAGCTTTACGCGACGGTAAACGCCCGCCTCCTCAAAGTCCAAACCGTCCGCGCCGAGGCGGAAAAAAAACTTTCACTACTCCGCAGTCAGATTTCCCTGATGATGCCGCACGAACTGCGCACGCCGCTCAACGGCATCATCACCAACGCCGAAATGCTCGCTGAATCCGCCGCCACGCTGGACCCCAAGACCATTTCCGAAATGAGCCGGGAAATCTGCCAGTCCAGCCAGCGCCTCGAACGGTTGATCGAAAATTTTCTCATCTACGCGCAGATGGAAATCGTCGCCAGCGACCCGGAAAACGTTGCTTCCCTCCGCACGGCCAAAGCAGTCCGCGCTGCTCAAATCGCCCGCGAAGAAGCCACCGATCAGGCTAGCCAAGCTGGTCGCGATGCCGATTTGGATTTGCAACTGGCCGATGATGCTTTGCCGGCCATGGCCGATGAATACGTTCGCAAAATTGCCAGGGAGCTGGTGCAAAACGCGTTCAAGTTTTCAGAAGCCGGCCAACTCGTGCACGTTACATTGGCGGCGGTTAACGGCCAAATTGAATTTTGCGTGCGTGATGCCGGTCGGGGGTTCTCCACCGAACAAATCCGCCGTATTGGCGCCTATGTGCAATTCGAACGGAAGATTGCAGACGAGCAAGGTCTCGGCCTCGGTCTGGCCATCGCCAAGAAACTGGCCGATCTCCATGGTGGATCACTTGTTATTGCCAGCGGCCAGAGCGGCGGCTCAACGGTCACCGTCAAAGTGCCGCAAGCCAAAGCGGCCTGATTTTTCAAAACGGCAGTTTCGCGTAAAGCCAGACCAGTCCGCGCTCCATTCCTTCTGCCGCCAAAAAAATGATGGCAATTCCAACCACCGGAGCGAAATCCACCCGGCCCATCCGCAACGGAATGGATTTCAACGGTCGCAACAGGGTTTGCGCGGCAACACTGACATATTTCCAAAATGGATGTTTGCCGAAATAGATATAACTGTTGAGCAGATACAGCACGAGCAGCGCACCCGCCGGAAATTTCCAGACCCCATAACCAACCAGGCCGATGACCAATGATTGCTCGCAACGTTGCGGCAGGGAAACCGGCAGTTTCTGCATCCAGTCGAGCGGCCAGCTCAAGCCCCACCACAATGCGGACGCGACGATAAATGGCAGCAGAACTTTCGCCCAGACCGGCCAGCCATCCACGCGGCCCAGTGGAATTTTCACCAGACCGTGAATCGGCTCTGGCCCCTGAAGCAGCGACAACAGCAGTAACCCAACGTAAAAAAATCCCAGCGTCAGCCCAAAGCTCAAAAAGGAAAAAAACAAAATGTCGGGAAACAGATTGCTGCGGAACTGCGGCGTGGTGGCCACCAAGTCCAGTTTGGCCACCCACAGCGGCCCGATCCACCGATAAACCACCGCCCGCAGCACCAGCAAACCAGCGATGATGGCCAGGAGATGCCAGCGCCGGATTTTTTTTGGAGTCGCCGGGCGCAGCGTGCCCATCAGCGTCGCCGGCATCCGTTTCGCCAACGGATCAAACCGGACGGTGCGCCAGTTCAGCCACAGCAGCAGTCCGGCAAGATTCAGGATAAAATCAACGTAAGCCATGCAAATTTCAAATTACTAATCCAGAATGACGAATCATTCAGAATTCGCAATTCTTCATTCGCAATTTTCCTCACATCATCTTCAGCAGCGTGTCCGCCATTTCACTCGGCGTAACGGCGATGCCGATGCCTGCGTCCTTGAACGCCGCAATCTTCGCCGCTGCCGTGCCTTTGCCGCCGCTGACAATCGCTCCGGCGTGCCCCATGCGGCGTCCGGGCGGCGCCGTGGCGCCGGCAATGAATCCGGCGACCGGCTTCTTGCAATACTTTTTAATCCACTCCGCCGCTTCTTCCTCGGCGCTGCCGCCGATTTCACCGATCATGATGATGCCGGTGGTTTCCGGGTCATCGTTGAAAAGTCTGACGACGTCGAGGTGCGAAGTGCCATTCACCGGGTCGCCACCGATGCCAACGCAGGTGGATTGACCGACGCCGCGCGAGGTCAATTGCCACACTGCTTCATAAGTCAACGTGCCGGAGCGAGAGACGACGCCGATGCTGCCCTTCTTATGGATGTAACCGGGCGCAATGCCGATGCGACAGCCACCGTGCGAATCCTTGCCTTCGCCGGGCGTGACGATACCTGGGCAGTTCGGTCCGATGAGGCGAGTCTTGGTGTTGCCTTGCAGCGCGCGCTTCACACGCACCATGTCGCGCACGGGAATCCCCTCCGTGATGGCGACGACGAGATCAAGTCCGGCATCCGCGCCTTCAAGAATCGCATCCGCGGCAAACGGCGGCGGCACAAATACCGCACTGGCGGTCGCGCCGGATTGTTTCACCGCTTCGGCCACGGTGTCGTAAATTGGAACCTTCTTGCCGCCATGCTCGAAGAATTGTCCGCCCTTGCCGGGCGTGACGCCGGCGACGATGGCAGTGCCGTAATCAATCGATAGCTGCGCGTGCTTGGCGCCGAAGCTGCCAGTGATGCCTTGGACGAGAACCTTGGTGTTGGGTTGGACGAGAATGGACATGGAAAATTTTCTTTTCGGGTTTCGTTAATATTATTTGCCGACGGCTTTGACAATCTTCTGCGCTGCGTCGGCCATCGAATCGCCGTTGATAATGGCCACGCCGGATTCCGCCAGCGTCTTCTTGCCAGCCAAAACGTTATTGCCTTCGAGGCGAACCACGAGCGGAAGTTTCAGGCCGGTTTCCTTGACCGCCGCGACGATGCCGGTGGCAATGACGTTGCAATCCATGATGCCGCCAAAAATATTAACCATAATCCCCTTCACATTCGGGTCGCTCAAGATGATCTTGAACGCCGCCGTGACCTGCTCCTTGCTCGCGCCGCCACCCACGTCAAGGAAGTTGGCCGGGTTGCCGCCAAAATGTTGGATGATGTCCATCGTGGCCATCGCGAGGCCGGCGCCGTTGACGAGGCACGCAATCGAGCCGTCGAGCTTGATGTAATTGAGCGCAAACTTGCTGGCTTCAATCTCCAGCGGCGCTTCCTCGTTCAAGTCGCGCATCTCCATGATGTTTTTATGGCGGTAGAGCGCGTTATCGTCCAAGGAGATTTTTGCATCCAGCGCCATGACGGTTTCTTTGCCGTCGGCAAGTTCTATGATGGCGAGCGGATTCAGTTCAACCATGGAGGCGTCGCATTCCCACCAGGTGTTGTAAACACCGGTAATGAGTTTCACGCCAGCGTTGAAAAGATCGCCCTTGAGGCCGAGCGCGGCGGCAACTTTGCGCGCCTGATACGGCATGATGCCGACCGCCGGATCTATGGTCTCTTTGCAAATCTTTTCGGGATGCTTCTCGGCGACTTCCTCGATGTCCATGCCGCCTTCGGTGCTGGCCATGATAAGCGGCCGGGACGTTTCGCGGTTCAGCAGCACGGCGAGGTAAAATTCTTTTTTTATCTTGGCGCCCGCCGCGAGTAGCAGCGTCTGCACCATGCGGCCGTCCGCACCGGTTTGCTTGGTGACGAGCGTCTGGCCGAGCATTTTTTCGGCGACGGAAACGGCCTCGTCCACCGACGACGTGACTTTGACGCCGCCTTGAAAACCAGATTTGAAAGTGCCCTTGCCGCGGCCGCCGGCGTGGATCTGCGACTTGACGACAATTTTGGCGCTGCCACCGGCGGCGATCTTCTCCGCCGCCGGGCGCACTTCGGCGAGCGACCGGGCGGGGATTTCATACGGAACATTGACGCCGTATTGGGCGAGCAACTGCTTGGCTTGGTATTCGTGGATGTTCATTTGAAAATAAGCTGGCCAATTAAAAACGATTGCCGCAGGAAATCAACTTTTAACCGCACGCCGACAAACTGCGGCTGGCATTCTTCCAAAATAATATTGGAATCAACCCCCATTTTCCGACTGGACCGCCAGCCGGATCATCTGGGCGGTGTTCTTAACCTTAAGTTTTTGCCGGATGTTGGCGCTATGAACAGCCACAGTCTTGTCACTCAAGCACAGTTGCAAGGCGATTTCCTTGACGGATTTACCTTCGCCAAACAACTGGAAGATTTCCATCTCGCGATCGGTTAGGGTTTGCAAGGGCGACCGCGCATTTTTTGACGCGTTGGAGAATCGTTGCAGGACGGATTCGGACATCTCCTGACTTACATAGATGCGGCCAGCCAAGACCATGCGGATGGCCTTGAGCAATTCCCCGGACGGCTGATGTTTGTTGATGTAGCCTCTGGCTCCGGCACGCAGCATCCGTTCGGCGTAAAGCGACTCATCGTGCATGGAGATGGCGAGCAGGAGCAGGTCTGGTCGCAGTGCTTTTAAATCCTTGACCAGCTCCAATCCGTTTTTCTCAGGCAAAGTGATATCCACCAGCGCCAAGTCGGGCGTGTTTTGTTCAATGAACAACAGGGCTTTTCGCGCGCTGTCCGCCTCACCGCAGACGAACAAATCCGGTTCCCGGTTAATGATGCCACGCAAGCCTTCCCGCATCATGGGGTGGTCATCCACGACCAGGATATTTTTGCGCGGAACGGCCTTCGTGGTGCCGGCTTTGCTCGTTGCAAAATCAGTTCTTGCCATATCAATCCTTTCCACCCGCTGCCGGCCGATGCGTTTCGCCGGAAACTGGCACGCGGCAGGCCACTGTAGTGCCGCCAACGGATCTCTTTTGAGTCGTCAACTTCCCGGTGATGATGCCCGCACGATAGCGCATGATGTTCAGCCCCATGCCGACATGCTTGCGCGGCAAGCTAATCAGGCCCACACCATCATCCTTGACGGTAAGAGTGATTCGCTTGGGCGTCCGCGTCAAGCAAAGCGAAATTTGCTTCGCCTTGCCATGTTTGAGGGCATTGGTCACGGACTCCTGGGCGATACGAAACAGGTGGGTGGCTACCTGGTTATCTCCAATCAGGACCGGCCGCGGGCATTTGAAATCACAGCGAACGAAAAACATCTGACGGGTTCGTTCCGCCAACATGGCCAGAGCCGCCATCAATCCGTTCGGCTCCGGCTCCACGGGCTGCACGCCGCGGGCCACATCCCGCGCCTGTTTGCCCGCCTCATTAATCGCCGCTTGAATCCGGCTCAAGCGCGGCGCCAGGTGCTCCGATTTTGCGGCCAGGTCTTTGCGCAGCGTATCAACCAGAAAGCCCGCACCCACCAGCAGTTGTCCCAGGCCATCATGCAGATCCTGCGCGATGCGCCGGCGTTCCCAATCGCTGATGTTCAAGACTTCCTGTTCGAGCCGGACGCGCTCGGTAAGGTCGCGCACGGTTCCCTGAACCAGCATGCGCCCGGACACTTCAATGCGCGCCAGTAACACCGACGCCGGAAATTCCTCACCATCCAACCGCCGGTGACGCCATTCGAAGGTATGGCTGCCCTGTTCCATGGCTTTATTAATCGCCCTCCGCGCCGCCTGGAGAGAAGCCTGGCCATCGGGCTGGAACTCGGGCGACAGCTCCCACGGATTGGTCGCAAGCAATTGCTCGATATTTTTGGCCCGGAACATTTTCACGGCGGCCGGATTGGTGAAGATAATTTTCCAGGTGGGAGCCTCCACCGTCATCAAGGCGTCCAGCGAATTGGTGTATAACAGCCGGTGGAGTCGCTCGCTTTCGAGCAATGCCGCTTCCGTCCGCTTGCGTTCGGTGATGTCCTTCACCGCTGATAGAATATGCGGAACATTTTGGAGGTGGATGAGATGAGCGGAATATATCCCCGTTCCGACCTCGCCATTTTTCTTCCTGAACTGGAATTCTTTGTCCGCCACTTTCCCTTGATCAATCAATTGCTTCACAACTTGGGGTCGAATCTTTGAATTAACCCATATGCCCAATGCCATTATGTTAGAGTTGATCACTTCTTTACGGGAATACCCGGTGGCCGCAATAAAGGCGTCGTTGGCGTCCACAATCAATCCATTATCAACCCGGCTGATGTTCATGGGGTTGGGAGAGTTTTTAAAGGCCACGGAAAACTTCACCTCACTCTCCTTCAGCGTCATCTCCGCCTGTTTGCGTCCGGTGATATTGCGGAAATATCCGATCAACCCATCCACCTTACCCGTCGCGTCCCGCTTCGGCATATAAACTCCTTCAAAATATTCCAAATCGCCCTTCAAATTCGGAAAGGGTGTTTCCAAGCGAACCGGTTGGCCGGTTTTTAAAACCCTCTTTTTCAAAGCCAGCAGCCTCGCGGCATCCGCTGGCTGGAACAAGTCCCAGTCGGTTTTCCCTATCATGTCCGCTTCGGTGAGGCCCAGCTGCGGATTGATCACCATTTGATAGCGCAACTTGCCGTCCTGGATAAGAATGTGATCCGGAGTGTTGGTGGCAATGGCGCGAAACCGTTCTTCGCTCTCCTGCAGCGCGGCGGTGCGCGCGGCAACCCGCTGCTCGAGCGTTTCGTTGAGTTGCCGCAACTCCAACTCCGCCTGCTTACGCTCCGTGATGTCCTGAAAAAAGCCAAATATCCGGCGGCGTTCTGGATCCGGTTTCCCAATGGCCTTGACCCACCGAAGGTTGCCCTTGGCGGTGAGGATCTCCAGTTCCACATCAAAAGGCTTGCCTTGCTCAATGGCCGCCTTCACCGCCCGCTCTATGACCAGCCGGGAAGCGGGCGTGTAAAACCTGATTCCTTTTTCCACGGTTGGTTCGTAGCTGATATCCACCTCATGAATGTCATAGACGGCTTCGGTCCAGTTTTGTTTTCCAGAATGAATATCGAATTCCCAGCCGCCCACCTTTCCAATCCTTCCGGTTTCTATGATGAATTGCTGGCTCTGGATTAACTTTTGTTCCACCCGCTTGCGCTCGGTGATGTCGCGGGAAATCGCAATGATGCCGTTGATATGCGGATTGGTGATTTCGTTGCGTCCGACCGCCTCCATCCACTTGTAGGAATCGTCGG
The DNA here is from genome assembly GCA_903858275.1 of uncultured Verrucomicrobia subdivision 3 bacterium. GTDB lineage: Bacteria > Verrucomicrobiota > Verrucomicrobiia > Limisphaerales > UBA11358 > UBA11358. The sequence continues at coordinate 4,228 of CAIOIC010000077.1, read as the reverse complement.
CATTGCGGTAGCGATACTGGATTTTCACCTCCTCGGCTTGGTCACTAAGCAGCCGGCTAAAGGCGGCGGTGACACCGGGGCAATCATCGGGATGGATGAAATTAAACGTCAATCGGCTCTCCAGTTCGCCAGCCTTGTAGCCGTGGATTTTACCGGCCGCCGCGGAGTTGAAAACAAGTCGTCCTTCGCGGTCGAAGATGCTGATAATGTCGGGCGAAAAATCCGCGAGGGCGCGAAAGCGTTCCTCGCTTCTTTGCAACTTCACCTCCGCCTGCTTGCGCTCGGTGATGTCAATGGTGTAACCCGCCAGCAAAGAGCGTCCGCCTTGAATGATGGGAAACTTGACCGTGGCATAATGGCGGCCGTTCAATTCCTCCTCCACTTTTAATACTTCCCCCTTGGCCGGGACGGCTTGGTCGTCACGAGCAATATTGGCGGCGAACTCGGCTGGGAACAGTTCCGCCATGGTCTTACCCTGCATGGCTGAACCGGGAATGCCGACCATTTCCCTGAAATTATCACTGGCAAACAGAACCCGGCTGGCGTCGGGCGTGACCTCCTTGATATAGGCGAAAATGGGCGAGTGCTGCATGAACAAAGAAAACAACGCATTACTTTCCTGCAAAGTTGTTTCGATGCGCTTGCGCTCGGTGATGTCGCTAAAAGTCGTGACCACGGCAGCGGGCTTGATTTTGCCGTCCCAAAACAAAGGTTCTGCGTTGATGCAAATCCAACGCAGAATACCCTTGGGAAGATGCAACCCCATCACGATTTGCCGACAGGGCTGGCCGGTTTTCAAGGTGATCATGGCGGGATGTTCTTCGCCAGGAAACGGGCTGCCATCTTCGCGCACCGCCCGCCAATGGGAATCCCGTGAAGTCCGGCCAAGAATCTGATTCCGCGTCTGGCCAAGAATGCGCGTGGCCTGCTCATTGCAGTCAACGATTGTCCCTCCAGCAATTTGTAGCACCATGCCTTCGGTCATCACGTTGATAACCGAACGATAGCGCTCCTCCCTTCGCCACTGTGCCTCCGCGTCCTCCACTGGAGCGGATGGAGCCGAAACCTTCGTCCGCCCGCGATTGGGAGTTCGAGATATTCTTCTTTTAGCTGCCGTTTTCCTTCCGCTCATAGACGCAAGCAATTCGAGACTTTAGTTCGAGCCTTAGTTCAGAGCAACGCTTTGATTAGATAATAGCCGCCCGTCAAAAATCCCAAGCCAGGCAGGAGGTGCAGCATATAAACCGCCCAAGCCAGATGCCGGCGTCCAGCTACCGCCAGAAAAGTTCCCAGACACTCGATGACCAAAAACAAACCAAGGCTCAACAGGATGATTTTTAAACTGCACCACGCAGCGGCAAGGTTGAACCAATTGCCCCAAGTGGAGGAAGTCGCCAATTGGAAAAAGGAACCGACCCGCGGCCCGGCAGCATCCGGCCCGAAAAAAGCGAGGCTAACCAGAGAAATCCCGATCAGGAATAAAGTGCCGCTGAGCCCGAAAACCTTGTCATCTTTCATGCGGAGCGCAGTTTCGACGATTTATCAAGTCGTTCAATGACCGCCCAGTGGCAGGCGATTCGTAATCCAAATAAAGCCGATAGCCAGAAGCACCACCACCACCCCGAAAAAGAGCGTGAAAAAGCGCATCTGTTTTTGATGAAAGGAGGGCTCGCGTTTCATTCTCACAAGTTCGATTCGGTCTAGGTCAACTTGCCCGTCACGAGTTTTATCAACAAAACCACCCCGGCACAGATGGCCACCAAAATGAAAAACAAGATGATATCCAAACGGGCGGGATCCGTCTTGCGCACCGCCCTGTCAACTGGACTTAATTTTTGGGGATCGTTTTCCTGGGTTTTCATTATCTGCCTTCTTGGCTTTTCAGTGCACATTGAGCTCCATATTTGGAGCGACACTCCAATTCCAGCTGAAACAAATTCACACAGGCTTCACGGGTCAAACTATTGACCAAAGCGGCCAGCGAATCGTGAGCAAGGGTGCCCATGATACGAAAAGGACATTCCAGATGGATTTGTTTTGCCGGGCAAACATGGCAAAACTCAATGACCATCTGGCGGAGTTCTTCCAGCGACTCCTGACCGGCAACCAACGGCAAAAACACACCTTCCGGCCCCCTCGCCGCCAGCCGAGCTTGAACGCTGCTCAGATATTGCCCGTTTTGCCCATTCGTATTCATTTTCAAATCAGCCCCGCCTCCCAGCCCATTCCCCACCCTAAAACCCATTCCCTGAAGGCGGAGCCGACGAGGAAATTTTCAACTTAACCCGCTCACGAACAAACATTAAAGCATTTACGCTGGTCTAAAGACTTTACCTAGTAACCGTCATGGCTTGCCTGCAACGGTCACCGAACCGGCTTGGCCATATCAAACTTCTTTTCTTTTCCACTTTAGGTTTCAGTCATCGCCCATTAATTTGCGCAGCCATGAAAGTCCGTTTTGCCCTGCTGCTCACCGCCGCTTTTTACGCGGAGCCGGTGCGCGCGGCTACCATCAATGGCCACGGCTACACGGCCTTGTCGGAGTGGGCGGCGGTGAATAATTTCCATCTCCAGTCCAAACGGGGTGAAATCGCAATCTACACCAACCAAGCGTCGCGACTGGTAGTAGAAAAAGATTCACGCACCGCGCAAATCAACGGCGTGAATGTGGCAATGTCGTTTCCAGCAGCATTGGACAAAGGAGTGATGTTCGTGTCGCAACTGGACCTGGCCAAGACCATTGATCCGCTGGTTTTTGCGCCGAAATTTACGGGCAAAAAGATTTCCACCATCTGCATTGACCCCGGCCACGGCGGCAAAGACACGGGAAACCACACCGCTTCACGTTATGAAAAAACCTACACGCTGCTCCTCGCCCAGGAATTGGGCGACCAGCTTAAATCCCTTGGATTTAATGTGGTTTTGACGCGCACCAAAGATAAATTTGTGGAGCTGACCGAGCGTCCGGATATCGCGAACCGCCGCGGCGCAGACTTGTTTGTGAGCCTGCATTTCAATGCGACGGAATCCAGCAAAGCCGAGGTTAACGGGCTGGAGACTTATTGTATCACGCCGGTCGGCGCCAGTTCCAGCAACGCCGAAGGCAAAGGTGCCAGTTACGGGGCGACTCCCGCGAATGTCGTCGAGAGAAAAAGCCTACTGCTGGCGTATCAAGTGCAAAAGTCACTGGTGAAGACTCTGGCGGCCGAAGATCGCAGTGTGCGGCGGGCACGATTCGCAGTATTGCGCGAAGCCGAAATGCCGTCCATCCTCGTCGAGAGCGGCTATCTGACGCATCCGGCGGAAGGCAAAAAAATTGCCGATCCCGCCTATCGCAAACAGATTGCCGCCGCGATTGTGAAGGGAATTTTAAATTACCAGAAATTGACCGCCCCACCGTCGCCGCCCGCGGCGGCAGATAAAGTTACCGGCACCAGAAAATCCAAATGAGCATTGCCACCAAGACCGGCGACAACGGAACGACGGCGTTAATGTATGGCCGCCGCGTGCCCAAGAACCATCCGCGCGTGGAGGCTTACGGTTCCGTGGACGAACTGAATGCCGCGCTCGGCCTCGCCCGGGCGACGGCAGAACACGATTTTGTCCGCACCAACCTGCTGGCCATCCAGAAAGATCTCGTCATTTTGATGGGCGAACTCGCCGTGGCGAACGAGGATTTGGAGCGCTACGTCAAAGGGGGCTTCTCGCTGGTCAAGCCGGCCATAACGGCGAAGCTCGACGTGCTGATAAAGAAAATCGAGGCGCAAAACGTCAATTTCAAAGGCTGGGCCACGCCGGGGGCGACGCACCATTCCGCCGCACTGGACGTGGCGCGGACGGTCTGCCGCCATGCGGAACGGCGCGTGTGCGATTTGCAGGCGGCCGGCGATTTCAAAAACGAGGAGATCATCATCTTTCTGAACCGGCTGTCGGATTTGCTCTGGCTCTTCGCCCGCTGGGTGGAAACGCAGGCGGTGAAGTGACGGAACATCACGCGTTCGCCCGCCTTCAGTTTTTCAAGTCAAACTCCAGCCGCGTGCGCGAGCCGGTCTGGACGTTGCGGATTTCCATTTCCTGAAGCAGCCACTGGCCGTTCACCTTCTTGAACGACTTCGGCTCGAACTCCTTCAATAATTTACCCTTCGCATCGTAAGCCTCGGCGGCGAGCATGCCGCCACTTTCCTTATCAATCCACGACAGCACGCGCGAGTAGCTGTTGGTGGGCGGA
>CAIOIC010000076.1 GCA_903858275.1 uncultured Verrucomicrobia subdivision 3 bacterium | reverse complement strand
GCCAAACGCCGGCTGAAACGCAAGTAAATCAAACGAACCTTCGACCGCAGGAGGGGGCGAGCTAAAGGCTCGAAGCTCCCCCTCCTGCTGCTTCTACCTCGAAGCGGAATCAACAGCTGGACGGAGACCTGAAAATCCAGTTCCCTTTGCTCGGAAGGTGAGGCACTTTTCGAGCGCCACCCGCCGCACTTTTCAACCGCCGTTTACACTGGTTGGCCGCGCATGAACGTCAGGCGTCCGCGCACGCGCCTGATGTGCGGTTCAATTGTTTCGAGCAAAGCGAGCCAATAAAACCTCCGCACAATGTGAACTATGGAAATCGTGTGCCTGAGCGCGTTCGTATTCGTTGAGCAGCGAGTGGAATGCAGCGCGAACTGATGTTGCTGTTGAGCAATGCGAACTAATTAAACTGCGTTCTTCAAGGTGGTGAGGAATTCTTTCATAACCGGCGTTAAAACCCGGCTTTTCTTGTAAATCGCAGCGATGGGGCGGAAAAATTGGCCGTCTTCAATCACCACGGAGCTCAGTGTTTTTTGGGCAATTTGCTGGCTAACCGTGGCTTGTGGAACTATGGAAATGCCGGCGCCAATTTCCACCGCGCGTTTCAAGGTTTCGATATTATCGAATTCCATGACGTATTTCACAACCACTTTGTATTGGTTCAAAACTTTATCGATGGCCTTGCGCGTGGGGATGTCTGATTCAAAACCGACCATCTCCTGGCCTGACAGTTCTTTTAGCTTGATGCTCTTTTTTTTGGCGAAGGGATGATGAGGATGGCAGATGATTACCATCGAATCTTTGCCAAACGGGACAATTTCCAGCTTGGGGTTTTTGACTGGATAGGCGATGAGCCCCAGATCCACGGTATTGCCCATCACATCCTCAAGCACTTGCTTGTATCCGCGATATTCGACGTGGACGTTCACTGTCGGGTGGTTTTTCATGAACTTCGTGATGTAGGGCGGTAATTCATGAAGACCGATCGAGTAAATCGTTGCCACTTGGATGTTGCCGGAAATGAGGTCTTTTAATTCCTGCAATTTGCTGCGCAGTAATTCGTCGATTCGTGTGATTTGCTTGCTGTAATCGTAAAGCACCTGACCTTCGCGAGTCAGTCGGAAATGCTTTTTACTGCGCTCAATGAGCAGCGATTTGAAGGTTTTCTCCAAGCTTGTGATTTGCTGGCTGACGGCGGACTGGGTGATCCCGTTGATTTGGGCAGCTTTTGTGAAGCTCTGCGAATCCGCGAGATCACAATACATCTTCAGTGTCTCAATATTCATAAGGCGGTTTAACAAGCCGATGTAGAACTGTCAACTGTTGTAATGATAGACGAAAAAAAAGATTCGATGCATTGATGAAATCTCTGCCCGCGTGCGAAAATAAAAAACCGTCAAATAAATATTTGAACTTTTTTTGACGTGTCCAGCCGACTCCTGCCGTCTCCTGCACTCTCCAGCCGAGTCGTTTTTTATCGTCTTCAAATCGCCCCAAAAACCCGTGCTATGGTCGCCACGTGCCGGCGAATTCCACACATCCTGATTACGATGCGAGCCTGCCTGGCTGGTTGCGAGCGCGTGATGTCATTGCCGGCGAGGATGCGGTTACGCGAATTTGCAAACGGTTTTCGCGATTTACTGGCACTTCTACTGGCACCAAGGGTCTGCCGCATCGTAAGTTGCTAATGCACATGCATTAACCCTCCGACGCAAGAGCCGTGTCCGGGCTCTTTGCTTTTTCCACGAAACTATTAGCTGCCAACCAGTGGCTACGGCCCGCCGTTGTGACAGTCAATGCAGACCGGATTGTCATCCAAGTCACCCCCCACATGGATAAACTTCTGGCCGGCCGGCGCGAGCTTGTCGAGTTCCGCCCCGGCTCCCTGCGCCAGAATGGTATGGCAGGTGTTACAATCGCTGGCCTTGATGGTCAATTTTTTGTCCTCGGTCTTGTGCTGGTTGTCGTGGCAGCGGAAACAGCCGGGCCAGATCATGTGGCCGACGTTGTCCGGATAGCTGGACCAATTGGCCTTCATTTCCGGGAAGAAGTTTTCCGAGTAGATCTGCTGCAACACCGGGATGGCGGCTTTCACCAAGGCATTGCCCGGATATTTCGCAGTCATAACACTGGCGATGCTGTTGGTGGCTTCCGCTTCCGTTTTATAGGAACGGGTCAGCACATACATGGCGTTGGTCTTGATCCACGGAACAGAAGGATCAATCCGATTGAGCGCCATCGCCTGATTCACGGCCTTCTCCGGTGAAAGATAGCGGTGCGACGGGCGGGTGTGGCAATCCATGCAATCCATCGTCCGCAATTCCAGCTTGGAAACGTCGTTGGTGAAATTCTTGGTCTTGAACACAGTGACCTTGCCGCCGGCATCGGTCACGCGCACCCAGGGAATTTTCTGCCGCGCGGCATCGGTGGCCACGTATTCCACCTTGTTGCCGGGAAGATTGTGCCAGTGAATGCCGCCGACCGGCCCGCGCTTGGGATCGCTGCCGCCGATTTTCAGAAGCAGGCGGATGGAGTAAGGCGAATTCGAGGCGTCGCTCTGGAAATAATCATACGTCCGGTCAAGATTCCCTGAAAACTTCTGCGGCCAGTGGCATTGCTCGCAGGTGTCACGGGCCGGACGCAAATTATGGATCGGCGTGCCGATGGGCTTGGGATATTTGTTGAATGCCACGGAATAAAGCTGATACGAGCCGGAAATCTTGGACTTCACGAACCAGGAAACCCCCTGGCCAACATGACATTCCACGCAGGACACGCGGGCGTGCGGGCCGTGGTCATGCGTCACCAGTTCCGGCTTCATCACCTTATGGCAGACCTCACCGCAAAACGTCACGGATTCCGTAAAATGGAAGGCGTTGTAGGAACCAATGGCCGAGAGCAGAAGAAAAACAATGCTGCCGGCGATAAAGGTCACGAGCACCCGGCGGTCGCGAGGCTGGCTCAAATCAATCTGCAACGAGGCCGGCCCGGTGCCGCACGCCCGGCGGCGGCGCTCCAACCAAGCGCCCAACAGCGCGAGGAACATGCCCGAAATCAAAAATGCCGGCACCACCATGTAGGTCAGGATGCTGACATAGGGATTGGAAAATTTGGCAACGGCGTCCAGCGTGAACAACAGCAAGAACGAAAACAGGGCACCCAATCCCACCACCGCCCCGATGAAACTGATCCAGTTGCGAAAGGAGGAGGGTTGCTTGGACGGGCTGGGAGACGATTTGGGATTCATGGTGCGGAAAATCTTATTTATTTTTCAGGAAATTGAAAAGCTGCCGGCCGGCTGAAAACAACCGGCCAGCAGCTTGAAACCAAAGCAAATTATTTCTTCAAACCACGAACGTAGGCCACGAGCGCCTTGATGTCAGCGTCTGACAGCGTGTCAAACGGCTTCATCAGCGTCTTCTCATCCTTCTTGAGACCTTCCTTGATGGCTTTGGTCGCCGCCGCATCCTTGAGATCCGCCTGAACCTTGGCATCGCTCAAATCTTTGCAACCCAGTTTCTGGCCCATCTTGGTGTCGCCCTTGCCATCCGCACCGTGGCACTTGGCGCAGAGGTTGTCCCAGTTTTCCTTGGCATCCGCCGCCTTCGCAGAAAGCGCGGTGGCGAGGCCCAGCATCGTGACTAACAGAAGCATTTTTTTCATCGTTATTCTTCTCCGGTTGGTTTGGTGTTTATTGGCGCGACAACGCGCCGATTGCAACAAGAATCTCGCCGAACCCCCGGAAGTCAACTAACCATTTTTTACCAAATGGTTGGCATTTATTGGCAGTGGGGGGGGGGGCACCAGCCAGTAACCCCGAACCGTCAATTCTTTTCTTACAAAAAGTCAATACTGCTTTTAACCGCCAGCCGAATCAACCCAATGCAAATACTGAACAAAAGATGGCTTTGCCATTTCAACCAAAACACACCCCAGAGCCAACAACAAAACATCACCCTGCGCTTATACGTCAACCAACACAATATTGCCCCGCCAGCATCAAAGCGCAATACTTAGAACGCAGCCACCCTCACGCTCATGTTTTTCATTCCGGTCATTTCTAATCCGCCTTGCCTTATGGCGAGGATAGCCGATAGAACGCCTGCGGTTGCGGGGGGGCGGGATCGGTATAGATAAACGGTCCGTTCTGCATCAGATTCGTCTGCCACAGCACACTCACCGGACTGAACGTGATATTCGTCGACCTTTCCACGCTGTAAGAAAAACCTTTGATTCCGTAAAGCTTCAACGTTGGCGTCGCCGGATTGGTAAGCACCAGCGGCTGCCCCGTCAACACAAACGGATTCACAATCACATCCACATAACCCGAGTTCGTTCCACCATACCCATCGCCGATGGTGTAATAAATCCGGTCGTTCACATCAGGGCTATTTGTCGTATAATTGTAGAGCAAAAACACACCGTTATTCGTCACCGCCACGCCGTTTGTAGAAGTGTAAATCTGGTTTTCTGCCGGGGCAATCAGCGTCAGGGTATCACCGTCCAGGTCCATCCCGTTGGTAACCAGATACGAGAGGTTGGTTTTCCAGGTCATCTTCAGTGAGCGCGCCACCATTAGTTGATTGGTCACCACCGGCGGATGATTCGTCACACTCTGAATCAGGTTGGTGCTTGCCGACAGATACGAACCGTCCCCATTGTAGGTCGCCAGGATAATATTCGTGCTGCCGCGCGGCAGGTTGGTGATGTTCAAACTCGTGACCCCGCCGTTAATCACATTATTGGTGCTAAAGGAGACGCCATTTGCTTGGAAAACGACATTGCTCCCCGCCCCACTGGGCAGGTTTGTCACCGTAAAGGTTACGCTGCCATGATAACCATTGGTTTGTGACGACGAGGTCAAGAGCAGACTCACCGCCGCCGGGGTCACCACCAGCGTCGCGCTCAAGTTCGTCGCTGCATAGTTCGTGTCCGTCGGCGTGAAAGTCACTTGCAACGTGTTCGTCCCCACCGACAGCACGGCCCCGTTCGTCGGATTGTAGACATACGTTCCAGCCACGCTCGCACTCGCCGCATTCTGGTTCGTTCCCAGTGCCGTTCCGTAGCCGATGCTCGCCGGATTGGTCCACTCAATACTATAAATCCCCGACTCCACCGTCAGTTGCCCGTTGCTGTAAACAATGCTGTAATTCGTCAGCCCGCTCCCCAACGCATTCGTCGCCGTGATCGCATACAAACCCACCGGCGCCGCAGGCAATGCGCCGTCGCTGGTTAGCGTCACATTCGTCACCACGTTCCCATTCACCAATCCGCTGCTCGTAAACTCTCCGCCACCAAACGCCAACGCCGTGTTGTAAAGTTTGTTCGTCGAGTTCGCCGTGATCACCAGCGCCGCCGGGGTCACCACCAGGGTCGCACTCAGATTCGTCGCGGCATAGTTCGTGTCGCCCGGCGTGAAGGTCACATGCAACGTATTCGTTCCCACCGACAGCACGGCCCCGTTTGTCGGATTGTAATTGTAATTGCCCGCAACGCTCGCGCTCGCTGCGTTCTGGTTTGTTCCCAGCGCCGTCCCGTAAGTGATGTTCGCCGGGTTCGTCCACGCGATGGTGTAAGCTCCCTGCCCGACCGTCAGCTGGCCGTTGCTGTAAACTATGCTGTAGTTCGTCAGTCCGCTCCCCAATGCGTTCGTCGCCGTGACCGCATACACGCCCACTGGAGCCGCAGGCGATGCGCCCGCACTCGCCAAGGTCACGTTCGTCACCACGTTCCCATTCACCAATCCGCTGCTCGTATATTCTCCACCACTAAACACCAGCGTCGTGTTGTAAAGTTTGTTCGTCGAGTTCGCCGTGATCACCAGCGCCGCCGGGGTCACCACCAATGTGGCACTCAGATTCGTCGCCGCATAGTTCGTGTCATTCGGCGTGAATGTCACATGCAACGTATTCGTTCCCGCTGGCGGCACCGCCCCGTTTGTCGGATTGTAATTGTAACTGCCCGCAACGCTCGCGCCCGCCGCGTTCTGATTCGTTCCCAGCACCATCCCGTAAGTGATGCTTGCCGGGTTCGTCCACGCAATGGTGTAAATTCCCGGCTCCACTGTCAGCTGCCCATTGCTGTAAATGATGCTGTAGTTCGTCAACCCAATCCCCAAGGCGTTCGTCGCCGTGATCGCATACACGCCCACTGGAGCCGCAGGCGATGCGCCCGCACTCGCCAAGGTCACGTTCGTCACCGTGTTCCCATTCACCAATCCGCTGCTCGTATATTCTCCACCACTAAACACCAGCGTCGTGTTGTAAACTTTGTTCGTCGAGTTCGCCGTGATCACCAGCACCGCCGGGGTCACCACCAATGTGGCACTCAGATTCGTCGCGGCATAGTTCGTGTCGGTCGGCGTGAAGCTCACATGCAGCGTGTTCGTTCCCACCGACAGCACTGTCTCGTTCGTCGGATTGTAGACATACGTTCCGGCCACGCTTGCACTGGCCGCGTTTTGATTAGTCCCCAATGCCGTTCCATAGCCGATGCTCGCCGGATTGGTCCACGTGATGGTGTAAGCTCCCTGCCCGACCGTCAGCTGGCCGTTGCTGTAAACAATGCTGTAGTTCGTCAGCCCGCTCCCCAACGCGTTCGTCGCCGTGACCGCATACAAACCCACCGGGGCCGCAGGCGATGCGCCCGCACTCGCCAAGGTCACGTTCGTCACCACATTCCCGTTCACCAACCCGCTGCTCGTAAACTCGCCGCCGCTAAACACCAGCGTCGTGTTGTAAACTTTGTTCGTCGTGTTCGCCGTGATCACCAGCACTGCCGGGGTCACCACCAGCGTCGCGCTCAGATTCGTCGCCGCGTAGTTCGTGTCGGTGGGCGTGAAGGTCACGTGCAACGTGTTCGTTCCCGCCGCTAACAGGGTTCCATTCGTCGGGTTGTAGACATACGTTCCGACCACGCTCGCGCTCGCCGCGTTCTGGTTCGTTCCCAGTGCCGTTCCGTAGCCGATGCTCGCCGGGTTCGTCCACGTGATGGTGTAAATCCCCGGCTCCACTGTCAGCTGCCCGTTGCTGTAAACAATGCTGTAGTTCGTCAACCCAATCCCCAAGGCGTTCGTCGCCGTGACCGCATACACGCCCACTGGAGCCGCAGGCGACGCGCCCGCGCTCGCCAAGGTCACGTTCGTCACCGTGTTCCCATTCACCAATCCGCTGCTCGTATATTCCCCGCCACTGAAGCTTAGCGTCGTGTTGTAAAGTTTGTTCGTCGAGTTCGCCGTGATCACCAACGTCGCCGGGGTCACCACCAGGGTCGCACTCAGATTCGTCGCGGCATAGTTCGTGTCGCCCGGCGTGAAGGTCACATGCAGCGTGTTCGTCCCCGCCGGCAGCACCGTCCCGTTCGTCGGGTTGTAAACATACGTTCCGGCCACGCTCGCACTCGCCGCATTCTGATTCGTTCCCAATGCCGTTCCATAGCCGATGCTCGCCGGATTGGTCCACTCAATACTATAAATCCCCGACTCCACCGTCAGTTGCCCGTTGCTGTAAACAATGCTGTAGTTCGTCAACCCAATCCCCAATGCGTTCGTCGCCGTGTTCGCATATACTCCCACCGGCGCGGTGTTCGTTGCACCCGCGCTCGCCAACGTCACGTTCGTGACCACGTTCCCGTTCACCAAGCCGCTGCTCGTATATTCTCCGCCACTGAAGCTTAGCGTCGTGTTGTAAAGCTTGTTCGTCCCGTTCGCCGCAATCAACAACGATGCCGGCGTCACTGTGATATTCACATTGGTGCTCGCAAGGGTGTAATTGGTCGTGTCTAGCGGCGTGAAGTTTACTGCCACATTCGTGATCCCCGCGTTCGGCACATTCGTGGTCAGCGCCAAGGCCAAGCCGCCCAGTACCAATGCGTTGTTGTTTCCATTCGTGGCCACGCTACCGGCCAAGCTAACATTCGTCAGTGTCTGGCCGTAGGTGATCGCGCTGGCGATCACGGTCAACACCGGTGTGGCTGGATTCACCACGTTGCCGCTGGCGGTGCTGACATTGGTGAGGCTGGCGGCTCCAGCGCTGGCTACTACCACGATATTTGAGGAATTACAGCTACCGGCGGTCGCCGTCGCAGTCAGCCGGACATACACCGTCCCGCTCGCGCTACCGCCCGCGTTGGGGATCACGGCCGTGACGGCGTAACCGCTGATGTTATTGGTCGAAACTTCAAACCCGGAAGCCGCCGTGTTCGTGATGTCGGAGGTGAGATTTACGCCCATGACCGGAAAACTCTGCGAGGCCGAGGCCAAACCGTAGGTCGCAACGAAGTTTGTGAACGTCGCGGAACCGCTGATTGTCGGAAGCACCACCGCGCCGGCCACCAGCAGGCTGCCGGGGCCGGTGATGAAGGGGGCGACGGTGTTACTGCTGTAAACGCCGGCCGGCAGGCTCACGCCATTGGTCACCAAACCGGTTACCAGATTGGTCACGGAGAAACCCAGATTCAACACCGCCCCGCGAGCCACCATCACCGTCGAGTTGGTGGCTAGCGTGGGTTGCTGGAGGTTTAAAATACCCGCACTGACGGTCGTATTGCCGGTGTAGCTGTTGGTGCCCAGAAGCGTCAACGTGCCGCTGCCCAGCTTGGTAAGTCCGCCGGTGCTATTCGTGTCTTGCAGCAACGGCATCCGGTTCGTCACCGTGAAGCCGACGCTGTCCATGACCGCGCCACCACTCTGCACATAGATGGCCGCGTTGATTGCCGCGCTGTTGGTGTTGAGCCAATTGCCGCCGGCACCCGCCGCCAGCGTGCCGCCATTGAAATTGAACCGCGAATTTACCCCGCCCAGAATCACCGACGACACGTTCGTCAACACGCCGCCGCTGAATAACGTCACAAAGTTATTCGTCGCCAGCGCGTGGTTGCCAATCGTGATGGTATTGTTATTCAATCGCCACAGCGAACCACCCGCGCCGCCGCCGATGCTCGCGGAGTTGTTATTACAGTTGGTATTAAGGCCAATCGTGCTGTTGCCGGTGCTGAACACCCGACCGCCGTTCGTAATCACCAAGCTGTTGCTGAGGCAGCTGATGTCATACGTCGTCTGGCTGCCACCGATGGACACCAAGCTCGCATTCGTAATGATGCCCCCCGCCTCCACGCGCACCAGGTTGTTCGTGCCGGGGTTGCTGGTTAATACGGAACCACCACCAATGGTCATATTGCCGCTGATAAACCTCAGGGCGGCTTTGTTCCCAGCGGCATCCGTGCCACCCACCATCAGGCTGCTATTAAAACCAATCCGCCCCACCGTGGCACCGGGAGTAAAAAACTGGCCGCCGTTGGTGATGAACAGGTAAGAATAACTGCAATAAATCATGATAGTGGAATTCGTGATGAGGCCGCCCTGATCCACGCGCACCCAGTTATTGGAGTAGGCGATACCGGTGCCGTTACCGATTTGCAAACGGTCCGAAACCATGTTCCACGTTGACTTGCGCCCGGCGGCATTGGTGCCTGCCACAACCAGACTATTGTTATTACCGGCAGAGCCAACGAACCCAGCCACTGCGCCACCATCCTGCCGGCAATCCGTGAGCACCTGACCGCCGTTGGTGACAACCACCTGATTGCCGGTGGAACCGGCGGCGTTGCCAACGGTAATCGCGGCTTTATCGCCTTTGCTGTTGGTCACAATCACGCTGCCGCCGTTGACGGTGAACACGTTGTTCGTCGCATTGCCAGCACCGAGCACCAGGGCCAGCACATTCGTCGAGGCACTGTTAGCCGGGATGGCGTGCCACCAGACGGCGTTCGGGTTCACGCTGACCTGCACGTTATTGGCCCCGTTGCCCACAGACAGGGTTGCCGAAGCGTTTTGGTTCGTTGCCACATTGCTGAAAATATTCGTGCCGCCGTTCAGGTTCCAACTGCTGTTCATGGTCCAACTCACGTTGGAGGCCAACAGCATACTGGACGCCAGCCCGTTATTGTTCGAGGTCGTCAGCGTACCGCCGGCGAAGGTGAAGACGGAATTGGAAACGCCGCCGCTCACCACGTTAGTCGCCAGCAACGTTTGGACGGTGATGGCGCCGCCAGCCGCCAGCGTGTTCGTGGCGCGATTCACATCCGGCCCGATGTTCAACGTGGCGTTGGGCGAATTGATCGAACCGCCGTTCGTCACCATCAACGTGCCGGCATTGATCGTCGTGTTGCCGGTGTAGGTGTTCGTGCCGGTCAGCGCCACCGTGGCCGAGCCAAACTTAATCAGCGACCCGGCTCCGCCGATGTTCGCATTGATTGTGTAATTGGTCAGGCTGTTGTTGAATGTCACCGCGCCCGGCAAAACCACGGCGCCGGGCGTGGCGTTCGTCACCACCGGATTATTCGCCAGCGTGTCATCGAACACCACATTGTCGCCCAGGCTGAAATTGGTCGCCATAATCCCGTTCGTCCAATTCAAGGCCGAGGCATCCCACGTCCCGCTGACATTCCCCTTCCACGTCAGCCCAAACACCGCCCCGCCCGCGCCCACCCGCAAAACCAGATTGGTCGGATTGATGATGAGTGAAGTGTTCGGATAACTAGAGGCCAAGGCAATGGTGCCGGGGCCATTCGTCGCAGCGTAGCTCATCAGGATGTAATCCCCCGCCGGGGCGGCGCCGGAAAGCAGGATGACATTGGCATTCGTCAGATAGACCGTGTTACCCACCGCCACAAAATCGTTCGTGCCGCCGGTGCTGTTGGCCAACTCATAGAACACGTTGCCCCCGTTGAGCGCCAGATTGTTGGTCAGTGTCAGCGCCCCCACAACACCCATCCCGCCGGGGGCCAACCGGCCGCCGGCGTTCACCAGCACGGTGCCGCCGTGGCTGCCGGTGCCGCCAAAGATGGCATTGCCGGAGACGGTCACCAAGCTGGTGCTGGCGGCGGAGTTCCCGTTCACCAGCACGGTGCCCCCGCTAATAACCGTGTCGCCGGTGTAAGTATTCGCCCCGGAAAGAAGCAGCAGGCCGGGGCCATTTTTAACGAGGGTGGCGGCACCGGCAATGGCATTGCCGGAGATGAGGTAGTTTTTGTTCGTCAGGTTGGCGATGATGCCAGCGGGAGAAACAACCACCGCATTGGTCACGAGGATGGACGAAGCCCCGCTCGCGTTGTCATCAAAAACGACATCCGCGCCGTCCTGATAGGTCAAGCCGAAGAGGCCCAGGCTCTGCCAGTTGGTCGAGGCGTTGATATCCCAGCAGCCATTCCCCGCCCCCCAGCTCAAAACGCCGGTGTTGTTGGTTGAAAGGATCACCAGATCCAGGGTTGACCGGACGGCATTGGTGATGATGCGGTATTTCAAGTTGTCCGCCAGCGCCGGAACAATGGTGACATTGCTGATCACGGTCCCGGACAGGGCGGCGTATTCGATCAGCGGATATTGACCATAGGTGATGCCCGTCGCGGTGCGCACAATGACCGTCGGATTGGTATAATTGAAAACCCCCAGAACTTTCAGCGGAGCCGTGGTGCCGCCAATGATGGTGTTGGTGAAATTGAAATCCAGACAGCTGCCCGCGCTGGCGGTCAAAGCCGCGCTAACCCACTGGCCGCCGCCGGGGAGAATCTGCACCCCGTTGGTGGCACCCGTCAGGACGGTGAAGGCGCTGTTGGAACACGAGCTGCCCGCAAGGCCCATCACTTCGCCGGCACTGATGGTCGTGTCGCCGGTGTAAGGGTTCGTCCCGGAAAGAATCAATAAACCGCCACCCAGATTCGTCAGGCTACCGGAGCCGGCGATGGGATTGTCAACCATCAGCGTGAGCCCCGACCCGACGTTAAACGTACCGCCGCCGGGGTTGAGCGTCACGCCGCTGTTGGCATTGCTCAGCGCCAGGCTGGCGAGGGGCTGGAAGATGCCGTTGTCCAAAACAAATTGGGCGGCGTTGAAGCCGGCCGGATTGCCGCCGAGGTTGGTTTGGGAATACGCCTGCAGCGTGGTGCCGAAAGACGTCACAATGGGCCCGGTGAAATTCGCGGCATTGCCGGCGTAAATAATCGTTCCCAGTCCGCTGGCGGGATTGGCCACGCCATTGCTGAGAGCGGAAGTTCCGCCCAGATTGAGATTAGTCAGGACAATGGCGCGCGAGTTGTCGCCTCCCAACCCGAAGCCGCCGGGGGCGGAAACGAACCAGTTGGTGCCAGACAGAACGTTCGTGGCATTGGAAGCCCCGGCATCAATGATGCCACCGGCGAGGATGCAGTTATTGATCGCACAAGCGCCGCCCGGGGCATTAAACGCGAGCCGAAAAGAGGTGTTGCCCGGAGCCGAAGGTCCAATCGTCAGGGAGTTGCCGCCAAAAATGAAACCCGATCCGGCGGCCGGCGAACGCAAAAGATTTGTTGAGGTAAAATAGTTGGCCAAACCATGCGGTGCCAAACCATCGGTCCAATTGGTGGAACCGGTGAAGGAGGATGTGCCGGCAGCGTCATTCGCCAAAAGCGTGTTGGTGCCGGGCGTTATCGGGCTTAGCCACAGCGCGGTGATCGGCGGCACAGTGACGGTCAACTGGCCGTTGGTGGTGAGCGCCGTGGACTGAAACCCGCCGGCCCAGGAGCCATCGGGATTGATGGCCGCCCCGCCCAGCGTGTGGCCGCTGATGCTATCAAGCGCCGTGCCGGCCAGCACCATGGATGACGCGGCGACGACGTTGGATCCCAGATTGATGGTCACCTGGACGGAATAATTTGTTTCCTTGTTGATTAGGACGGCCCCGATCACACCCGGCGCCTGCCGCACGCCGTAGGCGGTGAAATTAAAATTCGTCCCCACCGTGTTGGTGGCGGGGAGGACGCTGCCGCCCAGAGACGCGAGCGAAAACAGCTTCATCCCATAGAACTCGGGCCGGGCCATCACGACATTGGTGCCATTGTCGGCAATGGGAGTGTAATTATTATAATTCTGCCCGCCGCCATGGAAATTCACTCCCTGCGCGCCATTGAGCGCGTTGATGAACATGAAGTCCAGCGTCCACAGGGCGGCCCCGAATTGACTGCTAATCGTGTTGCCGCCGTTGTAAAAGGAACCACATTCGTCCATGCGGAAACCCTGGGCTAAATTGGCCGACTTGGCGGCGGCGACAATGTTGCTCACGGTCGCGGGCAGATTTGCATCCAAGGCCAGCAGCTTGGTCATCGTGGAGTTGGTCGTATCCTGACCATCGCCCCGGTAGTAATGGTGCGTCACCATCGAAGCCACCCCCGCCGTGTTCGCGGCAAACGGCACCGTGTAATTCATATTGTAGGCCGAGGCCGGTCCGGTGAGCGTCCAGCCATTGCCGCCATTGGTGATGGCCCAGCCGGGAACCGTGTTGGTGATGGCCGCCGCGAGCACCCGCCATTCCGAGAGGAAGTCGGCAAAGGTATAATTGGTGGAGCGGAAACCGTTCCGGTAAAACAAATCGCACTCATTGCCGATCTCGAAACCCAGCAGCCGGGATCCCAGCGCATTGGCGGCATAGGCCGCCTCGGCTGCGCAATTCGTGGGATTGTTCACCGACATGTTAATGCCGTAGATGACCTGCCAGTTGGTGGGCAGCGCCTTGACGAAACCGGCAAACGCATCCACCTGCGCCGGCGTGATGGCCGTCAGGCCCGACAAGCCGCCCCAGCAAGTCGTGTCCACACCATTGGCGCCAATGCGGAAGACGGCGGGACCAATCTGAGTGAGCATATTGATCATCGAAGTGTTGTTGGAGACAAACAAACTTTTGGTCAGCATCGTTTTTTCGTAGCTGAGACCGCAGAACGCCGGATTGATTACCAAACCGGCATTGGTGGCGGAGAAACTGATCGTCCCCGCGGGATTGATGATGAACCTCGTGCTGTCAGTGGCACCGAAGTAAGTCGCATCCGCCGCGACCGTGTTCGTCATAAAGTAAATACCCGCGTTCGTCGGCGCTTTGCTGCCGGGGCCATAAACGGTCGGCGCAACGCCCACAAAATTGGTGGTCCGCGCTCCGGTCGAACCAATGTAGGTTATCGTCGGACTCTGCGCCGAACCGTTGTAGGTGAACGTCGTCGGCCCATAACTGATGCCGCTGGATAGACCGCCCACCCCCAAATAAAGTTCGCCGGCCACGATCTGGAGCACAGACGTTGCCGCCATGGAAGCACCAATGAAGGTCACATTGGTTGGCACGGTGCCGGCCACCAGCCCCCCACCGCCGGTCGCGGAATTGGCAATAAGCTTGTAACTACCGGGCGCCAAAACGGGCCCCGTGTTGTTGAGAACAAACACCGTATTGGCGGCCAAGGTCAGCGTGCCAGTGGCGACGGTGAAGGAGACATTGGTGCCGTCATAGGCCAGCGAGAGCGGAGCGGAGCTGCAATCAATATTGCCACTGACACCGGCGCCCGCCGAACTGTTGCTCAACGTCTGGCCGACACCGAGAACATACGTTGAGGGCAAAGCCGAGACATTAAAGGTGGCGCCACCCGCCACGCTGATTCTCGGACTGGCGGCAATCGAAGCGCCGCCGGTCAAAGCCAGGGTGCCGGCACTGATGGTCGTCGGGCCGGTGTAAGTATTGGAGTTGGCCAGCGTCAGCGTGCCCGAGCCAAGCTTGGTCAGACCGCCATTCGGGCTATTCGTATCCCGCAATAATGGCAACTGAATCGTAACCGCCAGCCCGCCGTCATCAATAATTGCACCGCCAGCCTGCACCAAATTGGTCGCGTTGACCGTCGTGGCATTGGTCGCAATCAGGGTGCCGGCGTTTCCCGCCTCCAGCGTGCCGCCGTTGAAGACCAACAGCGAATTGGTTCCGCCGAGTATGATGCTGGACACATTGGTCAACAGACCGCCGTTGAACAATTTCAGATAATTCCCCTTGTCGGTGACGACGCCCGACGCAAAAGTCTTGGTGCCAAGCGTCAAAGTCGCATTGTTCATGTCCCACAGCGACTGGCCGCCGCCACCACCCACGGTGACAAAGTTGTAGTCGCAGTTGGTGCTGCCACCGATAAAGCTGTTGGCGGTGCTGAACAACTGACCGCCGTTGGTGATGACGATGCCATTGCTCACACAATAGGCGTCGTTGGTCAAACCGCCACCACCGACATAAACGATGCTTGCATTGGTAAGCAAGCCATTGGCATCAATCGTCACGAGACAGTTCGTGCCGGGATTGGAGACCGACCCGCCAAGGCCTTGACCGCCGCCAACGATGAGATTTTTGCCGCTGGCCGGGAAGAACACCATGGCCTTTTTCCCGCCACTGTCTGCCCCGCCAACGTAAGCACTGCTGTTCAATCCCTGGCGCCCCACGGTAAGGCCAACCGCGTAAATCTGGCCGCCGTTGGTCACGGTCACAGAATTGTTATAGCCATAAACCAACAAGCTGACGTTGGTGAGCATGCCGCCCTGCCCAATCCAAATCGTGTTGTTGGAAATGGTCGTCCCGGCGACACCCAGGTTTAACCGGTCGCCGCCCAAGTCCCAACTTGAATACTGCCCGGCCCCGTTTACGACGGACACTTTCAATTTATTGTTACTGCCATTGGCGCCCACATAGCCGACCACGGGACTCGCGCTGCCATTGCCACGACTGAAGACCTGGCCGCCGTTGGTGATGATCAGCTGGTTGGCGGTCGAGGCGGCGGAAGCGCCCACTTGAATCGAATTATAACCGGTGCCGCTGTTGTTATTGGTCGCAATCAAAGTGCCGCCGTTCACGAGCAACAGGTTGTTCGTCGCCGCGTTCAGCCCGACAAACAACGACAGCGCGTTCGAGGCCGTGACTCCGGATCCCAGCGGCGGTGGCGGCAGCCAAAGCACCGCGTTGCTATTGATGGTCATGGTCGCGTTGTTCACAGTGTTGCCCAAATAGACGTAGGCCGTGGCCTGATTATTGTTGGTCGCCACGCTCATGATGAGGTTGGTGCCTCCGTTCAGGTTCCAATTGCCGCTGACGTTGAAATTGGCGTTGGAAGCCAGCAGAATGTTCGCCGCCAGCCCGTTGTTATTCGAGGTCGTCAGGGTGCCGCCGCTGAAGTTGAAGATGGAGTTGGTCGGACCGCCACACACCACGTTGGTCGCCAGCAGCGTCCGCACCGTGAGGGATGAACCTCCACCGGTCAGCGTGACCGTGGATCGATTCACGTCCGATCCGATATTCAATGTCCCGGCCGGTGAATTAATCGCCCCGCCATTCGTAACGATCAGCGTGCCGGCGCTGACGGTGGTATTGCCGGTGTAAGTATTCGTGCCCGCCAGCGCCACCGTGGCCGCGCCAAACTTGCTCAATGATCCCGCCCCGCCAATATTCGCATTGATCGTATAGTTGGTGAGGCTGTTGTTGAACGCCACCGATCCCGGCGCCACCACGGCTCCCGGAGTGGCGTTGGTCACCAGCGGGTTTTTTGCCATCGTGTCGTCGAAGACCACATAATCTCCGGCATTGAAATTGGTGGTCATAATGCCATTCGTCCAGTTCAGCACGGTCGTATCCCACGTTCCGTTGACGGCGCCTTTCCACGTCAGGCCAAAAACGCCCCCGCCGGCTCCCACATGCAAAACCAGATTGGTCGGATTAATGACAAGCGAAGCGTTCGGATAAGCCGCCGCCAGCACGAAGGTGCCGGTGCCGTTGGTGGAAGCGTAGCTCATCAACAAGTAATCTCCCGCCGGTGCCCCGCCTGACAGGAAGACGATATTGGTCGCGCCCAGACTCAGACTGCTGCCGACCGCCACCAGATCGTTCGTGCCGCCGGTGGAATTGGCCATCTCAAAAAACAAACTGCCGCCGTTCAGGGCCAAAGTGTTGGTCAAGGTCAGTGTGCCGATGTTGTTCAACCCGCCCGGAACCAACTTGCCGCCCTTGCTCACAACCACGTTGCCGCCCATGGTGCCTGTGCCGCCGAAGGTCGTATTGCTGGAAACGGTCACGGTGTTGGTGCAGGCAACCGAGTCGCCAATCAACAGCAGCGTGCCGGCACTGATGGTCGTGACACCCGTGTAACTGTTCGTGCCGGAAAGCGTCAGCGTGCCAGTGCCCGTCTTCACCAGCGGACCGCCGCCATTGAGTTCGCCAATGTTCGCCAGCGTGCCGCTGCCGGCCACGAAGTTGATGGATTGGGAGCCGGAGCCGATTTGATTGCCGTTCAGGTTCAGCGCCGCGCCAACGAGATTCACCGTGCCGGTGGCGGTGATGCCGGAAGATTGGATGTCGCCACTCACATTAAAGGTGCCGTTGGAGAGATTGAGCGTGCCGCTGACAGTGCCAACCGTGTTGGTGGCATAGCCAAGATAGACGCCAGAGGCAATGGTGGCGGCGCCGCCATTGAGATTAAACACCCCGGCGACTTTCTGGGTGTTACCCAGATCGTCATCAGCACTGTAGCCAAGGAAGAAGTTGGAGTTTACTAGCAGCGTCCCGCCGTTCATGGAAACCGTTCCGCTGTGGGTGGGAGAATTGTAAGTGGTGGCCACCGCCGAGTTCGAGGTGGCATAGCCCAAATAGAGGCTGTTTACATCCACGGTGCTGCTGTAGCCGCCGAAGATGAAGGCGCCCGTGGCATTGCCGTAGGTCTGACTCGCATAACTGGCACCAATGCCGAGGGTCAATTGATCAAGCCGGGCATCCACGGTGGCGGCGCCAAAATTGAGCGTGCCGTTGCAGGGGGTGGAGCCGCCGCCGCCGCTGCCGAGACCGGAGAAGTTGACCTGGTCACCCACCCAAATATCCGCCCGGCTGGCACCACCAGAAACCCCACGAATGACAAGGTTGGAAATGGCACCGGACTGGAAGCTCATCGTGCCAGTTTTACGACCACCAACGACCGCCAGGCTATTGACATTTAAGATATTGTTCGCCCCCAAATTAATTGCGTCCGTCCCGTTGCCGTAGCCGGAGGCACCGAGGACAAGGTTGGTGGCGGTGATGGTGTTGTTGGTGGCCAGGGTGAGGACGAACTGCCCCGCGACATTGTTTGGTTTTCCGCCGATGACGGACGCGGTAAAGCTGCTGACGTTGGCGGTGAAGGTGGACAACCCCGATAGATCAAGGACAGCCAGCGCGGTGCCTACACTATTTGTCCCGCTCGGCTCAATAGAGAACGAGCCATTCGGAGCGTTGACGGCAAGCGAGCCGCCGCGGACGAAGGAAACGCGCGTGGTGGCGGTGATGCCGCCAATTGTGGTTCCGTAATTGCCGACACCAAAAGCAATGCCGTTAGCGGTATTGCTGACGGTCAGCGTGCCGCCGGCGGAGATGCTGACGGTATTGGTGGCAACGTTAAGGGATTGGAAATTAAGACTGGAAATCGTCTGGCTGGCACTCGCATCAAGACTGCCCACCGTGCCATTGACGCTCCCGACGCTGACGTCGGCGGTGACCGGCAAAGCGTTGCTGTTCGTGAGCCGCAGCGTGCCGCTGGGCACATAGGCGTTTCCCGAAAAACTGACCGGCGCCCCCAGCGTCAGCCGGTTCGTGCCGAGCTTGGTGAAATCCGTATCGGCAATGAGCGGTGAATTCAGCGTGGTGTCGGCATTGGCGGTGATGGTCATCGGGCCGCTGGCGTGGTTCAACGCGCCACCGGTGAATGTCCAAGTGCCGTTCGTCGTGGAGATTTGATTCACCATCTGCGTGCTGTTGATCGTGACGGCATAAGTGCCGCCCGCGCCGACGAACGCGGCATCGTTGCCCTGCGATGGCCAGGCCAGCAGCGGATTTGAACCGCTGTTAGTGGCAGACCAAGCCGCCGTGGCACCGTCCCAAGTGCCGTTGGCGGGCTGCAGTCCCGCCGCTGTCGAGGTATCCCAATACCACGTCGCCGCCGAGATGTTGATCCAAACTCCGGCGGTGGCGGAGTTGGTGGCCGCGTTGGTGACGCTGTAGATAAACTGGCCGGCGCCGTAGTAATTCACGGCCGGCGAAAACCGCGCGGTGTGACCGTCCGGTAAAAGGGTGACGGTGCCGTTGGTCGGGCTGGTGACCGCAAAAACCAGATTGCTCGCCGGGGTGACGGCGTCGCTGGCGAGCGTCGTGAGGTCGATATCAATGGCGGTGTTTTCCGGCGTGGTGAAATTGCCGTCCAGCGCCACGGGCGGGTCGTCCTGCGGAATCTGCCATTGCGCCAGCGGCGTCAGCGCGGGCGAAACCATCGGCGGATTCTGGCCGGGCGCCAGCGGCACGAACCACACGGCGATGGTGGTGTTGGTGACACCGGTGAGATGGATGGCCAGTTTCTGGAAATTCGTGTTCAGGTTCTGATTGGTTGGATCCGGCGATGTCGGCAGCGGCCGCGCATCCATGATTTGAAACGCGCCGCCGCCGCTGAGAATTTTGCCCCAGAGCCGGTTGGTGCCCTGCGTCATCGTCACGCTGTTGCTGTTGGCGGAAAATGCGACCTGCGTGGAGCTGCACTGATAATGCATGAACCACCAGACGTTGGCGTTGGTGCTGGTGATTTCGTCCTGAATCAACACCTGCTGGCGCTGCGGACCAAACAACTGGAAACCCCGCCAGGCGCGGGTGATGTTGGTTTCCACCGGCGTGAGATCCATGACCGACAAGGCGCGCACGCCGGTTTTACTTTGGAAGGTGATCACCGGGGCGACCGGGCCGAGCCTGGTGTCCGGACCGCTGCCGGGATTGATCACGACGGTATTTTGTCCCTCGGCGCGCATCCGGTAGTAGTCCCAACGATCAGTTCCCGGTGAGGGATTGCTGCTGAAATAGCCGGGCAGCGCATAATCATCCGAGCCAAGCTCCATGGCCCAGCGCTGACCGAGCGCTTCAATCACAAACGTGCCGGCATCGAGATCGCCATGGTCAGCACCCATTTGTCCCCCTTTAAACGTCAAAAATGTCTCACTCGTATCACCCCACGATGAACGGAAGACGCCGACATGCTGCGGATTGAACGGCGTGGAACTCGGTCCGAGGAAGAGGATGTCGCTGCCGATGTTTTCGCTCACCGGGTCGCCGCCACGACCATCCCACAACAGGACGCTCATAGCATCGGCGGAACCATTCGTGCGCTCATAGCGGGCGTAAGCCGGCATATCAAAACGACGGGCCCACCAGAACATCTGCGGCCCGCCGGAAACCCCCGCACCGCCGGCGTCGGCGTAATTGAAATTCCGTTTATTGGCGCTGGTTTGCAATATTGCGAAAAGACCGGCGTTGTTCAGGCCGTTGGTGGTGCTGAGACCGAAGTCCGTGCCCAGCGCCGACTGCAGGCCGGCCAGCATGCGAAAATTGTAATCACAGGTATAATCCCAGTAACCGGGACCTTCATACCAGAGACCATTGTCCGTGGTGAAGTGCTGCATCACCGGAGCCTGTGAGTTAATCGTGTTGGTCAACATCCGTTCAGCCTCGGTTTCCGCATCCATGCCCACCGCCAACGCGCCGAGCGTCAGACCGCCATTGCAAACCATGTTCCAATTGTTGCCGGTGGACTTTGCCCAGCTGGCCGTGGCCATTTCCGTCATCCCGGCAGCCAGTCCTTTGGTGGTAATGTTGGTGAGGATGAAATTTTTCCTGCCCGCCGACCAATATTCGTAAAACCAGTCATAGGCGATGGCAAACCCGTGGGTCATCTCAGCGGTGTCGAGAAAATGCGCCGGATGCCAATCGGGGAAATTGCCGGCGGCATTCAGCTCCGTCCACGCGCGCTCGGCCAGATTCGTCTCGCCGGAAATTTTCCAGGCGAGGCCGAGCAGATACATCCGCTCCTTCACCGTGCGGCTCTGGTCAAGAATGGTGCCGCGGACATCCTGCGCATACACCATCGTCGCGGCGGTGTACAGGTTCGTCGCGCTTTTGTAGATCGAGGCATACCACAGGGCAGGTTGGCCGGCAGGGTTGGTCGCCACCTGCTGCTTGAGCCACTCGAACCGCTCCGCCGTGGCTAAGAGCCGCGGGTGCGACGCTGACAGCGTGTTGAAAATATTCGTCTGCGCCGGCAGGGTGTTGTTCAGCCCGGCGGGAATCAAATAATCCGCGCCGATGACGCTGAATTGCGCTGCGCCCGGCGGCTGCCAGGCCACAGAATAATGATTGCTGTTCGCGCCCGCCTTGTGCCGGAGTTCGATGTAATATTTCTGCCACGCGCCGAGCGTCCGGCCGGTGGAGACTTGCGAGACTTGATTTGACCAGTCGCGGAAGGCAGTGGCATTGGTGACAAAGGCAATCAGCTGATTGTTGGCCGGATTCGTATCCGTGCTTAGCCACAACTCGGCCGTGTCGCTGGCGGCCACGGCGAACGTGTAAACGCCATTCGTCCGCGGCATGACATAGCCGCTGAGGCGCGTGCCGACATTGGTGGTCCAATTCGGCTGCAGGCACTCGAAACTCAGGAACATTTCGCGGCCATCAGGCTTGGCCGGATAATTCGTGAAGGTGGTGAGATTGGTGACCGCCGTGCCTGGCAAGTTCGCCCAATGTTCGCGCAAAATCGAACCGCGCTCAGCCGTCAATGATGTCGGATAAAGCTGGATTTGCGGAACCACCTCGCGCGCCTGGCTGGCACTGGTCCATTCCAGACGAACGCTGGCGGCATTGGTCTTCTCCAAATATTCAAGGCGGATATTCACGCGTTCATTGGCCTGTAGCGTAATCTGGCCGCCTATCTGCGCCGGAGCGGCGTAAAACAACCGCGAGACTATCAGGCGGTCATTGACCCACAGCGTCGCGCCTTCGTCGGCGGTGACGTAGAAAGTGTAAGTCTCACTGTAGCGCGGTTCAATCTGGCCGGACCAGCGGATGGAAAAATTGTTTGAACCCAGCCCGCCGAACCCCGGCGCGTTGGTGCCCCAATCGAAATCCACCGTGGCATCCACGCGGGTGGATCTGGTGCCGTTGAAGTTGGTGGAGGTGTAATAATCGCCGGTCAGGCCGGTGCCGGCGGCTTGGGCAACCACGGCAAAACCGAACAATAAAATTGCCGCAAGTAATTTCGGAAACAAATTCATAAACAGACAGGCATCAGTTCAGATTGAATAGCAGGATTCAATCCAAAAGCCTGATCAAAGTCTCAAAAACGGACTCGAGTTGATAATTTACGGGGGGCATCGTTGCCCAATTATCACACACAAGCCTGCAACCAGCAAGCATCGGTAGGGCAGAAAAGGTAGCATCACCCCTGGAGTGAGTGGCTGTTTTAGAGCCAACCTGCTTGATTACCTCGAAATCACTTCGCCGCCGAGGGTGTTATCGTAAAAATCACCCGCCCCTTAAGTAGCGGGCCGGTCAGGTTGATGCCAATCCGCGTCGGCTGGGCCTTGTTGTGGGTTTCCTCCTTGATCACTTCCTCGGTGATTTCAAACGGAACGCCGCCGGTGTCAATCGCCACTTTCACGGCTTCCTGATTCTGATAAACCAGCAATTCCCGAGGAGAAAGCCGTTTCCACTGGCCGTAGGTAATCAGGGCTGAACCGAAGGTCTGCGCCGCAGTGAAGGTGAAATCATCCGTCACCGTCAAAGACCCCTCGCCCGCGCGGCGGTAAACAAAACTGCGTTTCAAGGCCTGCAGCGCCGGCACTTCGTAAGCACTGCGCAAATCCATGACATAGGTGTCCGATAGATCGGTGAAGTTTTTCGTGACGATGACCGCCCTGGCCTCGGCGCCGGGCCGCTGAAGTTTGCCGGCAATCACGGGCACGGGATGACCATAGGAATTCAACAGCTTGCTCAGATAGCGATCCTTGCTGAACGTGCGCGCCGTATAAACTTCGCCGCCCGGATCGAGAATGAGCGATTCCTTGCCCAGGACGACCACGAAGCTGCCCAGATCATTGTGGTTGTGCGGTTCGTTGTTGTGCCCGCCTTTGAAAGAAACCGTCAGGCGGCAAGCCGATTGGGGCAGCGGCCGGCAGTTCAAAACGCCGCCATGCTCAAACAGGCTGTGCAATTCATAAAACTCCTTGCCCGCCGCCGCCGGCCGCGCCGTGGCGGAATTGGAGCAGGAATACATGAGGGCACTCGCCACGCCACCGGAGGCGGTGGCGAAGTCGGGAACGACAAAATCATTCAGCCCCAATTCGTAGCGGCGGTTAATGTAACTCATGAGTTGCATCCCCGGCTTGGAATTGAGGGCGCAGTCCGCATAGGCCGGATAGATGTCGTTGAGCAACCGGATGCGCACCGGATACAAAGCGGCATCACGGGCACCCTTGAGTTTATAAAGATCCAGTTTCCCCCTGGTGGCCTGATACACCGTTTCGCACAATTGAATGTAATTGCCGAAACCATAGTTCCAATAGCCCATGCCCTCGGCGCAATAACCATCGCCGCCGAAGCCTCGCAGAAAATCCGCCGAATATTTCTCGGCCGCCGCCACAAAGAAAGCCCGCTCACTGCGGTCGGGGCATACCGCCAACGCCGCCGCAACGGTCCCGGCATGACAAACCGAATTCCAATTCATGTCCGCCGTGATCCACCACTGCTTCATGCCCGTGCCGTCCACAGCCTTGTGGTAGGGATCGAAAATCCGTTCGCGCAATTTCGCCATCACCAGCTGGCGGGTCTCAGCGGAAAGCTTATCACCCAACAAAAACAAACATTCGCCAAGATTCTGCGCCAAATCCACCGAGCTTAGATCAATGGTTATCTTCTTGCCGGTGTAGTCCGCCAGCGAGCCATCGTGGAAATTATAAATCCAGGTCTTCTCCTGGCAAATGGAGCGCAAGGCAGCTTCCAGCGGCTTGATGAACCGCCCCTGATTCTCGATGCACTCGGCCTGGGTAAAACGGGAAACCCGGTCGTAACGCTGGCCGCGGGCCCGGTTATAATCCGCCGTGCGCCGCCCCGTCTTCTTGAAGAGCATATAAAGCTCTTCGGTCATTTCCGGCATGGGAGTGGTCAACAGTTTCTCGGCACTCTTAACCACGCCGCTGTAAGCCCTGGTGGCAGCGAGGCGGTTCCAGCCTTCGCGGTCGTCGATTTTCGGGCCGAACGCGAACGGCTTATCGCCCAGCATGGCGCTGATCTCTTGAATGCGCTGGGGACTGACCCCGCCTTCCAACGGCGCGGCGGCAGCGGCTGGTGTTTTTTCAGAACCGGCCACCAGCATGAAGGCAGCAGCAAAGATGGGGATAAACTTATTTGCGGGCATGATTTCGCCAGTATGCAGAAAACGCAGAGCTTGTCGATAGCTGGCACCGGGCAAGCTGATGCCGGCGAAAACACGGACGGTCACGCAACGGAATTCAAAGGGAGTCTGCTGGCTTTTGCCTTGACGCTTCGTTCTCAAGACATTAATTCAAAGGCTTCCATTTGACACCCGAGAGCGAATATTATTTCACATACACAAACCCAAACACCCGCCTTTGTTCACTATGAATAAAATCAGTTGCACCGCCGCCGCCAATCTGCTGACGCTAGTCATCGGCCTGTCCTTCGCCGCCAGCCCAATGACGACACAAGCGGAGACGATCCCGATTCTACCGCAAACGCACCAACCGAAGGTCAACGGGCCGAGCATTTTCGGGGTCCGCCCGAAGTCGCCGTTCTTATACACCATTCCGGTGACGGGCGACCGCCCGATGACCTTTGCCGTGAAAAACCTCCCCGAAGGTCTCACCGTAGATCCGGCGACCGGCCAGATCACGGGATCGCTGAAGTCGAAAGGCGAATATCCGGTGACTCTGCTGGCCTCAAACGCCCTTGGGTCGGCTCAGAAAAAATTCCGGATAGTCGTGGGTGAAAAAATTGCGCTGACGCCGGCCATGGGCTGGAACAGTTGGAACTGCTGGGCGGATTCCGTGGATCAGGAAAAAGTGCTGCGCTCGGCGCGGGCGCTGGTCGCCTCCGGACTGATCAACCACGGCTGGACCTACATCAACATTGACGATACCTGGCAGGGTAAACGCACGGGCAAAGATCACGCCCTCCAAGGCAATGAGAAGTTTCCAGACATGAAGAAGCTTTGCGATGAAATCCACAAAATGGGACTGAAGACCGGCATCTACTCCACGCCGTGGGTCGTGGCTTACTCAAAATTCCCCGGCGGTTCCAGCGACACCCCAGAAGGTTCATGGACCAAGTCCATGTCCACGGCAACCAATTATCGTCTGGGTAAATATTCTTTCGCCATCGCTGACGCCAATCAGTGGGCGGCCTGGGGATTTGATTACCTCAAATATGACTGGCGCCCCAATGATGTGCCGCACACGGCGGAAATGAGCAAGGCGCTGCGGAAGAGCGGGCGGGATATCGTGTTCAGCCTCTCCAACACCGCACCGCTCGACCAAGCGGCTGACTGGGCGCGCTGGGCCAACAGCTGGCGCACCACTTGCGATATCATTGATCGCTGGGACAAAGGTGATGAGACCTATCAATATGGGGTTTCGCAAATCGGTTTCTCCCAAGATCAATGGGCACCTTATGCCGGGCCGGGGCACTGGAACGATCCGGACATGCTGGTGGTGGGCCATGTCGGCTGGGGACCCAAACTCCATGCGACACGCCTGACCCCGGACGAACAATACTCGCACATTTCCCTGTGGTGCCTGCTTTCAGCCCCGCTGCTAATCGGTTGCGACTTGGAACAGCTTGACGCCTTCACCATCAACCTGTTGAGCAATGACGAAGTGCTGGCGCTGAATCAGGATGCCTTGGGCAAACAGGCCATCCGGGTGGCGACCTTCGGTCCGGTGGATATTTACCTTAAAGAACTGGAGGATGGCTCCAAGGCGCTGGGCTTCTTCAACCGGGATTCGGCCGAACAGACGGTTGCCTATGACAAACTGAATTTCATCGGTTTCGAAACTCCCCAGCAGGTGCGCGACCTGTGGCGGCAAAAAAACCTGGCGAACATCGACCCCAACAAGGACAAATTTATTGTCACCATACCGGCTCACGGGGTGCAGCTTTATAAGTTGACCACCGCTGCCAAAGCCGCTCATTGATTGCGGCATAATCGCAGGCAGGCAGATTGGCTCCAAGTCAAAGCGACTGGCGGCATTATTTAGCAAATACTGCATTGGCCTGCCCACAGACGCCTCAGAGTGCTTTTGATCGGGCACCTATGAACCAAGCTGCCCCGCAATTAGCAACTAAATGCGACTTCCAGCCATGCAAACATGCAAAAATAAAGTTTCAAACCAGTGTCACTGTAAGCCTTCATTCTTGAACACGCTTGTGGAAAGATTTTCTCCAACGTTGAAAGAAGCGAGCTGACCGACTGGGCGGTGGCAGATTAAAACCACTTTCAAAAAACGAGGCGTAGGCATAAAATTCACGAGACAGACGCTGAATGGTTTTACCCCAGCGACTATCGCGCGTGAACGGTTCAGTGCCAGCTTCGAGCAGAACATGAAAAAGTTCCCTCACCGGCAGTGGGAGCTCTTGCAACTTATCAGGTGTCGACACATGATGTCGCAGGCTGGGTTTTAAAAACGAACTCATCGTCTCAAGAAGCTGCTCCTCCTCCCTCGGCCATTCAATATCTAAAGACGCCGAGCAACGTCGCAGTTCCGTTTCCCAATCGGCCAGAAAGCGGTCGTAGTTCAAAAAAACGATGGGAAGTCCGGCAGCATTTTCAAGCGCAACAATGTTATAATGAAACCAGATGCCGATTGCCTTATCTAGCGGGATGAAATCCCTTTTGAACAATGAACTGGCAACTTCAGATGGGTTTCTAAAGACGAACAGGCACGATAATTTCGCATTTGATTTTTCCAGCACCTCCCGCCAAAGCGGCAGTAAAAGGCAGGTTTGCGGATGCTTCCATGCCCAAGACAAATGGCTGTCAAAATTGGACGAAATCAACTCACTAAGTTCATCATTGAAAGGGCGAACAGCCTCTGATTGAAGCCAATTCTTTGGCAACGGCTTTGTTGTGTCCCAAGTAATACCTAATCGAGTTAGCAGCCGTGTCTCCAAATTGCTAATTTCCTGATTTTCCCAAAACCCGGTCGGGTTGTCTTCCCCCGCCCCCCCTAATTGCGATTTTTTGCCAAGAGAAACGCCTAACAAGTTTACGCCTCGTGCCACACTGGAAGTTCCGCTGCGGTGCATCCCCAGAATGCAGATGGCCTTGGATTTATGCATCACATTTTTTCACGATTTAAGACAGATTGGCCGGCTGCTAACTTCATGTCCCCCGATTATTGCTGCTGATAATGCGCCGCACGCATGCGTCCACACTCACGTTGGTCGTGTCCATGTCCAGGAAATTCTTCAGCGGCGGCTCATAAGCCTCCGCGAAATATATTTCACGCCCGCGTTTTTCCGCGGTGTGGACGTAAATCTCTAAAACCTCCGGACGCTGTTTAAACTCTTCACGCAAGGCGCGAAATGGCGAGACGAACGCCGCCACGACCCACGCCCCATCCTCGTGAATTTTAGCCGCCAGAGCCTGCGCCGCCCGGATGTTCTTCACCCGTCCCGACGCCGAAAAATCCCGGTTGTCCGTGACCTGACGCAACAAATCTCCATCCAGATGCACGGTCACATGACCAACTCGCCGCAGTTCTGTTTGCAAAGCCATGGCTAAGGTCGTTTTACCCGCACCCGGTTGACCGGTAAACCAGTAAATCATTTTGTTGGCCTAGCTTACTGTTGAAAGATGTGCCGTCAGCTTAAATTAGTTATTAAATTGTGTCCTCGCATAGCTGCTGCCGCGGATTATTTCCGTTCCACCACAGTCAGGCGATCAATTTTCTCCAGAACCACGCAAAGGGGAGACTTGCCTTTTATCCAAGTATATCCAAAGCAGGCAACAATGCCGTCAACAAGCAGCAAGGCTAAAGCATTTCAATAATCCAGCGAATAACTTGCAAGCCCTAAGAATACAACATGCTCCCCAGAGAGTCCACGGCAGCTGCCGGCGCGTCAGAATTGCCGGTGTAATTCAACACCCCAACCAAACCACCGTTGGCGCCAATCCTGACTTCAAGGACAATAAATTTACCCAGTTGTAACACGAATCACCGCCCAACCGTATATATTGAATTCGTGGCAAATGCGGCAGTGTGGTTTGTGTGTCGTTTACCAAGACCCGCAGAACAAAATTGCGATTTATATTTATCATGTCTTACTCACTCATCGTCAAAGAGGTTGAAAAGTGCGACCATCCCCTGCCGCATCAACGCGTCAAACGTATTTCTGGGGAGACCGGGGAAGTTAAATGGCACCACACGCAGGAAGAGGCCATCGCTTATATCGAAGCCAATTTCTTCGACTACTTCGTGCGGAAAAATTCCACCAACTTGCGGCTGGTTGTCGGGCAAACTCCGGATGGACAAAAATATCTCAAGACCTTGCTCGACAATGGAACCCCCCATCACCTGCTCGAATTGCCCGATGCCGCCCCGCTGGAAACAGTCAACCCAACACCAATTTATTCCTTGTCGTATCTGGCAACCATAAAACCCGGGCATTGAAGGCAATATTGACCGGCCGAGGCTGCCGTCTTTTTCATCCTCTTGCTGCTGGCAGGAGGCAGGCAAGACCAGCGACCGGGTTTTTTCAGAAACGTCACCGCATCGCTTTTCGTTTGTAATAATTTGCTGGTGAGATACCGGAATCGGCTCGTTGCCGATCAACAATCAATGTTGAAACCCCAGAAAACACCTCAACAGCAAGCCGTAACCGCTTATGGCTTGCTGCCTTATTATTCTACCATTGGCCACACCTACGTCGGCTCACACGGGGTTTGTTCATAGACGATTTACCTCCCATGTTTCTCGCCATTCAAATCATTGCCGCCATAATTGCCGTTGTTTGTGCAATCTATCTGCTCTTAAGCCCGGTAGAAAGAGATGCGTTATTTCATCATCATCAGCTTGGCGAATTATTGTTTCCAAAATTATGCCGCGACGAACGGCAAAGGCGATTGTCGCTAATCGTCGGAACAATCCTTTTTGTCATTATCATCGCATCAAGCACGGCCTTTATAGTTAAACTCTCCGCTCCCCAGCTAACCCGCTGACGCGATCGAATTACCGGTGAGACCAACAACCAAAATCTAGCCGGTTTAAATTTCTTTCGGCAAATTGGCGGTCTTCCCTCCTGTGCCATCCCGCCATGCAGACTCGAAAAAATCAAGTTCCACAACCGGTGGTACCATTGGCGCGGGTATTGTTCCCCTCCCCCGCAAAGCCCAATTATCTATGATCCAACACGAGCCCGGAGCGCAACGCATTATGGAAAACAACTCCTTGGCTTCAGATAGTCCCGGCCAATCAAGTGTTCCCACTTTCAATCACTTACTAAGGTAAAGTCACCCGATACCCATTAATGACAATTTTGCCGATGGGCTTTGGGTTATCCCGGCAGGGCAAGTCCAGCGACCTGCCGTCGAGGCCCGAATGCGCCACTGCGTGGCGTGAGAAAGTTTTGAATCACTCACGGCTTCACGAGACCGAAGTATTCGTAAAACACGGTGGCGAGGTTTTCGCCGTAGCTCTGCCAGTGGCGGCCTTGCGCGAAATCTTTCACGCCCGCGATCCAGTTGCAGTTGAACTCGTGGACGACGGCGTCAATTCCGTAACGCTCCATCCAACCATCGCCGAGCGTGCCGGCGTTATGAAATACCGGCCGGGTGCTGCCTTCGGTGAACCACGTGTGCTGGCGCAGCAACCTCTCCAGCGTCGCCATGCGCTCGACGTGCCGATTTAACCCCACCACCGGTGGTCGACTGATGTGCAACAGGCCGCTGCCGTCATTGTGCAGCTCCATCGCCAAATGCGGACGCCGGCCCGCGGCGATCATTTGCTCAAGCCATTTTTCCAACACCGCATTTTCCGGCGCGAACTCCGCGTCGACGGGCTTATCCCAATTACGGTTGAGATCCTGACCTTGAAGATTAAAGCGCGTCCCGCCGCGCGCAACGCCGTCTTTGTTGGCCATTGGCAGGACGTAGAGGCAATACCGCCGGAGAAACTTTTGCGCGTCAACATCGCCCTTGAGCAGCCGGTTGATGAGTCCCTGCACGACCCAGCTGCCGCCGGTTTCCCACGGATGCGCCCGCGCCCGCAAGAACACCCGATACGGCGCGCGCTCGTCGCCGACGCGGACGATTTCGAGTTCACGTCCTTGAACCGTTTTGCCGATGGGCGTGATTTGCACGAGCGGATTACTGCGGATGCTCACGAGCAACCGGTCGAGATCGGAGAGTCGATAAGGTTCGATACGCGCCACGTAGAGTCGCGGACCGGGCATCTCGACAGCTAGCCGCACGCGATTCTCCGGCAGGCTCTCGGTCGGCACGGCTTTCCAATCGCGGCCATTTTCAGAAATCGAAACCGCTTTAAGTTCTTTGGCGATAGAACCGGGTTTGCCGTTCCAAACATTGTCGAGCTCCTTGAACTCGATCGTCAATTTCGCGCCGGGCTTGGCGCGAAGCAGGAAGTGCACATGACCGGCGGCGCGGTTGGGCGAATTACGTTCTTGATCGTAAAGCAGATGGATGACGATGGTCCCATCGGCGGCAAATTCATACCAAAGCGGCGACGCGTTTTCGAAACTGGTGTCGATAAACTCCAAGTCGGGGGTTTTGTTTGCAAGCTTGCCAGCGGGTTGGTTGGTGAGCGGGGCGGTATCTGAAGCCTGCGCCGATGATGCGAAGGCCAAAACGACGAACAGCGCGGCGAGTTTGAATAGCCGCTTATGTTTCATAATGTTTAATTAAATATCTGATACAGATACGCACGATTATTGGTGCCCGTTTTGGTGCCCGTTTTGGTGCCCGTTGCGGACCGCCAGCACTTTAACTCATTTCTGCACACACAGTTAGAAGTGGTGCCGGTGGTGGGACTCGGCCTAATTACCCCGTGTTTACGAGGTGATTATGCCTGATTTTACAGGGTAATCAAGCATTACCAGCTTCTACCAGTTTCAACAGTTTTTAACTGTTTTGGTGTCCGTTTTGGTGTCCGTTTTAGTGCCCGTCTCCAATGCGGAAATCTGGTCTGACGACTGCCCGGGCCGGACGAAAATCCGAAAGGTCATTTTCGGATGAGCGGCTTGGGCTGGGGCGTGCGATAATCGCGTTCATTGGCGAGCCTCAAGGGGCTGGTGTGGGTGGGCGTGGTTCTGTTTCTGGCCGGACTGGCGACGCTGTTCTATCCGCCGCTCCGCGCGATCGTGGGGAGCGTGACCACGAGCACGGCGATTTGTGCCGGCGGACTGGCCTTAATCATTCTGCCGACGCTGGTCGTGGGGAATGAGCTGCTGATCATGGGCGGGGTGGCGGTGCTGGTGGGCGGGTGGTTTCTGGCGACGCGCTACGGCCGGCAGTGGGGTTTTGTGGATGCGAACAAGAATGGGGTGGATGATCGGGAGGAGGGGTGCGCGGGAGCTGTCAAAACCAAGAACTGCCCCCTTTTTTTGTCCGCGTTCTGTCGTCACTTGGACGGAAGATTTGTCTGAACATTTGGCGACAAATCTAGTTGTTTTTCAACTTTGATTTTTACTGGAGAAAAATGAATTAGATTTTTAAACCAAACATCTGGATCACCTGAACCACTGTGACGAAACATTTGCATCTGAATCTCCAATGTATAAATCCCCGGCTTCTTTATTACAAACAAGTCCTGGGGTGGTGAAAGGAATCGCCAGTTTTGATAGGGGTTGTATTCTCCCCAAGCGTCAATGCTTCCAAGCTTGGTATTTTTGTAACTATGCAGATGCTCCCATTTCGATCCAAAGCTTTTTCCTAATTCAGTTTTTGCTAATTCGTTCCCGTCAGAATCTAGCATCTTTATTTTAACGCCATGAATTGCATCAGGATAATTTATTTCCATTTTTCCATCTTTAAAGAAGACACACCATGCGATCTTGTCATCAAATCTAATCGTTTCATTGGTAACTAATTGGCCGGAAGTAGGCGCTTGCCTCCAAGCCCCAATAGCCAAATATAGACCATTTGTTATTTCAGACATCTCAACTGCAAAAATCTGCATTGCAGAAGTTAGGTAAATTAAAATAGAAATTGTTAAACGGTTTTTCATAAAAATCTTTGTTATTGTTAGTTTGGATTCGAAAAGACAGCCGTCCAAACAGGCCAATCTTCTGAACAATCTGGATTTTGCGGATCAGTAACTAAATTGGGATTGATGGCAACATTTGGATAGTTTGCTTCAAAGGATGTTCCCCAAGTCAATTTGCCAAGTGGAACGTAAATATCTCCCAAACCGCCCGGCGTAAACATAATATAGTCCGTAAAACTGCCGTTGAAATGAAACGAGCCAAACCCACCGCCTTGAGGTGCGTCATCCAGACGCATAACATTGAGAGGTCCCCCTGTAAAACTGTTAGCGCTGATTGTATAAACATGCGTATAGGCATTGGGATATGGGTCGCTATTATCTAGATTGCCGGAAATACTAATATCTGTTGGATAGTGGGTCGCGTCAATCGTGCAAAGCTGTGTAATCTTGGCGTCTCCAGCAAAGTCTGGTGAAAGCACTTGCACGTCGAAACACATATTGTTTGTAACGCTTGCCACCCCTAGGCCGATTATACCAGCTTCAAAGCCTGTCCAAGGCGGACTGGCTGGATATACATTTGGATAACCACCAGTTAGCCACATATTCTCCGGCGGGCCGTGGACTGCTGCATTTACCATGACCACGCTTGGCCTAAACATACTGAACTGGCCGCTTGCGGAAACCGTCACGCTTTGGCCATTGCTGAAATGGAGTCTTTCATGCAGATAGGCGTTTTTGTTTCCGCCCGAATACCACCAGGCACAAGGTTGAGCCACATCCAGCAAACTTAAATCAATGTCATAATTTACGGATGATTGGCTGTTGGCTTGTGAAGAATGGTTCACATATTTTCCTGAAAAATTCCAAATATAGTTTGTGCTTTCGGCAACTAGTTCGGTGTCCCAAGCAGCCGCAAAAGTCACCTTCTGTCCCACGCAAAACTCCGGTGTGTCAGTTGAAAGGTCTGCGTTGGTCGTGCTGCTGCTCGCCAGAATCGTTAGCGTATATTTCTGCCCACTCACACTGAATGTGTAAAAATCAAGGCCTGCCACTGTCGGAGTCACATCAATGTCCTGATCGTCCGGCAACACCACCCAACGGTTGCCGTCGGCACCCAGCTTGCCCATGCTGCCAATCGATATCCGTGTCTTGTTGGTGATTCCCTGCCCACTTAACGGCGGCACCGCCCGCTTATCCGTAATCTCGCTTGCCCCACCATTGAACCGCCACAGATTTTGTCTTGCCGGCAATGCTTTCCCGCCCGTTTTAACGTGCAACGCCGTGTCGGCTTTTCGTTTGTAGGTTTCGCGATGAGTGCGCGTAACGGTGTCCATGCTCACTCGCACGCCCAAGATGCCCGCCGGAGAAAAGACCTCTGGAAGCGGGTTGTAGGGAACGTTGGGAACCATGCAATGTTCGCCCATCGTTGCGATCTCTGGAATATAATCGGCGGCGTTGGTCGTCACGTTGCCATCAAAATCAACCGTGACCGCCTCACCCGGTGGCGCATCCGTCCACCACGACACCTTGGTCGTCGTTCTGAGGGTGTAGTGGTCATCGGGAATTCCGGGGCCGACATTGTCCGTCTGACCTTTCCACTCGGAATTGGCCTCGCCGCCAAAATTCCCCAGCCAAATATGCTCGTAACGATCCCACGTTTGCTGTTCGGTGACATAATCGGGCGCACCAGTTACATAGTCCACCGCCTCTTCCTTTTCATAAGTATGAAGCTCACATTCCTGCGAATCGCACGTTAAATATATTGTATCCGGTTTGTCAGGGTTGGCCCCGCCGTTGCTCGCGTTGGGCGTCTGCGGGTTCACCCCGTTCCCGCCAGCGTTGGCCGCCGGGGCTTCGCCCGGTGGATATATCGTCACATTGAAGTTCGCCACGCCCCCCGGCGTGGTTGGCACATTGTCGGCGCTCCAAGTGCTATCGCCATGGTTTACGCCTTGCACGCCATTGACCCACACGGCATAGGTCGGGTCCGAAATTGTCCCGGTAAGATTTACCGTGGCCTGCCATAGTTGTGCCGGATCCGTCACCGCATCAATGGTAACCGTCACCGCGCTGCGCACCAGTGTAAGATTGGTTTCGCTCTGGTTCCCCACCACATCGCTGGCGGTCACGGTCACGGTGTTCGTGCCGCTGTTCAGCGGCAGGTTTTCCAGCCAGAATTTCCCATTCCGTTCCACCAAGCCAGAGAAGATGTTGGTCGTGCCATTGGTGTCAATCATTGAGGCCGTAAGCGTAACGGTCGCATCATCCACCAGCCCGCGCACGGTGACGTTGCTGCCGCTGATTTGCATTTGATCTTGGGGCCAGAAGATTTGAAGGTTCGGCGGATTGGTCTTGGCGGAATAATCCACCGTAATATTGGTGACGAGCGTGGCGACGTTGCCGGCCAGATCGGTGGCGTGGAGGGTGAAAGTGTTCACGCCATTGGTCAGCACCACGTCAAAGGCCTGAAAGGTGTTCGTCGTGAATTCCCAGGTGTTCGTGGTGTAAAATTGATTCAACACCAACACCTGCTGGTTTGTCACCATTCCCGCCGCATTGCTCAAGTCGTAGCTGATACTGCTCAACGCTTCCGGGCTGTAGCCCTGCAGCTGAATCATGGGAATGTCTGCGGTTCCGCCGGGCGGGTTGGTGATGACGAGGCTTGGCGGGGTCCAGTCCAGCTTCAAACGCTTTAGCTGCCAGACGGCGGACGCGGGATCATCCGCGTGGCCGCGCAGGCCGATCCAGACGTCATGCCAGCCTTGGCTGGTGCCAAGGTTTACCGTCACGCTGGAGCCGCTGTAAGCATTCCAAACCGCGTTGGAAAAATTGCCGTCGTCAATGAGCGTGGCGATGTAATAGGGAGCGCCCACCACATCGAGCTGCACCGTCGGCTGGCTGGAACTGACATAATTGTTCGGCACCACCAAACCGGTGTATTTGAACACCGTGGGTGTAACGTGGTTGGTATAATCACTGAGCAATGTGTTGCCGTTGGCATCCAGATTTGTGTCGGACAAGGATGTCGTCCCGAAGTATTTCCAAAGCCACCAGTCCGGCGTGATATTCCCGCTCCCGGTTACGCCCGTCCAGT
>CAIOIC010000075.1 GCA_903858275.1 uncultured Verrucomicrobia subdivision 3 bacterium | reverse complement strand
GCATCGAGCATCGAGCAGCTCCGGTTTCAGGTTTCAACTTTCAGGCCTCAGTTTTTTTCGTGTGGTTCGAGTGGTTCGCGGTTAAAGTCTGGAAAATCGGTATGAAGTTTACGGATTATTTTCAAGCCATGCAGCAGCGCCCGGATCGCGCCAGCATCCGTTTGGATTGGATTCAACACGTCATTCTTCATCCGGAAAAAGAAATAATTCAAGCCGACGGACGCATCCGCCGTTGGGCGGCAATTTCAGAAATGGACGGACGCCATCTCCGTGTTATATTGCTGGCGGATGGCGAAACGGTTCACAACGCATTTTTTGACCGGCGATTCAAACCATGAAAATTAAATACTTTCCCCAAACGGACAGCCTTTACATTGAGTTCAAGGCGGCGGACATCGCCGAAACGCAGGATTTGGACGAGAACACGATTCTGGATTTGGACCGGCAGGGAAACATTTGCGGCATCACCATCGAGCACGCTCGGTCCCGGACGGAGATTCCGCAGTTTTCATTCGAGCAGGTCACGGCTTGAGCGGAACCGAGCCCGCTGGCGCTGGCCGCCCTCGGTGGGGCCTCGCTGCTCCTGTTCCGCCGCCGCAAATAACGTAGCCGCAAGCGTGAGCTTGCTCTAACTAAACCTTCAACCCCGCTGGTCCGCCAGCGGGGTTTTTTTATTATTCCGTAGCAGCCGGCATCAGCCGGCTCTAACTAAAAACTAAAAACTAAAAATTAAAAACTCCCCCTTCCGCTTTGCCCCCTTCCCATCTCCCATCTCCCATCCGAGAACGCGGTTTGACAGGGGTTCACACTTGCGTTAACCTGATTCAATGTTGGAAGTCCAATATTACCGGACCGCAGCCGGAACCTGTCCGGTGGAGGAGTTTCTGGATTCGTTGAATGCGAAACAGGTGCAAAAGGTATTGTGGGTGTTGCGCGCCGTGCAAGAACTGCCGCGCGTGCCGCAACAATATTTCAAGAAGCTGGCGGGGCGGGATGATTTATGGGAAGTGCGGGCGGAGTTTGGCGGCGACGCCTTCCGGCTGCTGGGTTTTTGGGATGCTGGACGATTGATCATCCTGACGAATGGCTTTGCCAAGAAGACGCAGAAAACCCCGGAACGCGAGCTGGCGCTGGCGGAACAACGCCGGCGGGAATATTTAAGCCGGAAGAAATGACTATGAAAAACGACGTGGAAAATTACATCG
Source organism: uncultured Verrucomicrobia subdivision 3 bacterium (assembly GCA_903858275.1). Classification (GTDB taxonomy): domain Bacteria; phylum Verrucomicrobiota; class Verrucomicrobiia; order Limisphaerales; family UBA11358; genus UBA11358. Next base: position 15,300 of record CAIOIC010000075.1, on the reverse strand, counting down.
CGCGGCGCAAGCGGACGGACCAGGCGTTTGCCAAAGATTTTGAGGCGGGTTACGGCGAGTTTAAAATCGGCTTGATGCTGCGGGAAGCCCGCGAACAAGCCGGCGTGACGCAGGAAACGCTGGCCCGGATCACCAAGACAAAGAAATCGGCGATTTCACGTCTGGAAAACCATGCCGAAGACGTGCGTTTGTCCACGGTATCGCGGGTGGCGCGGGCGTTGGGCAAGGTGGTGCGGATCGAATTGGTGGAAGCCGCCTGACCTCAATTTTCTCGCAATCCCCATGCGTTGGCCGCCCCCGGTGGGGCCTCGCTGCTCCTGTTCCGCCGCCGCAAATAATAACGTAGCAGCAAGCGTGAGCTTGCTCTAACTAAACCTTCAACCCCGCTGGTCCGCCAGCGGGGTTTTTTATTTATATAATTCCGTAGCAGCCGGCATCAGCCGGCTCTAACATAAAAACCTTAAACCCACGGCTCTCTTATCACCCATCGTCCCACCCAAAGCCCGTAGCAGCCCAGCGTGAGCTGGCTCTAACTAAAACCCGTGAACCCACGATCCTCGCCATCTCCTCATCGCTCTCGAAAAGAATATTTGAGCGAACCTAGCCGTAGCAGCCGGCGTGAGCCGGCTCTAACATAAAAACCTTAAACCCACGGCTCGCCACCACCCATCGCCCCGCTCAAAGCCCGTAGCAGCCAGCATAAGCTGGCTCTAACTAAACCCGTGAACCCGCGGCCATCCCACCTTCCATCGCTTTCAAAAAGAATATATGAGCGAAAATAGCCGTAGCAGCCGGCGTGAGCCGGCTCCAACTAATAATCTTAAACCCACGACGTAAAATTAAATCGCCGCCCGCATGACCTTGCGCTAATTTTCCGCTCATGGAAGCCATCGCCAGACCGCCGGCTATTCATTCCTATGCCGGTCAGGGCACGGACCGCAGTTTCTATCTGCCGCGCCTGCCGGTGGAGCATTATCAGGCCAACGCCGTGGTGCATTGGACGATGCCCATGGCCCGGCGCGGCACCGGCTGGTTGAATGAGATTTTCCATGCCCGCTTTCGCGAAATCATGCTGCACGCCGCCGCGCGGGAAGGCCTTTTCTGCCCGACCTATTGCCTGATGCCGGATCATCTGCATCTGGTCTGGATGGGATTGCGCGGGGACAGTGACCAGCGGAACGGCGTCAAATTTCTGCGGGAACAGTTGCATCCGCTGCTGGCGCCTCACCGGTTCCAGCATCAGGCGCATGACCATGTATTGCGGGAGGAAGAGCGGCGGCGGTCGGCCTTGGCGCGGGTGTGTTTCTACGTCCTCGATAATGCCCGCCGGTCCGGCCTGGTGGCGGAGGCTGGGGACTGGCCGTATATCGGAGCCGTGGTGCCGGGGTATCCGGCGTTGCATCCGCTCGCGGAAAATTTCTGGCCCCGGTTCTGGAAGCTCTATCAGGCGGCGCTATCCCCGGCGGCCGCAGAAATCAAGCGCCCCACGTAGCAGCGGACGTGAGTCCGCTCTAACTAAAAATCATCACTCCCGCTGGTCCGCCAGCGGGTTTTTTTATAATAAATCCCGTAGCCGCCGGCGTGAGCCGGCTCCAACCAAAAACTAAAAACTCCCCCAACTCCCCCTTGGCGCTCTTGGCGCCTTGGCGGTTAAAATGTTTCCGCTTTCCCGATTTCAGCTTTCAGCTTTTCAGTATTTCAGCATTTCAGCTTTTGCCTTCGTCCTCCCATCTCCCATCTCCTATCTCCTATCTGCCACCCGCCATCTTCCATCTTCGCCTTCTTGGCGCCCGCCCGCCATGCGCCCGCTCTAACTACAAATTTTCACCCCGCCCTTGCCTTGCCGGGGCGATGAATGTAATTATTGGGCATAGGCTGATTTATGAATGTTACCTTGACCGATTATTACGAGAATCTGGTTCAAAAACTGGTCAAACAAGGGCGCTACTTGGATCAAAATGAAGCGGTGCGGGCCGGTCTGCGCCTGTTGGAAACCATGGAGCAATTGCCGCTGCCTGCGGCCTTGCATCAATCGTGGATTGACGAGGCGCTGGCCAGCGGCCCGGCGGAACCTAAAACGCGTGCCGATTGGGACGCGCTCAAGGAACGGGTCTTGAACCGCCGATGAAATACGCCGTCCGTCCCCGCGCCTGGCTGGATCTGGAAGAGACGATGGCGTATCTCCGCGATCAGGCTGGTGATGAACTGGCCCTCCGCTTTTGGGAGCAGGCGCAGCTGACCTTTGAGGGGCTCACCCGGCAGCCGTTTTTGGGGCGTCTCCGCCCGGATCTAAATCCACCCGGATTGCGTTCGTGGCGGGTGAATGGATTCGAGAACTGGCTGGTTTTTTATCAAGCCGGGGAAACGGTTGAAATATTTCGGGTTCGGCACGGAATGCTGGATTTGCCCACAGTTTTCAAAAAAGAATAAGTGGTTCCGGAACCCGGCCCGCTGGCGCTGGCCGCCCTCGGTGGGGCCTCGCTGCTCCTGTTCCGCCGCCGCAAATAACGTAAATCCCGTAGCAGCCAGCGTGAGCTGGCTCTAACTAAACCTTCAACCCCGCTGGTCCCCCAGCGGGGTTTTTTATTTCCCGGCGCGCGGCTCTGTGAGCCGCAGCCCCTGGCCTCTGATGGTGCTTGGACGTTCGGCGTTGAATGTTGAATGTTGAAAGTTTGTGGCAGTGGGCAGTAGTCAGTGGGCAGTAGTCAGTAGTCAGTGGTCAGTAGTCAGTGGTCAGTAGTCAGTGGTCAGTAGTCAGTGGTCTCGTGGTCCGTAGCCCGCTTTTTTGCCAAACGAACCCAAACTCGCCCGCCCTTGGTGGTTTTAAAATTATTCATGGTTTCCTGGCTTCCTTATTAATTTTTTTGATTGGCTTCCGCTTTCCGCTTTGCCTCCTTCGCCGCTTGGCACAGTGAATCAAATGATGCTAAAATGTTACGGTTCAGCCCACGGACTCATGAAAATCTGCGGTAAAAATTCAGTGGCACGCTCCATCGCCCGGGCGATGGCCATCCTGCTGCTCGCGTTGGCCCCCGGCGCGCGGGCCGCCACCTACTATTCACAACCGCCCTTCATCGCCAACGCCCTGACCAATTGGAATTCCAATCCCGCCGGCAGCGGCTCTGCGCCGGCCAATTTCACCTCCGGCGACACGTTCATCATTCAGACCAATCATATGATGACGAACGGGAACACCTGGACGGTTTCCGGCGGGGCGACGATTCAGATCAACAGCGGGGGGATATTGGATGGCTGCGCCAAGTCAATCAACGTGGGCGGCAATCTGGTGAACAACGGCACCATCCAGGGCCTGCTGATCGTGGGAGCGACCATTTACTCCTTCACCGGGGCCAGCACCTATTCGGGGACGGGCGTCATCGCGCCGGGCACCGGCGGCTCTTCGCGCATCAGCTGGCAGGTCGGTGCGGGCAACACGCTGACCATGGGGGCCAACTTCCTGTTCGCGAACACCGGCGTCAGCCACCGGACTTTTACGGTGAGCGGGACGATTGATTGCGGCGCCTATGCGTTGACCGGCGGCAGCGGCATCGATTTTATGCTGACCAACAGCGCCACGATCATCACGGCCCACACCAACGGCCTCAATGGGAGTATTGTGAATTTCGGCACCTTCAGCAGCTTCAGTTCGGCGGCCAGTTATGTGTTCAACGGCGCCAGCGCGCAGGTGGCCGGGTCCAGCCTGCCCGCCATGGTCACCAATCTCACCATCAACAATCCCGCCGGCGTCACGCTGGCCGGCAATGTCACGGTCATGGGTTCGCTCACGCTGACGAACAGCAGCCGGTTGAATCTCAGGTTCACGACGGGCACGCCGGTCACCGCCGGCAAACTCGTGAGCGACGGCACCACCACCCTCGGTATTTTGGGCACCAACTTCGTCGCCGGTCAGGATTATCCGGCGATCCAATATACCAACCGTCAGGGTTCGGGCGGGATTGTCCTCGGGCCGTTGCCGGCCGGAATGGTCGCCACGCTGATCACCAACGGCAGCAGCCTGGTGCTCCGGGTCGTCACGCCTCCCGCCGTGGTGGTCACGCCGCCGCTGGCGCTGATGCGGGATGTGGGCGGGATGCATCTGGGGATTAATTCGGTTACCGGCTACACCTACAAAGTTTCCGCCAGCACGAATCTGGTGGTCTGGGAACATCTCGCCAGCCTGCGCGGGCAGGATGTGGTTCCGTGGACGCTGCCCGCCGCCGAGCTGGGCTACGCGCAGCGCTATTTCCGCGCCGATAAGGTGGTGGGGCAGGGGCAAAGCGGGCTGACCCGCTGGACCAATTTTCAGGCGACCGCCGGCGCCCGGTTGCAGATCGGCCTCATCGGAGATTCCTACACGCAAAACCGCTCGCGCTACACGAAGCGCCTGAAGCAGACTTTGGCCGCGCAATATGGCAACCTGGGCGCGGGATTTCTCGGCTTTGCTTCTTTCTCGGCGGCGGGGTTGAACGGTTCGGTGGATGAGACCGAACTGGATTACACGATTGCCTATACGAATTGGACGACGAAAAATGGCAGCGGCTACGGCCCCGATGCCGGCCATGTGACGTCCGTCAGCAACAATGCCAGCCTGACCATTTCAGTTAAGAAAACCGTGGAGACCAACAAGCTCTACTATGTCAAAAGTCCGGGCACGGCGGGGTTTCAATACCGGATTCGTAATGCCGCGACGACCAATTCCTGGGTAACGAACTCGACCGACGCCGCCCTGGCCCTGGGCCTCACCGCGATTGATTGCCGCACCAACATCGCTCCCTATTACATCGACCTTGAGGCGCTGGGCGTCGGCGTGAGCCTGATCGGCGCGGAGGCCATCAAGACGGGGCCGGGCGTGGTGGCGCATAAATTGGGCTGCTCCGGCGGGCGGGCGGAACAATTCGCCGCCAATGCCGTGGCGAAGGCGGCGTTGAATGAGTTGAATCTGGACCTGATCATCATCATGTTCGCCACCAACGAGCAGGGCGGGAATGCCACCCCGGCCTCCTTCAAGATCGCGCTGCAAAATATCATCACCACCGTGCGGTCGGTTAAGCCCGGGATCGATGTCATCCTCATGCTGCCGTGCTACACGCAATACGAGCTGGAGATTCCCAAGGCTTACAAGCTCCACGATTACGGGAAGGTGATGCTCGAAGTGGCGGCGGCGAACAACGCGGCGTTCATTGACTTCAGCGACGTGTTCGGCCCGGCGACAGAATTGCAGCACCTCATCGATGCGGGCTTGATGGCTGCCGACCGTGTCCATCCGAGCACCACCGGTGTGGGCAGCGGCGGCTATCTGATGGCCGATACCATCGCCAAGAGCCTGCTCAACTTGCCCTGAGGCGTTTCCGTTCTCCGGCCTCAATTTTCCTTCCTGGCGCCCTTGGCGGTTTTAAAATTATTCCTGGTTTCCTGGCTTCCTTATTAAATTTTTTGATCGGTTTCGGCATTCCGCTTTGCCATGTTCCCCTTTTTTTTAAAAATCTGTGTCCATCTGTGTTCATCTGTGGTTGAAATTCCCCTCCGGTCTCCGGTCTCAATTTTTCTTCTTGGCGCCCTTGGCGGTTTTAAAATTGTTCCTGGTTTCCTGACTTCCTTATTAAATTTTTTGATCGGTTTCGGCATTCCGCATTCCGCATTGCCCTGTCCCCCTTGGCGTTTAAAAATAATCCGTGTCCATCTGTGTTCATCTGTGGCTAAACTTCCCCTCCGGTTTCCGGTCTCAAGTCTCAGGTCTTGCCCCCCCGCTCACCCCTTGGCGCCCTTGGCGGTTTTAAAATTATTCCTGGTTTCCTGGCTTCCTTATTAAATTTTTTGATCGGTTTCCGCATTCCGCTTTGCCCGCCACCCACCCCTTTCGTGTGGTTCGAGACCACAGTTCGCGTAAGCGGAGATTAATATTTGGGGAAACCATCTTGTGGCGGACCTGGGCGGTCAGTTTCGCGGTTTAAAATGGTATTTCCTTTCCGCTTCGCCCCTGAATGTTGGATGTTTGAGGTCAGTAGTCAGTAGTCCGTAGTCAGTAGTCAGTAGTCAGTGGTCCGTAGTCTCGTAGTCCGTAGTCTGCCCTCCACCCCTTGGCGGTTTACTTCCGGTTTGAATGTTGGGTGATGCCCGAATTTTGGGCGCGGCTCCGGTGGGCTGAAAATTGAGTGGCGGAGAGAGGGGGATTCGAACCCCCGATAGAACTTTTGGTCCTATACCGGTTTAGCAAACCAGCGCCTTCAGCCACTCGGCCATCTCTCCAACTCGTTGATGATTAGAAAAAGCGGTATTCAAGCCGAATACCTTGCCTTTCATCGCGCGTGAATTTTGCAGGACTTCGCCTTGGTGGCAAGCTCATTCGGTATCCACCTTGGAAAGGGAGAGCGGGTTGATTTGAACGACATCAGCCAGCGAAAACTCGTTGCTCATCATTTCATTCTGCTTTGTTTCTTGGTTCCTTCGTTGTTAATTTATCCGCATGAATCGCATCAAATCTGACCTGCTGTTTGCCGAGGCGTTGAAATACATCCCCGGCGGCGTCAATTCGCCGGTGCGCGCCTTCCGCGCGGTGGGCGGCAATCCGTTTTTCGTCAACCGGGCCGGCGGCTCCAAGGTCTGGGACGTGGACGGCAATGAGTTGATTGATTATGTGCTGACCTGGGGGCCGGCCATCCTCGGCCACGCGCATCCCAAAATCATCGCCGCCGTCAAGGCCGCCGCCGAGTTGGGCACGAGCTTCGGCATCCCGAATCCGCACGAGGTCACGATGGCCAGGCTCATCTGCGAATGGGTGCCGAGCGTGCAGAAGGTGCGCATGACGAGCAGCGGCACGGAGGCGTGCATGAGCGCCATCCGGCTGGCGCGCGGGTTCACGCAGCGCGACAAGATCATCAAGTTCGATGGCTGCTATCACGGCCATGTGGATTCGCTGCTGGTGCGCGCCGGCAGCGGCGCGCTGACGTTCGGCCATCCGGACAGCGCGGGCATCCCGGCGGCGTTCACGTCGCACACCATCGTCGCCCCTTACAACGACGTGGACGCGGTGAAAGCCATCTTCGCGGCGAACCAGGACCAGATCGCAGGGATTATCGTGGAGCCGGTGCCCGGCAACGCCGGTTTGTATCTGCCGCAGCCGGGCTATCTGGAGTTTTTGAGCGAGATCACGAAGGCGCACGGCGCGCTGCTGATTTTCGACGAAGTGATGACGGGCTTCCGCCTTGCCCGCGGCGGCGCGCAGGAGCGGTTTGGTATCAAGCCGGATTTGAGCACGTTCGGCAAAGTCATCGGCGGCGGGCTGCCGGTGGGCGCATTCGGCGGGCGCGCGGAGATCATGGATTGCCTCGCGCCGCTCGGCCCGGTGTATCAGGCGGGGACGTTAAGCGGCAATCCGGTGGCGATGGCCGCCGGTCTCGCGAATCTGCGGGAGCTGCTCGCCGGCGACGCTTACCAGCAATTGGAGGCGTGCGGCGCGCAACTCGCCGCCGGCATGAGGGACGCGGCGAAATCAGCGAATGTGCCGGTGCAGTTCAACCAGTGCGGTTCGATGTTCTGCGGCTATTTCACCAGCCAGCCGGTTCACAATGTGGCGGACGCGATGCGCAGTGACCGCGAGCGGTTCAAGAAATTTTTTCACGGCATGCTGGACGCAGGCGTCTACCTCGCGCCGTCGCAGTTTGAATCCGGTTTTCTCTCCACCGCGCACACGGCGGCGGACATCGAAAAGACGGTGAGCGCGGCGGCGAAGGTGTTGCGGACGCTGTAACCTTTTAAATGCCTGCGCGTCTCATTACCTGTCCGCCACCAACCAAAACCGGCGGTTCACACTCATAACAAAGGAATTAAGATGAAAATGACCAAAACGTTCGCGATCGCAACCCTCGTGGCCGGCAGCCTGTTTGCCGCCAGCCTCGCTTTGCAAGCCGAAGATGCGCCCAAGACCCCGCCGGCAGGTGGTGCCGCTGGTGCTCATGCCCGCCCGGGCGGCGGTGCCGACATGCTGAAGGAACTCGGCTTGACCCCCGAACAGGAAACCAAAGTCAAAGCGGCTCGGGAAGAAATGATGACCGCCATGAAGGCGCTTGCACCTGAAGAAAGACGCACCAAGGGTAAGGAAATTCGTGAAGCCTTTACGGCCAAATTGAAGGCCATCCTGACCCCTGAACAGTTCGAAAAATGGCAGAAGCAAATGGAAAAAAACCGTCCCCAGGGCGGCAAGCCAGGCGCGGGTGGCGGCGATAAGCCCAAAGCTCCGCCGGTTCAGTAATAATCCAGCGCTGATTAAACAGTAAAACTTCAAGGGACGGCCTCAAGCCGTCCCTTTTTTATTTTTGGATGTAACATTCCGGCACTGGTTGGCGTATTCAATGGTGTATGAAAACAAAAATATTTTTCCTTGCCCTGGCCGCCGCCGTGATTGCCGGCGGATTGACCGTCAATAAAACCTTGGCCGCCGACCAGCAGGCGCCAGGTTCGATTCGCGAAAAAATCCGCCAGCGCATTGCGGAGAAGTTGGGTCTGTCGGAAGATCAGAAATCCCAAATCAAGGCCGTTTATGCCGGGGAAAAGGAAGCTTTGAAATCTGTATTGACCCGGCTTCATGAAGCCCGTGTGGGGTTGCGTGCCGCCATCCGCGCCAGTGACGCCAACGAAGCCGCCGTTCGCGCCGCGTCCGCCAAGGTTGCGGCTGCCGAGGCGGATTTGGCGGTTGAACGGATGAAGCTTTCCGGCAAAATCAACCCCCTGCTGAACGATGAACAACGCCAGAAAATCGGTGAAATGGAGCAGCGCGTGGACGATTTCATGGACCAGGCCATTGCTCGCCTCGGCGAAGCGGCGGCCCATTGATCTGTGAGCGACGATGCCGAATTGCTGCAACGCATCCGCGCGGGCGCGACCGAAGAGTTCGCCGAGCTTGTGCGGCGGCATCAGGCGCGGGTGTTTGGCATTTTGCATCGCTTCGAGCGCGATGGGCAGCGCGTTGAGGATCTGGCGCAGGAAACTTTTTTGAAGGTGTGGCGGGCGTTGGCGCAGTTCGATGGCCGTGCGCCGCTGGAGCACTGGATTTCGCGGATTGCGGTGCGCACGGCGCTGGATCATCTGCGGAAAGAGAAAAGGCGGCGCCCCGAAATCGCCCTGCCGGAACTGGGTGAAGCGGCGCTGGAATGGTTGCCGGATGCAGCTTCAAGCAGCGAACTGGATGCGCGCGGGGCGGTGGAGATTTTGCAGCTGGCGATGCAGACCCTGTCGCCGGCCGACCGGGTGGTCATTACGTTGCAGGAAATCGAAGGCCGCAGCGTGAAGGAAATCGCGGCGGCAATGGGCGTATCCGGTGTGGCTGTGCGGGTCCGTGCCCTGCGGGCGCGGATGAAATTGAAACAGGCCGTGGAAAATTTAACGGAAGACTAAAATGAACCAGTCAAAACTAGATCGCCTGTTTGCCGTGGCGCGGGATCAAAAAGCGCCGGCGCCGCCGCCGGGTTTTGCGGCGGAGGTGTTGCGTGCGGTGGGTCGGGAGCCGGTGCCGCCGCGGGTGGAATCCGTTTCCGTGCTTGAGCCATTGAACGGCTGGTGTCCGCGCGCGGCGGCCGCGGCCGCCGCGCTGATGCTCCTGTGCGTGGGGGCGGATTACGGCTTCACGGCGGCGGGTTTGCCGGAGCCGGGCGATGGCGCGGTGCCGGTGTCGGCGCAGTTGTTTTTTAACCTGGAAGATTTGTGAGATGAAAAATTGGAGATCCATTTTGCTTTTGGGGCTGGTGTTTTTTGCCGGCGCGATGGCGGGCGTGGTGGGGACGCGGGCGTTCATCCGGCGCGCGGTGCAGCAGGCGGTCGCGCATCCCGAAAAAGTGCAGGCGGCGATGGAGCAGAACCTGACGCGCAAACTCCGGCTCGACCGCGGCCAGCAGGCGAAGCTGCGCGAAATCATGACGGAGTCGCGCGCGCAGATGCGCGAGCTGCGCAAAGATTTTCAGCCGCAATTGCTGGCGGTAATTCAAGGCGCCGATGGAAAAATATCCGCGCTCCTTACGCCGGAACAGCTGGCGCGCTATGAAAAACTGAAGCTCGGGGAGCGGCCCTGGTTGCGGACGTGGCGGACGGAGCCGTGAGAATAGATTTGAGCAAACGCCGGGGCATGGTTACTGTGTCGGCGCTGCGCGCGTAGCTCAACTGGATAGAGCGTCGGTCTCCGAAGCCGAAGGTTGTGGGTTCAACTCCCGCCGCGCGCACCATGCCAAATAACTTCTTTCCGTTGTAAAACGTCAACGGAATCAATCGTTCTAGGAGAATCCGCCTTTTTCACTCGGTTGAGATGGTCGTCTGAAAATGGATGGAATCACCCTTAAAACCAGAACAGAAACCAGAACAATTCACGGGATTGAAGGAAATGGCTTTCAGACCGTCTGGCTTGGGTTTAGGCGTTTTGGGTGGATTCAGACCCCTTTGGGGACGGAAAACACGACCCAGACCCTTTGGCGCAAGAATCCGACCCTATTCCGTTGAACGGTTCAACCGTCTTTGACGGACGGTTCGGCGGCGGCGGATTTTGAGTGGAATGACTGACCCATTAAAAAACTCGTCATAGCATACGAGCCAGATTTTAAAACCGGTTTGTCATCGCCCCGCCGCACTTGCTCGACAAACACAATCCCGGCTCATGGCCGAATGTTTTCAATGACTTTGGCGTTCGCGGTGCGGAATATGAATCCATCGGCAAGCTCGCTTCTTTGGTGGATAGTGGCCGCAAGGATTTTATCCGGCACCTGTTCGACAATCGCGCTGACTATGCTCATGTTCCCGGCCAGCGGCATCGTCCCGTAAATTTCTTCAACGACATTCTTGAACCGCTTTTTTACGAAGCCATCGCCTCACCGCGAACGGATGAAGACCATTATTATTCGCGCTTTGACTGCAAAATCCCATTTCTGAATGGCGGGTTATTTGAACCGCTTTACGGTTACAACTGGGTTGAGACAGAAATTTTACTGCCTGACACGCTGTTCGCCAATGTGTTACCGACGGGAGAGGAAAACGAAAAAGGCACTGGCATTTTGGATGTTTTTGACCGCTACAATTTTACGGTCAACGAAGCAGAGCCGTTGGAAAAAGAAGTTGCCGTTGACCCTGAAATGTTGGGTTTAGTTTTTGAGAACCTGCTGCCGGAAAACATCCGGCATTCCAGCGGCACATACTATACACCTCGCGTCATCGTCCATTATATGTGCCAGCAGGCGTTATTGCACTACTTGACGACTCGCGCTGCCAATATTCCACAGACCGACCTTGCGTTGTTTCTGCGCTTGGCGGAACGATTTACCGATTTTCAGGCTACGGAAACCAAGAAACACGCCGACAAACGCCTGCCCGTAAGCATCAGCGGCAACGCCTCGCGCCTTGACGACCTGCTTGCCAACATTGCCGTTTGCGACCCTGCCATTGGTTCAGGCGCGTTCCCTGTTGGCATGATGTTGGAAATTGTTCGTGCTCGTATGGCATTGGCAGCGGTGGAGGGAATGCCAGCGCAGACGCTTTACCACTTGAAGCGTCATGCCATTCAGCACTCGCTTTACGGCGTTGACCTTGGCGGGAGTGAAATTGAATACCTGCCGTCAAATCATGGCAAAGTCGTTTGTGGGTGCTTTACGCCCGAACGCAATCCAGAAGCGCCAGACATAATTATCCCCGGCACTGGAAAAGTTAGAGAAAGAGAAGCTCAACAATTCTGCGAACAGGAAATTCCCGTTCCGATTTTCATAAAACGCCAGACGAATGAATGGGAATATGTAGGCGACTACAAAGCTGATAGATTTTCCACCGACCCCACAGAAATTGAGGCCCGCCACCAAGGTTCAATCACGCCCTTGGAAGAAATTACGCGGGTCATTTATTTGAAACAAATCTCGCCTGAAAAATGAATGGTGATTCAGGTCGCTGCTGTGTTTTCTGTGGCTTTTCGGCTGACAGCAAAGAACACGTTTTTTCAAAACGTCTGTGCAAACGAGCCGGTGCGGTCAAGTATCCAGTAATCGCCGGACTTTCCGTTGAAGGCCAAGAGAATGTTACCCGAAAGGAGCATCAGATTGAGGCCGTTCAAGTTCGTCATGTTTGCGCGACTTGCAACAATACTTGGATGAATGACCTTGAAGCGTGGGTTGAGCTGCGGCTTGGTTTTCTCATTGAACCGCAATGGCCGAATCTGGCGCTGCCGATGATTGAGGCATTAAAACCAGAACGCAACAAGCTGGCGCAATGGCTTATGAAAACTGCCGTGATGTTCAGTCATGCCAGCTTGCAGGGCGAGCATCCAGTCAAATTCTCCCAAGCAGTCACACGAAAAATCAAAGATGGAATCCTGCCGGAAAATTGCTGGATTGATTTGGCATTTTCAAAATCGGTTTTATCCGCTGTCGGGGGAACGCTAACGAGACACTTTTACGTCAAGAACGGAAGCCAACCCATTCAAAGTCAGGTGATAAAAAGTGGTGACGGTTTCAAATTCATTGTTCAGTTCAATCATCTGCTTTTGCGGATTGCGCAAGCTCCGAGCGCAAACGTAACTTATCAAAGTCAGCAAGGTGAAATTCCCGTGCGGCTTTACCCGACACCAAATCCACGAACGCCGGATAATCTTGCCTACGATGACATAATGAAATTTGAACGCTCTGTCATATTGGAAACATGGAAAGATTGTCCGGGCAACATCACCTGATTTTATGCCCACCGACGGCTCTGACCCCTCAACTTGGTTTGACCTCGGCCAACCCACCAGAAACTTCGTCAATGGTTGCGCCAGAGCGAAGCACTGACCGGCCTTGAAAAGTTGAAAAGTCACATTGAAGCCGTTTGGGAAAAAGCTCTTCGTGGAAATTCTCATTGGGCTGAGGTGTCCACTAACGCACGAGAGATTCAAGATTGCCTGTTTGATGGACGGTCACGGCATCCGCTAATTTACAATTGGATTTATTTCATTGCTCGTCGCTTTCAGGAAGACGGCATGAAGGCAAAGGCCGCCGAAATGGTCAAGGAAGCCAAAAAGAGTGGTGTTGATTTGGAATGAGCGGCTAAACCGTGAGTGAAATTCTTGCCACCCACGGAGTTTTCTCGCCGCCCATGAGAACGTTAAATCCTCTTCGCCGATACCAGTCTGGTAAATCCGGGTTGTCTTTGAGGTCGTGGGGCTTCACTTCACCCTCAATCCGCTTCACTGATTCCGACTTTGCATAGCTCGCCAAGAATTTAATCATGGCCGTGCCGAGACCACGCTTTTGATAATTCGAGACTCGAAAACGTTCTGGAGGAAATGAGCCAAGATTCCAGATAAATAAATCTATAAAAAACCACGGTGGACGCATGGCTTTGTCGTATATGTGAAAGTCATCAACGTATAAAACGTCATCGCCTTCAATGTGATAGTTGACGTAACCAACACGATGGCCACGATGCTCAATGTTGAATCGCTTGAAATCTTTCGAATCCAAATCGCTTGCAATCACGGAGTATGGTCTCCCGTGCTTGTCGTGAATGGTAGATTTTTTGAACCGTTCTAACATACGCCCCTCAACGCATCCAGAATCCAAACCATGCCTTCGGTGTCTTGGCCGCAATACAGTTCCAACGCCTTTCGGACTCGTTTCCGTTCCGATTCAGTGACATCACCGAACGTGACCCGAACGAATTCACGACTGGCTGCGCCACCTTCTTGAATTTCCAATTTGGAATAGTCCTTGCCGGTCAATGCTGGCAAAACCAATTTCATCGAAGCACTGCCGCACTGGTCGGGATGATAAAAACTGAATGCCTTGAATGGATTCAGTAAATCAACCACCCGTTGATTCACCTCAGAAACCCAGGATTTGTATTCCGGCAGCAGTTCCGCACATTCTTTCATCCGGCTTTTCTCAAACGGTGCATTGAAGGCCACGATGGAACCCGACGGTTCAATTGACGATTTCAACTGACGCATGAAGCCGGCTCGTGGGTCGTTCCGGCCATCGGCCAGAAACTCCCGATGCTCCGGCTTGGTTCCGGCCTTGTGGACGATGTGCAGTGAAAACTGAAATGGAATCTGTTCGTATGGCTTCGTTCCATCAAAAATCGGTATCGCCGTTTGGAATGTCTCAAAATCCAGAAAATGCAGCGGATATTCCAAGTTTTTAAGGAACGTCTGAATCTTGGTGCGTTCAACGTGGGGTATGCTGGATTGCGCCATCTTGCGTTGAATCAATTGCTTGGGTGAAAGAGGGTAATCAGTGGGGATTTCAGCAATTTTCAACACACCTCGTTTTAACAAATCCCACCGTCGGCCTTTTTTGTCGTCGTAAAGCTCAGTGATATTTTGAGCCGGAAGGAACGACCAGCAATGGTCATGCAAGGCACAGGTGTATGGGCTGTCACACTGTTTGCCAATTTGAATGTCGGGACAATTCGCCGCCCGAATCGTTTTCCCCATGTCGCTGAGATGCTCTTCAATTTCACCGGAATACGCCGACACTTGCGCCGTCACGTCGCGGAGCGTAAAGAATTCCTTCGGGTCAACTTCACCGTGCCGAACAAACTTGTTATTGATATGGCAAAGGAAACACCGACGAATTTTAATCCCGGCCTTTGTGAACACCCATGACTGAAATGCCAAATCGGGAATGTGGACATCTTTCAATGACGTGGTGGATTTGACTTCAATCAAATCCCATTCGCCTTCACCAACCGGATTCAGGATGTCGGCACGGGCGTATCCACCGTTAGCCGACAGCGTGGCCTCGAAAATTGGCCGTCGTGACGGGATGTGTTTTCGGGTCAATTCGATTGCCCCCTCGAAATCCGTGGGGTCGGTATCGATTTCAACACCATCTGGAAACATCTTTTTGGCAAACGAACCGACATCGTGGCCTTGGTCGAAAACGGCTTGAAGGGCGTCGTCAACTTCGGGGAAAAGGTGTTTGGCGTTGTAGGAACTCCATATCAGCTTGGGACATTGCAGCCCTTGAAGAAATTTCGATTTTGAAATGTTTGGGCTGCGGCTCATCACGTTCATCGCAATTGAAGATGACAATGATTTCAAGGGCGAGAGAATTCCAAGCCCGAAATCTGCGGTGCAAATCTGTCTGATTTCAGAAACCGGCAACCAAATCCGACACCCGAACACCGAGAGCCTTGGCGATTTTCAGAAGATTGTCCACCGAAGGGGATTCAACCCCTCTTTCAATTCGGCTGATAAACACCGTGGAAAGGTTGGCTTTCTCTGCCAACTTCTCCTGACTGAATCCAGTCTCTTTGCGTGCGGCACGAACTGCCTCACCCAAAAGACGACGGTGTTTCTGAATT
>CAIOIC010000074.1 GCA_903858275.1 uncultured Verrucomicrobia subdivision 3 bacterium | reverse complement strand
TGTGCGTCCAAGTTAATTGTGAGACCATATTTTCTGATAATTGGTTGACACATTTGTTTTTTGGTTTTGGCGGACGGCGATCAAGTTCTGGCAGCGGAGCCAGGATTCCACAGTGACCCGCCACGCCGTGGCGGGTTTGAGGCGAGAGCCGTTCGTCGGATTCCCGATCATCGCTCCGAACTGGGCGAGCAGCAACCGGAAAATGGTATGGCGTTGGCGTTTGGACCAGCGCAAGCGTAGGGCGTCGTCATGAAAGACGGCGCAGGCAGTGCGGCCGTTGAGACAGCGCCGGGGCCGGTGATTGAGATCATGGACGGTCACTTCGACCGTCAGGGCGAAGTTGTTCGCCACTTCGACGGAGGCATTCAGCCGCCGATCCAGAGCTTCCTTGAGATCGCGGATGCTTTTTTCCATGCCGCCGTTGTAGCGGGGAAAGTGGGGCGGATTGTTCAAGGGCAACACGCCGAAACGGCCCATCATTTCATCCACATATTGATTGTTGAAGGGCGAACCGTTGTCGCGTTTGAGGAACAACGGCGGGCCGTGCTGCCGGAAAAGGCTTTCTAAATGGGCGGCGATTTGACGTCCCTCCTGCTGGCGGCAGACCAAAGGCCGGAAGCGATAACGCGAGGCGAGATCCTGCACGGGGATGATGAGCATCCCGTCGTCGCCGTATCCGGTGGCGTCGCAAGACCAGACGAGCCCCGGCTTGAGCCATTGAATGTGTTTCATGAGGTGGAGTTGATCCCGCCGGTAATCCTGCACCAGCGCCCCGAGTTGACGGCGCGAGAGGCAGCCGGCGAACCGTTTCAAGAGTTCACCGGTGCCCCGGGTGCGCACGCGGCCATGGTGCAACTGGCGCAGGAGCGGATTAAGCTCCGTCCAGTCCAGCGGCCGCAACGGCTTGGGCCCGGGCGCCAGGCACACGGGTTTACCCAGTCGCTGCCGCTGCCGCCAGCGCATGACACTGGCGTAGGGCACGAGTTCGCACACCTGCCGCCACGAGGTTGGAGTTTTCGCTTTCATGGCGTCGAGCTGGTGCAGGATTTGGGGGATCATAGCGGTTTTTTTTTAGCGGGCGGCAAGTCCTTCCGTTCCGCCCACTCGTTCAGGATCAGGCGCAACTGTTCCCGTTGCTGCTGGCGTTGGACTTCCTGCTCCAGTTGTTGCACCCGGCGTTGCAGCGCCTGCTTCTCCGGGTCCGTGGGCGTCTTGGGCCGCCCCGCCGGCTGATCCTCCAGAGCTGACAACAGGGCCGTGAGCGCCCGCTGTTCCCACTGGTAGTATTGCTGACGGGAGATGCCCAATGCCTGCGCCGCATCCGTGGCCGTCATCTGGCCGGAGCGGACCTGAAGGATCAGTTCCGCCCGCTGTTGGGCTTTGGC
The DNA here is from genome assembly GCA_903858275.1 of uncultured Verrucomicrobia subdivision 3 bacterium. Classification (GTDB taxonomy): domain Bacteria; phylum Verrucomicrobiota; class Verrucomicrobiia; order Limisphaerales; family UBA11358; genus UBA11358. The sequence continues at coordinate 31,053 of CAIOIC010000074.1, read as the reverse complement.
ATTCATCTACTCCGTTTTTGCCGGAGTCAGGGCGGGGTTGGCAAGCTTGTTTATCTGCTCCAGCCGGCTGGTGATTTTGGTCGCCGTCACCGCCCGCTGGCGATGTTGTAACAACGCCTGCAGACGCGGGCTCAAGGCTTCGCCCTTGGTCAGGTTGACGCGGTTCTCCAGCGCTTGAAGCATCCCCTCCATCGCCCGCTGCTGCCAGTGGTTGAAGGTGATCCAGTTGATGTTCAACTGGCGGCAGACTTCCGCCGGCTTGCACCGCTCCGTCCACACCGCCAGCACCGCCTGGACTTTGTCCGGGGCATTGATCAGTGGTGAGGGGGTTCGTTTTTTCCGTTCCGTTTTCTTTTCGCTGCTGATTATTTTGGTTGAGGTCATAAGTAAGTTCTTGTTCGTTGTTTTGTTGATCGGAGACACTAAGTTTGAGTTTGCCCTTCTCGGCGCGGAGCACGACCGACTGGCCGTCCATCCGCCCCACCATGTAGAAGGGCGCTTGAGGTTTGCCGCGCAAGGCCAGTTCGAGCAGGTTCTCTTGAATGCCCTGCTCGATAGTCTGGCGCAGCTGCGATTGGATCTCGAAGAAGCGGTCGGCGGGGCACAGTCCTTCGATGCCCTGGTTGGGCCGCTTGTGGTTGTAATGTTTGATCCAGAGCTTGATGCGTTCCCGCGCGGCCTCGAAGCTGTCGAACTGGGCGCGGACGAGGAAGTCCTGCCAGATGGTGGACCAGAAGCGTTCCACCTTGCCGAGGGTCATGGGATGATGCGGGCGGGATTTGATGTGTGCCACCCGATCCTTCTGGAGTTCCGCTTCGAAGCGGCTGGTGCCGCGCCAGCTGGTGTATTGGCGGCCATTGTCGGTAAGCATCTCCTTGGGCGGCTGGAACTCGCCCGCCGCCACGCGATAGACTTCGATCACCGCCTGCGCCGTGGGACTGCGGAACAAGTCCGCGCCCACGATGAACCGCGAGTAATCATCCATGAAGGCGATGAGGTAGGCGTAACGTCCGCCCAGCCGGAACGTGAAGATGTCCGTCTGCCACATTTGGTTGGGCGTGGCCCGTTCAAAGAAACGGGGCCGGGTGATATTACGCTGTTTACGGGGTGGACGATCCCCCATGAGATCGGCTTCATGCAGCCGCTGGCGAACGGTCTCCGGACTGGCCGGCAGGAAGAACCAGCGGCGCAACACCTGCGAGATGCGTTTGATGCCGAAGGTGGGATTTTGCCGCTTGAGTTCGAGGATCTGGTCGGTGATCGGCGCGGGCAGCCGATGCTTTCGCGGGCCAGACTTGGCGGGCTCCAACCCCGCCTCCCCATTCGACCGGAACGCTTCCAGCCACAACCCGAGGCAGGATCGACTGACGCCGACTTCCTCACAGACCGTCGTCATGTTAAAGCCTTCCTCCAGATAAAGCCGGACGGCCTTGAGCTTTTCGTCTTTGCTGAAACGACGCGTTTTTTTCGCGCCGCCAGCCCCCCTCGGGGGGCTGTTCCTCTTCTTCTCTACTAGTGTTTGTTCATTCATGTTAACACTCCTCTATCATTGGAGTGTCAACCAATTAACTCGTTAAATCAGTCTCACGATCTGGTAGCTAGGACAAGGGCGTTGGAGACCGCTAGTTGGTCACGTCAAGGGATCATTTACAGGGGCAATAAATGATTATGACGGGGTGCTGCGCGCTAGGAAGAATGGCACGGTATTTTTCGATGAACTAGATTGGCTTTCCATGCCAAACCAGATTAGGCTTTTGACGTATACGGACGACAGTAAAGGCGACGGCTATTGGGGAAAGTTGTGGAATCATAAAACCTCTGTGCTAGGTTCGTTTGATAGATATTTTCGTGATCGGAAGCACAAACATCAACGCCACTTTCCGAACTAATTTGATTCTGAGACAATGCTGGTTGTATTTCATCTCACTTTTCATGAAGCCACTTTAGCGCAGACAACCTTAAGAGAACGTGAAGGAAGCCCAAGTCGAAGGGGTTGTCATCGTTTTTGACCAAGTTTCTTTGGTGTCAACTTCAAGACCTCCGCCTTCATTTCCTTGCCAGCCTTGAATTTCACCATCGCTCTGGCAGGAATTGGCACATCGGTCTCAGGCTTGTTAGGATTGCGACCGACACGAGCTTTGCGGATTTTTACATCAAATACGCCGAAATTACGCAGTTCCACCTTACCGCCCTTGGCCAGCACTTCGGCAATCTGGTCGAGGGTTTTCTGAACCACCGCGAAGACCTGGCTTTGGATCAGCCCAGTTTCTTCGCTGATGTGGATTACGATGTCACGTTTGGTAAGGGTCATAGCAGGTCTTTCTGGCACGACGATACTGCCGCAAACCAGTCAGGGCAACCGTGTTCAGCTAAAGCAACGTCTCTCTGTTTCTGGGGATGTCAGGGGAGCAGGGTGATGAAAATATTTTGGCAATCTGGATTTGGAGCCGTCGAAAACATGATCAAAAGGGGAACGGGAAATAAAAATAACTGACTTGAACGGGCGCGCTCAACTTTGACCAAAATTAAATTTGTTATGCCAAAGTGTTATGCGTAGGGTTCCAACTTCGCAGTGATTCTGAAGAAAACCCTTTGTTTACAATGCGATTGTAAAAATGGTGCGCATAGCAGGACTTGAACCTGCACACCTTTCGGCACTACCACCTCAAAGTAGCGTGTCTGCCAATTCCACCATATGCGCGCGACCAGCAAAATATAGGGAAATTTATAATTAGTGAAGTCGAAAATGATTTTGTTCTAACGCCTGTTCTAACCCAAGGCGGTAAATCTACAAATAAATATGCCGTTTCAATAAGGCGGCATTAATTCGCATCAGTTTAAAATTGGAATTTTCATGCAATTTTAAGATGGAAAACCGTGTGTTCGTCACAATGGCATACAGCCTTTGACCTGTCTTCCTTGGGATCGGTTAACGGTGGTCAAAGAACGCGGTCAACGGATACACCTGGGTATTGAGCGCCTTCATGGCCGTTAGCAGCTCGGTGTAGGGCTGGTAAGAGCAGTTAAAGATGCCTTTATTGCTGTCAAGATTGCTTGGGTCGGCCTTTGTGTTGGCGGGGTCATTGTCGGCATACTTGAACCAGTGCCAGCCGACACAGCCGCGCGACTCCAGCAGCGCGAGCGTGAAGTTCTGGTAGAAAAGTCCACGATCGCGCTGGGTCTTGACGTTCCAGCCTGCGCCGGTTTTGTTCGCGAGGCCCGGCACGTCGTGCGCCTTGGCATACCATTCGGTGGCCATCATCGGCCGGCCCGACCACTGCTCCCACTTGCGCGCGCTTTCCGCTGGCGTCCAGTCGCCATAGACATTGATGGCGATCACCGGCAAGTGTTTGCCGGCCACTTTCCAGAGCGCCGCATTTTTTGCGTCGGACCCGTGCAGGCGCGAGCCAAGATAGAGGTGGTGCGGGTCGACTTTGCGAATGGCGCCGCCCACGAGCGTGTAGTAGCGATCCATCACATGTGCCGTCCATTCATCGCGCTCGTCATTGGAGATGTTCTTGAGATTGACGCGGCGCGTGGCGAGCCACGCCTCGAGCGCCTTGCGACCGGGATCATCGTCGGGCCGTTTGAGATAACGCTCGATGGATTGCCTGGGCAACTGCAGTTCGTTGTCGGAATAAATGCCGAGCAGCCAGGGATCGTCCTTCGTCGCGGCGAGCTGCCGCGCGTATTCCTCGCAGAATTTCGGGAAGCCGGGATGAAACACCGGAATCAATTCATCCAGGTAGCCCGTGTGGCCGGGCACCACGTGCGTGAGCCCCAGCTGCTTCGCGAATGCCGACATGAAATTCACGCCGCGCGTGTAAGCCAGCCGCTGCGGCGCGGTGGCGAGCGTCGCGTCGGCCGACCAATTGCCGGTGCCGTTAAAACCGTTCGCATGCAGCAGCATCGCCGTCTGGCGCGCCCAGTTGTCCTGATTCTGAAACAGTTTTTGGAATGCGGCCTTGAAAGTCGGGCCGCTGTCCGGGCCGACCGTGGCGACCCCGACGTGGATGAAAGGATGACCTTCCGGGGTGACCAGCCACCAGCGCCCGCCGATTTTTTCCGCGCGGAAAAAGCCGGTGCCGGCGCTGCATTTGGGGCCAGCCAGCCAGCCGCCGTATTGATCAAGCTGGGGCGTGGCGGCAACCGGCTTAAAATCAGAAAGCGTGGCGAGCGTTCGCGTGGGCATGGGCGCGGGCGGTTTGCCGTTCCGCCAGGCCTCGACGGTGACTTCAGCTTGTGCGGTCATGGTGGCACAAGCGCAAATGAGCAGGAGCAGACGCGGGTTCATAAGATTTTCACTCGAAGCCTGACGATTAAAACCGCGCTAGTAAAGCCACGATTCCTGATGGAACCAGATACGCTTCACCGGCCCAGCAGCCAGTTCCAACCGCTCCAATGATTGGGTTGAGCGGTGTTAAACTTATCGCCGGAGTGGCGTGCGAGATCGATTTGCAGCAGAAAACTGATGCTGCTTGCCCCGCGCCCGCTGGAGCGGAATGCATCGATGCCGTAAGCGTAAGTCGCGATGCATTTGAACCGGTTGGATGGCGAGCGATACAAAATACCCCCACCGACGCCGCTGACCCAGCTGCCCGCCTGCTCCGTGCCGGCCAGATAATTGATGCCCGCCGTGGCGCCGTTGAAAATCAGATTCCACTGCTGGTTGGGCGTAACCGGCAAAAGATAGCTGGCGTTTACCAGCGCAAATTGCCGTGCGCTTAACTCTTGAAAATAAAAGCCGGGCAATGACAGCGGATATTCCGCGATGAGCGGCAGGAAACCGCCGAGACGATACGCGCTCATCCGGTCGGCGTCCGTGCTGGTGCCGGCGACGAGGCGCACAAAAAAATTCTGTTTGCTCTCCGGCAGCGTGTAGGACAGCGCCGCCGAGGCCCAGAACAGATGCGTGGCGGATTCCAGTTCGCGGTCGCCGTTGAACCCATACGCGCCGGGATGGGTGCGGAACTGGCCTTCATACCACACGGCCAGTTCCATCGCGAGCTCGGGAAACAGCGTCGGCTCGATGCCGCCGTAGCGCAGGCCGGTGCGGACGCTGTAATTCGCACCGTCCTCGGGCGGATGAAAGTTCGCCGCCATGTTGTCGCCGCCATCATAGGCGGAATAATGCGCCGCGCCGCGCAAAACCAGATTCAGCGGAATCAAATCGCCGGGATTGATCAGGTGATACACGCTGGCGGAAACTTCCGCGCCGTGGCCGTCGAAGGATTCCCCCTCAATCCATTTGCCGCCGCGGATTTCGTTGTAGCTGTCGGCAAAACCGCCGCCGGCCACGCCAATCCCAAAATCCGTGTTCGGGCCGAGGCCGTGGACAAAACCGAGTTCGGAATCGAGATACACCGGCGCGAGCGCAATCCGCAGCGTGAGGTTGGTGCGAAGGAAATCCGGCTGGTTGTGGTAGAAATAAGCATAGCCCGCCACCGGCGCGCGGCCTTCGAGCGGCTGGTTGTAGCCGAACTGGAAGAGGTCGCGTTTGACCGGGTCAATCTGGGCGGCGGCAACGAACGGGAGCAGGAGCGCCAGCCCGTGGAGTAAGGATTTGATTCGCCGCATCATCGTGTTACTTATGGCAAATCCGGCACGGGTGCAAGTGCGTTTGGCTGAACAATTGGTTGCTCCGGCACAGCCACGGATTCGTTAAAGATATTGGGCCACAAAGCTTGGGTTCCAACCGGAATCCACTTAATTTTCCCGGTGGCTGAACTCGCGGATCATCGCGCGCCACCACGGCGCCAGTTTCTCTTCCGGACGCAGCCACGCCTGCTGATGCAGCCACACCATCACGCGCTGGTCGGCCATCACCGCCATGCGTTCGGACGACTTCAGCTTTTCCGGGCCGGCCGCCAGCAGCTTTTCACCCAGCTCACGCACCGCCTCGCTGCCGGCGCCGATGCGCGTGAAATGTTCGGCATAGATGGGATTCAACTGTTTCTCGCGCAGCAGCGTGACGTGGATGGCGTTCACATACGGATCCAGCACGGCGGCGGCGAGGCCGGCATGGGCGCGGGCGCGGTTGGCCTCGGATTCGTCCCCGGTCAACTCGTGGATTTTCATGCGCGAACGGAGCGAGATGAGTTCCATCGGCGGACGGGTTTCTTCCGGCGTCAGAAACAATCCGGCGCTCTTCGCCCGGGCGCCGAGGTGGCCGCGACTGGTCAGCACGCTCAACGGAACGGAAAAAACCATGCCCGCCAGCACCGGCGTGAACCACCAGAACAATCCCGGATCCAGCTTCCAGGTGAACCAGCCCCATGCCACGCCAATCAGCGTGTGGCCCCAATGCCGCTGCGCCGCGTAGAGCCAGCTCGTGCCGTCGGCGGTGCGTTTTTGCGTGGTCCAGGCGACGCTGATGCCGGCGACATTGGTCAGCACAAACCGCGTGTGCCAGAGCATGAGCAGCGGCGCGTGCAGCGTGGAAAAAAGGGTTTCACAAACCACGCCGCCGGTGGCATTGAGCAGCCCGCCGAATTCCTTGCGGCGCGGCCAGTCGCGAGCGAGGTCAATCAGCGAGAGGAATTTTGGCAGCATGATGACCACCATGCAGATGATAAAAATCAGCAACGCATGCGCCGTGCCGCTCCAATTCGCGAGATACGGATTGAAGGCCTGCACAGGAATTTCCGAAAGACCGGTATATTTTTGGAAACAATAAATCCAGTCGAACGTGATGAGAAACGCCAGCCACAGCGGGCTCGCGACATAGCCGAAAATCCCCAGGATCAGATGCATCCGGCTCACGCCGCGCAACCCTTTGGCGAAGAGGACGAGGCTGTGCTGCAAATTGCCCTGACACCAGCGCCGTTCGCGCTGGGCGTTTTCAATCAACGCTTGCGGGGCTTCTTCATAGGAGCCTTCGAGGTCGTAGGCGAGCCAGACCGCCCAGTTTTCACGAAGCATCAGGGCAGCCTCAACGAAATCATGCGAGAGGATTTGCCCGCCGAACGGTTTGCGGCCGGGTAGTTGCGGCAGGTCGCAATACTGCATGAACGGCTCGGTGCGGATGATGGCGTTGTGGCCCCAGTAATTTCCGAAGTCGAGCGCCCAGTAATTCAATCCAGAAATGAAAACCGGAGCATAGAGGCGATTGGCAAATTGCTGGATGCGCCCGAACAGTGATTCAGCGTTCACGAGCGCAGGCACGGTCTGAATCAAGCCGACGTTCAGGTGCGCCTCCATCAGCTTGACCAAATCGACGAGCGTTTCGCCGCGCATCACGCTGTCGGCGTCACAGCAAACGAAGTAGCGGTAGCGCTTGCCCCAGGTGTTCAGGAAGTCGCGGACGTTGCCGCTCTTGCGCTCCTCGTTGAACAGCCGGCGTCGGTAATAAATTTTCCCGAGCGCATCGAGGTCGCGGACGAGTTCGCACCAGTTCTTTTCCTCCTCAATCCAGCGGTCGGGATTCGTCGAGTCGCTCAAGATGAAGAAGTCAAATTGATCAAGCTGGCCGGTGCGTTCGAGCGATTCGTAGGTTGCCCGCAGGCCCTCCAGCACGCGAACGGAATCCTCGTTGTAAATCGGGAAGATGATGGCAGTGCTGACGCCGTCGATTTTTTGGCCCTTGAACGGCTTCAGTCCGGTGATGCGGCGGTGCGATCCAAAAATGCGGATAAAAAATCCATACACGCCGTGCATGCAGCCGATGGAAGTAAGCAGAAACAAAACGATGAACAACACCAGCAGAACCGTGCGCGAGGCGCTCCAGCCCGTGCGGTAAAGCAAGTCTGCAAATAACATCGAGACCGCGCCAGTCAGCAGCACCGCCGAAGAAAAAAACAGGAACAGCCGCCAGCCCCGCCGCAGGCGCGGGGTGGAAGCTTCAATGATGGTCGGTTCGCTGGGCATTTTATTTGAACCAGTCAATCAGCAACTGCAAATCTTCTTGAAAATAATCTTTCACCGTCTTAATCCCGCCGTGCGTCAGCCAGAAAATCAATACCAGCAGCAGCGCATATCCGGCCCACACCAGGGCCATGCGAACGTAAGGCAGCCGGCCAAAATTGGTGAGCGTCGTGAGCGGGCCGAGGTCAAGCGGGCGCGGCGCCATTTTTGATAATTGAAAATCCGGACCGGCGCGAAAGAAGCTCTCGCGCATGGAATCGACGAATTCCCGGGGCCACGGGCCGGGGCGGAGAAACTGGTCCTGCCATTTGCCTGGCATATCCGCGAGCAGCAGCGCGAGTCGGCCACGAGTCGAGAGCGTATGCTCGCTGCCGATAGGCGAAGTCTGCAGGACTTCCGCGAACCAGTCCGTGACAATAAGGTCCATTTCCTCGGCGGCCAGTTCGGTGGCGGAGCGCCCCGGTTCGGCGGGCGCGCGTCGTTGGGCGCGTTCCAGCACGCGCAGGACAAGCTGGCCGAGCAGCGGCTTGTTGCGGATGCGCAGCGCATGAAAGTAGTTTTCCACCTTCACGTAAGCCGCGTTCCATTCCTCCAGCGAACGCCCGGCGATCTCGCCGGAAACGTCAGGCAGGATTTTCAGGGTTGGCTCCATTGATAAACCCAGGTTTCACCGACGACATTCGTGCCCTGCTGCAACGAGCAGCGCAGATCAATCGCCTCCTTGCTGCCGGCCTTCGGCAGCATTTTCAAGATGACCCGCCAGTTGCCGGCAAATGGATTCCGCACGACGAGCGCATCCACGATGCTCGCGCCGGCGCTGCAATTGGCGATAGCCACCGGCGGCTGGCTTTCGGGAATCGCATCAAACTTCGGTCCGTCGAAATCAATCACGAACTGCCGTGCGCCGGCAAACTGCGCGTCCGGCCCGATGCGCGTGGAGACGACGCGGTTCTCCGAACGCTTCATATCCGCCTCGCCGCCTTCCCAGTGCAGCGTGTAGCCAAAGCGGAACGGCTGGAGCGGCGCGGGTTTGTTCTTCGGATCCCAGAACGCTACGATGTTATCCAAGCCTTCGTAAGTCGTGCTTAATTCAACCAGGTGCAGATCACCCTCGCCCCAGTTGCCTTGCGGTTCCACCCACACGCTCGGCACCTGATGGTAAACATTGAACATATCCTGATACGCCGCGAACGTCCGCTCACGTTGCAGCAGTCCGAAACCCTTGATGCCCGGCGCGTGGAAAACCTGATGGCGTGTCGTTGGCGGATTGTCGAGCGGCCGCCAGAAGGTTTCGCCATTGCCCATATGAACCAGCAGCCCGTCGCTGTCGTGAACCTCCGAGCGATAGTCATCAAACTTGCGTTCCGTGTCCTTGCCAAACCAGAACATGCTGGTCAGCGGGGCCAGGCCGATGGTCTTGATGGGCTTGCGGTTTTTGTCCACGGCCAGAACATTATTCGTCTCGCGAAAATATAGAACGGCCTTGATGTTGGCCGTGGTCGTGTCGCCGGGCTTGATGAAGAACTCATACGCACCAACGCAGCTCACGCTGTCGAGAATCGCGTAAAGTCGCAGCTCTGTATCGCCGCTACTCGGTTTGCCCAGCCACCAGTCGGTGAAGATGGGAAACTCTTCACCCCGGTCGCCTTCGCCGGAGTCGAGCGCCAGACCGCGCGCCGATTCGCCGTAACGCAGATTTTTACCCAGCAACCGGAAATAGCTCGCGCCGAGGAATGCGCCGAGTTCGTCCATTTGCTCCGGTTTGTTCAGCGGATACAACACGCGAAACCCCGCATAGCCGGTCTTCGTCGGAATCTGACTGGCGATGTTCAGCTTGCCGTAATCGAAAAAATCCTGAACGAAGCGGATGGGCTGCGTGTGGGTCAGCGTGAATTCATTCACATGCACCGGCTCCTGATACAGATAGCCGGGGTGAAAAAATTCCACGCGGAACGGCAGCTTGTCCGCCGCCCAGAGTGCCCGGTCGCGACGGAAACGGATTTCGCGGTATTTGTCGTAGTCGAGATTGTCCTGGCGCAGGACTTTTGGTAGGTCAGCGCGCGGGGAGCGAAACGGCGTGCGGGCGCGGTCCAAGGCCCGCTGGGCTACATAGTCAAGGTTCACCTCGGCAGATTCAGCCGCGAGCCCGACCGAGGCGGTCAGCAAACTTCCAATCAAAATCAGCAGGCCACAGGGTCGAAACATCTTGAACAAGGAATAACCAAAACGCCTGAATTTGCAAGCATGGCGCGGCCAACGGAGGAACGACCGCTCAAAAATTGTCAATCCAAAGTTTGGCGGTAGCGTTTCACGGCGATGGTCAGCATCACCGCCACGAACAGTGCGATGGGCCACAAGTCCGGCGCGCACTCGGCCAGTCCGTTGCCCTTGAGCAAGATGCCGCGCACGATGCGGAGGAAATGCGTGAGTGGCAGGCATTCGCCAATGTCCTGCGCCCAATCGGGCATTCCGCGGAAAGGGAACATGTAGCCCGACAGCAGGAGCGACGGCAGGAAAAAGAAAAACGCCATCTGCACCGCTTGCAACTGATTCTGGGCGATGGTCGAAAACGTGATGCCCACCGCAAGGTTCGCCACGATGAACGGAAACACCAGCGCCACCAGCAACGACACGCTGCCGATGAACGGCACGTTGAAGAGGAATTTCGACGCCAGCAGAATTAGCGCCACCTGCACATAGCCGACCATGATGTAGGGCACGATTTTGCCGACAATGACCTCGCCCGGATGCGCCGGCGTGGAGAGCAGGTTTTCCATCGTGCCGCGCTCGCGTTCACGCGTGATGGCGAGGCCGGTGATGATGATCATGGTCATGGTGAGCATCACGCCCATCAGGCCGGGCACGATGTTGTATTGCGTGATGCTCTCGGGATTATAGTGCTGATGGGCGACGAGATTGAACGGTGGCGTCCCGGCGCGCAGATGAGTGTTGGGCCCGGTGAGGTCGCGGTTCAGCACGGAGGTCGCCAGCGCGGAAATCGTCGCCGAGGCGTAGCCGACCGCCGAGGGATCCGTGGCATCGGCTTCGATGAGCAAATCCGGTTTTTCACCGCGCAACAGTTGCCGCGAGAAATCCACCGGCACGGTCACGGCAAATTGAATTTTGTTTTCCGCGAGCAGCGTCTGGATTTCCGCCGCGCTGTGCGCCTCGCGGGTAATGTCGAAGTAGCTGCTGTTCCGCAACGCCCAGACGAGCGTGCGCGAAAAAGGGCTGTTGTCCGCCGCATAGACCGCCGTGGGCAGGTGCTTCGGGTTGGAGTTGATGGCAAAACCAAAGAGGATGAGCTGAATCATCGGAATGCCGACCATCATCCCGAACGTCAGCCGATCGCGCCGCATCTGGATGAACTCCTTCAGGACAATGGCCCAAAAGCGTTGGAAGCTAAAGCTCATGATGACGCCTCCGGCGACGTAATGTCTAAGGACGAAATCTTAATGTCTAAAGAATGACAAAACCCGAATGCTGAGGCGACGCGCCACGCGCTTCCAGCCCACTCCGCATTTGTCGTTTGAAATTCTTTAGACATTAGGATTTAGAAATTAGTCATTTCACGCAAAGTTGTCCTTCGCCGTTTCCATCAGGCTGATGAACACATCTTCCAAGCCCGATTCAATTTGCGTCCAGTGATGGGCATCCGACATTAAAGGCGCAATGGCGGCGCGCAGTTTTCCGGCATCGCGACCGCTCACATGCAGGACGGTTCCAAATGCCACCACCTGTTCCACGCCGGACAACCGGCGTAGTTTATCGGCAAGCGTCGCCAGGTTTTCGCCGGAAACTTCCCACGTCGTCAGTCCGCCGGCCTTCACCACCTCGTCCACCGTGCCGTGCGCCAGCAGATTGCCGTAGGCGATGTAACCCAGCCGATGGCAGCGTGAGGCCTCGTCCATGTAATGCGTGGTGATGAGAAACGTCAGCCCCTCGGCGGCCAGCTTGTGGATTTCCTCCCAAAAATCACGCCGCGCCTTCGGATCCACGCCGGCAGTCGGCTCGTCGAGCAGCAGCAGTTGCGGCTCGTGAATCAGGCACGCCGCGAGGGCGAGTCGCTGTTTCCAACCACCGGACAGGGTTCCCGCGAGCTGCCGGCGCCGCTCAACCATGCCGAGTCGGGCCAGACTTTTTTCTATGGCTGCCTGGCGCTGCGGAACGTCATACAGCCGCGCGATGAAATCCAGGTTTTCCTCAATGGTCAGGTCTTCATAGAACGAAAACTTTTGCGTCATGTAACCGACATGCTTTTTGATCTCGGCCGATTCTCGGCGAAAATCCAAGCCGAGGCATTTTCCCTCGCCGCCATCCGGCGTGAGCAAGCCGCAAAGCATCCGCAGAAAGGTCGTCTTGCCGCTGCCGTTCGGGCCGAGGAAGCCGTAAATCTCGCCGGGGCGAACCTGCATGGCGATGTTGTTGACGACCGTGCGCGTTCCGAATTTCTTCGTGACGCCGCGCACGTCAATGGCGAAGGCGGAATTCATTTCAAATCCACATCCACCGGCTGACCGGGGCGCAGCTCCGCCGCATCCGCCGGAGAAAATTTCGCCTCGATCATGAAAACGAGGTTCGCCCGTGTCTCGCGGCTGAAAATCACCGGCGGCGTGTATTCGGCTTGCGTGGAAATGTAATTAACAGTGGCAGAAAAGGTTTTTGCTGCGCCGTCGGGCTTCACGCAGACGGTTCCGCCGATCTTGATCGCCGCCAGTTTTTCCTGCGGCACGAAGAAGCGCACTTTCAGATTGGCGGGCGGCAGGAGGACCACCACTGGGTTGCCGGCTGCCACAAATTCGCCCGCCCGATAAAGCGTGTCATGAACCAGCGCGCCGGCGGGCGCGGATTGCTGTTTTTGGTCGAAGGACCACTTCGCCCTGGCCACGGCAGCGTTTTGCGATTCCACCGCCGCCTGCGCGGCGCGAATGGCATCGTCGCGTCCACCCAGCCTGGCCGTCGCCAAATCTGCGGCGAGCTGGTTCACCTGCGCCTTGCTGGCGTCGTTTTGCGCGCGAGCCTGATCCAGTTCTTCCTTGGAAATCACATTGGAACCGCCGAGCTTTTCACGCCGCGCGAGTTCGGCCGCGGCTAGTTTCAGATTCGCCTGCGCCCGTTCCCGCTGCGCTTCAAGCGAGGCAATCTCCGTCGGGCGCCTGCCTTTGGTCAGATCGTCCAGCTGAGCCTGCGCCTGCGTAAGATTTTTTCCAGCTTGAGCGAGGGCGGCGGCTTCGGATTGCCGCTCCAACTCAAACAGCATTTGGCCGGCCTTCGCGGAATCGCCGCGCGACACGGCGAGATTGGCCAGCGCACCGCCCAGCGGCGCGGCGACGTAAACATATTCACCCTCGATGTAGCCCTGGAAACTGCCGGTGGAATTTTTGGCGCACCCGGCGAACAGCGCGACGGCGAAGGCGGAGAAAACCAGAAATATTTTCATGCGAACTTGAGCCGATAATAGCACGCCGGTGGCATTTATACGAGCGAAACGATTCATTCGACTTTTAACCTACCGAATGGTAGGATGGCGACGCTGTATGAAAAAACTGACGCTGCTTTCGCTGCTGCTTGGCTTCGCTTTCGCGGTCATCGCCGCGGACAATAATTCGTCGTGGCTGACGCGCCCCTTGTCGCTGACCGACGCACTGAACACCGCGCTGGCGCAAAACGCCGCGATTCTCAAGGCCAAGAACGACCTCGAAGCCGCGCATGGCTTGGTGGTGCAAACGCGCGCGGTGGCGCTGCCGCAGGTGCAGGCCGCGGGCCAATACAAGGCCACCGATCCGAACGCGGTCGAAAACAACCCATTCTTTTCGCAGCCGCAGCAGAACTGGAACGCCGGGGTGCAGATCGTGCAGAACATTTACATGGGCGGGAAAATGCTCGCCGCCATCCGCGCGGCCGACGCGACGAAGCAGCAGGCTTTGGCGATTTACCAGACCGTCGTTGCAGACACGCTATTGAGCGTGCGGCTGTCGTATTACGGCGCGCTCCTGGCAGCCCAGCAGATTGCCGTGCGCGAAGCATCGGTGAAGTTGTTGCAGAAAGAACTGGAAGACCAGCAGCACCGGTTTGACGCCGGCACCGTGCCGCATTTCAATGTGCTGCGCGCGGAGGTGGCGGTGGCCAATGAGCGGCCCGCCTTGATCCGGGCGAAAAACAATCATCGCATCGCCAAAAACACCCTGGCCAACCAGCTCGGCTATAATCTGCCGCGCGAAATCTGGGAGGACATTCCGCTCAACCTCACCAGCACGCTCGACACCTCGCCGTTTGCTGTAAATCTGCCCGAAGCCATCCAGCAGGCGCTCGCCCGCCGGACGGAACTGACCGTGGCGCGGAAAAACATCGAGCTGCAGAAACTCAACATCGTTAGCGCCAAGTCCGGTTACCAGCCGACGGTTTCCGTTTTCGCCGGTTACGACTGGTTTAATTCCAAGTTCACGCCGCCGGTGGAATTGAACCACGACATCCACGGCTGGAATGCCGGCGCGCAATTGACGTGGAGCATTTTTGACGGGGCGCTCACCTACGGCAAAGTTAAACAGGCCAAGGCGCTTTTCGAAAAATCCCGGACCGAACTGGACGACCAATCCCGGCAGATCGAACTTGCCGTGCGCACGGCGTATTCTGATTTCATCCAGGCCCGCGAAACTTTGGATTCGCAACAGAAGGTGCAGGAGCAGGCCGACGAAGCCTTGCGCGAAGCGAATGCCCGCGCCGCCGCCGGGGCTGCCACGCAGCTCGACGTGCTGAATGCGGAGACCGCGCTGACGCAGGCCCGCACCACCCAAATCACGGCGCAGCATGATTACGCCGCCGCCCGCGCCCGGCTGGAACGCGCCATCGGCGCGGATCTGGCACCGGTGAAATAAAAGGCGCTGGACAACTTTTTGCTTCTGCGCAAACTGGAATCTGAAAACAGCCTGACTTCAAATTTCATTTTATGCGCCTAAAACATTGCGTCAGCAAATATGCTGCAATTTTTGCCGTCATACTTTCGGCCGGTTGTCTGACTCACGGGGTTGAGAAAAGTTCTTCACCGGTTCACAAGTATGCCGCCGAGGTGGCCAAGCTCGCCGCCGCACCCGCCCCGGCCCCCGGAGGAATCCTGATGGTGGGCAGCAGCATTTTTCGCAAGTGGACGAACTGCGTCCAGGATCTCGCTCCGCTGCCGGTGCGGAATCGGGCCTTCGGCGGTTCCCGAACGGAAGACCAATTATACTTCTTTGACCAGATCGTTCCTTCTTCCCGCGCCGCGCTCGTCGTCTGGTATTGCGGCAGCAACGATATCAATGGGAAGAAAACGCCCGAAGCCATCCGGCAGAACACCAAGGAGTGGGTGGAGCGAACGCGCACCGCGCTGCCGCAAGCCCGCATTCTGCTGGTTTCCGTGATTCGCGCGCCGCAGAAACGGACCGCAGGATTGTTGCCCAAGGTGGACGAGGTGAACAAGGACTTGGCCAAGCTGGCCGGCTCCTTCCCCGGTGTCATTTACGTGGATGTGAATCCGGCGTTGGAAGCTGCTGATGGAGCGCCGGTGGCCGAATGCTATGTGTCGGACAATCTCCACCTCACAGATGAGGCCTACCGCCGGATGACTTTGGTTTTGCGGCCGGTGATGGAAAAAGAGTGGAAGGCCGCTTCAGCTTCCAAGCCTTAAACCCTTGGCGCCGACCATTGGGGTCGGTGAAATAATCCCGCCGTTTGGCGGAATCATCAACCCAGCAACAGCGGCTTCATGTGCCGCTCAAACAGATTTTCCGTCACGTTTTTCGCAATAATTGCCTCGTGTTTTTTTAACGCGTTGAGGTAGCGGTCGCCCTTCTTGGCAGCGACCTTGAAGCTGACGTGCAGCAACTGGCGGAAACTCGGATTGAAGGCCGGATTCTTCTGGTCGTGCCGCAGTGCATCGGTGAACTGCTTGGAAGTCCAGCCATTCACAACCGCCGCCGGCGGCAATTTCGCCTTATCAATGTCAATGACGCTGGCATACGGCGCACAAAACTCGTCCACGTGATCCATGGCATAGGCGTAAATCTCTTTGGCGATCTCCAATCCATCGCCGCCTGCTTCCGCGAGGCCGATGAGTTCCTCCAGCCAGGTCGTGCCGGCGGTTTTGATATGGACGCCCGCATTGAATTTCTTGAGTGCCTTGCGCATCGGCTCGTAGATGGAAAACTTGTCGCTGCCGGAATGCACGCTCAACTTGAGCGATGACGGCAGGCCGTATTTCTGGATGGCGAACGCGATGACCGCGAGGTCGTCGTTGAACTCCTGCTCGAACTGCTTCACGTCGCCGACGTAATCCACGCCCTTGTTGAAACGACCGGTGAACTTCGGCGCAATGGTCTGGAGCGGAATTTTTTCATCCGCCAGCGCGGCGAGGATGATGAGCAATTCCGGCGGAGTCTGCGGGCTGTCGGTTTCATCCATCGAGACTTCGGTGATGAAGTTTTTCGCGCCCTTCGCGGCCACGATGTGGCGGTAGATCTTTCCGGCATCCTGCACCGCGAGCAAAAACTTGTTCGCCACGCGTTCGACTTCCGCATGGGTGATCTCAAACGGACGACCAATGTGCGGAATGGAAACCTTGCCGGCGAGTTCCGGATGACGATCCACAAACGCCTTCACATCGGCGGCGGCAGCGGGCTTGGCGATGCTGTCCGCCACGTCAATTGTGAAGAAATCCGACGGCGCGATGAAACGGTCCACGGTTTCGAGGCGAATATGGTCGGCGTCCACATGATACGGCTTCTTCCAGCCGAGCGCCTGCACAGCGGCATTGGCCTCGGCGCGGAGGCTGGCCGGCTCGGTGCCGATGAACGTGTGTTCGCGGTTGGATTTGTTCCAGACCGGGATGAATTCCGCACCGAGGGTGGTCGCTTTGACACAGGCCTGCAATTGCGCCTTGCCTTGATGACCGAAACGGTCGCCCATGCCGAAGGAAAATTTGCCGAGTGGGAGATATTGGTTCATAAAATGGTGATGGTTCGCATCATAATAGAGAACCGATGCGTTTCGCCAGATTAGTTTTGCAACAATGATTAAAGAAAATACATTTTTGCAATTTCAAAACTGGCTGAAAGCGACAATGAATCTGCCCGCCGGACACATTTAACCGCGAATGGAGCCACCGCTAAATTGACGCGCAGGGATAGATTTCACGGTTGCAACGTGGCCCGGTAGAAGCGACGGAGATAATTGGTGGCAAGCGCATCGGTGAAAGTGAAGCCGGCTCCCAGCGGATTCGTGGTCAGGGGAATCCATGTCTGCAAATCGGTGCTGGCGGCGATTACCACGTTGGAACCCGGCGGGCCGGTGATCCAAAAGCTGAACGGACCGCCGCCAAAACCCGCCGCGCCGTTGGTGCCGGTGAACGTCAAAGCCAGAGGGGGGATTGGTCACGGTCAACATCGCCGGGCTGCTGGTGACGCTCCCGAAAGCGTTGGTGATGACGACGGCAAAATTCCCAGCATTCGTGGTTTGAACGTTGGTCAGGGTCAGCGTCGCGGCGATGGCACCGGTCCGCTTGACCCCGTTGAACAGCCATTGATACGCCAACGTGGCTGCACCCGTGCCACCGACGGTAAACGTAACATTGCTCCCCACGCGAACGGACTGGCTGGCCGGTGAATTGGTGACGAAAGGCAAGGCGGCGATGTATTCTGCCGGCAACAGAATGGAATAGCTATTGGACTGAAGAAACTGGATGATTTTCTGATATTCCAACAATCCCGCCGCGCCGAAACCCAGCGGGTGGAATTGCAACGCCACCGGTCCCGTTGGCCCGCTCGGATAGAGGGCGATGAAATTGGTGAAGCTTGGTTGGCCGGTTGCGAGTTCGCTGATGATTTTCACGGCCGCCACACGGGGAACCAGATACAACTTGGCGGTCGTCGGGCTGGAGGCAAAGAGCAACCGCATGGCGGGCGTGGCGTTGAGGGCGGCGGCGGTGTTGGTGTCAAAGCCATTGTAGCCGGAGCCAAAGACACTGACCGCATGGCCAAGGGCATTGGACAAGGCGTTTTGGGCGAGCTCGAGGTGCGACTGCATAAAGGGCAAACCGGAATCCTTGAATTCCGAGACAAGCAGACCGCCGGTATTCGTCCATTGGGTATGGTCCCAGCCATGATCCCAGAATTCCACGTCGCCCAACTTCTCCTGCGCCTGCATCCACTGCGCGATGTTGGTATTACCCGCCATGTTGGTGCAAATGACCCCGATGCCCGCCTTGACGCCGAGAACGCGGTTGACTTGGAGGAAATTGGTCCATCCCACCGCAAAGCTCTTATAATCATCCGCCTTGATGATTACGACCTTGGCGGGATTCTGGGCCGGAAGCGCGGGGGCCATTGCCAGAAACAGAAACAACCGCGCCAGCCGGAGGAATTCCTTCATGGTGTCGGGGCGTCGGACGGGCATCGTCAAGTTGGGATGGCACAGCCGCATTTTGCTTGGGGTAGATGAGAGCCCACACGCTAACAGACATGATGCCCCGTGTCATGTCTGTTAGCCATTCGCAGCAATACAAAACCCACGGCACGGGCCGTGGGTTGATTTGGTGGAAAGGGTTTTCACCCTTGCGGGCGGATCTTTTTCCAGAGCCAAGCGAACGGATCATAGAATTCGTCCACGACACGTTCCTTGAGCGGAATGATGGCGTTGTCGGTGATGGTGATGTGCTCGGGGCAGACTTTCGTGCAGCATTTGGTGATGTTGCAGTAGCCAATGCCATGGGCTTCCTTGAGTTCTGCCAGACGATCTTCGGTGTCGAGCGGGTGCATCTCCAACGCCGCCGTGTAGACAAAGAAACGCGGGCCAATGAACTTGTCGTGCAGATGATGGTCGCGGGTGACATGGCAAACGTCCTGACACAGAAAACATTCGATGCACTTGCGGAATTCCTGCACGCGATCCACATCTTCCTGCTGCATCCGCCAGGTGCCGTCAGCGCAGTCGGGTTTGCGCGGGTTGAACTTCTTGATCTTGGTTTTGACGCGGAAATTCCACGAAACATCCGTCGCCAGATCGCGAACTAGGGGGAAAGCGCGCATCGGCTCGATGGTGATGGGCTTGCTGAGGTCGAGCGTGTCCATGCGCGTCATGCACATGAGCTTGGGCATGCCGTTGACTTCGGCGGAACAGGAGCCGCACTTGCCGGCCTTGCAATTCCAGCGCACAGCCAAATCGTTCGCCTGCTGCGCCTGGATTTTATGGACGACATCCAGGACCACGAGGCCCTCGGTGATCTCCGTGGTGTAATCCACGAACTTGCCGCCGGTCGCATCGCCGCGCCAGATTCTAAAAGTTACTTGCTTGTTGTTCATTTCATCTCCTCGATGACTTGTTTCAAATCTTCCCGCATCGGCGGAATCGCTTCCCGCCGCAATTTCATGGAACCGTCCGTCGCCTTGGAAACGACGTTGTTGTATTTCGCCGCCTCGGGGCTCTTGTCCGGGAAATCCTCGCGGAAGTGGCCGCCGCGGCTTTCCTTGCGCTCCAGCGCGCAGAGCGTGATGGCCTCGGAAACGGTGAGCAGATGCTTGAGGTCAATGGCCGTGTGCCAGCCGGGGTTGTATTCGCAGTGGCCCTGCACGGCAACCTTGTCGGCGCGGGCCTTGAGTTTCTGGATGCCGTCAATGGCCTCTTCCATTTCGTTTTGCAGACGGACGATGCCGACGTTCTTCTGCATCATGTTCTGCAGGTCGTATTGCACCTGATACGGTCCTTCGGTGCTGCCGCCGGCGGCGCGTTCAAACGGCGCGGTGGCTTCTTTGTAAGCGGCCTCAATCTCGGCGTCGCTGACCGAGACGACAGAAGTTTCCTTGGCGTATTTCGCGGCGTATTCGCCGGCGCGCTTGCCAAAGACAATCAGGTCGGACAGCGAATTGCCGCCGAGCCGGTTGGCGCCATGCAGGCCCGCAGCACATTCGCCAGCGGCGTAGAGGCCGGGGATGTTCGTGGCCTGCGTCTCGCCGTCCACCCGGATGCCGCCCATCGCGTAATGCGTGGTCGGACCGATTTCCATCGGTTCCTTGGTGATGTCGAGGTTCGCCAGTTGCATGAACTGGTGATACATCGAGGGCAGTTTCTTTTTGATGTGCTCGGCAGAGTTCGGAATCTTTTCCTTGATCCACGAGATGTCTAGAAACACGCCGCCGTGCGGGCTGCCGCGACCGGCCTTCACTTCGCGATTGATGCAGCGGGCCACGTGGTCGCGGGTCAATAGCTCCGGCGGACGTTTCGCATTCTTGTCATTCTGCGTGTAGCGCCAGCCTTCCTCCGGGTCAGTTGAGGTCTGCGACTTGTAATTGTCCGGGATGTCGTCATACATGAAGCGCTTGCCGTCCTTGTTGCGCAACACGCCGCCTTCGCCGCGCACGCTCTCGGTGACAAGAATGCCGCGCACGCTCGGCGGCCAGATCATGCCGGTGGGGTGAAATTGGATGAACTCCATGTCGAGCAGTTCGGCGCCCGCATGAAACGCGAGGGAGACGCCGTCGCCGGTGCCTTCCCAGGAATTGCTGGTCACGCTATACGCACGGCCCAAACCGCCAGTAGCCAATACCGTAGCCTTCGCTTTGAAAACCCGAAAACGGCCGCGTTCGCGGTCATACCCGAACACGCCGACGACACGTCCGGCATCCTTGAGCAAGGAAACCACGGTGTATTCCATGAATACGGTAATCCCCTGATGGATGCCGTGATCCTGCAAAGTGCGAATCATCTCCAACCCCGTGCGGTCGCCGACGTGAGCAAGGCGCGGGTAACGATGGCCGCCGAAATTGCGCTGGGAAATTTTGCCTTCCTTGGTGCGATCGAACACTGCGCCCCACGCTTCGAGTTCGTGAACGCGCGCCGGCGCTTCCTTCGCGTGCAGTTCGGCCATGCGCCAGTTGTTGACGTATTGGCCGCCGCGCATCGTGTCGGCAAAGTGCACCTTCCAGTTGTCGCGATCGTCCACGTTACCCATCGCTGCGGCCATGCCGCCTTCGGCCATGACGGTGTGCGCCTTGCCGAGGAGGGATTTGCAGATGAGGCCGACTTTGACGCCGGTGGCCGACGCCTCAATCGCCGCGCGCAAGCCTGCACCACCGGCGCCGATGACCAGCACGTCGAATTCGTGAGTTTCAAAATTGGTAGCCACAATAATCTTTCGGTTCGGGGTTTAGAATTTGAAGAAAACAAAATCGGTCAGATGGTGCGTCGCGCAGAGGCGGATATAGACATCGGTGAAACCGACCCAAAACAGACTGATCCACGCCCACATCATATGACGGATGTTCAGGCAGGTGACGCAATTGTAAGCCTTGGCGCAGGTAGGCGCTTTTGATTTGGAATCCAGGAAGCCGCCGATCAGGTGGCGGAGCGAATGGCAGCCGAAGGTATACATTGCGAGGAACACCGCGTTCAACGTCAGAACAATCGTGCCCACGCCGATGCCGAAATGTTCCTTGCCGGCCACGTCGGTGAACCACATGCCCAGCCAGGCGTCGTAGGAAAGGAGAACAATAAACAACACCGCCAGATAAAAGAAGTAACGGTGGACGTTTTGAATGACGAGCGGGAAAAAGCGTTCGCCCAGATAAGTTTTGCGGGGTTCGCCCACAGCACAATTAATTGGATCCGCCCAGAACGCCTTGTAGTAAGCACCCCGGTAATAATAGCAGGTGAACCGGAAGCCAGCCGGAATCCACAGAATCAGGAACGCCGGCGAAAACGGCGCCCAACTCGGCCACCACGACGGCAGTTTACCGATGGCGTGCGGCGAGGTGCCCCAGAACTCCGGCGAATAGAAGGGCGAAAGATAATTCGCGCCATTACCGCCAAACCAGTAGCTGCAAGTGCCGTTCTTCAGGTCACTCACACCTTGGAACGCGGCCCAAGTCGAATAGATGATAAACGCAGAGAAACCAAGAAAGACGACGAGCGGCTGAAGCCACCAGACGTCGGGACGGGTTGTTTCACCGAAGCCGCGCTGCTTCGGTAGAGTATCAGCATAGGACATAATGGAGTTAAAGTAAGTTACTAACCTGCCTATCGTCAATCTGCGAGCCGTCACTGGGAAAGTTATTAGCGGCTCTACGACTTTGCTTGCTACGAGCTTATTTACGCATTTGCGGCCCGCGCCACTCGTTCAAGCCCCGCTCGCCCCCTTCCGCCGGGGAATATCCGAGCTGTTCCAACGCCTCTCCAATGAGATACAGCGAGCCGGTGATGACCAAAAACGGCTCGTCCTGACAGGCGTTCAGGGCGGCTGACAAGTTTTGAAAGGAAGCGACAACGGACTTTGGGGACGCGGCGCGAAAAACTTTGGCCACCGCAACCGGATCAGCCGTGCGTTCGCTGGCGACGGGAACAGTGAAAATTTTCTCTGCCAGTGGCGCAAGCCTCTGGCAAATGTCCGGCCAGTCCTTGTCCGCCAGCGCTCCAAAAATGAAAGCGGGTTTCATCCCGCCAAAACTCTGTTCCAGCGACGCTCGCAGGGCTTCAGCTCCCGCCACGTTGTGTGCGCCATCGAGTAAAATTTTCTGTCCGTTCGGCTTTTGGATCAACTGCAGGCGCCCCGGCCAACAAACATCGGCCAGACCTTGGCAAATGTCCGATTCTTTTACCGGTATTTGTTTTTTCAGCACTGCGGCCACCCTCACCGCGAGCGCACCGTTCATCCCCTGATGCTCGCCGATCAAAGGCAAGGTTGGCGTCCAATCGGCTTTGGATAAATTGGAAGCCTGTCCGACGGGAATAAACTCAGCGTTTTTCTCGCGGGCAATATTAGCGATGACTTGCAATACTTCCATCTGGCTTGCCGCAGTAATGACTGGCACGCCGGGCTTGATGATGCCGGCTTTTTCCGCCGCGATTTTTTCCAGCGTGTCGCCGAGCCATTGCTGGTGGTCAAAGGCGATATTCGTGATGACACTGGCCAGCGGCGTGACGATGTTGGTGGCATCCAGTCGTCCGCCCAGGCCGGTTTCCCAGATAACAAGGTCGCAGTTTTGTTCTGCGAAATATTTTAGAGCCATCACGGTGGCAAACTCAAACAAGGTCGCCTCATTATTCTGATTGGCGATGCGCAGCTCTTCGATCAGCCGGACAACTTCCGATTCGGCTATCAACCGGCGATTGACCTGAATCCGTTCGCGGAACGAAACCAGATGCGGTGAAGTGAATAGTCCGACGCGCAATCCCGCCGCGCGATAAATGCTTTCCAACATCGCGCAGGTGGAGCCTTTGCCGTTCGTGCCAGCGACGTGGATGAAACGAAGTTTTTCCTGCGGATTACCCGCAAGCGCCGCGAGCCGACGCGTCGGTTCCAGGCCAAAGTTGGCGCCGAACATCTGCAGGCCATAAAGAAACTGGATGGCTTCGGCGTAGCTCATGCGGCGAGCCTAAATCACATACAACGGCTTGTGATGAATGGTCTGATGCGCGGCGGCAATGAAGCCCTTGAACAAAGGGTGCGGCTGATGCGGCTTGCTCAAGAATTCCGGATGAAACTGACTCGCGATGAAGTAGGGATGGTCTTTTAGCTCAATGATTTCGACCAGCTTGCCGTCCGGCGAAGTGCCGCTGAAGATAAACCCGGCCTTCTCGAATTTCTCGCGGTAGGCGTTGTTGAATTCGTAACGGTGGCGGTGGCGCTCCTGAATGACGAACGAGCCGTAAAGTTCCGCCGCCTTCGTGCCGAGCGTCAATTGGCAGGGTTGCGCGCCGAGCCGCATCGTGCCGCCTTTTTTGGTGACCTTCCGCTGCGCGTCGAGCAGCGCGATGACCGGGTGCGGAGTGTTTTCGTCGAACTCGGTGGAGTGGGCCTTATCCAATTTCAAAATGCTGCGGGCGAATTCAATCGTGGCGATTTGCATGCCGAGGCAGAGGCCGAGATAGGGAATCTTGTTTTCGCGCGCGAATTTGGCCGCGAGGATTTTGCCCTCAATGCCGCGTTCGCCGAAACCGCCAGGCACACAGATGCCACCGAGGCCGCTGAGAATGCTTTTCGCACCATGCTTCTCGATTTCCTCCGCGTCCACCTGCACGATTTCCACGCCGCAATCATTCGCCACGCCGCCGTGGATCAACGCTTCGTAAACCGACTTGTAAGCGTCCTGCAAGCCAATGTATTTGCCGACGACGCCGACCCGCACGCGGTGCTGCGGCGCGATAAGCTTGCGGATGATCTCCTGCCAGTATGCCATGTTCGGCGCGGGCGTGGTGAGATGCAAAATGCGGCAGACCAGGTCATCCATGCGCTCGCGTTGCAGCATGAGCGGCATTTCGTAAATGCTATGATCCACGTCCTTGGCCTCGATGACGGCTTCGAGCGGGACATTGCAGAACATGGAAATCTTCTGGCGCAGTTCCTTATCAAGCGGCTTTTCGCAACGGCAGGCGATGATGTTCGGCGCGATACCGATTTCGCGCAGCTTGGCGACCGATTGTTGCGTGGGCTTGGTCTTCAACTCGCCCGCCGCCTTGATAAACGGAACGTAGGTGACGTGAATGAAGCAGGTGTTGCCGATGCCCGCTTCCAGCGCAAATTCACGAATCGCTTCGAGAAAGGGCAGTCCTTCAATGTCGCCGGTCGTGCCGCCGATTTCGGTGATGATGACGGCCGCCTTGCTTTGCTCGGCAAGGTTGTGGATGCGGCGCTTGATCTCGTCCGTGACGTGCGGAATAACTTGAACAGTCTTGCCAAGATATTTGCCCTCGCGCTCGTTGTTCAGGACGGTCTGGTATACCTGGCCGCTCGTGAGATTATTCATCCGCGAGAGCTTGGTGCTGGTGAACCGCTCGTAATGGCCGAGGTCGAGGTCGGTTTCCGCGCCGTCGTCGAGCACATAAACCTCGCCGTGCTGATACGGCGACATCGTGCCCGGATCCACGTTGAGATACGGGTCAAACTTTTGCAGCGCGACCTTGAGGCCGCGATTTTCGAGCAACGTGCCGAGCGCGGCCGCCGTCAAACCTTTGCCGAGCGAACTCACCACCCCACCGGTTACAAATATAAATTTCATTTCAAAAATTTCTCCACGCGGATCACATCTTCCGGCAGATCCACGCCGATGCTGTCGTAATCCACTTTCACGACGGCGATCTGGATGCCGTTTTCCAGCGCACGCAACTGTTCCAGTTTTTCGGCGTTTTCCAGCGGCGACACCGGGAATTTCACCAGCCGCAACAGCGTTTCTCGCTGGTAGCCGTAAATGCCCAGATGCTTCAAAAAAGGAAACGCCGCCAACGGCTCGTTGCCCGGACGGTTGGCGGCATCACGCAGATACGGAATCGTGCGCCGGGAAAAATATAACGCGTGACCGGTGGCGTTGACAACGACTTTTACGACGTTGGGATTGTCATATTCCGAAAAGTTTTTGATCAGCGTGGCGGCGGTGGACATCTCCTCGTGCGGCAGCACCTTTGCCACAGCATCGATCACGTTTGGGTCAATCAGCGGTTCGTCGCCTTGAATGTTCACCACGGCTTCGCAATTGCAGCGCATGGTAACTTCCGCGATTCGATCGCTGCCGCTGGGATGATCGGCGCGCGTCATTTCCACGCGGCAAAACTTTTTTGCGGTATCCGCAATGCGGCTGTCATCGGTGGCCACGATGATTTCAGCGAGCGACTTGGCCTTTTGGCACTGCTCCACCACGTGCTGGATGAGCGGTTTGCCCGCGATGAGTGCGAGGGGTTTGCCGGGGAACCTGGTCGAGGCAAAGCGCGCGGGGATGATGCCAACTATTTTCACGCGCCCCATTTAGCCACAGCCGCCCGCACCGAAGCAAGCTGCGAAGGCGGGATAAAGCGCGGCCGGCAAACCTTCAGGAGTTGAACTGAAGTTCGTATAGCTTCTGGTAAACACCGCCGCGCTGGACTAATTCAGCATGGTTCTTTTTCCAATGATTCATGGAAATTGGACGATCCGCTAAAAATAAGATCAATCACCACTTTTGCCGCCCCCAGCAGGGCGCCGTTGGTGAAGCCGTAAAAACCCCGCCGAGCAGGCCCAGAAAAAAAGCGCCCGCGATACGGGTGGGCAAAGCCCCGGAGTTGGCGGAGAAAAGCAATCATTGGTTATATTTTTTGCTGGCAGCATGAAAAGTAAAATTTTTGTTTTCAAACCGGTCATTGGGCATGGACGGTTCGAGGCGAAGTCAAGGAGAGCGAATTGATGGCAGTAGGGGAATGGCTCGCGGGGATGATCGCCCCACCGGTCGCCGGCAAGGCAGCGCGCGAGATACCGTCAACCGATGGCAGGCGGACCCCATGGCCGAGCCCGCAGAACAATGTGTGAAACGCCAGCAATATGCAAATATGTCCAGTGAAATTATCCTGAAGCCGAGAGCCGAGGCGGAAGGTGATGCGGCGCGTCCACAGCTTGGCGGCGTTCTGGTGACGGTTGTTCCGTCGGACAAAAAAAACATCCACGGCATGACCGACGCGGTGCTGGCGCCGTGCTCCATTATTTGAACCCGGTAAACGTAAACGCACGCTCCGGATAATGTGTGAAAAATCTTTTCAGCAAATCATATTACTGGCCTAATTGAGGCGTTTTCAAATGGTTGAATGAAATTGGTTATACAGAGGAATTTATGAGCATCCGCCATATTGTGTGGCAATATATTCAGTCTCGGACGGAGTGCATTCCCTTGGTCGCAAGTGAAAACTCCATGTCCAAGGCGGTCAAAGCGCTCTGTGCGGCCAGTATTGGCGAACGATACTGTGTGGGACCAGCGGCACCCTGGCGATATCCCCGCGAGACTTATCTGGAGGAAATCGTTTCCCAGACGAGCCAATTGGCGGCAAAGATATTTGGCGGCCAGGTGGCCACGGTGGCTCCATTGTCTGGCAGCCAGTGCGTGGCGGCAATCGTTTTGGGGGCTTGCAAACCGGGAGATGTGGTGATGGGGCTCAGCGCCAATGACGGCGGGCATTGGGCGTTACGGAGTATGGCGGAAAAATTGCACTGTGATTTTGAGCCGCTCCCTCTTTGCAGTCGCAGCGAAATTGACGGCGGCAAACTGGACCAGTTGATTAAAAAGCGGATGCCAAAACTGGTCATGGTGGATCCGAGCCATTCGCTGCAAGCCATCGCGCCGGAGCAAATCCGGGCAGTTTTACCTGCGGAAATCCCGCTGTTTTACGACATCTCCCATTTCATGGGGCTGGTTCCGCACCATTATCTGCCAAACCCTTTTGGTCGGGGAGTGACGGCGCTGCATGGCAGCACGCACAAGTCATTGTTCGGCCCGCAAAAAGGCCTGATTATTTTTGGTCGTGCGGCAGCCCCGGATTTGATCGCGCAGATATCGGCCACCGCTGAAAAAACCCTCTCCTCGAACACCCATTTACATCATGTCGCCGCGCTGGGCCAGGCGTTGGAAGAGTATGAAGCGTTCGGGCAAACCTATGCAGCCACAGTGGTCAAGCATGCCCGACTGTTCGCGCAGACGTTGAAAAACAGGGGCTTGAATGTGTTGTCGGCGGAACAATGTTTTTCGGAAAGTCATCAGGTTTTAGTCAAGGTTGATGGCCCGGCGGAAGCTGTTTGGAACAGTCTGACGGCCAGTGGCATTCTTACCAATTTAATCCGCCTGCCTCGTGACGGCGGTCCGGGTTTCAGATTTGGACTGGCCGAGACCACCCGACTGGGCTACACCGCGTCTGAGATCGAAGCGGTGGCGGCTATCGCGGCGGGCTTAATCACGGGCGCCTGCGATGCCGAGCGCACTAAAACCGCCGTGCAAGAAGTTTCCAGCCGACCGCGCGCGATGAAGTTTTGTTTCAACGACGACCTTCCGATGAACGCTAAATAAAATTTAACGCAAAACACATCCGTTTAACGCACTGTCTCATGATTGATTTTGAAAAGGCCAAACAGTTTTTCATTGAAGGCATAAAAGCTGTCGAGAAAAAAGATTTTCAGGACGCCGAAAACCAGTTTACGCGCTCCTTGGAGCTTATTCCCGACCGGGTGTCAACGCTCAACAATCTGTCGGCCATCAAGAACAGGCTTAAAAAATTCCAGGAGGCCGAGGCGCTTGCGCGCAAGGCCGTCGGCTTGGAATGCACTTCACGGGAGGCGTGGTTGAATCTCGGCCTCGCTCTGGGCAACCTTAACAACCTTGAAGGCTGCGAAAATCTTAAGGAAACGTTGCGCGCTTGCGAGTCAGCGCTGAAATTAAATTCCTCCCAATATGAAGTTTTGTATGCCAAAAGCCTGATCCTGGCAGGGCTCAAGCAGCCACAAGAAGCGAAGGCGACCTACCAAAAAGCGATTGAAACCAGAGCGGCTTCGTCGCCGACATTTACGACCGAACGGCGCGCCAGCCAAAAGGCTGAAGTGCTGGTCGTTAACCAAAACCCGGCCTTTAATACTGCCCTCAAGCCGTTTGAAGCCTTGCATTTGGATGCCAACTTCCCGGGACAACTTGCCCGGATTCTCAACGAAGATTACCATTTCACCTATGTCTTCAAGAGCGGCGTAATCAGCCGCACTATCCGCCAGCAGATTCCGAAGCCGGATTTTATCATCAACAACAATGCCAGCGGAGAAAGCCTGTTGACGGCGGATGGCTTGTCGGAATTCATCGAAGCGCTGGAGAGTTTTGGTGTTCCCATTGTCAATCATCCCGACCAAGTCATCCAGACCACCCGGGATGCTTCCGTCAGATGCCTGATGGATATTCCCGGCATCTTGCTGCCAAAAACCGAGCGCTTTTGTTCGACCGGAAAATCGCGTGAGGCATTAGTCAGGGAAATTGAGAAACAATACAATTACCCGCTCATCACCCGCACCCTGACCGCCCAGGAAGGCAAGGGCATGACCAGGGTGGATTCCCGCGCAGCGGTGAGCGCAGTGCTGGACTCTGATTTCGCCGAAAACTTTTTTGTGACCGCGTTTGTGGATAGCAGGCATGGAAATCCATTCTATCGCAAAATCCGTGCGGCGTTTGTTAAAGACGACTTCACCATCGTCCGCGTTGACTACGACACCAATTGGAACGTTCATGGCCGCAAATCCGATGAACGAGTAAAGTTCTATCTGGAAAACTCCTCTCTGCTCGCCCGGGAAAAGCAGATCTGTGCCGACCCGGAAAATACGCTGGGATCCTCTGCCATCCAATCACTACGCGCCATGCGCGGCCGGATTCCCCTGGATATTTTTGGCGTGGATTTCGACGTCGATGCTGATGGTCGGCTGGTTTTTTACGAAGCCAATGCCTCGATGAATCTTTTTTCCACGGCCAGAGAAGAAGTTCCCCATCCCAGTAGTGCGGACGACGCTTTAACGCTGGCCATCCAACGCTATTTTACATCCCTGACAGCTCGTCGCTGACGCCCCGGACGCTCCTCCGCTTCAGGCCAAGCCGAGATTTTTCAACACTTCCACGGTGGAATGCGCCTTGTTGAGCGTGTAGAAATGCAGGCCGGGTGCGCCACGACGCAGCAATTCTTCACATTGCCGCGTGGCGTATTCGATGCCGAACTTCATAGCCGCCTCGTCGTTGGTGCCGATTTCATCCAGCCTCTGCCGCAGCGCGGGCGGGATTTTAGCGCCGCACATCTGCGTGAACTTCGTGATTTGCGCGGCACTTAAAATGGCGACGACACCCGGAATCACGGGCACGCGAACACCCATCTTTTCCGCCACATAATCGCAAAATTCAAAATAGTCGGCATTGTCGAAGAACAACTGCGTGATGACAAAATCCGCCCCCGCCGCAACCTTCTCCCGCAAGTGCTGCCAGTCGTCCAGCTTGCCATTCGGATTGGCAATGTGGCCTTCAGGGAAACCGGCGACGCCCACGGAAAAATCTCCGTGCTCACGGATGAATTGCACCAGTTGCGCAGAAAATTCAAAGCCGCCGGGCGTGGGCTGGAATGCGCCGCCACCAGGCGAATCGCCGCGGAGCGCGAGGATGTTTTTACAGTCCAGCGCGCGGATTTTTTCGAGCAAACCGCGGACTTCCTCGCGGGTGTGGTTGACGCAGGTGAGATGGGCGAGCGCGGGCAGGCGGTGTTGGCGCTGGATGCGGTCCACGATCATCAGCGTCTTCTCGCGGGTGCTGCCGCCGGCACCGTAGGTGACGGAGCAGAAATCCGGACGGGCGGCGAGCAGGGCGGGAATATGTTTTTCCAGCAGCGCGCAATCGCCCTCGCCGGTCTTGGGCGGGAAAAACTCAAAGGAGACGACGGGTTTCCCAGCAGCTTTCTTCCCGGCGAGGATGTCACGGATGAATTTCATCGGGGGCGGATTATGCCGGAAGTGGGAAAAATGGGAAACAAAAAGCCCCTGCCGGCGAACCGGCAGGGGCCAGGGATTCTAAATCAGATTAGAACTTGTAGATGACGTTCAGAGCGAGCACGAAAGCATTTTCGTTGTCCCCATTGACGCTATACTGGCCACCCTGCTCTTGATGATCCCAGCGGAATTCCGCGCGGGTGATGACGTTAGCCCACAGGTTGTAGGCAACCGTGGCGGTGACTTCCGAGCCCTTGCCGTTACCGCCGAAGAAGTAGTCGTCATAGAAGTTAAAGTCGGTGGAGTCAACGTATTCACCACGGAGGCTGAATGACAATTTATCAGTCGCCTGATAGGTCGCATATACGCCGTAGATGTTGCCGTCGAGAGAAACATCCTGCCCGCCATAGTAATTTTGGGTCAAGGACTGGATGGCATCAAATGAGAGACCGACTTTCAAACCCGCCACCGGCGTGTTGAAGGTGACATTTGCGCTGTAATTGTTCACCGCACCATTGTCGAAGCCCTGAATCGTGCCCAAGTTCAACACGGAGCCTTTCAGGAAGCCCCAGCTGTCCGGGGCCGTCAAAGCTACCGTCGCAACATACGACTTCGAAGACGGGCTGTAGTGTTGATTATAAGAACCATTGATCCAAGGTCCGTTGTTAAAGCCATTGTAGACGGGGTTTACAATGCCCGCTTGAACGGTGGCGAAACTGCCAATCTTGTAGCTGCCGATGAGGCCTGCCATCGTGGATGGATTCAGCATGTAACCATAGGAGAAGGTGTAGTTCGGGTTCTGGTATCCGCTGTTGGATTCATAGCCGGTCACACCGTCGAACTGACCGATCTTCCAGTCAATCCCGTTGCCCACCGGCGTGCGCAGCGCAACATAGGCCTGACGAATGCCATTCCAGCTTTCGCTGCCATATTGCATTTCGATG
>CAIOIC010000073.1 GCA_903858275.1 uncultured Verrucomicrobia subdivision 3 bacterium | reverse complement strand
GTCAGACACCACATCAAGGCATTTTGATATGCCGCGTTGCCATCGAAATCAAATTGATGGCAGGAAGGCTTATAACGATCCACCTCCGCCACCGGCCCGGCCAGGCGCCAATTAGGCTGCGACTGCGGATGCCGACGCAACGACTCAAACCCGCTCCGCCACGGTTCGGCGGATTGCGCGACCATTTTCTTCAGGCGCGAGAGATCCGCCGCCGAGTGCAGCAAACCGGGATGCACGAACGGCGCCGGCGGGCTAACCGCCGGCAGCCGCGGCGCCAGCAACAGCAGGCCAACGACCAGCATCAAGGGGAAGCGCATGTTCGAGCCTTATCAAAACCGCGGTCATTTTTCCACACCAAAGCACCGCGCCCAGCCAGGCAAACGAAGGAAGAAAGCTTCATCAAACCAGCGGCTCAAGCGGCACACTGGTCCAATTGCTCAAGAATACCTTCGTAGTCAAATTGGCCAGCGAGCTTCATCATACTTTGGGCGGCTTCAGGATTTTGCCGTTCGAACACCTTTAACAGGCTGTCAATTTTACTGGCATCGGCGGCGAGCAGCGCCTCGCGCAGTTCATGACCCCAAGTTTCGGGCAGAGCCGCTAAAAGTTTTGCGGTGAGGAGGTCGTTGCCCGATCCCGCCGGATGAATGGAGCCACCCTTTTGTAATTCAAACTCTTGTGGAACAACCAATCCCAGCGCGCCGCACATTCGAATAATCAGCTCATCATACTTCACCGGTTTGGAAATAAAATAATCGGCCCCGGCCGCCTGGGCGTGAGCCCGATCTTCCGGATAGGCGGTGGCGCTGATGCTGATGATTTTCACCGGCTGCCCCTGGTCAGCGGCGCGAATCCGGCGAATCGCTTCAAGCCCGCCCATCACCGGCATGCGCGTATCCATCAAAATCAGGTGAGGCTGCCAACGGGCGAAGATTTCCAGCGCTTCGGCCCCATTGGCCGCCGCGCGGCAATCAAACCCGACAGTTGCCACCATTTCCTGGAGAACCTCACGGTTGCCAGTCACATCGTCAGCAATCAAGATGCGATAACCAGAAAAGGTTGCGAGCGAATGATTGT
The DNA here is from genome assembly GCA_903858275.1 of uncultured Verrucomicrobia subdivision 3 bacterium. Lineage (GTDB taxonomy): Bacteria > Verrucomicrobiota > Verrucomicrobiia > Limisphaerales > UBA11358 > UBA11358. Next base: position 32,857 of record CAIOIC010000073.1, on the reverse strand, counting down.
CTTTCCCACTATTTTCCTTGATGTAAAAAGAGGTGTCGAAAGCGATGCCGACGGGAACCTCAAACTGGAACGTGCTGCCCTGGCCAAGTTCACTTTGAACGCTCATTTGCCCCTGCATGATGCGGGCGTATTCCTGACAGATGGCCAACCCCAGACCACTGCCACTTTCCGACTGCCGACCGAGCTTACCTTGATTAAATTTTTCGAAAATATGGCTTAACTCATCCGGCGCAATGCCCGGCCCGCTATCGGTCACCGCAAAATTCAGCCACACCTTGTTACCGGCATCGGGTTTCACGGAAATCTTCAATTCGATACCGCCGGTTTTGGTGAATTTAACAGCATTGCCCAACAGGTTGCCCAGGATCTGCCGGATTTTTTGCTGATCCGCTTGAATTGATTCCGGTAGATGGCCGACCTTTTTAATGGCAAAAGTCAATTGCTTGGCCTGGGCCGGGGCGTTAAACAGATTGAAAAGGTCAGCCAGAAACCCGCCCAGTTGGAAATCCACCACATGCAACTCCACCCGGCCGGATTCAATTTTGGCCAGATCCAAAATATCATTGAGGATGGTGAGAAGATGCTCGCCACTGCGATTGATGGTCAGGAGCTTGTTATGAGCTTCTTTAGTCAAGCTCGCCTCACGCTGCAATAGCTGGGTATTGCCCAGAATGATATTCATGGGGGTGCGGATTTCGTGAGACATGGTGGCCAGAAATTCGCTCTTCGCCCGACTGGCCCGACCGGCCGCCAACAGCGCATCCCCCAGCTCTTCGGCGTTTTTTTTACGTTCGGAGATATCCGACACGAAGGCGCGCAAATGAATCAATTTGCCACCGGCATCAAAAACCGGCTGAACGAAAAGCTCCACCGGAATTCGTCTTCCATCCTTATGGATATATTCCTTCTCGTAACGCGTTGGCACCTGCGTGCGAGTGCATTCTTCCACCATCAAGGCTTCCGTTTCCCGCCATTCGGGAGGAGTCAGTATATTGCTCCAGCTAAAACCTTCCGCTTTCAACTCGTTCCGGCTGTAGCCCGTCAATTTTTCATAGGCCTGGTTTACCAAAATCAATCTGCCATCCGGCGTGCCCAGGCAAAAGGCAATCACGGAGGAGTCAACCACCTCGGCCAGCGTATGCTCCCGGGCCAGCGCCCGGCGCAGCGCATCCTCGGCCTGCTTGCGCTCCGTGATGTCCGTGACAAACGCGCGGAGATGCAATAATTCATCATCCCGACCATAGATGGGCTGCACGAACAATTCCACCGGCACGCGACCACCATCCTTGCGGAGGTATTCCTTCTCGAAATGCACCGCCTGCCGGGTGCGCAGGCATTCCGCCAATTTTTCGGCACTGACGGGCTGCCATTCGGGCGGCGTCAGTTCCTTGATCCACTTTAATTTTGTATCCAGAATTTCTGCGCGCGAGTAGCCCAGGAGCCTGGCATAGGCTTCATTGCAGGTGATAACACTGCCGTCCGGGTTCGTCATAGCGAACGCCACCGTCGACTGGTCAATCACCTCGGACAGCATGCCAATTTCACGGGTGCGCTCCGCCACCCGCCGCTCCAATAATTCATGGGCCAGCTTATTTTCATGGATATCGTAACTATAACCGATGTAGCCGCCAAAGCCGCCGCCGGGCAAATCAAACGGCCGACCATGATCCGAAATCCACCGATATTCGCCATCATGGCGACGCAGACGGTATTCGAGGGTAAACGTTTCGCGCCGGTGAAACGCCGCCAGATATTTTTCGCCACAAGCCGCCAAATCTTCCGGATGCACTCCTTCGAACCAGCCATCGCCCTGCTCTTGCGCCAGGGTGCGACCGGTGAAGGCGAGCCAGGTGGAGTTGAACCAGTTGCACTTGGCATCCGGGCCGGCCCGCCAGATCAGCGCCGGAGCGTTTTGCAGCAATTGCAGGTGAAAATCGCGCGCGGCAACAAGGGCGGCCTCCGCCTGCTTGCGCTCGGTGATGTCGATGACAAATACCGTGATTCCCACCACCGCGCCGCCGTTGCCAAAAATCGGGCTGTAACGATCCTCGTAAAATGTCCGCAGGCGCGATAGGTCGCCGTACTCCTCCTCCAGCAGGAAGGATTCACCGCGCAAAACCCGGTCGAAATTAGCCTTTGCCTTGGCGCGGTCGGCGGGGTTGCTGATGATATCCAGCAGATTCATGCCCACGGCAATATCCACCCCCCAGATTTGCCTGATCGTCGCCTGATGCGTCTGGGTGAACTCGGTATAGCAGTAGTTGGCGTCCAGGGAAAAGATGACCACGTTTTGCGGACTATCCAAAATGGACTTGAGCAGCGCGGATTTCTGGCTGGCAATTCCCTTGGCTTTCCGCAACTCATCTTCCGCCCGCTTGCGCTCGGTAATGTCCTGAATGAGCGCCACAAGGTAATCCATTCTTCCGTCCGCCAAACGAGCGCAGCGGACGGTCAGATCCGTCATCAGATATTCGCCGTTTTTCCGGAGAAAGCGTTTCTCCATGGAATAGCCTTCCGTCTCCCCGCGCAAGACACGCTCGAAATTGGCATCATTTTCCGGAAGATCGTCCGGATGGGTGAGTTGCGCCCAGGTCATGCCATAAAGCTCCTCACGGGTGTAACCCAGCATTTTACACAGGAGGTCGTTGACCTGAAGCCAGCCCTTCTCGGGCGAGGTGACGGCAAGGCCGCTCAGCGGCATTTCAAACCAGGTTCGCAGGCGGGCCTCGTTGACCAGGAGCTTGGCCTCAGCATTTTTACGCTCGGTAACATCTTCCTGAACACAGATGAATTGCGAGACGTTACCAGCGTCATCATGCACCGGCGTGATGGTTTTTTGCTCAAAATAGATCGTGCCATCTTTCCGGCGGTTCTGCACTTCACCCTTCCAGACTTTGCCCGCCAGAATGGTACCCCACAATTCCTTATAAAATCCGGCTGGTTGCCGGCCGGATTTAAGGAAGCGGGGAGTGCATCCCAACACTTCTTCGGCGCTATAACCCGTCAATTGGGTAAAGGCGGCATTGGTCCAAATGATGCACCCGTGGCGATCAGCCAGAAAAATGCCGGTGGCGCTGGCCGCCACGGCGGTTTCCAACTGATACAGGCGTTCTTTAACCTTTTTCCGGGCGCTGATATCGCGGATGACGCTGATGATGCAGGCTTCGCCTTCGAGCTGGATGCCTTGGGAGCTTACCTCCACCGGCAGGCGGGATCCATCTTTGCGGAGATGGACGGTTTCAAAAAGAATCCCCTGCCCGAAAGCCAGCGACATCTGCTGGCTTAATTGACCCGCGGCGGATTTTTCGCGAATATCGTAAATGGTCTTCGCCAGCAGCTCCGCCCGGGAATAGCCGTAATTTGATTCCGCCGCCGCGTTGGCGTCGAGAATCCGGCCGTCGGAATTGCGGATTCGGAGAATGATATCCCGACTCTGACTGGCCATGGCCTCGGAAAAACGCAGGCTTCTTTCCATTTGCCGCCTAGCGGTCATATCGCGGCCAATGACCACCAGACCTTGACGCCGGCCGCCGGGCGAAAAAAGCGGCGTCTTGTAAACTTCATGCTCCTGCAATTTTCCATCCGGGCCGACCCCCTGCTCCGTGATGACACTGTGCCGACCCTCCTTCCACGTCTGCTCATCACTTTTGATACAAGCTTCGTGAAACATCCGGAGTCGCGGGTTTGACTGAGCCAATTCGGCATCGGTTTTTCCCCGCCAACCCTCACCATCTCCCAGCTGAAATAACTTTTTCGCCGGTTCATTGGCCACCAGCCAGCGACCCTGGCCATCTTTTAAAATGACATTGTCGGGATTGGTTTCAACCAGGAGCTGCATTTCCTTGGCGTTGGTTCGGGCAGCCAGCAGCAATGTTTCCAACCGGCACAGCATCAGGCTTAGACTCACGCCGCAAATCAAGATAATCCAGACTTTGCCGTAATCCATGACAGCCGCCTGGCTACCGGCGGGCGTGAAGCTCAAAACCCACGAACGCCCCGCGGCGACAAACTGGCTTTGCCGGTTCAGCAAAGCGTTTGGCTGAGCGGGGAGGATTTTATCCGGGTGACTATCAAAGACCAGGGTTTCAGAGCTGAGTTTCGGCCCGCCATCATAAACCTGCAGGCGAATGCGCTGGCCGCCCATCCATTCCCATTTTCCCAGGATACCCCGTATGAGATCGTTCATCCGGTAAGGACTGTAAACCCAGCCGATAATGGCTTCGCGTCGCTGGGCGATGGTGGCATGAGCCATGCCTGGACGATAGACCGGCACATACATCAAGGTGCCAGCCTGGACATCCTGATCGGTTTCCTGCACCAGCGTCACTTTTCCGCTGAGAGCGGCGGCGTCGTTGTCTCTCGCCCGCTCCATGGCCTCCCGCCGCACGGGTTCGGTCAGCATGTCGTAACCGAAAGCGCGGATATTTCGATTGGTAAAAGGCTCGAGATAGATGATGGCCGAGTAAATGGCGCGATCACCTTCAGGACGCACCTGGTATTCCGGAAAACCTTCAGCCCGGATTTCCTGAAGGTGGCGCGCCAACTGCTCCCGCGGAACCAGCAATGCGAAGCCAAAACCTTGAATCCCCGGCAGCGCCTGTTCCAACCGCTGGCCCCCGGCAAAAGCCCGCCAGGCTTGACGATTGACGCCGCCGGAATTTTCGTAAAATACGGAGCCGCTCCGCAAGATCATGGCCTGCGCGCCAAGCCGATCCCTAATCTTGATTTGGATTTCGTTGCAAACGGACTCAAACTGCCTTTTCGCGGTCAGATCCAAATCTTTTTTAGTTCCCCAGGCAACGACAACGGTGCCCACCACCCCCAACAGCAACAGACTCCAAGCCTGCCAAAAGTGGCGTTGAACAATTCCACGCAGCAAAATCTTAGTTTGTTTGGCGGCTTGGATCATGCGAAAGATTGGCGTCGGATGCGGAAAAACGGCCTCAACCTAAAAGAGGTTGGCGCCCGATGGCTCAGCAAGTTTCTACCCGGGCTAGAAATTCATGTCCGGTCCACATACGCGACTATTAGGGTAAAGCCTTAGTGCTTCCGGCATCATTCTTCAGAACGGCAAAGCGGGGCAGCCAGGCCTGAATCTGAATGCCTTTCGCTTTTTGGTTGGCGACCAGCACCTGCCCCCCCAGCAGAGCGATAATGCGATGCGCCACCGCCGGAGCAAGACCCAGATCGCCCGCGGGGGCATCGGGAATCGCCAACACATCGAAGAAGGTTTTCAATTGATTTTCAGGAATATTGTGGCCACTGCCCTCAATGTTGAGGCAAACCTGACTGGCTAAGACATGCGCACGAATCTCAATCCGAGTCTTGGGCTTGGAATATTTGGCCACCGTCTCAATCAATGAAACCAGGGCTTTTTTCAGATAAAACCAATCCCCCAAAACATTCCCGCAGCCCAGCGGCAAGGGCGAGATGTGGATATTGGAAACTTGCATCAATCCAGCCATCTCTTCGCACGCCGCTTTTAGAATGTCATCCAATTGGCTGACATTGTTGGCAAAGTCACCCCCTTTGGCCTGAATGGTGGTCAGCAAAAGCGCGTGGTCGAGCATCGTCATGATGCGCTGCCGGGAGACTTCGTAAATGCCGCTTAATTCGGACATCTCCGAATCTTTTTTGAATTTTTCAAAGGCCAGATCGGCAGCTCCGAACAGACCATGCAAGGGAGTGCGCAACTCATGGGAAATCAAGGTGAGAAAATCACTCTTGGCCTGATCCAAAATCGAGAGCTTCGCATTGGCCTCTTCCAACTGCCGGGTGCGTTTCGCCACCATGCTTTCCAAGCTCTCGTTGGATTTTTTAAGCGCCACTTGCAACTGCCGGATTTCCAGGTGGGCATTGACCCGGGCGAGCACCTCTTCGATTTGAAACGGCTTGGTGATGTAATCCGCGCCACCCGCCTGAAACGCTTTGAGCTTATCCTCCGTGGCATTGTGGGCACTGATGAAAATGACCGGGATTTCGCGCGTGGATTCCTTTTCTTTAAGTTTGGTGCAAACTTCAAAACCATCCATTTCCGGCATGGCCGCATCCAGCAAAATCAAATCGGGCGGCCGCCGGCTGACCGCGGACAGAGCCCCCCTCCCGCTGATGGCCGGGCGAACACAAAAACCTTGTTTTTCAAGAAAATCCATCAGCAAATGCAGATTGGCTGGCGTATCATCCACAGCCAAAATTTCAATTGGCTTCCCGCTGGATTTTGCATTGAGGTTCATAATGGAAAATTAGGGTATTATTGGACTAAAAAAAGCACCGTTTGTCAAGACGCGACAAACATATAAGATATTGATTTAAAACATATTGCACATTATTTTCAGCGCCACATTTTGTCTTTATACGGGACAGTTTAGTGGAAATTTGCCTCATATAAGAACGTTTTAGGCCAAGTTGACTTAATCAGATTGCTTACGGCGGCGGAGCACCACAACATATCCAACCCAGCTAACCTGCCAGCGTTAGCGGGGAACCCAACCGCAGGCGTGACGAGGAGAACCGGGCGTTTGGTTTTCATGAGATTCGATTGGGCCAACGATTCAATTGCCAGCCATCATTAGTCAGACATTATTATTACCTCCCCCATTTTATGCTAATTTCCGATATAATCTTGCTAAAAGCAGCAAGTGCATCAATTTCAGCAGCCAACGATATGAAGCAACGAGATAACTTTTGAAATTTCAGCAAAGGCGGGTGGTATTTATAATTCGCATTAAGAAATAACGTGATCAACAAACAGCCTTTGCCGGTGAAAAACGTCACCAGACCCGGCCAGGCAACCATTTAAAGAACAGATTTTCCCGCGTGACAGCCTGCATTTCGTGAGGCATTGTCTCCCGCCATGACAACCGCGGAAGCCACCCAATTGCTGGAGCAATTTCGCACCGGAAAAATCCCGCGCGAAAAGATTCTCCGCGCCTTCCAAGCCGCGCCGGTGGCCGACCTCGGCTTTGCGCAGGTGGACACCCACCGCGCGCTCCGCAAGAATTTCCCCGAAGTCATTTTCGGCGGCGGCAAGACGCCGGAACAGGTCGTAAAAATTGCCGCCAAGCTGCTGGCGCACGGCCAACAAGTCCTCATCACCCGCATCACCGCCGAACACGTCCGCGCGCTGAAGAAAAAAATCAGGCGCACGGTCCATCATCCCCTCGCCCGCTGCGTGACCATTGAGAAAAAGCCGTTGCCCAAGCGGGCCGGATTCATCGCGGTGGTCTGCGCCGGCACGAGCGATCTGCCGGTGGCCGAGGAAGCCGCCGTCACCGCCGAAGTCATGGGCAACCGCGTGGAGCGCATCCACGACGTGGGCGTGGCCGGCCTGCACCGGATGCTCGCGCGGCTGGATGTGCTGCAGCGCGCAAATGTCATCGTGGCCGTCGCCGGAATGGAAGGCGCGCTGCCCAGCGTGCTCGCCGGGCTGGTTGCCAAACCGGTCATCGCCGTGCCCACGAGCGTCGGCTACGGCGCGAGCTTTGGCGGGGTGGCCGCGCTGCTGGCCATGCTGAACAGCTGCGGCAGCGGCGTGACCGTGGTGAATATTGACAACGGCTTTGGCGCGGGCTATGCCGCGTCACAAATCAATTCATTGGCCACAGATCAACACAGATGAAACACAGATACTTTCTGGCTACTGTAACTTTCCCCCATCTGTGTTAATCTGTGTGCATCTGTGGCTGAAATAAATTTTCAATGAAAACCCTTTACCTCGACATTTTCAGCGGCATCGCCGGCGATATGTTCATCGCCGCACTCCTTGACCTGGGGGTGGACGCCGCCAAACTCGAACGGGAGCTGAAAAAACTCAAGCTGGACGGCTATCACCTCCACATTGCGCGCCAGCAAAAATCCGCCATCGCCGGCATCAAGTTCGACGTCCACCTCGCGCACGACCACGCTCATGGCCACGCACAACCACACGGAGCCGGCCCCCATCACGAACACGGCCGCGGACATTTGCATCTGCGTTCGCTGCAATTCAGCGCCACTCCGGTCGCCCCGCACGAAGACCAACATCACCACGCAGATCAGCGCAATTTTTCTGAAATCAAACAGATCATCTCCCGCAGCAAGCTGTCGGCGTGGGTGAAGCAGAAAGCCATCGCCGTCTTCGCCCGCATCGCGGAAGCCGAAGGCAAAATCCACGGCCAGCCGCCGGACGAAGTCCATTTCCATGAAGTCGGCGCGGTGGATTCCATCGTGGACATCGTGGGCGCGGCCATCGCGCTGGAACTGCTCGGCAAGCCCCGCGTGTTCGCCTCACCGGTCGTCGAAGGCACCGGCTGGATCAAGTGTGCGCATGGTCGGTTCCCGGTGCCCGCCCCCGCCACGCTGGCGATTCTCGGCGCACGCGGCATCGGCCTCACCCAATGCGAGGAACCGCACGAACTCGTGACGCCCACCGGCGCGGCGCTGCTCGCGGAATTTGTCGAAAGCTTTGGCGCGATGGACAATCTGGTCGCCGAAAAGATCGGCTTCGGCCTCGGCACGCGGGAAAACAAGACGCGGCCCAATGTGCTGCGCGCCGTGCTCGGTTCGTCCGCCAAAAGCCAAAACTCAAAAAATAAAGCAGCGGCGGCGGGATTGGATTGGGAGTCGGATAAAATTGCCGTGCTGGAAACCAATCTGGACGATTGCACCGGGGAAATTCTCGGCGCATTTGTGGAAACGGCTTTGGCCGCCGGCGCGCTGGACGTTTTCCACACGCCAATCCAGATGAAGAAAAACCGGCCCGGCGGGCTGCTCACCGTTTTGTGCGCGGAAAACGACGCCGACAAGTTCAGCGAATTGATTCTGCGCGAGACAACGGCGTTTGGCGTGCGCAAGACGCTGGCCGAGCGGCGCAAGCTACGCCGTGAATTTGCCGAGGTAAAAACAACCTATGGCAATGTGAGCGTGAAAGTCGGCCGGCTTGGTGGTAAAGTGGCGCAGGCGGCGCCGGAATTTGAATCGGCCAAGAAAGTTGCCGCCAAGGCCAAAGTGCCGGTGAAACAGGTTTTTGAAGCCGCCGTCAAAAGCGCGAAACAATTAAAGTGAAGAGCGAAGCGAACAACAAACTGGATAAATTGCGGGCGCTGCTGAAAAGCTACGGCTCCTGCCTCGTGGCCTATTCCGGCGGCGTGGACTCGGTGTTTCTCGCCCGCGTGGCGCACGACGTCCTCGGCGAGCGCGCCCTGGCGGCCATCGCCGATTCGCCCAGCCTGCCGCGCCGCGAACTGGCGGAGGCGCTGGAACTGGCGACGAAGTTCGCCTTTCCCGTCCGCGTCATCCAGACGCAGGAATTTGCCAACACCAATTACACGGCCAATCCGTCGAACCGCTGCTACTTCTGCAAACATGAACTGTTTGAAGAATTGACGCCGCTGGCGAAGGCGGAAGATTTTGCGGTGATTGCCTATGGAGAAAACGCCAGCGACACCGGTGATTTCCGGCCCGGCGCGCAGGCGGCGACGGAGTTTCAAGTGCGCGCGCCGCTCAAGGAAGCCGGTTTGACCAAGGCGGAAATCCGCGAGCTGTCCGCGCAACTCGGCCTGCCGACGGCGGACAAGCCGCAGATGGCGTGCCTGAGCTCCCGCGTGCCGTATGGCGAAACGGTGACGCCGGAAAAACTGCGAATGATCGAGCAGGCGGAATATGTTTTGCGCGACCTGGGCTTCCACGATGTGCGCGTGCGGCACCACGAACTGCAGAAACAAAATCTGGCGCGCATCGAACTGGCGCCGGGAGAAATCCCCGCCTTGCTGGCGAATGGAAAATTAGCCGCCATCGGCGAGCAGTTGAAAAAAATCGGCTACGCGCATGTCACGCTGGATCTGCAAGGCTACCGGCGCGGGAGCACGAATGAAGTGCTCGGGGTGATGGCAAAAAAGTGACCGATATTGCGCACGACGAGGCCCCATCGCGACAAAGGGGCCAACTCAAGGCTTCCAACTCAACCGATAGAACCGGCTCAAATGATTCGTGGAATCCGTGTCAATGAAGTCAAGCAGCCCGTTGGCGGTTACATTGGCAATTGAATCCCATTGGACAAAATCCGTCGTCGCCTGCAATTCATAAACAAAGCCCGGCTCAACATTCAGCGTCAACTGCAACGTCTGATCCGCCTGCGGGGCGGAAGAAAGCATATCCATCACCAGCGGCGGCGTGATCACCGCCAAAACCGCCGGCGCAGCAGTCTGAGTTCCCACCGCATTGCCGACCCGGACGGCGTATTGCCCGGATTGCGCAGCCTGGGCACCCGCCAGCGTCAGGTTCGCATTCGTGGCTCCGGGCAGATTCTGTCCGTTGAACTGCCACTGAAAGTTCAAAGCGGAACCCGTGGCGATGACGCCAAAGCCCGCCGTCGCGCCAACAAGAATCTTTTGGCTCACCGGGCCGACGAGAATCTTCGGCGAGGCCAGCACGGACACCGGCGTGACACTGCTGGTCACCGTGCCGGACGAAGTGCTGAAGACCACGGAATAATTGCCGCTGTCACCGGCGGTGGCGCCAGCCACCGTCAGGGTCGCATTGGTCGCGCCGTCCACATTCATCCCATTTTTCTGCCATTGAAAACCGGCGCGGTAAGCGCCGCCGGCCAGCGCCGAAATAACGAGGTTGTTCCCGGCCGCGAGGTTGCCGTTCACGGCTTGCACCGAAAGATGCAGAAAATCGTCCACCCCAAAAAGTTCGACCCGCGAATTGTTCGCCGACGCGACGCAGAGCCGGTTCAAGGAGTCCAGCACAAGCCCCAGCGGCAGGTTCAACTGCCCGGGAGCGCCACCAAAATCCCCGAGGGAGCCCAGCGACAAGCCGGTGCCGGCATCGAAGACCTTCACCAACCCCTGCATGGCATCCGCGACGAAGACGCGGCCGGCAGCATCCACGAACAGCGCCTGCGAACGGCCGGACGGCCCGCCAAACATGCCGCCGGAACCGAGCGGAAATTTCCGCGAATACTGCCAACCGAGGAGGCTGTTGGTAAAAACCTGGATGCGATCATTGTTTTGATCCACGACCAAAACCTCGCCATTGGCGCGAACCGAAACACCGGCAGGAAAATCAAACTTGCCATTGCCGGTGCCCGCACCGCCAAACTGGGCGACTTGATTGGTGCCCGTGAAAACGCGGATAAGATTCGCCTTGCCGTCGGAAACACAAACCGTGTCCGGCGCAAGCGGGTCAACAGCGAGATGACCGGGCAGTTGAAATTCATTCGCCCCCGCGCCAAGCCGATAAAGCAAATCCCATTGGGCATCAAACACGCTCACGCTGCCGTTTTTTTCCTCGCTCAAATAAATCCGACCATCACTCGCAACCGCAATCGCCAGCGGCCCGGCGAAGCCATCATACACCGCCATCTGCTGGCCGAACGCGTCGAAACCGATCACGCGCCCCGCCGCTGGATCGGTGACGTAGAGATTGCCATTCGCATCCGCGGCCACCCGCGCCGGCGCGCGCAGCGACGCCGACAACGCGCCGAGCGGCGTGACATTCGGGGCGGCGGCCCGCACGCCAAAATTGAGGGTGACGAGCAAAATCCAGATACAATAGAACAAAGTTTTCATGTCGCCACCCCGACGGGACCGGGTTTGAGTCTCAATTTGCGCTTGATGAAGTTTTTGACGCGCGTCACCGGACATTTGCTTTCCAGATTGAACACCTCGGCGGCATCCGTCATGCCCGCCGGCAGTTCCAATCCGGCCATCTGTTCCTTGAGGTAGGAATGTTCCATGAGCAGCTTCATCAGCGATTTCATGAACTCCTGCTTCCACTTGGGCAGCGCATGGAAGCCATCCATCTTGTGGATATAGAAATCCCGAAAGCCACGGAACAGCTCGGCGCGCACCTCATCGATGGTCATGTTCACCGGCTTGATGACCGGCTCGACGAGGTTGTATTTACGATAGTCGCGCGTGGCCACATGATCTTTCACATCGCGATAAAGATCGGCATACGGCCAGGGTGTGATGGCAAGGAAGAAGGCCATGTCGGGGTCGTAATATTTGGAAAGCTCAATGGTGCGCTGCATCTCCGCCTTCGTCTCGTTGGGCATGCCCATGACGAAGGAGGTTTCGGAAATCATGTTGTGTTCGCGGATCAATTCGATGGCGCGCTTCCCCTGCTCCACCTTCGCGTCCTTCTTGTAAAGGTCGAGCGTGGCCTGATTCACGGATTCCACGCCGATGTAAATGTGCTCCACGCCCGCCTTGCGATAAACCGGCATGATGGGCTCGTCGCGCACAATGTCGTCCACGCGCGTCTCCAGCAGCAGGGTCGTGCCAAAATCGCGCTCGATGAGCAGGTCGAGGATTTTCCGCCAGCGGCGCGGGTCGAGCGTGGGGATCTCGTCGGCGATCATCGCCACATTCACGCCGTATTTCTCGCGGAGCATCTGGAGTTCATCCACGAAATGTTCGGCGGAGTTTGCCCGCCAGGATTCCTTCCAGAACAGCCGCTGCGAGCAAAACGAGCAATGCTGCAGGCATCCGCGCGACGACGAGACAATCGCCAGCGTGGAACCGGGCATCGGCCGATAGGTGTATTCCGACCACGGCACGAGATTCCACGCGGGCGTCACCAAATCAAGATTACGGATGAAACCGCGCCGGGGCGTGACGACCACCCGACCATCGCGCCGAAACGCGAGACTGCGCACCTTGGACAAATCTTCCCGAGCCGCCCAAGCCTGCATCAGCTCGACAGAGGTTTCCTCGCCTTCGCCGCAAACGATCACGTCCACCTCCGGCGACTGGCGGAGGATTTCGTCATACATGAAATGCGGATGCGTGCCGCCCAGCACCGTCCGCACGCCGGGAATCTCCTCCTTCGCCATGCGACAGACGTCAATCCCATCCAACACCGTCGCGGTGATCGCCGTCACCATCACGACGGACGGTTGTTCCCGCCGGAGCGTCGCGCGCACCTGCTCATGCGTGTGAAATCTGGTCATCGCATCGTAAAGCGCCACGCCGAAACCGGCGCGCTGCAGCGCGCCGCCGACGTAGAGCAGGCTCAGCGGCAGCCATGAACCGGCGGACTCCACCACGCCGGAATGATACGGCGGCGTGACGAGCAGAATTTCAGCGCGCTGGTTCATGATTGGAAATAGGCCGAGTGCATGGACGGAAATATGAACGGAAAAATCAGCACCGTCAGCACTGACAAAATAAAACACGCGATGACCGCCCACGCGGTCCGGCGGGCGTTGAGCTTGAAGAATAGTCGTGCGTGCAGCAAAAGTGCATAAGCCAGCCACGTCACCAGCGACCACGATTCAATCGGGTCCCAACCCCAGTAGCGGCCCCAAGATTGGTTCGCCCAGATGGCGCCCATGCCGATGGTGGTCGTCCAAAAAACAAAACCGAAGCCGACAAAGCGCACCGTGCGCGCCTCCAGCACATCCACGTTCGGCAGGCGATCCAGCCATTTGCCGCGCGCGCCGTTGAGTTTGCGCAACAGCACGATGGCGGCTCCGAGCGAGAGGATGAATGCGCCGACGGCGAGTTTGTTGAACAGGATGTGAAACACGAGCCAGATGGAGCGCAGGGTCGGCGGCAGATTGCGCGCCTCGGGATTGGTGAACAGGCCGATGCCCATCATCAAAATCACCAACGGCAAGACGACGAGCGCGACCGCCGCCCAGTTTGGCCGGCGCCAGAGAAAAATCAGCAGCATCACGATGGCAATCCAGGCGTTTGACGACAGCACCTCGTATTTCATCATGTAAGGCCCGTGCCCGACATGCTGCCAGCGTAAAGCCAGCGCCACCGAATGCGGAACCAAACCGATAACCGTGAGCCATTTTGCCTGGGCCACTTTTTCCGGATGCGCGAAAATCTGTGCGTAGGCGAATGCCATCAGGCCGCCGATGTAAAACACCACGGCAATCCAGTGGAACAAAGCTTCCTGGGCCAGCGGCGTCATGGCCTGGCCTCCGGTTTGGTGGTGCCGTGCAAGATGGCGCGATCGGCAACCCACGGCGTATTGGTGCGACCGACCTGCGGCGGCGCGGCGAATTTGATTTCGTCCACGAGCCACGTCTGGCTGATGTTGGTGAAAATGTAAGTCATCTCATAGGCATCCTGCGACGCCTGGCCGACCTGCGCGCCGGTGCCAATTTTCAAATCGCGGTAGCACCAGCGCTCCTTGGTATGGACGCGCAAACTGTTCTTGGCCTGCTCAACGCGGGTAATTTCGAGCGATTGCATCTTTGAGTCAAGCGTGATGCCCATGTCCGAGCGGACGCCGATGAGACCGGTAAGTTTTTTGCCTTCATTCACGCCGACGACCGGATCAATCAGCCGCACGTCGCCGCGCCGATAGGCTTCGGATACCACTTGGTTGTAACGCTCGACGAGCTGTTTGGCCTGCGTTGGCGAAACGCGGTCGCAACCGGCGGCAAAGGCGAGGGAACCAGCGAGCAAAAGCCAACTGGCCGTGCGAGCCGGAGATGAGGATAGAGGATGGAGAATGGAGGATGGATTTGCGGCGCGACACCCAACTTCTTTATTACATATGCCAGCTTCGTTCTTGGCGGACTGCTCGCGCACGAGTTTTTCAAACCGTTCCTGGAACAGCGGGGCGAAGCGCTGGGGCTTGAGCGCGATGAACACGCGTTCCGTGGCGCCCAGCGGCGTGATGACGATGCAGCAGTCGAGTTTGATGAGCGTGAAAATCATGGTTGCGCCCAGCATGGTCAGAATCATGCCGAGATAGGCGAGCCACAGGGCGGAATCGCGGCTGCCGTGGAGCCGCCCCCACATGGGCGTGCCGCGCAAGGCCAGGCTCGCGCCGCCGGGCAGCGTGAGGGTTTGGCCAACCGCCAGTTGGCCGGCGAACAGCAATCCACCGCCGCGCATGACGCGAACTTCCACGCTTTCAGGCCGCGTGGAATTGCTGTGGACAAACGCGGTCAAACCATCCGGGCCGGCGGATTCAGCGGCGAAATTGCCCCGGCCTTGAGCGGAGAGCATGGCAGCGACACGTTGGGAGCCGTTCCATTCGAGCAACGCTGCCGGGCCAAATTCCGACGCGAGGTAAATCTTGCTGCCATTGACGTGGAGTTGCTGGTTGACGCCGATGGTGCCGGCGGAAAGCTTGGCGCTGAGTTCGCGCAAATCGCCGCTGGCATAGCTGCTGCCCTTGATGGACTCGAAGGTGACGGGCTGATCCAGCTGGAAAGTTTTGGCGAACAAACCCGGCCACTGGGCGGACCAGGCGGCGGCGGTCGGCGCCAGAGTTTCGCCTTCGAGAAGATCCACGGTGGCATCCGTGGCGAACAGCGCCCGCAACGCGCCGGCGGCGATCAAGCAGAGCAATCCGACGTGGAAGACGAGCGAGCCGGCCAGCCCCAGACGGCGTTCGGACCAGATTTTTTGCTGCGGAATGGCGGTGGTGGCGGGACGCTCAAATTCCGTTTTGAACGGCGCGGATTGAAAGCTGGCGACGGCGGGCGGCTGCCGCCATTGCGAAAGGGCGCGGCGAAATTGTTCAGCCACCACAATCACAAGCGAGGCGGCGGTGAGCAGGGTGAGCGCAACAAACCAGACGGATTGAAAAATGTGAAGATTTGGCAGTGATGCGCCCAGCGCCCCGGCAAACGTAATGCCAACGATTTCGCCGATGATGACTTTCGGCGCTCGCAGGAAGCGTTTGAGGGCGGTGGTCATAAATTTACCACTGGCCGCCGTTGGCGAGTGCGTGCTTGCCGGTGCAACTTCCCTTCGCCCCGCAACTGCTCTCGGACAAGGTGGCGGCCTTGGTGAATCCCGTTAAAATCACATTATTGGTGTCGTTGTTGTAGGCATACCGCGCTGGCATGTTGGGGCTATCGCCATCGGCGAGCAGCCGGGACAGTTTTCCGCCATGCGGGACGACGATGTGGCAGGAATAACAACCGGGAACGCTTCGATGAGCCGTATGGCCGCCATCAAAAAAAGTGCCGTCGTTATGGCAGTTCGCACACCAACTAACCGCAAAGCTCGCAGCGACCGGCCAGTTGGCAGCATTGGGACCGCGCAACATGTATGGATTCGCCGAGCCATGCGGGCCTTGGGCTGCGCCGGGAATGTAGTTGGTGCCGGTGGTGTCGTGGCAGTCGGAACACATCATGGTTTGAACGCCGACAGCGGTCCAAGGAGCCTTCATCTGGGCGGCCGCCAAGGCCTTGGGCGCGGTTGAATTGGGGTAGTTATTCAAACCGGTGATGACCGGATGACCGGAGCCGTTCATCGGGCTGAACTCCTGCGCCAAATCGGTGCTGGCGGCAATGGCATAAGTTTGCGGCCCGGTGGTCACGGTCACCGTTACCAGATAAATTTTGGTGGAGCCATTTTGAGCCGTGACGGTATAGGTCTGCGGCGTGGTGAAGCTCCGGGTGGTGCCCGAAACTGGCGACCCCGTGGCCAGAGCGGAAACGGTATAGGTGGGCGCTAAAGCCGTCACGGGCGTGCCCGCGGGCAGGGTCAGGGTAATGTTGGTGCCGGTAATCGTCGCTGGGCCAGAGGGAAAGGTGAACGTCAGGATGTCCTTGTTCGTGCTCGCGGCGGCCAGAGTGACCGTCACCAAATAGACCTTGGTGGAAAAATCCTGGGCGGTGACGGTGTAGGTTTGCGGCGTGGTGAAATTCCGGGCGGTGCCCGAAACCGGCGCGCCCGTCGCCAGCGGGGAAGCGGTGTAGGTGGGCGCGAGGTTCGTCACCACCGTGCCAAACGGCACGGTCGCGGTAATGTTGGTGCCGACAATCGCGGCCGGGCCGCTGGGAAAATCGAATGTGAGAATGTTCTTGTTCGTGCTCGGCGGGGCCACAGTGACCGTCACGGTATAGACTTTGGTCGAGAGATCCTGAGCCGTATTGGTGTAACTCTGCGGCGTGGTGAAGTCCCGGGCGGTTCCCGAAACCGGCGTCCCCGTAGCCAGGGCGGAAAGTGTGTAGGTGGGCGCGAGGTTTGTTACCACGGAACCATTCGGGACGGTCCAAGCAACGGCGGCGGTGTTCGTATCAATGATGGCACTACTGCCAACAACATTGGTGCCGAAGGTTAAAATATCCCTGGCCGAACTGGCGGTGAAGGTAACAGTGGCCGTCTGTGTCACCACGATGCTGTCGGTGGTATTGGTGGCGGTAAAGACTGGTGCGCCGGGGGTTGTGGAAGTCACGGTAAAAGTCACCACCCCGGAAGCACTGGATACTCCCGATGGCGCTGAAATCACATCGGTCGCCCCCCGGCTGGAGGCCAGCGTCACGGTTTTTCCGGGAACGGCGTTGCTGCTGGCATCCTTCAAAGTCACCGTGATCGTGGAAGCCGCGAGGCCGTCGGCCAGAACCGAGGCCGGGGAAGCCGTCACCGTTGAATTGGTCGCGTTGGCGCTAGTGCTTACACCCGGGCGCAGCGCCACCCAAAGTCCGCCATTACGCATAGCGGCGGTGAGGGTTGCCGCCCCGTCGCCGGTAGTTCCCACGGCGGGTAAGGTCCTCCAAGCCGCGCCGACAGAGGAGGCATTATTCGCAGTGCCATTGCCCTGATGATCGTAGAGATTGGTTAAACCAGCCGTCCAACTGCCCCACGTTCCGCCGGTGCCGGCGGTCGTGCTGACCGCCTGGCCGAACATGATGATCGCGGCATTGTTGCTTACGGTGGTAATGGCCGTGGCGGTAACCGCCGTCACCGCGTTTCCGTAAGTAAACGCGGGAAGGCTGGCGGCAGCAACATCCAAGGGAGTATTCGTATCCACCCCGGAAAAGGCCACAATGTCACCCACCGCTCCGCCCACCGTGCCGACGAGTGCGAAGGTGTAACTGTTCGATGACGATTCGGTGGCGCCAGCCACGCGATATAACAGCGTGCCGACGCGGGAGGTGGAACCGCCAAAACCGTTGGTCTTGAGCAGCGTCCAACCGGCGGAAGTAGCCGCCGCCACGGTGCCACCACTATTCCTTTGGGCGATGGACGCGATCATCACGTCGCCCACCACAACGCCGGCGGGCTTGGCAATCGTCATGCTGTTGACCGTATTGATTGCCGTGGTCGCCGTTCCGAGCTGGGTGATGGCGGCTCCGGCGTTTTCCACCATGAGGCCAGCCGCCGACCAAGCGGCGAGCAAAACCCTTAACCCACGATTTGAACGCTGGATTTTTTTCAGAAGATTCATGACGGTTATCATTGGTAAGCCGGGTAAATCGTCAAGGCGGTGGCGCTGGTGACGGAGATGATTTTATAGACGGCTACCGGACTGTTGCTGCCGTAAATCCAGGAGCCAACCATGCCGCTGTTCCAAGCCGTGCCCGTGCCCGTGACATTGGTGCTGCCAGGGGAGAAGGTCGCTGTGCCGGTATTGTAATACGGCGTGATGCCGGCGGGAATGCTCCAGGTGGTGTAGTTCCCCGCGCCGCTGACGCCGGCATAGACCGGGAAAATGGTCAGGTTAGTGGGGCTGGCCACGGCGGTGACGGTATAAGTCCGGGTGTCATTGGTCCGCCCAATCCAGGCGCCAATGAGGTTGGTCGTCCAGACCGTATTGGTGCCGTTGACCGTGGCGCTGTTAGCAGTAAAAGCGGCGATGCCAGCAATGTAACCAGGACTGCTGTAGCTAGTATGGCACTTGAAACAGATTTGGTATTCGTTTGTGGCTCCGACGATGTCGGGAATGTAGCTGAACCGATTGGTGATGATGACTTGGAAGTTGGTCAGTCCCGTGTAATTGAACGCAATGCCGTCAACGCCCTTGAGCGACGGGGCATTGCTGCTGATGTTGTTGCGGAAAGCCGTGGCCACATTGGTGTAGATGTGCGCACCGAGTCCGGCCTTGTGCGGGTTGTGACAGTCCACACATTCCACGGAGCGCCCGGGACGACGCAGCGGATCGCTGTCAGCGACCGGATGATGATAAATATTGGTGAAGGCGGTCTGCACCACCTTGACTCCCGCCGCCGCATTGGTGCCGTGGCAGGTGTAACAGAAATTCTCCTGATAATCCGCGAGGAGGCGCGGGTAGTGATTCGTGGGATTCGCCGCATCCGGCCAGCCGTGAACGGCGTGACAATTCAAGCAGGTGCCACGGTCGTTCATATCAGTGCGCGCCGGCATGAGCGAACCATAATTTCCGCCCGGCCCCGGCCACAGCGTCGCGTTGTTGGTGGTGACAAAATGCGCCGAGGCGGTGTTGGCCAACGTGTGGCAGTCAGTGCAGAGGGTGACACTATTGGTCTGCAGCAATTTGCCATCACCCAAGTCACCCGATGTCCGCTTCGCGTAATGTATTTTGTGGCACGTCAGGCAGCCCAGGTTGGTGGTGCCGACTTCGACGGGCAGCAGCCCGGGCCGCTTGTAATACGCATTGGTGGCGAAGTAAATCCCCACCGGATGCGATCCCCCAATGGCGTTGGTCACGACGCGGGGAGCGTGACAGTCGTTACACATCTGATGCGTGTTGTTGGCAATGCGCATGAAGTGGCGGTTGGTGCCGATGAATGTCCCCGCCAGATTCGTGGTGTAAGGCTGCGCAAGCAAATCAAACGGCTGCATCGCCTCGCTGTGCTGATCGTGGCAGGTGGAACAGGCCGCCGCGCCATTCAGCAATCTCACGAGCAAATCAGTATTCGTCGGATTCCGCAGATCGGGGCGGACATATAAATTCCATTGATCGCCGGCGGAAAATGAAGTGTTCGTGCCGTCGGCAAACGAAAGATAAACGCCCGCATCCAACAGCACGTTGGTTCCGGTCAGATTGGTTCCGGCGCCGCCACCGAACGCGGACGCGGACCAGGAAAACTGCGCGACACCGACCGCGCCAGGGTTCAGGATTTGCAGCGTGTAGGTCCGAGCGTAATAGCCGGTGTAAACGCCGCTGGGAGTGATGGTGCCGGTTGAGGGCGTCACCGCGCCGCCGATAAATTGCAGGCGTCCGGCCGCGCCGGCATCCCACCGGTGAGACGTGCCAGCGGCGTTAGTCCCCGCCCCCGGCCAGGTCAATGCTTGATCCACGGAGGCAAACGCCTTGCCCGAAGCCGAGCCGCCAGACGTGTGGCAACTCATGCACAAATTGCCATTGCCATCCCTCGTGGTCAGCGTCGTGCCCACTGAATGATGCGCCATGTGGCAACTACCACAATCAGCCACGGTATTATGCGGCGGATCAATCGCCCAAGCGGACGACAACCACAAGCTAAAACCCAAAGCCAGAAGCGCGACCGAGCCAGCCCAGTGGATTAATAAAACCCGCTGAAAAATAGAGGGAAATTGCCTTTTCATCACTAAGTTTCCAAGCTGGTTTTAAGTCTCAATATTTAACAGTTAAATGCCTCGGTCGCGAACACTTTACCAATGACACGAAACCCATGAGGCAACTAACCTTATTTTGCCATTTCATGTTGCTTTTTGGTTAAATCCGGCATCCAAACCAGTTTGATTCCGGCCGGCAAGCCGAGGCCCCGTCGGCGAAGATGAGTCAACATCCAACATTCAAACAGGTTTTACCGCCAAGACGCCAAGGGTAAAGCGGAAAGCGGAAACGGTGGCGGCTCAATAACTTTTGGCGGCATGCGGTTTGTTCTGGCCGCTGCCGTCGTGGCAGGTCAGCGTGCAGGTGCCATGGTTGGGACCGGCGGAGGTGTAATTGAGCACGCCGTTGTAAGGCTGGACATAAACGGTGTTGAAATTGATCAGGTGCGGCTGGGTGGCGGCGTGGGAATCATGGCAGGTGGTGCAAGCGGCCTTAAATTCCTCAATATGCTTCTTGTGATACCGCCAACTGGAAGACTGCTCGCTGTTCACCACGGAGCTGCTGTGGCATTTGTAGCAGAGCGCAAAATCAGACGGATTGTAAGGCGTGCCGTCGGTCAGGCGCAACTGGCGCTCCAGCAACGGGGAAAAGGCCGAGCCATGCGGGCCATTCGCGCCGGAGCCGCCGGCGGCGGAATTTTGATCGCTGTTATGGCAATCACCGCAGCCGATGCGACTGGACGCCGTCAGGGGCGGGATAAGACTGGGCACGCTGGAATTCTTGCCAACGCTTTCGACGGGATGAAATGAAATATTGCCAGGACTGAACTCCAAGCGGGTATTGGTCTGGGGAACCTGGCGGGAAACCTTGGCCGGGCCGCGCGCCGCGCTGTCGCCGTGACAGCGGAAACACAATTCATATTCCTGCGATATGGAGCGAAGAATCCCGCCGCCACCACTGACGCCGGAGACCGCCGCCAGCGCGCCGGAAATCTGGTTTTTCCCGCCCGGCGCACTGCTGGTGGCGTGGGGATTGTGACAGTCGGCGCAGGTCACATGACGGGTGGGCGGATTCACCAAATCCTCGCGGGAATTATGCGCGGTCGGATCCATGGCAATGGGATGGGCGCTCAGTTTTTTCAACTCCGCCGCGACATTTTTCCCGGGGCCATCGCCGCCATGACAATCGATGCAGTTTTTTTCCGGCGCGGAAAACCGCATCAAATTGCCCTGAGCGCCGGCAGCATGTGGCACGTGACAGCTAGCGCAGGCGGTGTGAGCCACCGAAGCCGCCGGCGCCGCCGCCTGGCTTTGAACGCCGGCCGACTTGGGCTGAAGCAGGCTAACCAAGGCGACCGGCAACATTTTGCCGGAAACCGCATGGGAGGAGGCCGGCCACGCCGACATCACGTGACAACTGGTGCACAGCTTCGAACCAGTGTTATCCATCACCAAAAATTTTCCGTATTGATCGTTGTGCGGATCGTGACAGGAAGTGCATTGAAGCTGCCCGCTACGGTCCAAGGCGACTTCCGGCGGCAGGGTATTCGGATCCCGCAATCCACCTTTGGCGGAGACGAGGGCGGCGTTGTAAGTGAAGGAAACGGGATGGTCGCCCGACAGGTCGGTGCCGACGTTGTTGAGGCCGGCGGGCATCGCCAAATTATTCATAACGATGCCGCCGGGGCGGCTGCGAACCAGCCCCAGGGCGACCGTGCCATCGTGGCAGCTCAAGCAAAGGCGGGATGAACCGTTGGGCTGGCCGACGACGGCCTTGAGCGTCAGGCTGCTGTAGGGCTTGTAGATTGCCGCCGACAGCTGGCGGTTCCAGAGCGGGCCATCGGTGGTGGCCCCATGCGGGGTATGGCAAAAAATACAAACATCACTCTCGGTGGTGGCATGAACGGTGCCAGGACTGCTGATGGACAGGTTGTGCTTGGAATTGACGATGCTGACCGGCGCTTGCGCCAGCGCGGCGGCGGCGGCAAAACCGAGGCTGAGGCAGAGGCACAACCTCCACGTCACGCCCCGAACGAGGTCAGATACAGTATTCATGGCTTGCCGGTATAACGGAACATTTGAATGCGGTGATTGTAAGCATCAGCCACAAAAATTTCATTCTTAGAATTGATGGCGATGGCATTGGGCAGCGAGAACTGGCCGGCGGCGGAACCCGTCCCTCCCCAATCGAGCAACAACCGTCCGCGATCATCAAAAGTCTGCACATTGTCGAACAAGGCATCCACCACATAAACGTGGCCCGCCGAATCCGCCGCGACGCCCTTGGGCCGGCTGAAACGGCCCGGCCCATCCCCGGCGCGGCCAAACTCCCGCAGAAATTTGCCGTTGGCATCGAAGATCTGAATCCGGTGGTTCAAGGAATCCGTGACGTAGATCTGACGACGGTCATCCACGGTGACATGGGTGGGAAAATTAAATTCGCCCGGCCCTTTGCCGCGCCGGCCAAATCTGGAAATGAATTCACCGTGCAGCCCGCAGATCACAATCTGGTGCAACTGCGAGTCGGCGATGATCAGCCGGTCGCCCAAGAGCGCGAGGCCGGACGGCCGCGCCAATCCGTTGGTGATATCGAATTGAACCCGGCCCGACTCGTCGAACGCCAGCACTTTGCCCAGCGCGGAATCGGCGACAAAAAAAGTCTGCCCGTGCCGCACGGCGGCCACCGGCGACCAGAAGGGGGTTTTGCCCGCCACCGTCCAGCGCAGCCATTTTTTCCGGGCGAAATCGAGATAACAAACCGCATTGGCGCCGGGGTCCGTGACCAGCAGGTTGCCCCGGTCATCCAACGACAGCCCGAACGGCCGGGCCAATTTTTTTTCATCCGCGCCGACGCCGGTGATCCAATTGGCGAAGCGAACCAAGGCGGCAGGCCTTACGCCGAGGTCACGGGGACTGGAAAACTCCCGGACATAAACGATATACGGTTCCGCCGGCGGAGGCGGCCAGGCCGGCAAGACGGGCAAGTTATTTGTCGGGCCAGCCAGCATGCCGACGCCCGACAGCAGCCAGAAACTGATAACCGCCACGCCACGCCATCCCGCAAGAAATTGGTCACGCGCAACGCGAGGCAATTCCATCGGAAATGAGGGCAAGAAAATCATGGCACGATTAAAAAGCCCGCCTTAAGTAGAGGAAGAACCGGTTTCGGGCAAGCTCCTGCGTCCACGGGCCGGTGGTGGTGGACTGGCTGTTAAATTCGTAGCCGGCGCGCAGGCTGAGTTTGCCGCGAGACCAGGTGACCCCGGTGCGGGCCGATTCCATCAACTGCGCACTGCCCAGCACCTCCTGCCAGGAAACGCCGCCTTCGACATACCAGGCCAACGAGGTCAGCAGCTGGAGGCGGTAACGGGTGATGAACTGGTATTGATCCTGAGCGCGCTGGCCCGGGTAACGATAGAACGTCTCGCTGAAATTCAAACTCAAGGAGGATCGGCTATCAAACTGGAAATTCAGATCCTGATAAAACCGCCACGCATCGAACTGGCTGAAATTGGAATCGTAGTTTTCGTATTCCGCCCCGGCCCGCAACCAGCGCCATTTGTAATCCACCCCGAGCACCAAATCCGTGAGCGTTTGCGTCACCACTTCCGGCGGCGCGTTGTTGTCCATCCAGTTCAAGCGGCCGTAAACCCCGAACCCGCCGGGCAGATCCCACCGGATCTGCGAGTTGACGGAAAGCAAATCATACGAAGCGTTGTTCAGGGCCTCGCTTTGATAGGTCACCGTCACGATGTCCCCCTCACTGAGATTGGGGCTGGGCAGGGACTTCAGCCGAATCTCCGTCAGTTCGCCTTGCGGCCAAAATTCGCAGTCGCTGGTGACATCCAATACGCCTTTCATCACCACGATGGAGCCGACGACCCGCGGGTTGTTCAAGTAAACCGGGTGATAATTGATATTGCCCAGCGAATAAAGCTGATGCGACTCGTCAATGGTGGTGATCATACCACCGGTGGAACTGGTGTCCTGATGGTCCGCCACCACGCCCACACTCAGGGAGAGACGCCCCCATGATCCCAGCCGCTTGGTGTAACCCTCAGAGAGGCCCAGACCGTAGCGGTCGTTGGCGGAAGTTCCGCCCGAACTCGAACTATCATCGTAATTACCGTGGGCATCCAGGGTGGAGGTCAGGCTATCATAAAGCTGGTGACGGACCCCATACAAGCCAGACACTTGAGAAGCCGTCGCCAGCGTCATCTCACTGCGGCTGACGTTAAACATCAAATAACTGTCCAGCCGGGGCCGGTGATTGAAATTGATATTTTCGGTGGCGGCGATGGTTTCCGTCTGCTGGCCGCCGTATTGCGCCTGGCTGTAGCTGACGCCGGTGGCGGTGTTGATCTGCCGGCGCATGCCGAAAGATTCCGAGTCCGAGATGCCCACCGCGCGACCCACGCTGCTCTGGCTGCCACCGAAGCTCAACGTGTTGTCAAACTCATTGATCCGAAAATACAAGCTCGTCTGCCCGGTGCGCCGGGTATAGAGGCCGTTGAAATTGAAAAATTTTTCAACCAGCCCGGTCGAACCGGTCAGCCCCGAAGATTTTTCATCCCGGTAACCCAGCTCGGCGTTCAGGTTCAAATGATCCGTGTTCCAACTGACCCGCCCCCCGTAACGCTCGCTGTCCACCGTGTAGGAATTAAAAAAACCGTAATCCCGGTAGGTGTGGTCTTGCGAGGCATAAACCGAGGCGTTGTAAGGCTTGGCCTGCAGCAGATTGAACTGCGCCAGATACCGCATCATTTCCGAACTCTCATTGGAAGTCTGGGTGTAACCCGGCCCTCTGGCCGTCATCGTGTCCCAGCCCCAGCCCAGTTCACCATCCAAATCAAAGGCGAGCAGGTTCGGGTGATAGATGGAACCGCTCGTCTTAAGCCCGACGAAGGGCCGGAGCGAGATATGATCGTAGGTGGAAGTGTTGCCGCCCGTCGTCGTTTCCTCGGATGAGCCTTCCACCTCCACCCCCACACTCGCCTGCGGCAGGCCGTTCAATTTGAACCAGCGCGGCTCCTCCGCGCGCCCCCCGGGAGCCAGCCCCGGCGCGATGCCCGCGACGAACAAGCTGATCAACCACCGGCGATGATGAATCCCAAAGCACTTCATTTGGCCACCGCCGGCTCCTTCCCGGCCTGCTGGTCAAGCGCGCTAGGCTTGAGCAAAAACTTATCTTTGCCAATGTGCGGATCGTGACAAACCACGCAGGATTTTCCTTCCGCCCCGGCGTGGCCCTTGACGGCTTTCAAATCCTTGTCGTCATGACATTCGGCGCAAACTTTGAGCAGGTCTTTTTTGAGCAGTTTCCCCGCGGCCGAGCTGTGCGGCTTGTGACAACCAAAGCAATCCTCCACCACATCGTGTTTGAACTTCGCCGGCGCCAGAAAATTATCGTGGCAATCCCAGCACAACGCCGGCGCGGATTTTTTCACCAGCGCCTTCTTGTCCGTCGCGTGCGGATTATGGCAGGCCAGACAATCACCATCGCCCACGGGCTGATGGATGACCTTGGCTGACTTCGCCGGAATATCGTCATGGCAACCCGCGCAGGTTTCCTTGACCGTCTTCTTGAGAAGGCCTTTGATTTTTCCGGCGTGAGGCTTGTGACATTCCAGACACTCGCCATCCGCCACCGGCTGATGCACAACCTTTTTCTTCGCGGTAAGATCCGCATGACATTCCGCGCAGGTTTCCTTGGCAGATTTTTTCAGCAGCCCCTTGAAATTCGCCGCATGCGCCGCATGGCAATCCGTGCAGTCGCCCGCCTCGACCGCCTGATGCTTGAACTTGCCGGCCGCCAGCGGATTGTCGTGGCAGGTCAGACACAGCGGGTTGCCTTTCGTAACCAGCAACTTTTTGTTCAGGGACTGGTGCGGGTTGTGGCAGCTCTTGCAATCGCCCTCGCCCACCGGCGGATGCGTCAGCTTGCTGGCCGCGAGGCTCTGCTTCAATTCCTTGTGGCAGTTGAAACAGACCTCGCCCGGCTTGCCGAGCATCTTCTGGGAAAATTTGGATTCGTGACACGCGGTGCAATCCCGATTGGCGTAAGGCGGATGAATCACCGACTTCGGCAGCGGCGGCGGCGGCGGCGGCTGCGCCTGACTGACAACATTGGTGGGGGATGGTTTGACCGTGGTCGAGGCGGCCACGGCATTCGTCGCCCCGAGCGGCGGAACCCCATCAAAAAACACCGTCAGCCACTGGTGCTTGCTTTCCGTGGTGCACCCCGCCAGCAAAACCAACGCGACGAATCCGCCTAACGCCATGACCCGACAGCGGAAACTGATTTTGCGTGACGGCTGGCTCATGGGTCGGGCAGTTCAAAAACGCTTTGAAATCAGATTTTTTTTAGAAATCCGTAAACGCTGACTTTCTGCCCGCCATACTGGCTGGTGACGAGAATGAGGTATTCACATCGGTAGCCCGGCGCGACGTATTTCTGGAAATAATTGACGTGGTCGTAATCCACCTTCACCGCCGCCGGCAACACCACCTCGCCGCGCGTGCTGGCACCGGCCTGGCCGAAAAACAACAGCAGCCGGCCGGCCGCATCAAAAATTTGCACCACCTGCGTGGCCGCATCCACCACATACGTCAGCCCCGCGCGATCCGCCGCCACGCCCTTGGGCCGGGCAAAAAGTCCCGGGGCCACGCCCTGCTGGCCGATGGTCCGCAAATATTTTCCGTCCAGGTCATAGACCTGCACCCGGTTCGCTCCGGTATCGGACACCAGCAATCGCTTGCCGTTATTATCCACCGCCAGATTGGAGGGCAAAAACAGTTTTTCCTTGTCGTTTTTTTCATCCAGCGGAATGGCGAACAACAGCTTGCGGTCCGCCTTGCTAAAAACCTTCACGGCATGGTTATTGAGATCGGTGATGTAAAGCCGGTCCGACGTGATGGCGACATCGGACGGCTTCAACTCATCCTTTTTGCCCATCGCCGCCACAAAGGTGCCGTCCTTTGCGTAAATCAACACCTGCTGGCGCATCGTGTCGGCCACATAGCGGGTGCCATCCGCATCAATGCTGATATTGATTGGCAGCCGCAATTTGCCTTCACCCTGCGGTTCAAAATAGGTGGCGCGCTTCTTTTTCAGGTCAAACACCTCGATGTTGTGCGCAACGGTGTCGCAGACATAGATTTTCCCGTCATGCAGCGCCAGCCCGTAGGGCTTCACCAGCGGGTTGGCGGTTTTTTTCTCGCCGGTTACAAAGTCGGAGAAACCCCGGGTCCGGCCCATTTGGGCTTCCCCTGCAAACGCGGTCAGAAATTGGATCCGCGGGTCATCCGGCGGCGGCGGGAAAAAAGTGAACTTCTTGGGCGCAGTCGGAGCGGGAGTGCTGCAACCGCTGAGCAGCGCCAACCCAAAACAAACGCCGCCCAACATCAGAACCCGCCATTTATTTAGAATCTTCATGGTAAAACTGGTCTTTGTCTCCACCGCCGACGGGCAAAAAAAATCAAGCCAACCCAACGGAATCGGTGCCATTAAATACACGCCTAACCACCGAAAACCAAGTGCCTTTTCCAAATGACTTGCCCCACTAAAAAAGCGGGCTTTGGTCATCACTTCGACCAAAGCCCGCCTGATTTCAGAACTGTAGGCTGAGCCTTACGGAATCACCGATACGCAATTCGTAACCGTCACCGTATTGGTCAATCCCTGATTGATGGCTTTGAGCGTGACGTCGTATTTAAGCACGCTGGCACCCAAATTGGTGTAGATGTTCACCGGATACACATTGGTTGATGTTTGGCCATCACCAAAGCTCCAAAGGTAGCTCGTCGCATTGGAACTGGTATTGACGAAGGTCGCCGCAAACGGGCTCTTGCCACCGGCCGGGACGACGTAGAAGGACGCCACCGGTCCCGGTTGCGCGACGATGTTGGTGCGCGACAGGGTGTAGGTGGAACCGTTGTAATCACCGGACAGCGTTACCGTGTAGGTGCCGGCGTTGGTGTAAGTGTTAGCCACGGTGGTGCTGCTGGTGGACGTCTTGCCGTCACCAAAGCTCCAGACGAAGTTGCTCATGCCAGCGCTCCGGTTGGTGAAATTCACCGTCAGCGGCGCCAGATTGGTCGTGGCTCCGTTGGTGTAGTTAAGCCCGCCGACAATGACGTAGTTGTTGGACGACACCGACACATTGCCACCGCCAGCCATATTTGCCCGCAATGAAACCGTGTTGGTTCCAGGGGCGGTGAAGGTGTAGGTTAAGGGCGACGTATCGGTCGTTTCCAACCGGTCCGAACCCAACGACCAACGCCACCAATCCACGCTGCCGAGGCCAGTGCTGGTGTTGGTGAGAGTCACGGTCAGCGGAGCCAGACCCGCCGTCACATCAGCGGCGAGACTGATGGCCGGAACCGCCCGGACTTTGACGTAAGCCGCCCGGGCCATCGTGCTGCCTGAAGCCGTGTCCGTATAACTCACGGTGTAGAGACCGGCGTTGGTATAGGCGTAAGTTACAGAACGCGTGGTCGTATTAGTGACGGTGCCATCACCAAAGCTCCACGTGCCACCAACCGTCGCAATGAGATTGGTGAAGGAGACATTCGTGCCGACATACGTCGTGTAGAGTGCAATATTTGTCACCGGCAAGACCGAGAAGCTGGCCGCGTAACTAGCGGAGGTAAACTCGCCCATCACCAAAGCCTCGGCATTCGTCAGCAAGGTCTTGGTGTAGGTTGGATTATGCACCCCCAAGCTGCCGTCATGCAGCACCGAGTAGAGGTTGAACCGGGCCTTGCGGATGGCCTCCGGAATCTGCAATTGCAGGTTGTCATTGGTCAGGACGGGCGTCGTCTGGTTGGTCTTCCAAACAAAGGTGGAAGGCGGACCGACAAGCACGGCGCTGCCAGAGGGATTGCCCAAGACACCCGGCGTGGTGTATTCCCAAGCCAGTTTGCCATAGTTCGTCCGGAGGAGGGCCGGAGCCAGATTGGTCGCCCATTGATTCAACAAACCGACCACACGGATAATGTTGTTGGTTTCCTGATACTGGAGATCCTCAATCTTGGCTTCAAAGGCTGCATCCGTTAAGCCCGGATGACAACTCACACAAGCCGAATCCTTAAATGCCACTTCAAACGTATGACCGGTGACATTGGTCGTGGCACTGACCGCATAGCTCGGCGCATGGCAGGTGACACATTGATTAGGGTTCCTGGTCAGACTGCCGTGGGAGTGAATCTGAACCGCCGGCAGGCCATTGGTGCCAATGGTGGGGATATAGCCCCTATCCGCCTGACCAATCAGGATGTTGTATTGCGGCGAATGATGAATCACCCGACCGTAGCCGGAGGCGTTGGTAAAGTAACCGCCGGTGGCGTTGGTAGCCAACTTAACCACCTTGGTCACCGGGTCGGTGTAGGTAACATACGGGAAGTAGTTGCTGACGCCCACCACCGTATTAGTCACCGAAACGACATTGGTGATGTAATAAGTGCGATCGCCCGACAAGCTTACGTTGGTCACGATGCCGGTCACCGAGTTGGTGACGAGGCCATAAGCCGTGCCGTCCCAGGTAGCGCCACGGGAGTTGTGGCACTGGGCGCAGACCTGGATGGACGGATCATATTTGCTCTGGAACGTGGTGTTCCGGTAAACGATGTTGGTGGTGAATTGCCCCAACGCATTGGTCGAGCGCAACGATCCCACATAGGAATCCACCGTGGTCGGCATGGTATGGAAGTTGGTGGAGCCGGTGGGGTAGCGCAACTGGGCGACGTAGTTCGTGGCGTGCGGGTCATGGCAGGTCGCGCAGGTGGCGGTCCAGGCGCCGGCATCATTCGCGGCGGCAGGATTCAAGGTATGCGGACGACCGGCGAGGTAATCATTATACCCGCTCAACATGGCATAGCGCGTGGCGGCCGAATGGCAGACACCGCACTGCACCGCGCGGGCCTGACCGGGGTCAGCGCTGGAACCGGGCACATAGCTGCTGTTGACGATGCCGGTGGTAGCATTGGTGACGCCAATGATATTGGTGGTGCCGGGAGCGGTCACAACCACATTGGTCCAGCCGGTGTAATTAATCTTGTTGGTCTTACTTAAAATATTGGTTGCATCATTGCCCACAATCAAATTGGTCACATAATAACCATAATAAACCTTGGTGCCAATGATCACCGTGTTGGTGAAGTAGTTGGTCGCCGCCGCACTGCCATACTTGATGTCCGCATTCACCTGGGCATGCTTGGATTCCGCATATTCCTCGTAGGTGGGGTGATGGCTGTCCTGATGGCAACTGCCGCAGATGGCCGGGTCAATGCTGACCGCCGGGTGGATGCTGGTGTGGCTGGCGTCCTTATGCCAGCCCGCCGGACCGTGGCAGCTTTCGCAGCCGACGTTGGCCAGATGCGGCGTGGCAGAACTGGTCGTAAAGCCGGTCTGCTGCCCGTAGCCCACCGTATGGCAGGGAAGGCAACTGGGGTTGCTGCCCACGCCGATATTCTGCAGCGTGCTCAAAGCCGAGGCATGAGCCGTGCCATTATATTTTGCATAGGTGTCACCGTGACAGCCCCGGCAATCGCCGGAACCGGAATAATAATTGGCCTGCCGCAGACGGAAACTGGCACTCCCGCTCCCGCCAAAGGGATTGGTCACCGTGGCGCTCCAGGCATGGCCGGAAGCAACGATATTGCTGGCCAGCGTCACATAGGGGTTGAGAATATTATCCGTTCCCTCAAGGGCATAAACCCCCTGCATGCCATACCAAGGAACCGTCACATTGGTGGATGTAGGGACGGGCACACCCTGAATGGCGGCGGCCTGCACACCGCGAATCGCATTGGCGTTGGTGTTTTCCACCGGAACCGAGTCCGGCCAACGATACATTTCCGCCCGGGCCGCGACCCCGAACATGCCGCCGAGGGCCAGGCCCGTCGCCAGGACGGCCAGAGCGCGGCGCATAGAGTTGTGATAGATCGATTTCATAATGATTATCTTTTTTTAATTTTTTGCACCGTTATGTCTCATCCCAGCCGGCCGCCATCAAGGGCGGCCGGCACAGGAAATTTTCATAACCTCCGGCACTCGGAAATTGGTTTACTTGTTATGGCAACTGCGGCAGAGCACGCTGCCCACGCCGGAGGAATCAACGCCGTTGATCTTAACCAACTTCGGATTGCTGGTGATGTTGTAGGGCGTTCCTTCCTGATTGTGAACGTCATGGCACGAGGTGCATTCCAGACGGTTCTGACCCTTGAGCAGGAAGTTATTGATGGTCATGCTGTTGCCCTGCACAAAGTTGGGGTCGTTGGGGAGGATCACATTCGCGGTGTTCGGATTCCACAGCCATTTGTCCTGACCAGCACCCGTGCCAACAATCGCCGGACTGTAGGTCAAGGAAATGGGATGGGAGTGGGTCAAATCCGTGCCAATCACGGCGCTGGCCAAGCTGATCGGACCGCTGTTGCCGTAACCCGACCGGCCGACATCACCATACGCATTGATGGCCGTGACGCCATCATGGCAGCTCAAGCACGCCATGGACGGACCGGCGGGCTGGGCGCTAATGGTGGCTTCGGACTGCAAGGAGGTGACCGAATCACCGAGCCCTGTGACATTGGCGGTGTTATACATAAAGAAAGAAGGCGCCACCGAGCTGGCGTGAGACCAGAGCGGAATCACACTGCTGTCCGCATGATGCGCCGTATGGCAGGGGCTACAAACCGTGGCCGGATCCGCCGGGTTGTTATTCCAA
Source organism: uncultured Verrucomicrobia subdivision 3 bacterium (assembly GCA_903858275.1). Classification (GTDB taxonomy): domain Bacteria; phylum Verrucomicrobiota; class Verrucomicrobiia; order Limisphaerales; family UBA11358; genus UBA11358. The sequence goes on along the minus strand of CAIOIC010000073.1, from coordinate 927 downwards.
GAGTAACCAGAGAAATCATGCGGGCTGCCCAGGATGGCGGCACGGGCGGTCAAGGTCAGGAGGGAGCCCGTGACCACGGTTAGAGTGAGGAGGTTGAGGGTTTTCATTTTATTATCGCGCGTTTGGTGTTGTTGTTTGTTTCTGACAGTTTGGTTTATCGCACACGGTCGGATATCAGCGCCGCGTGTTTTCTGACCCGGCACCAGCTGGATGCCGCGTTTCCGACAACCGACGCGCCCAACGGCCAACCGGCCGCTCCGCATCCGCTGTCAAAATTGGTTTAAGTTTCATGTGCTTGCTTTAGGCCGGACAGGTCGCCGGCGCCATGCTCCATTGTCCAAGCCCGGCTTCCGCCATGGCTTGAGGACGCCGGGCGTCAAATCGCTTCATCAGTTCCGCCGTGTGTTTGGCGATGATCTGCTGGCAGAGCGCGAGCTCCTGCTCGCGGTTCTTCGTATTCTCGCGGACGACCGCTTCCAGATCGTCAATGTCGTAAAGGAACACATTGGCCAGCTCCGCCACGGCCGGGTCAATGTCCCGCGGCACGGCGATATCCACCAACACCAGCGGGCGATGGCCGCGCGCCGGCAAAATCTTCGCCACATCAGCACGCTTCAAAACAAGGTCGGGACTGCCGGTCGAGCTGACCAGGATATCCGCCGCCGTCAGCGCCGCCGCCGAATCCTCGAGGCGCACCGCGCGCCCGCCGAATTCCGCCGCGAGCTTTTCCGCGCGCTCCACCGAGCGGTTGGCCACCAGCACGGTTTTGGCACCGCGCTTGGCGAGGTGCTTCACACAGGCTTCGCCCATCTTGCCCGCGCCCAGAATCATCACCGTCTTGTCGCCGAGGTCGGAACCGAAAACTTTTTCCGCCAGCTCGACCGCCACGCTGCCCACCGAGGTGGCGCCGCGCCCGATGCCGGTGTT
>CAIOIC010000072.1 GCA_903858275.1 uncultured Verrucomicrobia subdivision 3 bacterium | reverse complement strand
TGTTTGTCAGGCCGGCGGCAGTGTAATCAACACCCACGGTGCCGGTGCCTCCGGTGCGCTCGCGATAGGTAAGCACCATGTGGTCGCTCTCGATCGAACCGGCCTGGAAGGCCACACTGGCAGCGTTGGTCGGGTTCAGCTTGAAGGCATACTCGAAGATTTTCTTCAAGCCGTCGCCGTCCGGGTCAGCGGCGTAATCGGCGTTGCTCCCCGTCAGACCGAAGCCGGCCAGCCAGCCGGGGATGCTGATCGCGTAAGGGTTGGTGGTGTTGACGGCGAAAACGGTTCCATCTTCGGAATCGCGCCCGGTCATCCGCACCGTGCCGCCGCTGTTTACAGTCAGCGAGAGGCGCGTGTAATTGTCCGCTCCGCCATACGTCGAGCCAGTGCTCTCGAACCAGACATGGCCCCATGTGTAGGAACCGCCCTGACTGCCGCGCGGTCGAATCCACGCGGCCACTGTAACTTCGCCGCGTGCGCGGGCCAGTCCGCCCGAAGTGATTCTCGCCCACTGGCTGGAGCCGTTGAACCGCACAGCCTGCCCAATCCGGCCGTCGGCAACGAACTGCGGGCCGCCTGACGGTGTCGTCACAAGATTCCCGACCGTTTCGGTGAAGTTGCCTTCGGCCTGCCACCAAGCCACCAGGCCGGGCGGTAAAGCGTTGGTGGTCCATTGCTGTGCCTTCGCGCCGACCAGCGGCAGCGTCAACGCAAGGGCGGTGAGGATAATGTGTTTTAGTTTCCTGGTTGGCGGGTTGGTTGTTTGAACCGATTTGAGGCTGCCCAGAAGGTCAGATCGCCCGTTTCAAAACCGCCATTGCGGACAATCCCTGTTTCGACATCTAGGCTGAGGACGTGGGCGAAATCGGCAAAGATACGCCAGTCCCGTTTTTCGTTGGCCACCGCCAAAGTGTTGCGGGCGGTGGGTTGCTGTTCGTGGCGCTTCATTGGATTCGGATTGGCTAGCGACATAAAGCAGAGTCAGGATTCCGGCCGCCATTACAGACCGTGCAAACGGAAGAACTGAATGGGTGCAGTATTGGTGACCTTGGTGTTGATCCAGTTGCCGTTGGTGGTCCATGCCGCTGGCACTGTGCTCCAACCGCCCGTCACTGTCCCGGAACCTTCCAACACGCAGGCGACTCCATTATTGCTCCAGGTTAGGGAGATCATGTTTGACGCACCGACAGCCTGGAAGCTGACCAGTTTCATGGCAGGTGGCAGCGGTTTTTCAGCCACGACGACGCCGGTTACAGATATATCGTCCACAACCCAGCCAGGTGATGGATAGTTGTAACTGGCCGCGGTGTAGAACAGGAGCTTGAACTTGTCGCCATTGGTCACATATGAGCTGATGTTCAGACTCTCGTAGAGATACTGGTTGGAATTGGTGAGCTGGCTGGCAATATCACGCGGATACGCACCGCTAACGAACTGCAAGTTGAGCGGGTTACCTGAGTAGGTCTTTATCCACTGGACAGGATTGTTGTTGACGACGATGCCTAAGAGCGCGGGATCGTCGGAGTTGTTGGCGTAAACATGGTAGAAGTTCAGTCGCACTGCCGATCCTCCTGCAGTCAGTACCGGTGAGGTGATCGACTGCGTGCGGTACGAGTTAAGGATGCCGGAGCAAGCGATATTGGTGCCGCCATGCGCCACTTGCATTGTTTGGATGTACCAAGGGGCATAAGCGTCGCTTTGCGCGAGTGCCCAGCCGACGAAGCCGTTTTCAAAGCCCTCGGTAAAGGTTCCGATGAGCGGAGCCGGGGCAATGGTCAATCTCAGGGTGGCATACCCACTGCCATACGGGCTCATGGCGCTGAGTTGTACGGCGAATGTTCCTGTGTTGGTTGGCATGCCGCTGATGAGACCGTTGGTCGGGTTGAGCGTCAAGCCGCCCGGCAGGCCGGCCGCGCCGAAGTTGGTGGGTGAACCGCTGGCAGTGATGGTGTAGCTGAAACTCACGTTCACCTGACCGGTGGCGCTGTTTGCGCTGGTGATGACTGGCACGGCTGGCAGGATTGTGATGCTCAACGCCGCTGTATCGGATCCACCTGCATTGGCCACCATGATCTGCGCCGAATAACTTCCAGACGCCGCCGGAGTTCCGCTGATGAGGCCGGTGTTGGTGTTGACAGTCAAGCCGTCGGGCAAACCGGTGGCGCCAAAGAGTGTCGGACTATTGTTGGCCGTAATCTGATAGCTGAACACCTGCCCCACCTGGCCGCTGGCGTTGGTGGCACTGGTGATGACAGGCG
>CAIOIC010000071.1 GCA_903858275.1 uncultured Verrucomicrobia subdivision 3 bacterium | reverse complement strand
CTTGCGCAACATTTTTTCCATCATCCGTTTGGATTTGCCGAGCCGGGCGCCGGCAATCGCCAACGACCGTTCCGACCCCAGTTCAATATGCGTTTTGAAAGCCGCAAATGCTTTTGCACTTTCCATTGGCTGCTGCTCAAAGGAAATACTCCGGTGGCCGTCCGCAAGGACCTTTCACGCGGTTGTTGTTCAAATGTCATCGGCATAATTTTCTTTCTTCTTGGTGGCCCCTCCGGAAGGAGTGGCCCATCACTAGGCTAAGCCGGGTGAAGAAGGTTTACTGAATAGATTTGAAGTTTCCTTTAGACCGAATATAATCGCTCATTCGCAAAAAACGCAACCAGCCCCGCCGTTCGTATCACCAAAATCAATTGCGCAATACCGCGTATATCTTGGGCGCGCTGATGATTCTGTTTTTTGCCTTGGTTGCTTGGTATGTCGGTCATCGCGGAGTTTCAGGTAGTTGAGGGTATTGCTTATGTGGTTGTTTTCCACTGCCGGTTTTGTGGGTTGATGACATTTTCTTTATAGGGATTCGACCCTCTGACCCTGTCCGGTGGGTGGCCATCCGCAAAGACCTTCGGATTCGATTTGGGTGGAATTCGCCGGCACGCGGCGACTCTAGCACCGGAATTATTTCCTATCGGTTCACCCTGAAACCCATGAATGACGGATGCTGCCGCACGCTGCCGCACGCCGCCACATGCTGCCAAACAAATTTCTGATTCCCGCTTGACGATATTTCACTTCCAGCCATTGACATCCCCCAAATCCGGGCGATGGTGCTTTGGCTGGTATGAGCGTGAAAGTCGGTTGACAGTAGCAGGCAGTGTTAGTTCAGATAGAGAGTTGACGGTGTCTGAAGTCGGTCAGTTGGTAGCTACGCCCATGCCAGCCACTTCTACTTTTTAGGCCGCATCCGAAAGAACAACACCATCACGGTGATGATCAGGATGAGAATGCAAATCAGGATGCCTATGCGCCCAGGATCTCGCTGCCTACTGGCGGTTGCGCCTGTTGGGAAGGAGGCCGATTTGCTCGACAGGGATCGGCTGGAATCCAGGGTTGTAAGTAAAGATCATAGAATTTTTCTTAAGCCGGAAGTCCCCCTTGGCGAGATTGACAAAGCCTGGATCCGTAGCGGTCACGAAGTCGGTCTGGTTGGTCACCCAGCGGTTCTTCAACACTTCGCCGCACGCGACAAAGACATTGTTCGACGAATAATTGTAACGGATCTCATCCGGCCATGGATCCATAAAGGTTTTCAGCGCCGGATACGCAGTGGTATAGGGGGGCTTTGTAATATCGATCTCCTGCTTCAACCGGGTCTGCCAGAGGGGCGCGGCAATGTAATCCGTCCACCGCTTCTGATTCCATGGACTGGATCCCAGGGCCCGGGTGCATTCGATAAAGATGTTGTTGTCTGCCCGGTTCATGCACCCGCCGTGTGAGAAGACAGAGCCGAACGATCCCTTGCCCTTATCGCCTGCCCGATAGAAGATGTTGCCGTAGACGAGGTCGCCACTGTCACCGTCATCAAAGTAGATGGCGGCTGAACCGTGGCCCATGGGCCGACCGATGTCGCGCCAGATGTTGTAGCGGATGATGTTGCCGGTGCAGGAGGGGTTGCGGCCTTTATAGCAGGCTGCGGCATCGTCCGCATAGTTGCAGACATTGCTGATGATGTTGTATTCGATGACATGGTTATTGCCGCTGATGGCAATGGCCTGATGCGGCGCGTCGTGAACGAAATTATGAGCCATCCGGTTCCCGACGCCCCCCAGATGAAAGGCGCTGGCATACGTCGGCTTGTACATGGAGAAGTTCCAGATGTGATTGTTCTCCGCAAGATGTCCGGCCGGCGTCAATGTTTTACGGTCTCCGCCTTCCAGGCGTATGCCGCCGGACCCCATGTTGTAAATATCGCACCCCGTCACCTGGTTGCTGCGTCCCTCTGAGATGGAGAGCGCGATGCTGTTGCCGTTTCGGAAGATGCAGTCCTGGATGATTACGCGATCGCTCTTCTCGACGACAACCATGCTGGCCCGGCTCTCTTCAAACGTGAACCCCTGAAACGTGATGTTTGTTGCGGCGCTGATCTTCACCAGCGGGAGGGAGTGTTCAGCCAGAGAGATGTGTGCATCCTCCAGCTTGCAGGGCAGATAGAAGTAGAGCAGGCCGGTCTTCGCATCAACCGCATACTCCCCGGGCTCATCAATCTCTTCAATCAGATTAAGTGCCCGCCAGCGACGAGGAGAGGGATTACCCTTCCGTACGCCGTAGGTATGGGCTGTCTTTAAGGCGATTTGTTTTTTCGCGGCATCGATTGATGCGACCTGAATCACCTCGTCCATCCAGTCGAAACACCAGAAGCCCTGGAGCCAGACGCCTTCAGCCGTATTCCATGCGGCTGGACGGTCCCCGCTGTACGTGAAGACACCACCCTCGTTTCCTTGCATCCTGGGCTTGCTGGCGTCCGATGCCGACCCTGATGAAGGGACAGTGCCGCTGCTGCTGATCTTTTCGATCGTGCTCCAACCCCCGTTGGGCCATTGCGAAAGCGTCATCCGTTTCCCGTTGCAAAACAATTCGGGCTGGTTAAAAGGCATTCCGAAATTGGGGCGAAGCGTTGCTGGTTTCTGGAAGCCGTTCTTGACGAGGTCAAGCACAACGATCTTGCTTTTGGCTGATGGATTCAGGCGATTAGCATTTGTGGACTGCGCCGCGGGCAGCCAAGCGGATGCTGGAACCTCCCGCGATCCAGTCAGGACAACACCGGGTCCTCCTGAATAGGCGACTCCCGAGTCTTCCCGGCCTAATGCCAGTGTCTTCGCTATGTGATAGACGCCGGGGGCAACACTTGCGATTGCTCCATCCGCACTCTTCAGTTTCCGCGCTTCTTGCCTGGCCCGTTCGAGCGTTGCAAAGGGTTTTTCAGCCGATCCAGTGTTGTCATCTTTGCCAGTCGGCGAGACATAGACACGCACGGGCTCCGCTGCCAGAACCGAAAGAGACACAAGTAATAAAAATACGGTGGTAAGCGTGATAATTTTAGATAAACGCATGTTCCAGTTTCTTAAGCCAATGTTCACCCGCGCAGCGTCCAGTATATGAGCCCGCATGAAAAGTAATTTCCTGTCCATTTTGCTTCACACGCAAAACGGGAGAAAGTTTTCTTATTCTTTTCTCAGCGCATCTAGCAGCGGGCCATGTAAGGCCGCCCGCGTCGCCAGCCAACACCAGAAAACGCCACCGACGGCCAACGCCACTAACGTCAATACCATGGCGCCCGAAGACGCTTCACCGCCCGCCGATGACCAGGCGGGGAGAATCGCCAACAAAGCCGCACCCAGCCCGATGACCAGTCCCAAGACGACCAGCAACCAGTGCTCGCTCAGCACCAATCGCTGAAGTTGGGATGAGCGAAACCCAACGGCCCGGAGCAACGCCAGTTCATTGCGCCGCTCCAAAACATTTCGCAGCACGACGATTCCCAGGCCCAGGCTGCCGAGCAGCAAGCCGAGTCCACCCAAGGCCTGGAAGATGCCCAGATAGGTGTTTTCCACCGCCATGAAATCCGAGAGCCGCTTCCAGGCCGGTTGCAGGTCGAGGCCTTTGTCTTGCAACCGGCGCGTCAGCAATTCAGCGACCGCATCCGTGCGCTCCGGCGGCGCATCCACCAGGAAGGCGCGGTATCCTGCGACCGCCGGAAACCGCTTGATAAAATTGGGCTCTGAAATCAGCAGTCCACCTTGCAGGATGGAATTGGCCATGATGCCGACGATCTGAACCTTGAAGGTTCGTCCCCGATCGTCCATGTAATCAATCGTGTCACCCAGCGATTTACCCAAAGCCCAGCGCGTGGTCTGTTCGTCGCCAATCGCCGGCACCACGTCAGTCGCCGACTGCCGGTTAAGCAAATCCCACGCGCTTAGGTTGGTGCCCTTGGTTTCATTTTTGGCGAGCGGATTCTGATCCAGTGATTGCCCAAAGGCAAAAGCCTGACGCCGCTTCAATTCCTCCGGCTGCACTGAAAGCAATCGCGGCTGCAATGCCCGGTTCAGATTGAGGCAACTGGCGTCGTCGCCGTCCCGGATCCGCAGCGGCACCACGGTCACCTCGCGCATCGCTTCCGCCGGCAGGTTGAAAGCCTCGCGACCGTTGACAGTGTTCAAGTCCTCGTAGATGGGCAAAGTGGATTGGCCGTAAAGCGCGAAGCCGCCGGTTCCCGAATGCCGTTCCAGCGCGGACCCTCGCGGGTTCTGCCGGAACGCATTCACTGCCACCACCATGAAAACACCCACCGCCAGCACGCTGACCGTGGTGAGGCTGCGGAGGCGGCGCCGCCCGGCGTTGCGCCAGCCGAGTTGATTGATGCTGAACGTGGGCTTGGCGGCTTGGGTCAGGCTGACCAACAGACGCTGGGTGAATCCAAGGCCGGCGCACAACACCAGCAAGCCTGAACAGAAAAACACCTCCGCCATCTCAGGTCCCTGGCCATGACGGTGGGTGGCCACTAAAACAATCGCGCCCAGCAAACCGGCCACGCCGACTCCCAGGCCCAGGTGTCTCCGGAATCCGCTTGCTGGTGCGCCGCCCGTTTCGAGTTCCGCGCCACCGGCCAGCAAGCCGGCGAGCGACCGCCGGGTGAGTCCGCGCTGAGCCAGCGCCATCGCCCCGATGGCGGCAAGCAAACTCAGCCCCGCACCCGTGAGCAAAGAAGACGTTTCCGCGTGATAGAGAAAGCTCGAAGTCCCCACCGCGCCGCGCCAGATCGTCGCCAGCCCATGCAAGGTTAACTTGGTAAACGCCACGCCCGCCAGCAGTCCCAGCAGCGTTCCCAACCCCGCGACGCACGCGCCTTCGATGAGAAATATCCGGCGCACTTTCCTGTCGGTGAATCCCAGTGCCTTCAGCAGGCCGGCCTGGGCGTTGCGCTGTTCCAGGTTAAACACGAAGAGCAGCGCGGTCAGCAGCAGCGCGGCCAGGATCAAAAAGAAACTAAAGCCGATGAAGAGTTGGCCGAAGTCCTGGGATTTTTCGCTGGCTAGCAGGGCGCGCTCGCGAACATCGGTGAAGGTGAAGCCCAGCGCAGCCGGATCAATCTTCTTGAGCAGCTCACGTTCAAAATCGCTGGTCGCGGCCTGAACCGTTTTGCTGCCGGACGCAAAACGAATCGCCGTCAGCTGGCCAAATCGATTAGCCCACAATCGCTGGCCCGCCGCCAGCGTCACGAAAGCCTTCGGCGTGCCCCGATATTCTTTCCAGTAGGATTCATCCTTGGGACGGATGCGGTCGAGGTCGATCGGAATGCCAGGCTTCCACTCGCGGCAATTTTCAGTGTCCGCCAGCCCCGGAAAATCAGGCATCCACGAATCGTCCGGCTTCAGCGGAATGATTTCGCGCACGCGAAAGGTGGCCGTCTGTTCCTGCAACTCGCGCCGTTCGCCGATGACGAAATATCGCAGCGTCACTTCGCTTCCGGGTTTCGCGCCGAGGTCGTCCGCCAGCCAGGTGTTGATGTCCATTTCGCCGTCGCGCAGCGGAAAGCCGTTTTGCCCGGAGGAAGTGGCGGCAACGAACGAATAGGGCGCCGCCTGATCGCCGAGGCGGATTTCATTCACGAAGTGCGTCAGCACGCCCGCGGCGTTGGCGGCGGCAGCGAAGGCCGCGTCCCCAACCACCGGGTCCAGAAACACGCGTTTTGTCCGCAGCTCGATTTCTTTCTGCCCGCCCATCGCGCGCAGCTCGAGGTCGGCATCCGACAAGGTCCAGACCCTGGCCAGGGCGGCGTTCGCCATCGCCGCGTTGCCCCGCAGCGTCGGCGTCGGCGACTGGCCCACCAGCAGCGCGTTGGCGCGCCCGGCTCTTTGGATTTGTTGTTGCAGCGCCTTCAGCGGCACAAACACCGAGTGGGCGGGCGCTTGATTGCCCTGCAAACTGAAGCGTCCCAATTGCCCGTCACCGACGATGTTCCGGACGCGCAGGCGAACGGCGACTGACGCATCCTGGCCCGCGAGCGGCAGGTCGCGCGCGACGAAGGAGGGTTGTTCCAGGCGAACCACCACCGCGTCCCCCGCTTTAAGTTGGAGCCGGTTGGCCAGCGAGTCGCTCACGGCGATTTCGTCGCTGGCGAAAGTATCGGTTGAGCTTTTCCCGGCCGCCGTCGCGGGACTCAAATTCCAGAAACGTTCATCCACGCCGAGCACTTGGACTTCATTGGCGCGATGCGTGCCCTCGGGAGTCGTTACCGCGCCGCGCAGCATCAGCAGCGGCGCGACCGGGGCGCGGAGTTGGGTCGACAGTTCCCGGGCAAGCTTGGCCCGGAAAAAGCGGTCGCCCGAGGTCAATGCCAGCGTGGTCTGGCCCAGCCGCGCCAAGGCCATTTGCTTCAGGCTGAAACGCACCGAATCGCCCACCACCAGCGCGCCGGTAAGAATGGCGCAAGCCAGGATGGTTCCCAGCAGCACGCCCAAATGGGCGCGCCAGTAAAACGACAAACTGCGGAAGATGAGTTTGCGGAGGCTCATCTATTTCTAATTAGCACCGGGCTTAAGCCCGGTGGTGGGGGAGACCGGAGTCCATAGCCGTTTTAACGGCTTCTCCCAACGGCCTAAAGCCGCTAAAGCGGCTGGCTGGCAATTGCCATTCTTGTCACCGGGCTGAAGCCCGGTGCTAATAATAGTCTCAATTTGAAAGCTCATTGGAATAAGTTCAGGGTTTAACCACGGTCTTCTCCTTCCATTTCAGATCACGCTTCTGTCGGGTCATATGCGTGGAGTGTCACTGGACATCCGGTTTTGCATCACGCCATCGCGCAGTTCCAGCACGCGCTGCATGCGCCCCGCCAACTCGCGCGAATGGGTCACGACGACCAGCGCGACACGCTCTTCCTGATTCAGTTCTTGCAACAATTGCGCCAGATTTTCGGCCCCGGCATGATCGAGCGAGCCGGTGGGTTCGTCCGCCAGCAGCAGCTTGGGCTGGTTGATCAAGGCGCGGACCACGGCGGTTCGCTGGCGTTCCCCGCCGGAAAGCTGCCCGGGCCGACAATGCCGGCGCGGTTTCAGTCCCACACGGTCAAGCAGGCGTTCCGCCCGCTGCACTGCCGCCGCCGTATTCGCCGCGGAGGGATTGGCCAGCGTGGGAATCAGGACGTTTTCCAGAATGGTGCATTGCGGCAGCAGATGGTGAAGCTGGAAGATAAAACCAAGGTCATGATTGCGAATGCCCGCCAGCTCATTCGCGCTCATGCCGGCCAGATCGCGACCGTCGAAGCGGACGGTTCCGCTCGTCGGTTGATCCAGCGCGCCGATGAGATTCAGCAACGTGCTTTTGCCGCAGCCGGACGGACCGACGATCGCCACGGCTTCGCCGGCGGCAAGTTGAAAATTGATGTCACGCAACACTGCGCCGGACGGCGCGGCGTAGGATTTTTGGACGTGGGTGAGTTCAACGAGCATGAGTTACCTTTTGGAGTATGGCTTCAACATTGCCGGTCATCGCCGCAATACTAAATTTTTCCTGGACGGCTTGGCGACCAGTAGCGCCGAGTTGCCGGGCGCGGCCTGGATCTGCGAGCAGTTCGTCCAGCGCCGCCGCCAGCGCTGCCGGCTGATTCGGCTCGCACAATCGGCCGCCGCCGGTGGCCGCGAGCACTTCCGGGAACGCGCCATGCCGGGGCTGGACCACGGGCACGCCGGCGGCCAGCGCCTCCAGAACATACAGGCCAAACGCTTCGCCATAAGTCGCGGGCACGGAGAACACGCTGAGGCTGCGCAGAAAATCGGCCTTCGCGGCGCGGTCCAGATTAGGAAGAAATTCTGCGCGGTCGCCGAGCTGGCGTTGCAGCGACGTGACGAATGCCTTGTCCCGACCGGTCATCGCGCCGGCAATGCGCAGCCGCGCCCCGGGCGTCTTCAGTTGCCGGAAGGCTTCGACGAGCGTGTCCAGGCCTTTGGTCGGGTGCATTCGCGCGAGGAAGCCGATCACTGGCTGCGCCGTGTCGGCCGGCAGGAATTCGTCAACGGCGATGCCGGGATGCACCACGGAAACGCGCCCGACCGGCAGGTTCAATCGCTTGGTCATAACGTCCGCAAAATACCGGCTGACGGCGATGAAGTGGTCAATCCCGGTGCAGCGTTCAGCCAGCAGTTCCCACGAGCGTTGGCGGTAGGGCTCCGGGAGAGCGTCGAGAAACGAGTCTTCGCCTTGCAGCGTGCAGACGATGGGGACGCGGAATTCCCGCTTGAGCCGGGCCGCCAAGCCGGTGAGCAGCGAATTGGACAGGCAGATCACGTCCGGCGCGGGTTGCGAGCGGAGCCAGCCGATGAGCCGTTCGAGTTCGGCATGGGCCGCATCCGGCTGGAGCATGGCGACGGCGGATTTGCCCAGCTGCCTTGGACTGGTCATGCCCGCCAGGCCGGCGGCCATGCGGAGCAACCCCGGCGAACTGAGCGCGCGGTCGAGCCAGCCGGGCACGTTAAATTTGTTGCTCAGATAAACGCTGATGCCGCTGAGAAAAATCGGCGTGCCGGTGCTGGCGGCGGGTTCATCAACGATGAGTGGGAGATAGAGCGGAACCATGGTGGCGTCGTGGCCGCGGCCGCGCAGGCCGCGAACGAGGGAGTTGTCGCGCAGACAACTGCCGCAGTAAAAATTTCCCGTGCCGGGAGTGAGTTGAACGATGCGCATCAGGGGCTGGGATTTGATTTTGGGCCGAAGGCGTAAACCGCGCCGTCTTCGCAGCCGATGACCACCAACCCCTCGGCGACGGCGGGCGAAGCGGTGAGTTCCTTGCCGAGGTCATACGACCAGAGTTTTTTTCCGGCGGCGAGGCCCACGAGATAAAGTCGTCCGTCGCCGGAACCGAACACGACCTTGTCGCCGACGACGACGGGCGAGCTGTCCACATCGCCTTGCGTGGCAAAGGTCCAAAGCGGCTTGCCGGTGGCCCGGTCGAGGCAGTGAAGTTTCTTGTCGCGCGCCCCGATGATGATTTGTTTCTCCGTGACGGCCGGCGAGGAGAAGAACGCCGCGTTTTTCTGCTTCGCGCGCCACAGGATATTGGTGCCGGCGAGGTCGAGGCAGAAGACCTCGTTGGCGTAATGGCCGACGTAGGCATGGTGGCCGGCAATGGCCGCCGAGCCGGGAATGTAAGCGCCGGCTTCGACCGCCGCGAGTTGCTTGCCCGTGGCGGCAGCGAGCACGTGGAGTTTGCCGTCGCAACCCCCGAACACAATTTTGCCGTCGCCCACCGCCGGCGCGCCGTTGATGTAGTTGCCGGTTTCGTGGGTCCAAACGGATTTGCCGGTCGCGGCGTCCACGCAGTGGAGCTTGTAATCGTAGCTGCCGACGAGAATGCGCCGGGAGTCGCCGCCGCCGAACCAGTTGGCGGCCCCGAGAATTTTATCGCCCGTCGCGTATCTCCATTTCACCGCCCCCGCGGCGGCGTCGAGCGCGTAAAGATTGTTGTCCACCGATCCGACGAATACGGTGCCGTCGAGCACCAGCGGCGAAGCTTCGATGCTTTGCCCGGCTTTGAACGACCATAGTTGCTTGCCGGTCTCGGTCGAAAGCGCGTAAAGCGTGCCGTCGTCGGAGCCGATGAAAACCCGATGGTCCGCGATGGCGGCGGAAGATTTGACGGCCTGGCCGGTTTTGAAAGTCCAGCGGAGTTCGAGCGCCTCCGGCAATCGGCCCGCCGCGACCCCCGTCAGTCCCTGGTCGCCGCGGAACATCGGCCAGGCGACCAGCACTGCATTCAAGGCGATCAAGGCGTTTGTCATTTCAGGCATTTAACCATCGCCCGTCCGCCGGCGCAACAGTTTGCCGAAACCGCGCCCAATACAATCGGTTTTTCTTGCGTTCGAAAGCGCAAACCTTGAACCTAGGATTAACCATCCACCATGAAATCAACCAGCGCTTTATTTGCCCTTATGTTAACGGCCAGCCTTGCGGTTGGCGAAGATTGGCCGCAATGGCGCGGCCCCGGACGCGACGACGTTTCCACCGAAACCGGCCTGCTCCAGCAATGGCCCGCCGGCGGCCCCGCGCTGGCGTGGAAAGCCAGCGGCTTGGGCGAAGGCTATTCCGGAGTCGCGATCGCCAAGGGCAGGATTTACACCATGGGCGACCTCGGCGAGTCCAGTTTCCTGCTCGCGCTCGACGCCGCGAATGGAAAAGTGATCTGGTCCACCAAGGTCGGCAAGTCGGGCGGCAATTATCCGGGACCGCGATGCACGCCCGGCGTGGACGGCGACCAAGTGGTCACGCTCGGCCAATTTGGCGATCTGGTTTGCGTGAGCGCCGCGGACGGCAAGGAACGCTGGCGGCATAATCTGCAAAGCGAATTCGGCGGCAAAATGATGTCCGGCTGGGGTTATGCCGAGTCTCCGCTGGTGGATGACGGCAAAGTGATCTGCACCCCCGGCGGCGCCCAAGGCACGCTGATCGCCCTGGACAAGAAAACCGGCGCGGTCGTCTGGCGCTCCAGGGAATGGACTGACAAGTCTTCCTATTCGTCGATCATTATCGCGACGATCAACGGGGTGCGGCAGTATGTTCAATTGACGGATGCGAGCGTCGGGGCAGTTTCACCCAAGGACGGCAGTTTGCTTTGGCGTGCGCCGCGACCCGGCAAGGTTGCGGTCGTCCCGACTCCGATTTTTGCGGATGATTCCGTCTACGTAACATCCGGCTACAATATCGGATGCAATCTTTTCAAGGTGGAAAAAACGGGCGGCGGTTTTGCGGCGCGGCAGGTTTACGAAAACAAGGAAATGAAAAATCACCACGGCGGCGTGGTGAAAGTGGGCGACTACCTCTACGGCCATTCCGAAGGCAAAGGCTGGATCTGCCAGAATTTCAAGACTGGCGAAGTGGCGTGGGCGGAAAAAGACAAACTGCCCAAAGGCTCGCTCTCGTGCGCCGGCGGAATGCTCTATCTCCGCGCTGAAAGCGGACCGGGAACCGTGGTGCTGCTCGAGCCGACGCCCAAGGGCTGGACGGAAAAAGGCCGCTTCGACCAGCCCGGCCGCAGCAGCAAAAACAGCTGGCCTCATCCGGTCGTTTCGGGCGGCCGCCTCTATCTGCGGGACGGTGATCTGCTCCTCAGCTACGATGTGAAGCAAAAGTAGAAAACATGAAAACAAGGCAAACTCGTAATGCTGCCCGTCCGTCCGGCGCGCATCGTTTGATCCCTGCGGTCATGCTGGCCTTATTGGCAGCCGGACCGCTGGCGGCCCGGGCGGATTGGCCGCAGTTCCGCGGGCCCTGGGGCGACGGTCAGGTGTCCGCGCCCGGAGAAACACGGATGCTCGGCCTGCCGCTCGAGTGGAGCGAGACGAATAACATCAAATGGAAGTCGGAAATCCCCGGGCGCGGCTGGTCCACCCCGGTGGTGCTGGGGGACCAGATTTGGCTGACCACCGCCACTCCGGACGGGCACGATTTCTTTGTCCTTTGCGTTGATGCCGGGACGGGCAAAATCCTTCTGAATGAAAAGCTATTTCACTGCGATGCGCCGGAGCCGCTGGGCAACGCCGTCAATGCTTACGCCACGCCTTCGCCCGTCATCGAGCCGGGCCGCGTCTATGTTCACTTTGGCAGCTATGGGACGGCCTGTCTGGACACCGGAACCCGCCAGGTGCTTTGGAAGCGCTCTGACTTGCCTTGCCGACATTATCGCGGCCCCTCTTCTTCGCCGGTCTTGTTTTCCAACCTGGTGATCCTGACGCTGGATGGGGTGGATTTTCAATACGTGGTCGCGCTCGACAAAAAGACCGGCAAAACCGTCTGGAAAACGGATCGCTCATTTACCTGGGATGATCGCAATGACCCGTCCGCCATGGTCAGTTTGGGAGACCGCCATAAAGCGCACAGCACCCCGCTGCTCATCAACTGGAACTCACAAACGCAATTGCTCAGCACGGCCGCAAGGTCTGCGTACGCCTATGATCCGGCCACCGGCAAGGAATTGTGGCGCATCCATCACGATTCGTGGTCGGCTGCACCCATGCCGGTATACCGCGCGGGGCTGGCCTTCCTGGTCACCGGCTCTGGCAAAACCCGATTGCTTGCCGTCCGCGTGGATGGCCAGGGCGATGTGACCGCAACGCATGTGGCCTGGGTGGTGGATACACTGGTGGCTAAGACAGCTTCGCCGGTGCTGGTGGACGACCTGCTCTACATGGTGGCCGATGATGGCGTGGTGACTTGCCTGGAGTCGGCCAATGGCAAGGAAGTCTGGCGGCAGCGAATCAACGGCAAGTATGCGGCCTCGCCCATTTATGCGGACGGACGTCTCTACTTTTTCAATCAGACGGGTGAAACCACGGCACTGAAGCCCGGCCGCACTTTTCAGATACTGGCCACCAACCTCTTGGCTGACGGTTTTATGGCCTCGCCCGCCGTGGCCGGAAAAGCCCTCATCCTGCGGACCAAGACCAGCTTGTATCGGGTTGAAACTTCGGCTGCCGGCAACCGGTGACTTTTTTCAGGCGATGTATTGCTGTCCAAGAGCCAACGAGCCCGCTGGAAACTTATGACGGAACCTTCTCCAGGACGTAAAATGCCCGGGCGCGGTGGCCGGCGGGATTTGCTGGTCATCGCCACCCTCGCGCTGAGCGTTATGGCTGGGCTGTTGTTCGTCATGGTTTTTCGCGCCAGCAACCATCCCCTGCAACCGCTGCGGGAACGCCAGCCGGGCATGGATCGAGCCGCCGGCGATCTCCAGTCCAATCCTCAATCTCCCCTCGCTTTGGGCAAGCTCGTGACCGGCCCCGGCCAGCCGGCGACGTTGCCCGGCGACTGGCGCGGGTTTCGCGGGCCGAAAGGCGACGGAGTTTACTCCGGGCCGACGACCATTGCCCGCAAATGGGGGGGCGGCCTCCCGGCGATGTTTTGGGATGTGATTCTGGGCGAAGGCTACGCCGGGCCGGCCGTGCTGAATGGTCGCGTTTATCTGCACGACTATGACGCCACCAACCAGGCCGATGCGCTGCGCTGCCTGTCGCTGGCGGATGGGCAGGAGATCTGGCGGTTCTCGTATCCGGTGAAGGTCAAGCGCAACCACGGCATGAGCCGGACCACTCCGGCGGTGACGGAGCAGTTTGTTGTTTCGCTTGGTCCCAAATGCCATGTCGCCTGCCTGGAGCCGGCCAGCGGCCGGTTGTTGTGGGGGATGGATCTGGTCAAAGATTACGGCGCGGAAGTGCCGCTGTGGTATGCCGGCCAATGTCCGTTGATTCAGGACGGCGCGGCCATCCTCGCGGTGGGAGGAAAATCCCTCATGTTGAAAGTGGACTGCGCCACGGGAAAAATTATCTGGTCAACGCCGAATGTTCATGACTGGAAAATGACGCATTGCTCTGTGTTGCCGATGGAGTTTGCCGGGCGGCAGATGTTCGTCTATTGCGGCAGCGGCGGCGTGGTGGGGGTGTCCGCGGACGATGGCTCGGTGTTGTGGGAGACGGATCAATGGAAGATTTCCATCGCCACCATTGCGACTCCGGTTCCCGTGGGCAAAGGGAAAATCTTTTTAGCCGGTGGTTACAATGCGGGCAGCCTGATGCTCCAACTCAAGGAAGTGGACGGACGCATCGTGGCCGAGCCGCTGTTCCGGCTGAAGCCCACGGAGTTTGGGGCCACTCAGCAAACGCCGATATTCTATCAGGGCCATATTTACGGCGTCCGGCCGGATGGACAGTTGGCCTGCCTTGATTTAAGCGGCAAGTTGCTTTGGAGCAGCGGCAGCGGGGCAAAGTTCGGGCTGGGACCATTCATGATCGCCAACGGGCTGATTATTGTTCTGAATGATGACGGCTTGCTCACGCTGGCGGAAGCCGCTCCCTCGGGTTATCATTGTCTGGCTCAAGCAAAAGTGCTGCAAGGGCACGATGCCTGGGCGCCCCTGGCGCTGGCCGACGGACGATTGCTGGCGCGGGATCTGACGCGAATGGTGTGTCTGGACCTGAATGGAGAAAAGAAATGAAGAATGATCCAAAGCTCAACCGGCGAAAGTTTGTCAGCAACAGTGCGATCGGCCTTGGCTTGCTTTCCGCCGGCGGTCTGGCGGGCTGGCTCGCCACGGGGCGCAAAAACAATCCGGTCGCGGGAAAGACGAATCGTCCCGCGCTGGACCCGCGTTTCACCTATGATGTCAGTCGTTTTGAGCGCACCGATCCGGCCCTGCTTCGCTATTCAGAGCGATCTTCGATTCCCACCGGTTTTCCCGACCCTAGCTGTCTGGCAATCGGGTGGGACGACACGACCTTCATCGGCGGAGACCAATCGGTGAAGGCCTTGAGCCGGGATGGCGATTTGCAATTCACCGTGTCGCTGACCCAGCGTCCCCAGGCCATGGTGCCCACGGCCGACGGCCGGCTGCTGATTGCCCTGCCGGACCATCTTGAGATTTACGATCATTCAGGTCGGCGGCTCATGAAAGGCGAACCGCTGGGGGAGCGCGTGCGCCTCACTTCAGTCGCCGCGGGCGGTCATCACATTTTTGCGGCGGACGCCGGCAATCGTGAAGTCATTCGTTGCGATGCCAATGGCCGGGTGATCGCGCGGTTCGGCCGGGTTGGCGCCAAGGACGGCACGCCCGGTTTCGTGGTTCCCAGTCCTTACTTTGATCTTTGCTATGGTGCCGACGGCCTGCTCTGGGTCGCCAACCCCGGGCGCCACCGGCTGGAAGCCTACACTCCCGAAGGCCAGTTCGAACTCAGTTGGGGCAGCACCTCCATGGCGGTGGAGGGGTTCTGCGGCTGCTGCAATCCGGTCCATTTCACCCGCCTGGCGGATGGCCGTTTCGTCACGAGTGAGAAGGGGCTGAACCGCATCAAGCTACACGATGTGAAGGGAAATTTCACCGGCGTCGTGGCCGGCACGGAAACCCTGGTCAAAGACCTCGACCTGGCGCGCAAAGCTTGCGCCAACTGCTCGATCGGGTTTGGCTTTGACGTGGCGTGCGACTCAAGGGACCGCGTGCTCGCGCTGGATCCGGCGACCAAAACCATTCGCGTCTTCACACCCAACACCGCCGGCGCATGAAACCCAACCCGCAACATCCGCCGCCGACCACGCGCCGCGAATTTGCCCGCACGGCCATTCGCACGGTGTTGCTGGGCGGGATCGTCGTGGTGGGCGCAGTGCTGGCGCGGCGTGCGTGCAATGCCCGCGGCACCTGCCAGAATTGCACGCTGCTCGCGGAGTGCGCGTTGCCTTGGCGAAAGGAGAATTCATGAACCGCCGCAATTTTTTATCCGGCAGCCTGCGCGGGTCGCTGATGCTCGCCCTGGGTGGCGTGCTGGGCGCAGTCACCGGGCGGGCCAGGGCGCGGAACACCGTCTGGCAGATTGATCCCTTCCAATGCACGCAATGCGGTCGTTGCGCCACGGAGTGCGTGCTGGAACTGTCGGCGGTGAAGTGCGTGCATTCTTTTGATATGTGCGGCTATTGCCAGCTCTGCACGGGCTATTTTGAACCGGACCCTAACAAGCTCAATACCGCCGCAGAAAACCAACTCTGCCCCACCGGGGCGCTCGTGCGATCCTTTGTCGAGGATCCCTACTACGAATACACCATCAACGAGCCGCTCTGTGTCGGTTGCGCCAAATGCGTCAAGGGTTGCACCATGTTCGGCAACGGCTCGCTCCATTTGCAGATCCGTCACGACCGTTGTGTGAATTGCAACGAGTGCTCCATCGCCCGGGCCTGTCCCGCCGATGCCATCCACCGCGTTCCCGCTGATCGCCCGTATCAATTCAAAAGCCGCGAAAGGAAGACTTGATGGCCCAGGTTGTCGCTCAACGTTTTCCGCCACCGCAGTTCACCGAAACCGGCCACGTCCTCCCGCTGCCGACCGAGCCGGCGGTGCGTGCGCTGTGGCTGGATTATCTGGACGCCGGGGTGCTCATCGCGGCTCTGGCCTTGGTCTCGTGGCTGGTGCTGCGGCGGCGCTCGCGGAGCGGCGTGGTCGCGGTCGGAATTTTTTCCGTCCTCTACTTCGGCTTCTGGCGGAAAGGCTGCATCTGCTCGATTGGCAGCATCCAGAATCTTTCGCAGGCTTTATTCGATTCTTCCTTTGGCGTGCCGCTGACGGTTCTGGCGTTTGGCTTGGTGCCATTGCTGTTCGCGCTTTTTTTTGGCCGCACATTTTGCGCGGCCGTTTGTCCGCACGGCGCGCTTCAGGATTTGGTGCTGCTCAAGCCGGTCAAAGTGCCGGCCTGGCTGGACCACTCGCTCCGGATGCTGGCCTGGATTTATCTCGGTCTGGCAGTCGTTTTTGCCGCGACCGGGGGCGGATACATCATCTGCCAATACGATCCGTTCGTTCCCATCTTCCGCCTCAGCGGGAGTCTGACGATGGTGCTGTTCGGGGTGAGTTTACTGGCGGTGGGAATTTTTGTCGGGCGGCCTTACTGCCGCTTCCTGTGTCCCTACGGAGTTTTACTGGGCCTCGCCGCATCCGTTTCGAAATGGCGTGTGCGCATCACCCCCGACACCTGCACGCAATGTCGCCTGTGCGAAGAGTCCTGCGCTTTTGGTGCCATCAATAAGTCCGCCGTGGACGCGCCTGCTCGACCGCCCGCCGCGGACAAGCGGCGCTTGATGCTGTTGCTGGTTTTACTTCCGGTTTTGATTGGTGGCGGCATCGGATTGGGCGGACTCGCAGGCGGCGCACTGGCTGGTAAACATCGCATCGTGAATCTGGCCGAGCGACTCCAGCTCGAAGAAAGCGGCGCGGTTCAGGATACGACCGATGCGTCCGCCGCGTTTCGCGCGGGCAACCATTCCATCGCAACTCTCTATGCCGAAGCTCGCGCTTTGCACCATCGTTATGTCGTGGCCGCGCGGTGGTGCGGCGCGTGGATCGGACTCGTCATCGGATTCAAGCTGCTCTCGCTGGCAATCGTTCGCCGGCGGACCGACTACGAGGCGGATCAAGCGCACTGCCTAAGCTGCGCCCGTTGCTATCGATCTTGTCCGCAGGAACTCCAACGGCTCGGCCTGCCCGTGCCCGAAACACCCAAGCCCGCCAACGGATGAAGCCCCTGAGCCAGACCATTTGGAAACAAGGTTCGCTGGCGGTGGCCATCGCCTCGGGCGTCTTTCTGGTTTTGATGGGCGGACTGCTGCTGTTCAATCAGGCGCAAGGCAAGGTGGCCGGATTGGTGCAATCCACCGAACTGGTCCGGTTGCACGAACAGTTGCGCCAGCGCCCCCAAGATGAAGCGCTCAAGCAGCGCATCCGCAAACTCGATCTGCAGCTCCGGCAGAACTCGTTCACCGAGCTGCGCATTTCCCACAACGGCACCCGCGCCATGATCGCGGTCACAGTGCTGTTTCTGGCCAGCGCCCATTTGGCGAGGAAGCAACGGCAGAAGCTTCCTGATCCTTTGACTTGGGGACCGCGTCGGCCTGCCGAGGAGAATCGCATCCGCCTTAAAACCCAATATGCCGTCGCTGCGATGTTCGGCGTGGCTGCGGTGGCTGCCGTCGGCATTTCATTGCATGCCGTCCGACTTCCGTCTCCGCCGGCCCCGGTGCAAGTCGCTGCCATTCGTTTTCCCACGGCGGCGGAGATGCGAGAGAACTGGCCGGCGTTCCGCGGCTTCGACGGCAGCGGCCATCGCGAAGTGTCCGCCATTCCAGCGACTTGGAATGTGGCCAGTGGCCAGGGTATCCGATGGAAAACCGAAGTTCCTTTGCCCGGCATGAGCTCGCCCATCCGGTGGACCAACGCGCTGTTTCTAACCGGAGCCAACGCCCAGAGCAATGTGGTTTACCGGTTCGATGCGGACTCAGGTAAACTGGTTTGGGCAACCACGCTGCGTATGACGGGGAGCAAAATGCCGGGACCAAAGGTAATGGAAGATACCGGTCTGGCCGCGCCCACGCCGGTCACGGATGGCCAGCGGATCTACGCGATTTTCGCCAATGCCGAAGTGGCGGCCCTCGATTTCTCCGGCAAGCAACTTTGGATTCGCAACCTTGGCCCGCTGGACAATCCCTACGGTCACGCCGCTTCGCTGGCGATTTATCAGGATCGCTTGCTGGTGCAACTGGACCAAGGCGAAGCCACCTCGAAGCTGGTCGCCTTGAATGCGGGCACCGGTCAGGAATTGTGGCGCGTGGCCCGTCCGATCGTCGGTTCGTGGGCTTCGCCCATTGTGGTTGAAGTCGAAGGCAAACCGCAGTTGATCACCTGCGGCGAACCGTGGGTGATCAGCTACAATCCGCTGGACGGCTCGGAACTATGGCGGGCAAATGGTCTGGGCGGCGAATTCGCCCCTTCGCCCATTTATGCCGGAGGCAAGATTATCATCTGCAATCCGGGCGGCGATGTCCGGGCCATTCCGGCAAACGGATCAGGCGACCTGTCCCCCAAACCGGCGGCGTGGAAAACCGATGCCGGCGTGCCCGACGTCTCCAGCCCGGCGAGCGATGGCCGGCGGCTCTATCTGTTGACGGGCGACGGCCAGTTGAGTTGTCTGGATCCCGGCAGCGGTCAGGTGAAATGGAAGCATGAGTTTAAGGATGATTTTTATTCTTCGCCTGTCATCGGCGGCAGCCGCGTGATCATTGTGTCCCGCAAAGGCGTCGCCTATGTGATGGAAAATGCGGATGCCTTTCGCGAGCTGGGCAAGAGCGAGCTGGGCGAGGACTGCAATGCCACGCCCGTGCCGGACCGGCAGTGTCTCTACCTGCGCGGCGGCAAACATCTGTTCTGTCTGGCGGAAAGTGCGCCGGTGGCAGTCAAGAGCCCGGAGAAATAAAATGGCGCACGACAAATCCAAACAGGCCATGACGCCGGAAACCCTCAACCGGTTTCTGGAGCAATTGCTGGCCCGGACCGGTCGCGGTCGCGAGGCTGCCATCCCGATTCTGCAGGGTATTCAACGGGAATATCGTCATCTTCCCGAAGTCGCCTTGCAGCGCGTCAGCGAGTTGACCGGCATCCGATTGGCCGACCTGATTGGCGTCGCCACGTTCTATCACCAGTTCCGACTGCGCGAGGCGGGCCGGCATAGCCTGCGTGTTTGTCACGGCACCGCGTGCCATGTGAAAGGCGCGGAAAATATTCACGACGCTGTGCTTCGCCAATTGCACGTCCCGGAAAACGGCGACACCACGCCCGATAAAACTTTTACCGTGGAACGGGTCGCATGCCTGGGCTGCTGCACGCTGGCACCGGTGGTGCAGATTGATGAAAGCACTTACGGCCATTTGACGCCCGCCAACATCGGCGCGATGGCTGAGGATTTCCTCGACGCCCGGAATCTCGCCGTTGCGGATGTGGACTTGATCCAGCATCGCCAGGACAACCGCCGCCAGGGAGAAATCCGCGTTGGCCTCGGCTCCTGCTGCATGGCCAAGGGCAGCGACGCCTTGTTTCATTCGCTGCGGCAGACCGTGAAAGATTTTGCCATTGATGTCGCCGTCAAACGCGTCGGCTGTGTCGGCATGTGCCATCAAACTCCCATCGTGGAAGTCCGCCTGGCGGGCGGGGCGAATGCGTTTTACTCCAAAGTCGGTCCCGACGAAGCGCTGCGAATTGTGCGTCGCCACTTCCGTCCGTTGAGTATCCGGCGGCAATTGAACGGCTGGCTTGATCGCACGCTGGATGGCTGGGTGAACCCCAACGGCGAGAGCAAGCAAAACGGCCGAGCCGCGTTGGATTTCGCGGGGAAGCCGGTTGTGTCGTTTCTGGCGCGGCAGGTACGCATTGCCACGGAAGGTTTCGGGGAAATGGATCCGCTGGATCTGGATGAATACCTTTCGCAGAAAGGATTTGTCGCGCTGGGCCAAGTGCTCGGTGCCCAGCCCGAAGCCATCATCGCAGCCATCACGGCCAGCGGAATGCGCGGTCGCGGCGGGGCCGGATTTCCCACCGGCGTGAAATGGTCGCGGATGCGGGCCGCCGTGTCGGCGGACGGAATCAAGTATGTCATCGTCAACGGCGATGAGGGTGATCCCGGCGCATTCATGGACCGGATGCTGATGGAATCATTTCCCTTCCGCGTGATTGAGGGGATGTTGATTGCCGCCGCCAGCGTGGGCGCGACCGAGGGTTATATCTATGTTCGCGCTGAATATCCGCGTGCGGTCGGCCGTTTGCGCGAGGCGATCCAGCTGCTGGAAGCGCGCGGTTTTCTGGGCGAAAAAGTGATGGGCGGTTCATTCCGGTTTCGCGTTCGCGTTTTTGAAGGCGCGGGCGCCTTCGTCTGCGGCGAGGAAACCGCGTTGATCAAATCCATCGAGGGTCACCGCGGAATTCCGCAGCTGCGCCCGCCGTATCCGGTGGAAAGCGGGCTTTGGGGCCGACCGACGCTGATCAACAATGTTGAAACACTTTCGATGGTGCCGTGGATTGTTCGCCATGGCGCGGCAGCCTTTGCCGCGCTCGGCACGGAAAAGAGCAAGGGCACCAAAGTCTTTGCTCTCGCCGGCAAAGTGGATCGCACTGGCCTGATCGAGGTTCCCATGGGCATCACCCTGCGCGAAATCGTCGAGGACATCGGCGGCGGCGTGCCTGGCGGCAAACGGCTCAAGGCCGTGCAGGTTGGCGGACCATCCGGCGGCTGCATCCCGGCGGCGCTCTGCGATATCCCGGTGGATTTCGAGGCGCTCGCGGCGGCGGGTTCCATCATGGGCTCGGGCGGATTGATCGTGCTCGATGAAGATGATTGCATGGTGGACGTGGCGCGTTATTTCATGTCGTTTCTGCAAAAGGAATCGTGCGGCGAATGCACCTTCTGCCGCATCGGTACGATGCGCATGTTCGAAATACTGGACCGGCTCTGCGCTGGGAAGGGCGTGCCGGCGGATCTCGACGAACTGCGTCAGCTGGCGGCGCTCACCACCCAGGGCAGCATCTGCGGACTCGGTCGCACCGCGCCGAATCCGGTGCTCTCGACCTTGCGCCATTTTCTGGATGAATACGAGGCGCACATCGCCGGTCGCTGCCCGGCCGGAAAATGCAAGGCGCTGGTTCAATACGTCGTGCAGGATCATTGCACCGGCTGCACCATTTGCGCGCAACATTGTCCCGTCGGCGCCATTCCCGCCGCGCCTTACCGCCGGCATGAGATTGACACCGCGCTGTGCACGCGCTGTGATGTCTGCCGCGTGGACTGTCCGGAAAATGCCATCGCCATCGTGAGCGGCGGTAGTCCATGTACCGGCCATTCCCGGAAAGAACTCCGCCCTGACCCGCTGGCCCATCATGAGTAAACTGATTTCACTGACCATTGACGGGCGGGCGGTCGAAGTGCCCGAGGGCAGCACCGTGTTGACGGCGGCGCAAAAACTCGGCATCACCATCCCGACCTTGTGCTTCCTTGCGGGCGTGAAGGAAAACAAACCCTCGTGCATGGCGTGTGTCGTGCGGATCAACGGCGACGCGCGCTTGGTTCCGTCCTGTTCCACAAAGGTCACCCGGGGCATGACGGTGGCCAGCGAGGCGGCGGATGTGAAGGCTGCGCGGAAGGCTGCGATGGAACTCCTGTTCAGCGACCATCTCGGCGATTGCATTTCCGTCTGCCAGCGCGTCTGTCCGGCGCGCTTGCAGATTCCCGCCGTAATCCGGCTCGTGGCGGCGGGCCAGATGAAGGAGGCGATTGCGGTCGTCAAAGAAAATGTCGTGTTCCCCGGCGTCATGGGACGGATTTGCCGCGCCCCCTGCCAAAATGGCTGCCGGCGCAGCAAATATGAAGGTGCCGTCGCGATACAATTGATCGAACGCGAAGTCGCCAATCAGGATGCTGCGGCGAAAGAACGTTTCGTTCCCACCTGCAATGCTACTACCGGCAAACGCATCGCCATTGTCGGAGCCGGTGCCACGGGATTGTCTGCCGCTTTCTTTTTGCTGAAGTCCGGGCATGCCTGCGTGGTGCTCGATGATCAGGCCGAACCCGGCGGGCAAATGCGTTACGGTTTTTCGGAAGCGGACTTGCCGCGCGCCGTGCTGGATGGGGAAATTGCCATCATCCAGCGCATGGGCCTCGAGTTTCGCCTCAACACCCGGCTCGGTCGCGATGTCACCCTCGCGGAACTGCGCCGGGATTTTGACGTCGTGGTGCTGGCCGTCGGCAATCTGCAGAAGACTGATCCCGCCGCGCTCGGCGTCGAAGCCACCGGGCGAACGATCCGCATAGATGCGGCCAGTTTTCAGACCAGTGTTCCTGGCGTTTTTGCCGGTGGCACGGCGGTTCGCTCCGGCTATGATCCGTCGCGCTCGGTGGGGGACGGCCGGATTTTGGCCGAGTGTGTGGACCATCATTTCGCCGGCAAACCGATTCAGATTGTGCGCCAGCCGTTCACCTCCACGATCCCGAAATTGTCGGTCGAGGAATATCAGCAACTGTCCAAAGGCTCGAATGCCGCGCTCAGCGTCCGTGAACTGGTCACGACCGCCGAACAGGCGGCGGGCCGCTGTTGTCATTGCGATTGCCGGTCCGCCAACAATTGCAAACTGCACCACTTCGGCGAACTTTACGGAGCCGACCCTCGGGCGTTCGCGGGCGAACATCGGCGGCGTTTTGAATTCATCCGCCAGCCCGGCGGCGTCCTGTTCGAGCCGGGCAAGTGCATCTCCTGCGGCATTTGTGTGGAGCTGGCCAACCAGGCGCAGGAACCGCTGGGCTTGACCTTCGTCGGGCGCGGCTTCGATGTGCGGATTGCCGTGCCGTTGAATCGCCCGCTGGCGGATGGGTTGCAGCAGGTGGCCGAGCAATGCGTCAAACACTGCCCGACCAGCGCGCTGACCTTTGAGGAAGATGGGCGCAATGCCATCAAGGGTTAAAACCCCGCCCCCGCCGCCCGATTTCATGGCGGGCGATTTTTCATATTTCGCGGAAGAAACATTTTACTTCATAACGGCTTCGCGTTTTACTTTCCATCCGTGCGATTAAGAAAGCAGCGCGGAAAAACGGAAAAGCACAGAAGATTTATGTCCTGCAAAATTCATTCAAAGTTCCAGCGCAGCGCATGCCTGTGCTGGCTGGTGACATCATTGGTTCTGGCCGTTCACGCCGGCAACGTATCCATTCCCAACGGCTCCTTTGAATCGCCGCTGGTGCCGATGGAAAACCCTTTCGCCACTCCCAATATGGAGGAATGGCAGAAAAATCCCCAACCCATCTGGTATGATCCCAGCCAGAACTCTAATACGCCTTGGGAATACCTCATGGGCACGTTCTACAATGTGCCCTATCCCGGCAGTTATATTGACAACGCTGACGGGCAGCAGGCGGTGTTTTTGTTTGCGCTGCCCGAGGCCGGTTTTTTTCAGGACTACAATTCGCTGTCGGGAACCAACCTCATTCCCAGCCACGCGTTCAACGCCACCTTCGAAGTGGGCAGCGCGTATGATTTGACGGTGGGTGTCATCGGTGGCGGCGGGGGCATGAAGCCGGGGGTGACGCTGCAACTGGGCCTTTATTATCGTGATGCCCTGAGCAACCTCGTGATGGTGGCTGCGACCAGCGTCACCAATAGCACCGACACATTTCCCACCAATACGCATCTGGTGGATTTTCAAGTTCACGTGCCCACCGTCAAAACCGGTGATTCCTGGGCCGGCCGGAACATTGGGATACAGTTGCTTTCCACCACCGCCTTTGATTTGGCGGGCGGCTATTGGGATTTGGATAACGTCCGGGTGGTCAAAACGATTGCGCTGACCCTGCTCAATCCGGCAGTGACGACCAGCAACTTCACCTTCACCGTGCAAAGCGAGCCCGGCCAGTCCTTCAAGATTCTCACGGCCACCAACATCTTGACCGTTTCCAGCAACTGGACCAGCCTGGGCACGTTCACCAACGTCACCGGTTCCACGAATTTCAGCGACATCAAAACAAATATAGGCCAGCGCTATTATCGGGCGCAGGCTTTATAATGGCTGCTGTATTTGGTGATGCAAAAGCCGCTTTTGACCACCTTTCGCCGGGCTTTCACGCTCATTGAGTTGCTGGTGGTCATTGCCATCATCGCGGTCCTCGCCGCGCTGCTATTGCCGGCGCTGGCCGCCGCCAAGGCGAAAGCCAGAAGCGCCGTTTGTCTTTCAAATCTGCGACAGGCGGGCGTGGCGGTGCGAATCTACGCCAGCGACAACAACGGCGATATTCCGTTTGGTCCCAAAGCCGGCGCCTTCACCAGCCCGATGAATTTGTATCCCTCCACCGGCGCGCCGACCAGTCTGATATCCTTGGGCAGTGGGGCGCCGGTGGGGTTGGGCCTGCTCCTGAGTCAGCAACTGGCCGCCCAGCCCAAAGTGCTCTTTTGTCCGGGCCGCGATCAAACGGTGGATAACGATACGCAGCTTACCAATGTGGGCGTTCGCCAGGCGTTGTGCAGTTATTACTACCGGCACGCGGGGAATACGCAGATGTTCGGAAGTCCGACGCTGACGCCTCCCAAGCTGGACAGCTTGGGCAACAACCGCAACGGGATGCCCCTTCGTGCGCTGGTCATGGACACGCAATTCCTTTGTCCGCCGGGCATGGCCACTTTTGGCATCACCCCCAGCACGCATCACCGGCAACGGTTCGCCGACATTCTTTTTGCGGACGGACATGTTCTGGCTGGGCCCAATGCCGGGGGGCAGTTTACCGTAGACCTTGGGAACAATTTCAATCTCAACAATTCCTTTGATGCCATCTTAAAAACATTCGAGCAGGCCGACGTCGAACAATGAAATACCCATATAGGCAAGGTGCCTACATGGGTGGCGACTATCAACTGGACGTTTTTTAGGGTTTCGGCTGTTTCAGTGCTGTGGTGAGTCTGGCTGCCGGGGATCGGGCAATGCTTTGCCTCCCCGTCGTTGGCAGGATTGGCGGCGATCTCTCAGCTACTTGATTGAATCTACGGTCAATGTTCCGCTGCGTTTGCGCGTCCCGCCGACTTCGCTGTAGGGGCAGGTCGCCACGCCGTTTTTCCCGAATTTGCCGGCGAATTTGAATGTGCCGTTGCCGCCGCCGCCGGTGGCCGCGCCCTGACCGCTCACTTCGGTCTTCAGGTCGGTCTTCAATTGTCCGGAGTAGGTCATGTCTTTTTTGTTGCCCCAGGCAGCCGTGTATTTCGCGTCATAAACCCCCGGGGTGCCGGTGGGCGTGAGCTTGCCGGACCATGCGCTCACGGTGCCGTGAAAGTTGCAGGTGCCTTTGATGGTGAGGTCCGCGGGTTGCCGGGCGTCGCCGGCCGATGCGATGCCGGCGGTGAGCAGTGCGGCGCCAAACAGCAGGCCGATGGTGATGTGGGCGGGTTTCATGGGAAGATTTTATCCTCAAAACTGCAGGGGGAGGAAGAAAAAAAAGGGGGCGGAAATTGGGAAAGTAGAAAATGGAAATTGGGGTGCAGTGGGGAGCCCGCAGAACATGATTGACTGGGGCCCCATGAACGAAGCCATAACAGACGAGATGATTTGTCGGGCAAAGAAAAATGGAGGTCGATTTTAACCAGCATAAACGTTTGTTTATATGGATCGCAGCAATTCAGTTAATTGTCGCCCGCGACCCGCCTGCGTCGGCATGGCCGAGGCAGCGGCAATGTTTGGCTGGCCGGAATACTGTTTGTCGTTTCTCATTCGCGCTGGCCGCCTGAAGCCGCTGGGGAAGTTGGCGCAAAATGCGCGAAAATGGTTGCGGGATTGAGATTGAACGGTTCAGTGGTGATCCAGATTGGCTCGACACAACCATGCGCATTGTTGAAAAACAGATTCAAAAAAATAAACTTCAAACAAAAGGGCAGGGCGGAGGCGGGGATTGATGTGTCGGAAGTACGCGAGCCTATAGTGCGTCGGAATGGAAATCTCTGCTCAGAGCCCGCTTGAAGTATTATCCCGATCAAAGTTCGTTGCGCTAATAATAATTTGCATTCAGATATATGCTCTTTCAATAAATGCCATCCAATGGTTTACTGGGTTTAACTGTGACTGTTAAACTAAAGTCCTGATTAAATTTGACCTATGAATCGACGTAGCTTCATCACTCAAACCGCCGCCGCATTGGCGGCTAGCTCATTTCTACCCGGAGACACCAAGGCTCAAGAGCTGGCTTTCCAAAAAGCTGACGGCGCTAACTACGCCCCGCGCGGCAAGCCGAATCTGGTCGTAAAGCCGGGTGAATTTGTCATCGCGGTCGCCAAAATCAACCACTCCCATATCTATGGCATGTGTAACGGCCTTACTGAGGCCGGTGCCACCATCAAGTGGATCTTCGATGAGGATCAGGGCCGGGTCAAAGCGTTCCTCGCTAAATATCCTCAAACGAAAGTTGCGCGGTCGCTCGATGAAATCCTTTCAGATCCCGGGGTGAAACTCGTGGCTTCATCGGCCATCCCCAACGAACGCGCCGCCCTGGGGTGCCAGGTCATGTCATCCGGAAAAGATTATTTCAGCGACAAGGCGCCATTCACGACCCTCAACCAGCTCGAAAAAATCAAAGCTGCGATCGCGCGGACCGGACGCAAATATATGGTTTACTACAGCGAGCGACTTCACGTCGAGGCGGCGATGTATGCCACGGATCTGTTGGAGCGCGGCACCATCGGCAAGGTGATTCAAGTCGTCAATCTCGCGCCCCACCGCCTGAGTCTGAGCACCCGGCCCGCCTGGTTTTTTAACCGGCCTCAATACGGTGGCATTCTCTGTGACATCGGCAGTCATCAATTTGAGCAATTCTTGACCTATTCAAAATCCACGGAAGCCGTGGTCACCAACTCGGCCGTGGGAAATTTCGGAAACCCTGATCATCCGGGCTTGGAAGACTTTGGTGAAGCCTCCCTCATCGGCAGCAGCGGCGCCTCCAATTACATCCGTGTCGACTGGTTCACTGCTGATGGATTAAGCACCTGGGGCGACGGCCGCTGTTTCATTCTGGGAACCGAAGGTTCGATTGAGCTTAGAAAGTATGTGGACGTTGGCCGTGAAAAAAGCGGCAATCATGTCTACATCATCGATAAAAAGGGGGAGCACCATGTAAATGTGACTGGCCAGATTGGTTTCCGTTTCTTTGGTGAATTTATTCTGGATTGCCTGCACCGCACTGAAACTGCAATGACCCAGGCGCATGCGCTTAAAGTCGGCGAGATTGCGGTCAAAGCCCAGGCGGCAGCTCGGCGCTTAGCCGGCCAGCTCAGTTAAGCTGCTCCCAAGCTATTTGGGGGCGGACGGCGGGAGGTATTGGTCGAGAATGGGTAGGATGGCCGTGGCCCAGATTTTATAACCCTGGGCGGTGGGATTACAACCAAAGTCGGCCGCATAGTGCACTGGGCGGTCTGGCACCGGCAGAATACCTGCAGGCGTGCGTTTAAATGAAACCAAACGGATCAGTTGACAACGAATTACTCTAATCCGCGTGGATTAGAAAGCGGGGTAGTTCACTTGCGTCCCAGGCTAACACATCAACTGGCCAGAAAAGTGAAGTCACGTCAAAATTAAGTGGTCCAAAAACTTAGTTGGGTCCCTTCCGTGTGTTTGATTTTAACCAAGCCGCATAGCCGGCTTCCTTTAATTTGCCGTCAGCGAGCGCCAGAGTATTTTTGACCACGGACTCCTCTGACGCGGTGAGTTCAAGGCCGTTTATTTCAAGGAACGTGGCCGCCAGCATAAAACCGGCGCGTTTGTTGCCGTCCAGAAAAGGATGATTGAGAATGATTCCGGCCGCGTAGCTGGCAGCGAGTTCTGTGAGCGACGGCGATCCATAAGCTATTAAATTTTGCGGCTTGTTGAGGGCAGATTCCAGCAACCTTTCGTCCCGCACGCCGGCCAGTCCGCCATGCTGTGCCAATATCATTTCATGAATCGCCAGGCAATCTGACCGATCCAGCCAGATCGGCTTTTTCATTTTGCCAGTTCTTTCAAAGCGTGACGGTAGCGGCGGCTCAAACCCTCGGCCACTTTCAGCTTGCGGGCGAATTCAGGGTTCGTCGCGGTAATGCGAAAGCCGCCATCGGTGGAGTCGGTGAGATAAATGGCGTCACCGTCATCTGCGTTCAGACGGGCGAGCGCCTCCTTGGGCAAAACCACGCCCACCGAGTTGCCGACCTTGCGAAGTTTTAATTCAAGCACCATAAAAGCAATATAGCCACAAATGTTATAACGTCAAGTCGTCGAAAATCTGGTTCGCGGGAGGTGTGAGTGTGGTTGGCTCCACGATTTGGACTCGAGTAGATCTTTGGTGGTTTGTCCGAAAACCATCTCATCAGCAATGGCCTGCTTCAGAGGGGCCAAATCAGCCTGGAGGGTGTTTTCAAGCCATTTGACTTCGGATTTATTCAGAGATTCAGGAATTTATCGCATATCAATCAATTATTTGACCTTCGTCAAATCATAGCGCTCGCCGGTCGGGTAAAGTGACGGCATGAATGAACAACCGGTCATTGATTCTGGTGCGGCAAAGATCTTGTCGCTGGCGGATGAAACCAAGTTTGCGCCGAACGGCATTGTCAGCCGCACCATCTTGCGGACGGCGAATTCCCGCGTCGTGCTGTTTGGTTTTTCCGCGGGGCAGGAATTGACCGAACACACCTCCACGCAACACGCGGTCATCCAGATTTTGTCCGGCGAATGTGAATTCTCCCTCGCCGGCAAACCCGGTGTGGTCAAGGCTGGCGATTTGATTTACATGCCGCCGAATCTTCCGCACGCGGTGAAGGCCATCACCGCGTTCTCCATGCTGCTGACCTTCTCCAAGCCGGAATTGCCGTCCGTTTCCAGTCTCAACCTGAACCTGAAAAAATAATGAACCCGAAATCAGCCGCTTTTGTCACCCTCGCGCTGACTGCTAGCCTGCCGCTTCTGGCGCAGGATAAGGCTGCCACCGCGATCTCTGGCTCGCCCGCCCCCCCATCGGCCACAAGCGCCGTCTTGTTGAATGACTGGCTGCGGCAACATTCTGCCGATTTTAAGATGTGGGATCTGGGCGGACAAGTCCGGTTGCGATATGAATCCAAGGAAAACATGGCCGTGGCGGGCCGCGCCGGGGCGGTGGATTTTGGTGCGTCGGCTGTGGACAACGACAATGATTATTTTCTGACACGCGCCAAACTGCATATCGGATTGTCGCCGGCGGACTGGTTCACTGCGTTTGCCGAAGGCCGGCACAGTTCGGCGGCGGGCGATGAACGGACGCCGGGTCCCGACCGCGACGCGCTGGATTTGCACCAAGCTTTCATCACGCTGGGCAATGTGAAACATTTCCCTGTCACGGCCAAAATCGGACGGCAGGAACTATCCTACGGCGACGAGCGACTCATTGGTGCGGCCGACTGGGTCAACACCGGCCGCGTTTTTGATGCCGCCAGGTTGCGCTACGAAAACTCTGACTTTTGGGTGGAGGCTTTTGTCAGCCAGGTGGTGATGGTGCGTGACGACTATTTTAACCAGCCGAACAACTACGATTATCTTTCGGGGCTTTACGCCTCGACCCGGACGTTGATCCCAAAACAGGAGACGCAGTTGTATTTTCTGGCCCGCAATGTCCAGCATGGCTCGCCGAATGTCATCGGTGCGGGCCAGCCGCCGTTCCTTTCCGGCGCGGTGCCACGAGATATTTATACCTTTGGCGCCCGTGTGAAATCACTGCCGGGACAATTCAAAGGCTGGGATTATGCGGCGGAACTGGCCGGGCAATTCGGGCGCTACCAGAACTTGCGGCATGAGGCGTTTGCTGCGCATGTTGCTGGCGGCTACACTTGGGAAAAGGCTTGGGGCACGCCGCGCGCCGGTCTGGAATACAACTATGCTTCCGGTGACGGCAATTCCAAGGATGGCACGCACGGCACGTTCGACAACTTGTTTCCGACGAATCACAAGTTTTACGGCTTCATGGATTTCTTCTCGTGGCAGAACCTCCACGACGTGCGGCTGGCCGCGTCGCTGAAGCCGGCCAGGCAGTTTACGCTCACGGCGGACTACCACGCCTTCTGGCTCGCCGACTCGCAAGATTATTTTTATCAGGTCAACGGCGCGGCGCGCACCACGGGGGGCTATGGGATAAACGCGGCCGCCGGCAGCTTCGTCGGTTCGGAAATTGATTTGGTCGGAACCTATGCCATTAAGCCGTATGCCGTCGTGCAGGCGGGCTTCGGACATTTTTTTGCCGGCGACTATGTGAAAGCTTCGCTGGCTGGCAGTGGCCGTTCTCAGGATGCCAACTGGGTTTATCTTCAAACGACCTTCACGTTCTAATATGGAAGTGCCATTGATTGAACTCGACGCGCGCGGCCTCGAGCCGCCGCAGCCGATGATGAAAATTCTCGAAACCGTCGCCACTTTGCCGACGGGCGTAACGCTGGTCGCGCATACGGATCGTCAACCACTGTTGCTCTATCCTCTGCTCGAACAGCGCGGGTTTACTTACGAAACAAACACCCAACCTGATGGAAGCCACGTTACCCATATCCGCCACCGTTGATCGCGCCATGCCGCGTGTGACTCCGCAAACGCAGCCGTTCGGTGCCACCGCGCCGTCGTCCACGCTGCCGCTGTTGTTCACCATCACCGCCTTGCTGGCGCTGTTTCTGGGCGCGGGTTGGATCGTGGCGCGGCCGGAAATTCTGGCGCTGTATCACTACAGCCCCGGTGCCATCGCCGTGACGCATCTCTTTGTGCTGGGCTGGCTGTGCTCCATCGTTATGGGTGCGATGTATCAACTTGTGCCGGTTGCGTTGGAAACCAAACTGTTCAGTGAGCGGCTGGCGCTAATCCAATTTGCGTTTCACCTCGCCGGCTGTGTTGGCATGGTCTGGGCGTTTTTGGTGTGGAATCTGAAATCCGTTGCGATCTTCGGCGCGGTGCTGGCGGTCGGCGTGGTGATCTTCATCTACAACATCGCCCGCACCCTGCTGCGAGTGCCGAAGTGGAATGTCGTCGCCACCAGCGTTGCCTCGGCCATCGGTTGGGTGCTGCTCGCCGTCGCCGCAGGGTTGGTCATTGCCGTTGCCAAATCGTATTCGGAATCACTCCCCGCGCTCGCCGGCTTGGTTTTCCGCTTCGATCCCATCGGCGCGATGCACGCGCACGCGCACTTGGGCGCAATAGGCTTCTTCCTCATTCTAATCGTCGGCGTGTCCTACAAGCTCATTCCAATGTTCACGTTGAGCGAACTGCAAAATCCCCGGCGCGCGGCGTGGTCGGTCATTCTGTTGAACGCCGGACTCGCCGGATCATTCGTCTCCATCCTGCTGCGTAGCCCGTGGAAACTGGCGTTTGCGCTCGTCGTCATCCTGGCACTTGGATTGTATGCGCTGGAGTTGCGCGCCATTTTGTGCGCACGCAAACGCGCGACGATGGACTGGGGCGTGCGCGGTTTCCTCACGGCGGTCAGCCTGATGTTTCCCCTGTCCATCATTGCCGCCGTGCTTTCGTGGCCGGGTTTGCCGGTGAATGCCTACACGATGCAGCTTGAAAACGTCTATGGCTTCCTTGGCTTCGTCGGCG
>CAIOIC010000070.1 GCA_903858275.1 uncultured Verrucomicrobia subdivision 3 bacterium | reverse complement strand
GTTGTTGCGGTGCGTCCAGTTCAGCCCTTTCATGGCCACGCCGTCGCCGGTGTTGCCCATGTAATAGAGGTAGTATTTGTCGCCGAACTTGCGGACGGTTGGATTGTGCGTGCACAGGCCGTCCCAGAACTCCTTGCCGCGTGGCGGGAGTGCGACGTCCCGGTGTTTGAAGGGTCCGAGTGGCGTGTCGCCCACCGCGTGGGCGATCTCGGAATGCGTGACCCAGGCTGAAAAGCCCAGCTTGCGCGGCCAATGCGAATAGAACAGGTGATACTTGGCATCGTCGCCCTTCACCAGGGTGCCGCACCAGATGTAATAGTCCGGATCGCTGAACTTGGCCGTCAACGGAACCGGCTGGATCATGGCGGCGAGGTCGGGGCCGGACCGGGGTGCCGCGTTGGTCTGCGCCAATGCGTGTGGCAATGACCAGCTGGCCAGCAGCAGGATGACCATCGTGCGGAGGGATAAGTGGATTCGCGGACGTGCGTGGGGTTTCATCATCAAATGCAGGTTGTTCATAGGGGTTTTAGTTTTCGACGGATAGACGTTGCAGATTTGTTCCGACGACATGAAAGAGTTCGGTGTGGCGTCCGCTCAATGCGACGTTCACGGCGGAGCTCGCATCCGCCGCCTGCCACGGGTTTACCACCAACATCACCCATTCATCCGCGGCCACACGCAGGCGGCGAACGAGCGGCTGCTTGGTCTTCCGAAGGAGATGCGCAGGCTCATCCGGCAGCAATTCCGCCGAGCCAATTTTTCCCGAGAGGTCGGCCTTCACGATGCCGTTTTTCACCGGCTGCCAGCCGGTCACCACCCGCTCGCCGGGCGCCGCCTCGATGACCAGATTGGAATCCTGCGGAGCGAGCGCGAGCGTCTCCGTCAGCCGGTAAGTCCCGGCATGGAGGATGATGCGCGCCTGCGCCGCCGCTCCGGCCGGCGGCAGTTTCGCCCGCTCCTCGCGAATCACAGCCTGCGCCCGCTGGAGCGTGGCCAGCGGTTTCCGAGCCGTGCCCGGATTGGCGTCGTCGCCGGTGGGCGCAACGGTGAACTCGACGGCGTGGCTTTTGATGGTGACGAGCGCCAATGCCCTCACGAGAATGCGGGTGATGGTTGGGTTCATCAGTGTTTTCTGGTATTCTCGATGATGGTTCTTCCTTTGCTCCACGGCGGAGGCGCGGACCATTTCACAAAATCCGCATGGGCCGGCATCCACCAACTGGTGGGCGGAGTCAGGTAGCGGGTGGTGAGGTCTTCTTTGGGCGTCGCTGGAATGGTGCGTGGTTGTTGCCAATCGAAAGGCGAGGTGGGCTTACCGAGGGCGGCCTCGGCTTCGTGCTGGAGAATCTCGGCGACGAGAAGCGCGGCTTCGCCGCGGTTGAGATGGGGATTGGCTTCGGCGAGGTGTTTCGGACGATCCTGGGCAGCGAGTTCCTGATCGGGGCGGAACCAGCCATTGTCCGGCACGAGCAATCCATGCACGGCGCAGAGTTGGGCGGCGGTGTGCAGCGGCGTGCGCGGCTCGATGTCGCGAAAGGGTGTGACGTAAAGCAGGCAACCGGCATCGAGCAGCACCCGCTGCACGAGCGTCGCGGCAATCGTGCACGGCGGGCGCTGATGTTGCACAGCGAGCCCGGCAAGGGCGCCGACGGCCTGGCCCATGAGCAGGGTGGGCGGCTGGAGGCGCGTGGCGCCGTTGGCGAGGCGGGATTGGGAGAAGTTTTTCTCCGCGACCAGGAAGCCATCGAGCTTCTCAGGGATGAAGCACCGCAGCGGGATGCCAAAGGGACCGTAGCCGCGTTCGCCGGCCTTGGCCGGGATGCTCTCCGGCACGTCGAGATCGAGTTCAAGAAACTTTGGCTGCTGGCTGCCGTGGAGATCAACCATGTAATCGCTCAAGGCAACGGCATCAGGGAAACGCGCGGGCGCTTTCGGACGCCGCTCGATCTCCGGCGCGGTAAGCGTGTGCAGGCCGATGATGCGGCGGCTTTCCCGCGCGTAGGCCATCGCGGAGAAGTGGTGAAGCACCTCGCGGAACGGCGCCAGTTCGGGCTGCTCCTTCAGCCAGGCGGCGACCTCGGCGCGGCGATGCGGCGTGTCGCAGCCTTCGTCATCGGCCACGCTCCAGTCGGTGCGCCCAAGCGTTTGCTGGAGATGATAGAGCAGTTGCAGCGTGAGCAGTTGCGCCTCGCGCAAGGTCTTCTTGCGGCTCGCCGGGTCTTCCAGATCGCGGATGTGGACGGGATAGTCGTTGCCTTGATTGAGATGCGTGCGGGTGATGCGGGTGGCATCGATAACGGCGCGGTAGGCTTGCGGATCACGCAAGGGCACGGGAACCGAGGCGGGATCAAGCCCGTCTTGTGGGCGTTTGCTGTCGGGCATCGCGCGGTAGCCGATGAAGGTGGAAAAAAACCACGGGCGATTCTGCGGCGCGTAGGCCGGCAACTGCACGGGATCGTCGCCGGGCTTGATGACCTTCGCGAACTTTGCCACCGCCGCGTCGTAACCGGGGGGTTTGGTTTTCAAGACAAGGGCTTCAGGCACGCGGTCGGGATATTTGCGGATCGTCGCGGTCCACGTGAGGTGCTGGATTTCGTTGTCGGGCTTGTGCGAATCGCGGGTGCCGTTGCCGGTGCGGTAATTCAGGCCGGTGAGCGGGATGACATCGCCCCACTCCGTCGCATCCACGAGCACGCGACAGCGGATGTTCACCGGTTTGCCGGCGATCTCCGCCGTGATGCCGGTGACGACATTTCCCTCACGCGCCACACGCGTGACTCTGCCTTGCGTCACCACATCCAGCCGGCCGTGCCGCCCGGCTTCCGTGAGCATCGCCCGCAGAATCTCCTGGGCCACTCGCGGCTCTGCACTCAACGCACTAAGGAAGTAAGCCACCTGCGGCGACTTCCCGAGCGGCCGGTAGTGCGCCTTGATGCGCTCGCAGAATTCCCGATACAAACCAGACTCTTTCAGGATGGGCGTGGCGTAATCCTGCGAGGTGACGCCTGCCGCCGCCGTTTGCCCGCCGAGCCAGTCGGTCTCCTCCAGCAACAACACGGTGACTCCCATTCGCGCCGCCTGAATCGCTGCCCCGCAGCCACCGGTCCCCGCGCCGGCGACGATGACATCGTAATCAGGGCGGACATCGGCGGCGTGCAGCGTGGCCAGCGGCGCCAGCAGCAGGGCGGCGAGGATTACGATGATATGTTTCATGGCGATTGCTTTTTTTACGACCTGTTTCGGATCGGGACGTTTGTGGCCGGGAGGTGGGCGAATTCAAGTTTGCGGCCCCAGCCGGCGGTGGGACGGTTGTTGATGGGCAGCGATTTGACGCGCCGACAGCGCTTCGATTCCCGGATGTCAGAGATTTGGTTCATAATCGTTGCCGGTTCGTTCCGTAATAGTGGTAAATCTCCGTGTGCCGGCCGCGCAGTTCGAGTTCGACGAGGCGTTCGCCCAGTTCGACTTTCACCGCGGAGGTCGCGTCTTCCGCTTGCCAGGGATTCACGGCGAGGATGATCCATTCGTCGGCGGCGACGCGGAGGCGGCGAATGAGCGGGCGTTTTTCTTTCCAAAGTTTGTGCGCGGGATCGTCGGGCATGAGTTTGGCGGCGGCGATCTTGGCGGAGAGGTCGGAGATGCGGCCGAGGCTGTTCATGAACACCGGTAGCGTCTGGTAGTATTGACCTTGGCGCTTCGGCTCCGAGCCCCACAGCACCACGCCCCGCGCGCCGCAGAAGTAGGGCAGCACCGCCATTGCTTCGGCGAGCCACGGTGCGACCTCCTGGTTGGCGAGTTTCTTGTTGGAGTCGTGGTAGCGCAGCCACTCGTAGGCGTAGAGCGGCTTGTCGCCGAAGCGGCGCGTGCGCTCGATGTTTTCCTCCACGTTGGCCGCCATGTAGTAGAGCGAGTCGGGCTTGTCGTAGAAGACATAGATGCTGGCGATGTAGTAATCGACGAAGGGATCAATGTGCTGCCACAGTTCGGCATCGCTGTGATGCGTGCCGTCGATCTGCTGCGCGGACTTGCCGGAGATGCCCCAGTAGTCGCGGCGGAAAGGCTGCGGGCCGTAGATGCCGACCAGCGTGCCGGGGAAGCGCTCCTTCGCCCACTGGCAGGGCAGCGTGAACCAGGTGGCCCACTCGCGCAGGTAGGCGTCGGCGAATTGCTCGCGGGTCGTGGTCTTCGCTGCGGCGCGCACCACGGGGTCGGCCCACACTTTGTCGATGTCCTCCTCGAAGCTGAACTCGATGTCGTGGACGAAGATCGCGCCTTGGTTGCCGCGTTGCGCGATGTTGCGTTTGACGATGCGCTCGAAGAACTCCGGCTTCTGCCAGGGATTGGTCTTGTTGGTATCGAGCGTCTTGCGGATGTTCTCCTTCTGCCTGCCAGGGTAGTCCGAATAGGTGCTCAAAAGGTCCACCATCTCGAATCCATGCGCAGCGGCCTCGCGATAGTTCGTCGCATTGTCACCGCCCGCCACATTCCAAAAGGCCCGCAAGCCACCGCTCATCGGCACGCGCCGGATTTGGTCCCAGGCCGGTGGCGTGGCCGCCGCGTTGGTCTGCGCCAACGCGTGTGACACCGGCAAGCCGGCCAGTAGCATAAGAATTAGGATCAGGGGATATTTCATTGAGAAGTCCTTGTTGTTTATTGTAAATCCTGTTTTCCCACGCCGCGTTGCATGAGGGCTTTCAGTTCATCGAGGTGCTTTTCATACACACCGCGTGGCGTCGCGGTATGTTGTTTGCAGAGGGACGCGGCCATGCCGAGCACTTCGCCCATCATGCCGGTCGTGCGCATCACGCGCACGGTGCCGAGGGCCACGTGGGTGACGCTGATGTTGCGCCCGGCCATCATGAGGTTCTCGATGTTGCGCGAATAGAGGCAGCGGTAGGGAATCGGATACGGCTTAATTTCGATATGTCGGGCCTCTGACCGGAAGGCCTCACACGCGCAGATGTTTTCTTTCGGGTAGTGGAGATCAATGGTCCAAGTGGTGGTGACGCTGGCATCCGGAAAGGCTTTTGCTTCCACAATGTCCTGCTGGCGCAGGATGACATCGCCCAGCAGGCGGCGGGACTCCCGTTTGCCACCGATGTAGGCCACCCACTTCAGCCGTTGCCGGGCAAACTCGTCTTTGAACTTCGGATGATTCTTCAGCACCGCCCAGTTGCCATAGACGACGCGCAAACCATAGTCGCGGATCTGCTCGATCTCGGTGACGTGATTGCGCGTGGCACCCGTCTCCCAATCCCAGTCACCACGGGTCGTCTTCACGCAGGTTTTCTCGTTGAGCGGCAACGCCCACGGACATTCCGGAAAAACAGAGGGTTGCCCGTCCGCTTCCGCATACCATTGCACCGAGGTGCCCATCACCAGTTCATCCTTCTTCGACGGCGCGGTGTCCTCCCCAAACTCGTCTTTGGATTCCCGCCCGTAGGCGAAGTCCGCCCCTGCCAGCGCGCCGATGACGCCGTCGCCGGTGCAATCAGCAACGAGTCTCGCCTGGAACTTCCGTTTCACGCCTGTCTTGATGTCCTCTGCAATCACCGCCGCGATGCGTTTCCCCGCCATTTCCACGCCGTTGGCGCGGGCGTTGAGAAAGAGAGTGAGGTTTTTCTCCGCCGCGACGACGGCGAGCTTTTTCTCGTCCTCGTAGTTGGTGGCCGGCCCGGCATTGTGAATCCGCCGCTGCGGTTCCTTCTCAAACAGCGCAATGACTTCCTGACTGCGCGGAAGGTCGCGCGCTTTTTTCGCCTGTTGCAGGGTCCAGTAACCCACCGGGCCGAGTTCTTCGAGGAGGTTGCCGAGCTGCGGATACGGCATCTGATGAATGAGGCCGGACAAACCCACGCGGACCTCGGTGCTGTTGTTCCCACCCAGCACCGGGCGGTCGTGGATGAGCGCCACCTTGCAGCCCAGCCGGGCTGCACTAACGGCCGCACAACAGCCGGCCGTGCCGCCACCGACGACCACGAGGTCATACTCGCCCGCATCCAGCAGAGCTTCCGGCAGACCGCGCAGCTTGCGGCGCAGCGGAGCGAGTGTGGCTAGATCGTTGGGCGGAGCCGTGCCGTCGTCGGCCGTGAACAGCAGCGCATCGCACCGGCCTGCGAAGCCGGTCAGATCGTGCAGCGCCAGCGTGACAATCTTCTGCTTCACCGCCACCACGCCACCATCCTGCCAGTGCCATTCGGCGCCTTCTGTCCCAAAGGTCACCGGCACCGCCTTGCCATTTACAAGCACTTGGAAGATCCCTGGCGTGCCCACCGCTTTCATATCGGGATGCGTGGCCGGCGTCTTCCACGGCGCGACCCAATCCCGAGTGCGCACCCAGAGCCGGTAGGCGCCCGTTTGCGGGAACTCGACCGTCGTCGTCGCATCCTTGACCGGCGCGCCGAGGCCGTGAGCCAGCACGAAGGCCGAGCACATCTGATCCATGACCTGCTGGTCGATCACCCAGCCGCCCATTTGGGCGAAGCTTTCGGCTTCAACCAGAACAGCACGGCTCGGCCCCGCCAGCACGGACGAGGACAGACTTGCCGCCAGTGTCAAAGTAGTGAGGATAAGGAATGTGTTTTTCATGGTTGTTACCTTCGTTATCATTTGTTTAGGACTATTTTTTGGTCGCGGCTGGTGTGATATCTCGCGTGGCCGCGGTGATGGCTTCTACCGCGCGGCGGACGTCCTCGGTATGGATGCCGGCTTGAGCGCCGCGGGGCCAGGAGAAATCCTTGAGGACGGCATCAAGCCGGGCGAGGGCCGCCTGTTTTTCCGGCGACGGGGCGGCGGCGGCCCATTCGCGTAGCAGACGGATCTTCTCGAAGTCTTCGATGCCGTCTCGCAGCCGCTCGAAGCGGACGGAACTGCGGTTGCCGGGATACACCAGAAAACAGCTGCCGCTCGGCCACCTGGCGTAGTCCGTCGAGACCAGCGGGTCTTCCACCCAGGAGCAATAAGCCCAGTTCAGGAACCCGTCGAACCCGTTTGCCGCCGCGAACAGCCCCAGCCACTCGGCCTCGGCCGGCGGCGAGAAGATGAACGTGTTGGGCCGGGGCGGATGACAGCAGACATAGAAGGTAGTCCGCTTGCCGGCTTGGCGGCGTGCCGCCAACTCGTCGGCGGGGAACGCAAACCCGGGGCGGAGACCCGGCGAAATATCATCCACGTCGCGGGTCAGCTCGCTGGCGCGGTTGATGGCGGAGGCCACCTTCAACTCGGGCGCGTGCTTCGCGAGGGTGGTGAGCGCGCCGCGCATCAATTCGTCGGGCCGCTCGTCCATGCTGATGCGCGTGCGTTCCAGCCAGCCCTTCGACGCCAGGTGCCGGGTGAAATCCTTCAGGAACCGGCCCCAGTATATGTCGTATTCCATTGTGCCGGGGCGGAGTTCAGCATCCACGGATGCCTGCTTTTTCTCGTCGTAATAACGGAACTTCAGCGACCATGGCACCATTGAGTAGCAGTGGATGCGGGCGCGATTCATGCCAACCTCTTCCGACAAGAAGGTGACCCACTTATCGAAAATCGCGTAGTCGTAGGCCCACGAACCGTCGGCTTTCTTGCGCCACTCGATCATGCCGGGAATCCAGTCGTAGGTTTGCGCGCCCCATGGTTCGTTGAAGAGGGAACACGTGATGGTTTTCTGCCCGGCGTCGGCAAGGCGCTTCATGAGGGGTTTCAACAGGGCGAAATGCTCGGGCGACCACAGGGGCACGCGGTGGTAACGGGCCACCGCCTCCGGCTGCTGCCAGAGGTCGAGGTGGAACGGCCAATCCTTGGGCGCAGGCAGCGTGGCGGCCAAAACTTCGAGCACAATCGGAAACTCCAGCGCCCCGGCGTCGGTGCGGACCGTAAGCGTGCCGCCATAATTTCCCGGTGCGGCGTCGGCGGGCACGTCCACCGTCAGCCAGATCGGGCGGTTGGCACCGGCCGCAAGCGTGAGCCGGAGTTCCGTGTCCAGAATATCCCCATGCGGCTGAACCTTCGTGAAGTTGGTAATCACGCCGCCGTTGTTTTTCCACTCTTCGCCCGTCACATTGCCGAGCGTGTAGCGGACAAAATTCGCCTGCACGGGGATGGCGGATGCGCCGTTGCGCGTGATGGCGGACTTCACCCATCGCGAGACCGCGTGAAACATGCCATGGGTGGCCGTGTTGTTGCGCAGGACAGCGGACTCCACACGCAAGTTGGCCTGCGTCGCGCCGGCGGTGACGACGATCTGGGCATTGACCCGTTCGCCACGCCACGCGCAGAGTTTGATTCCGCCGGCGGCCGGCGCGAGCGCCAGCGGGCCGGTTGGCGCATAGCGCGTGTCGGTGTTGCCGACACCGCCTTGCAGACCGCCACTGGGTTCAGTGACCGCCACGGACGAGTTGCTGGCCATGCCAGACACGGGTGGCTCGTAGGACGGATGCCACGCCGGGGCGGCGGATGCCTGTGCCGCCAGCAGGGCACTGAGGGCGCTGAATTTGAGAGCAGTATGGACGCATTCGATGGAGTTCATGGTTTTGTTTGTTTTTTGGAAGAATTCGGATTGGTGCGGTAGGCGGCGGGGAACTCCGCGGTCAGGCCGATGTGCGGAACGTCCATCAGGTCTTCGCGAAAGCCTGGTTTCCAACTCACGTTTTCGGTCTGGGCCGAGTCGCCATTCTCCGGTTTGTGACTGCGCAGTTGCATTCCCTGAGCACGGACGATTTGGACATGGCGGAAGATTTGGTCCATGGACATCTTCGGCCAATCGAGAAAGATGCCATCCGGCGCCCAGTCCTTCATCGAGGCAATCGCCCGCGTGTCAGCCACGGTGATCTGTTCAAACGTGTTCAC
This sequence comes from uncultured Verrucomicrobia subdivision 3 bacterium, assembly GCA_903858275.1. GTDB lineage: Bacteria > Verrucomicrobiota > Verrucomicrobiia > Limisphaerales > UBA11358 > UBA11358. Next base: position 646 of record CAIOIC010000070.1, on the reverse strand, counting down.
GCTGCCGCCGCCGGGATTGTTCAGGCTCGCGGCGTGAAGCGCGCCCATATCGCCGCCGTCTTGTCCGCAGTGCGACACGCGCAAATGATGGATGTGGTTGCCGCGGCACGGCGGATAATCCGTCGTGACGGGCGGACCGTATTGTTCGCCCGTGTTGCCGCGCAGCGTGACGGCGTAGCGGACGCAGTCGCGAAGTTCGCAGTGGCTGACTTCATTCGAGCTGACGTTGAACAGCGTGACGCATTCGGCGTAGGTGTGAAGCTCGCCGATGTTGTTGATGCGACAATTGTGGATGCGATTGCGCTCGCAACGGTCGGCCGTCGGCCCCTTGCCCCCCGGCGCCAGAAACCGGTTGCAGAGGCTTACGCCGTTGAGGCCGGCGTGCTCGATCCAGCAGCCGGTGACGAGATGGTCCGTGTTGTGCCCGATCAGCATGATGCCGCTGCGGCCGCTGTTCTTGAGGTGGCAGTTGCGGATTTCGATGTGCGCGGCGTTGTTCAGCCAGACGAGTGCGCCATCGCGCTTGCCGTCGTAGGCCCAGAGCGGCAGCGGCGGTGAATCATCGGTTTCTTCCAACGCCAGCCCGTCCAAGACAAGATTCTCGACGCACTGCGTGCGCGATGCGCCTTGGATTTGAATCAAACGG
>CAIOIC010000069.1 GCA_903858275.1 uncultured Verrucomicrobia subdivision 3 bacterium | reverse complement strand
TCTGGTCCGCCACCAACATGATGTTGCCCTTCACCAACTGGACGCTGCTCGCCACGCTCACCAACAATGGTTCCGGCCAATACAACTTCACCAACCCGCCCGGAGACAGCAGCCAGCGCTTCTACCGCGTGACCGCGCCTTAGGGTGGTTGCAGTTGATGCGAAGCCGTCTGGCGGGTGAGCAAGCCTCGCCATGAACCGCGCCCCCTCATTCCGGCCCCCTCCGCCCCAAGCTTCCAACTGCCAACTGCCATCTCCTACCCCGGCCCTTGGCGTCTTCGCGTCTTTGTTGTTAAAACTCAAGTTTCAGGTCTCAAGTTTCAAGTCTCTGCTTTGGGCTGGATTGATTTTTGCCTGACACCTTGGCGGCGTTGAAATACCCTCCTTCGCTTAACCCGTAAATCGTGAACAAATTTCTGCCATCTTTCATCGTCATCGCGCTCGTGACTTTTGCGCTGTTCGCGACCGCCGCCGAGCCGGCGTCGGTGCTCATCGTCGTCGGTCCCAGCAAACATCCGCCGGGTTCGCATGAAGTGGCGGCGGGCGGACGGCTGGTGCAGGCGTGTCTCACCAACCTGATCAACCTGCCCGGAGTCAAGGCGCAGGTGGTCTATGAATGGCCGCCGGATAAATCCGTGCGGGAGGCCGCCTCCACGGTTGTTTTCATCGGGGACACGTTTCCGCTGAATCGCTGGCCGGATTCCCGGAAGAGCCTCGCCGAATTGGGTGAGATGATGCAGCGCGGCTGCGGCATCGTGTGTCTGCATTATGCCACCGGTTTGCTGGGGCAAGATGTGAAGCCGGACGGCGAGCATCCGCTGTTGCACTGGCTGGGCGGCTACTTTGCTAACCAGAGCTGCGCGCATTTTCAGTCGGTTGCCCGGATGTTTTCGGCGGCGACCATTGTTCCCTCGGCTCCGGCGCATCCCGTTTTACGCGGCTGGCGGGAATTCACGGTGAATGATGAGCCTTACATCAATAATTATTTCGGCCCGAACAACAACCAGCCCGCCGCCAATGTCACCGTGCTGGCCACTTCTATGTTGCCGCCCGAAGCGCCGAAGCGCGAAGCGGTGGCCTGGTGTGTGGAGCGGGCCGATGGCGGACGCGGTTTTGGCATCGTGATGCCGCATTTTTACCAGAACTGGCGGAACGAGGAACTGCGCCGCTTCATTCTCAACGGCATTGTCTGGAGCGCGAAACTTGAGGTTCCCGCCGGGGGAGTGAAAACCGCGCCGCCGGAATTGGAGCAGTTCAAGCCGGTCTCCGTGGAATATATTCCGCCGCCGCCCAAGCCCAAGGCCAAGTCGGCGAATTGAGGCATTATTAAGACGTAAGTATGCCATGTAGAAACCTTGAATTCGCACGCCCCGCTGACTGCGAGCGCCCCCTCATCCCGGCCTTCCCCCCGGTGGGGGAGACTATTGCGATTTGGGAAATTGCAAAAGGAATCCGACCGAAGGGCCGAGTGAGCGGGAGCGAACGAGTCCATGTGGCCGCAGGCTGCATTAGAATTCGCCCAATTGGAAATTCGCGTCTTGAACCCTTGAACCAGCAGTTGCGTTCAAATGTCAAGCCGCAGGGAGCGTTTCCCCCTCTCCGCGTCGGCGGAGTCGACGGAGCCGATGGGGAGAGGGCCGGGGTGAGGTGTCCGTCCCACCATCTTGGGGTTCATGGGGAAGGGGATCCGCACCGCCAGATCTGTCCATTGTCATCCTTCCACAAAGCAACATGAATAAATCCATGAATCGAATCATCGTGAACGTGCAGGCACTGGTTGCCGAAGTTCTCATGGTTGGATCAAAAATATGAAAACCACGCGACGTGACTTCATTCAATCAGCCGCCCTGGCCGTTGCCGGGGTAACCCTCGGTATGCGGGCGGAATCCGCCGAGGCCAAAGCTCTTTTGCAACGTCCGCGTCCGCTGAAGTTCTCCGTTGATATGCGTGACGGTCTCAGCCCGCGGCGTGTGACCAATGCCATGTGGGATTACTCCTGGCTGACGCAGCATTACCCGGGCGGTGCGTTTGCGGATTTTAACAAGGCCGCTGATGAGCTGCTGGCGCGCGGGTTCAACACCGTCCGGATTGATGCCTTTCCGTTAGTCATCGGCGCGCTGAAGTCGGAGGGCGAGACCATCACCATTGCCGGTAATCCGCTGGCCAACTGGGGCATGTCCGACCGCGACCGCGAGCATGTAATCGTCCGCGAATTGGTGGAGTTCATGCGCGCCATGAAGCGCCGGGGCGTCTCGGTGATTCTTTCGTCGTGGGGCAGGGATTGCAAAGAGTATCCCGACCGCAAATTGGCGTTGGCGAAGGATCGGAACAGCTTCCGCCAATCGTGGGAGCGCACGCTCGACATTCTCGGCAGTCACGATGTGCTCGCCCCTGTTCTTTATGTGGATTTGGATCAGGAATTTCCTTTCTTCAGCCCGTTCAAGGATGAGTTGAATGAACTGGCGAAAGTGCAGTCCAAGTCCCGCTCCGTCGAGGCCGCGATGGAGGAAGTCGGCCAGTTCGAGCAGGGGTTGACGCGCATGGCGTGGAATCCGGCGCAGATGGAATATGTGCGCAGGCTGTTCTCGGAAATGCTGCCGCAGTTCCAATCGCGTTATCCGCGGCAGCGTTTCACCTATTCGCTCACCTCCTTTTTCAAGGAGGTGCGTTCGATGGGGCTGCAACTGTTCGATGTGCTGGAACTGCACGAGTGGATCCACTCGCCGCGCTTTGACAACCGCACTGGCTTCAACCAGCTCATTAAGGATCGTGGCCAGCATGACTACAAAGATTATGCCGCTCGCGTGGCCGCCGCGCTCGACGCGGACGGTCCGATGCTCGTGCAGGAGATGCGCAACCGAATGGCATTCGCGCAATCGTGGTCGGCGGAGATTGCCGCGCCGGTGGTGACGACGGAAGCCTGGGGACCGTGGTGGCACATGGACCACCCCGACCTCGACTGGGGTTGGCTGCGCGACTGGTGCGAGCAGTGCATGACGCTCGCGGCTGAACACAAGTTCTGGGGCGTGACGCCGTGGAATTACTCACATCCGTATTGGAAGAATTGGTCCGATGTCGCTTGGTATCGCAAGGTTAATCAACGATTCCTTCGGAGTTAAGAAACTGACAGACTTAAACAAATTTATGAATCGAATCATCATCCACGTGCTGGCACTGGTTGCCGCGACCGCCGTTTTGGGGCAGGAACTGAAATCGCCGCCGCCTGCGCCTTATGGCCCGATCCCCACTTCGCGCCAACTCCAGTGGCATGAGATGGAATATTACGGCTTCGTCCATTTCACGGTGAATACGTTTACCGACAAGGAGTGGGGTTATGGCGACGAGAGCGAAAAGGTTTTCAATCCCACGGATTTTGATGCCGATCAAATCGCCCGCACGGCCAAGGCGGGCGGCATGAAAGGATTGATCCTGACCTGCAAGCATCATGACGGGTTCTGCCTGTGGCCGTCCAAATACACCGAACACAGCGTCAAGAATTCACCTTGGAAAAACGGCAGGGGCGATATGGTCAGGGAAATGTCCGAGGCCTGCCGCAAACAGGGCTTGAAATTCGGCGTCTATCTGTCGCCGTGGGACCGCAATCGTGCCGATTACGGCACGCCGGCCTATATCACTTATTACCGGAACCAATTGCGCGAGCTGCTCACCCAATACGGCGAGGTCTTCACGGTCTGGCTGGATGGCGCCAACGGCGGCGACGGTTTCTATGGCGGCGCCCGGGAGACCAGGAAAATCGACAACCGGACTTATTACGACTGGACGAATACCTGGAGCATTGTGCGGGAACTCATGCCGATGGCCTGCATGTTCAGTGACGTCGGCCCGGACTTTCGCTGGGTGGGCAATGAGCGCGGCATCGCCGGTGAAACCTGCTGGGCCACCATCAACGTTGGCGAGGCGGTGGCGGGTAACGCCAAAAGCATCAATTTGAATCAGGGCGAACGTCCCGGCGCCAACTGGTTGCCGCCGGAATGCGACGTGTCCATCCGCCCGGGCTGGTTCTATCACGCTACGGAGGATAATCAGGTCAAAACTCCGGCGCAGTTGCTGGATATTTACTATCAGTCGGTGGGGCGGGGCGCCGCCTTGAATCTCAACCTGCCGCCGGACCGGCGCGGGCGCATCCATGAAAACGATGTCCGTTCGCTGAAGGAATTCCGTCGTCTTCTGGATGCGACTTTTGCCAAAGACCTGGCCAAGGGTGCCAAGCTGACGGCCAGCAACGTTCGCGGCTCGGGCGCAAAATCTTTCGCAGCGGCCAATGTTCTCGACCACGACCGCAATACTTATTGGGCGACGGACGATGGTGTCACCACGCCGGAATTGATTTTGGAATTCAAGAAGCCCGTTCGCTTCAACATCATCAGCCTGCGTGAGTTTCTTCCGCTCGGTCAGCGCGTCGAGGCCTTCGCGGTGGATGTCTGGCAGTCTGGCGGCTGGCAGGAGTTCGCGCGCGGAACCAGCATCGGCAACCTGCGCCTGGTGCGGGCAAAATTTGTGACCACTGATAAGGTCCGGTTGCGCATCACGCAGGCGCCGGTTTGTCCGGCTATCGCGGAGTTTGGCTTGTTTGCCGAACCGGAAATGCTGGAGGCTCCCGAAATCACCCGCGATCGCAAAGGATTGATTTCCATCAGCGCCAGCAGTCCGGCCAATGCGATCCGCTACACCCTCGATGGCACCGAGCCGGGGTTGAAGTCGCCGTTGTTCGCCTCACCCATTGATCTTCCTCAAGGCGGTGTGGTCAAGGCCCGTCAATTCTCGGCGCAGCAAAGCAAAGGCGCGGTTGCGACCCGAACTTTCGGCGTGTCCAAGGCCGGTTGGAAGATCGTCTCCAAAAATAACGACCGGATTCTCCGCAGCAATCCCGTCAACGCGATCGATGACAACCCCAATTCCGTCTGGCGCTGCCGGTTTGACGGCGATGGGCAGACGTCTTTCAAGGTCATTGATATTAATCTCGGTCAGACCATGAGCCTCACGGGGTTCACCTATCAGCCGCCGGCGGATGGGCAGGCCGATGGCATCGTGGACAAATACGAGTTCTATGTCAGTGCCGATGGCGTCAATTGGGGAGCCCCGGCCGCCGCCGGCGAGTTCTCAAACATCAAAGCCAATCCCATCCAACAATTCGTGGCGTTGCCGAAACCAGTCACCTGCCGGTTCATCCGGTTTGTGCCTGTGCATCTGGTCGCCGGGGATCAAGTGGCGGTGGCTGAACTCGGGGTGACGATCAAGTGATCCGCTGTTTTCTGTTTCGGTTTTTACGAATATCAAAAGTATGAAAATGTTCTTCACCCGCATCGTAATCGGTGCCTTGGCGTTCGTAGCCACGGTGGCCAGCGCTGCTGATTTCTACGTCGCGCCCGATGGCAGCGACGCCAATCCCGGCACCTCGGCCAAACCGTTTGCCACGCCGCAGCGCGCGCGCGATGCCATCCGGGCGGCGAAGCAGCAGGGCGATCGCGGGCCGTTCAGCGTGCAGCTGGCCGGCGGTCTTTACCTGCTGACGGAGACGCTCGCGTTGACGGCGGCGGATTCCGGAACGAAGGCCGCTCCGGTGGTGTGGCACTCGGCGCCCGGCGAGCAAGCCGTGTTGAGCGGCGGGCGGGTGATCAATGGTTTTCGTGAAAGCACGGTGAACGGCGTTCGCCGCTGGACGGCGGAGCTGCCCGAGGTCAAATCCGGCGCGCTGAACTTCCGCCAGCTTTTTGTCTCCACCGGCGGCCAGCCGTTTGAACGCCGCTATCGCCCGCAGCTCGGCATGAAGCGCGTGGATGGCTTGACCTTTTCCCCCAAGCGCAAAAACGCCCCGCCTCATCGCGCGGCGCAGAAGGATTTTTATTTTGCCCCGGGCGATTTCCAGCCGTGGGAAAACTTGTCGGATGTGGAGGTGGTGGTGTTGCATGTCTGGAGTTCCTCGCGGCTGTTCGTGGAGAAGGTGGATGCCAAAAATAATATCGTGACCTTCACCGGCCTGCCGACGTTCGCGGTGAACCAGGGCGGGCGGCAGCCTTATTTCATCGAGAACGTCAAAGCGGAGCTGAAGTCGCCGGGCGAATGGTATCTGGATCGTCCGACCGGTGTGCTCACCTATCTGCCGCACCCCGGTGAAACTTTGGCGGACTCGCGGGTCCTGATCCCGCGCCTTGCCAGGGTGATGACCCTGACCGGCGATTATCGCAATGGCTCGTTTGTGGAGCATGTCACCTTCGACCGCGTGGCCTTCTCGCACAATGAATCCCCGCTGCCGCGCGAGGGCTACGGTGGTTCGCAGGGCAATCCGGATTTGCCCGCCGCCCTCGAGCTGACCGGGGCTAAAAATTGTTTGTTTCAGCGCTGCACGGTTTCCCAGACCGGCAACTACGGCCTCGGCCTCGGGCTGGGCTCGCAGAACAATGCGGTCATCGGCTGCCGTCTGTTTGATCTGGGGGGCGGCGGCGTCAAGGTCGGCGATATCCGCATGAATAAAGATGCGAAGTATCCTGAGTTGCCCACCGGCAATCGCATCGAGAACTGCGCGATTTCCGACGGCGGCCTCCTTTATTTCTCCGCCAACGCGGTCTGGGGCGGGATTGTGCGCGACACCGTCGTCCGCCATAACCAGATCTGGAATTTTTCCTACTCCGGCATCGCGTTCGGTTGGATGTGGAACGACACCCCCACCTCGTGTGCGTCGAATCACATCGAGTATAATTCCATCAGCAACGTCCTCACTCTCGTCGCCGACGGGGCCAGCATCTACACGCTCGGCCGCCAGCCGGGCACCGTGATCCGCGGCAATGTGGTCCGCGACAACGTGAAAAGCCCCTTCGCCGGACATTACTGGCAGCTCGGGCTGTATCTGGACGAGGGCTCCGCGGAAATGCTGGTGGAGAACAATTTCGTTTATCACGTCGGCACCCATGGCTTCAACATGAATGGCGGCGCGCAAAACGTCATCCGGAACAATATTCTCGGTCCCGTGTATGACGAGGCGGCGGGCAAGGCGCCTTATGTGCGCTGCGCGAAGAAACCCTACGCGCGGTCGAATGTCTTCACGCACAACCTCATGTATTTCGACAGCGCGGTCATGGCTGATGCGGCCTGGGACAAGTCGCTCCTCGATTGCCGTGAAAACCTCTATTGGAATTTTGCCGGGAAGCCGTTTTTCTTCATGGGCAAGACCTTTGCTGAATGGCAGGCCGGCGGTCAGGATGCCGGCTCGCGCAACGTGGAACCGCTATTCGAAGATCCGGCCCATGGCAACTTCCGGCTGAAGAAATCCTCGCCGGCGTTCGCGCTCGGGTTTAAGGAATTCGATATCGCCGCCGCCGGACTTGAGCCGGCGTTCAAGTCCGTCGCGACGCCCGCGAAAACCACGCCGCCGCCGTTTTACGCGATGAAATTCGCCGCGCCGCGCGCGTTCACGGGATTCTTGTTTGATCTGGATGAGATCCCGGTCGGGATGCTGCCGCGCGGTTTTTCCGTCAGCGGGGCCACGCCGGAGGCGGATTTCCGCGTGGGCGAAGGCGTCGGGAAAAACGGCAGCCGCGCCTTGGTGGCGACTGATCGCAAAAATGTTGCCAAATCTTTCTATCCCTACCTGACCTACAAATTGCCGGACCTGCTGGATAAGGGCACGGTGGTTTTTTCCTGCGACGTGATGCCCAAGGCGGGCGCCCCCGCCACGCTGGCCATGGGCTTCAGGGATTATTCTAAGCGGGGCAGCTTGACCAAAGAATTCGTTGCCTCGCCGGAAGTGGTGTTCACCAAGGATGGCCAGATAAAGTCCGGGCCGACTGTAATATCCGCGGCGGTTCCCGGCAGTTGGACGCATGTGGAAATTTCCATTCCGCTGACCGGTGCCGCGCGGGAGGCGCGCATCGTCGTGACGCTGGCGGACGGCGCTAAAAAAGAAATCAAGTCGGCGGTGAGCGCCGAACTGGTCGCCTTGAGTTCGCTGGGTCTCTATTTGAGCGATGCGGTGGACGGCGTTTTTTATCTCGATAATCTGCAGTTGACGATTAGGTAGGGCGGGTTTCACCCTGATGGAGCGCCAATCTCCGGTCCGGCGCCCCGGGATGTTAATTGTTCCCTCCGCGCCCCCATTGCTCTCCGTTATCCTCGTGGTCCGAAGTCCCGTGGTCTGGCTTGATTCCGCTTTCCATGAGTGCCCCAACGGGGATTGAATCATTCAACCCAAGGTTGGCGCAAAGCGAATTTCCAATCTTATTAGCACCCGGCTTCAGCCGGGTGATGAGATGGCGGACGGAATAAAACGGTTTCAACCGTTTCATCTCGCGCTCGTCACGCCGGCCGGGCAAGCCGTTAAATGTTGAATGCTGGTTCATGGGTAGGGTGGGGGTTTGGGAGAGTGCCACGATTTTTCATGCGGGCACCGAATTAATTAAATCGGTTAGAGCGAAATAAATAAAAATGTGGCCGTTTTTGTGGTGTTGGTCGGATCAGGGCAGTCATGGACTGCGGTGGCCAGGCGGCCGCCGCGACCCCGCTTTCGGACGGGCGAAGCTGATGGGTGAAAAGGGAAACCTGCGTGCGGGCGAAAGCAGCATGGCGCTTCGCTTCCCGCCGCCGTCCCCAATGCGCTCCGTCAGTCGGCCACCTCCGGCGTTTTCCAAACGCCCACATAATTAATCAAACCGGTCTTAATTAGAATTTGTAGCTGACAGTATGGAGATAATTTAGTAATCAATTCTTTATGATCACCCCGGTTTCCCGCCGCGCCGCCATGAAATGGGCCGCCGCCGGCACGTTCGGCCTCGCTGCGGGTATTGGCACCACGGCTGGCTTGGCTCGTTGGATCCGCACGGAACCGGCCCCTTATCGTTTTTTTTCCGAAGCGGAAGCGCGCTTGTTGATTCCGATTTGCGAGCAGATCATCCCGCGCGATGACACGCCCGGCGCCACCGATGCGGGGGTGATTTTCTATATCGACCGCCAGCTTTCCAGTGTGTTTCAGCGTCACCAGCCGACTTACCGGCTCGGGCTTGATGCGTTCCGCAAGACGTGCTTGCAAGTTTACAAGAGTCCCTTTGAGCAGCTTGAATTTGCCCGGCAGACGGAGGCTTTGCGCCTGATTGAATCCAACAAGGCGCCGAAGGAACTCTGGGGTGACCGCTCCCAGTCGGCATTTTTTAATCTGGTGCTGGATCATACCAAACAGGGTTTTTATGGCAGTCCCCGTCATGGTGGCAATCGCGATTACGCCAGTTATCGCATGATGGGGTTGGCTTATCCGAACCTCATCGGTCAGAACCGTTACGCGGCCGGCCGGCCAATTTAATCAAACTCCAAACTGCCACCGAAATGTCACTACCTAAAGTTAACGTGGTCATCGTCGGCGCCGGGGCCGGTGGCGGGATTGTCGCCAAGGAACTGGCGACGGCGGGCTTGAGCGTGGTGTTGCTGGAGCGGGGGGAGTGGCCGCGCTACGACGACCATAATGACGACGAGTTGAATTCCCAGCGCACGCCGGTCTTGGGGAATCCTTTTGGCCCCGATGACAAGCGTCATCGCCGGGTCGTTGTCTATAACAACGGTTCCACCCGCGTGGTCCTGCCCAGCGAAGGCGGTTACAACAACAACGCCGGTTGCGTCGGCGGCGGGGCGGTGAGCTACGGGGCCATGGCTTGGCGCTTCATGCCGCAGGATTTCCGCCTCCGCTCCATCTATGGCGAGGTCAAGGATTCCACGCTGGCCGACTGGCCGATCAGCTATGATGACTTGGAGCCGTATTACGAAAAGGCGGAATACGAGCTCGGCGTGGCGGGTGATTACACCAACAACCCCTTCTGTGGCCCGCGGAAAAAGCCGTTTCCCATGCCCGCCTTCCCCTACAACAAGGAAGCGCTGCTGATTGAAAAGACGGCCACGCGCATGGGGCTGCATCCCTTTCCGATTCCGATGCTCCGCAATTCCGTGCCTTACAACGGCCGGCCGGCTTGCATCCACATGCGCTCCTGTGTGGGTTTTGCCTGCCCCATCAATGCCAAGGCCGGCAGCCATAACACGGTGCTCCCCATCGCCATGGCGACCGGCCATTGCGAGGTGCGCACGGGCTGCGTCGCTTCCGAAATTGTCGTTGATGATCGTGGTCGCGCCAGAAGCGTGCGCTATTTTGATGCCAAAAATCGCGGACAGGAGCAGCCGGCCGATCTGGTGGTCGTCTCGGCCTCCGCCACCGAGACCGCCCGGTTGCTGCTGAATTCCAAGTCCAAATTATTTCCGAATGGCGCGGGCAATAACAACGACTGGGTGGGCCGGAATCTCCAGGGCCATTTGTATGTGGGCGCCGCCGGTTTTCTTGAGGACGAGGTTTACGAGGAGGCCGGTCCCGGGGCCACCCTTGCCATCTGTGATTTCAACCATGGCATCCCCGGCTTGATTGGCGGCGGTGCGCTGTGCAATGAATTCATCCCGCTGCCCTACCTGTTTACCAATATGCGCCCGCCGGGAGAACCGCGCTGGGGCAAGGCGCACAAGGATTTTCAGCGCCGCTACTACAAGCGCCTGGTTCGCCTGCATGGTCCCGTTCAGGAAATTCCCAATTTCGCCGCGCGCGTCAGTGTGGATCCCACGGTCAAGGACGCGTGGGGCATTCCGGTCTGCCGCCTTTCGGGCACCCGCCATCCGGCCGATTTCCAGCAGGGCGACTTTCTCTCGAAGCAGGCCGAGGCCATCCTCAAGGAAATGGGGGCGACGCGGGTTTGGCGCAGCGGTCCCAGCCCGACCCCCAGTTTGAGCGGTGGCCAGCATCAGGCCGGAACCTGTCGCATGGGCGATGATCCCAAAACCTCCGTCACCGACCGCCATGGCCGGATTCATCAGATCGACAACCTGTTTGTGGCCGATGGCAGCCTGAACGTCAGCAACGGCGGGTTCAATCCCGCGCTCACCATCATGGCATTGGCTTATTGGGTTTCGCATCACATCAAAGCCGGCTGGAAAGGGAGTCAACTCCGATGAATATCAGCCATCGCTTTAAGTTCATTTACGCGACGTGGTTTATCCTGGCCATTTTTCTGGTGTCGTTCGGCTTTGGCGGCCTGCTTTGGTTCAACTATGCCAATCCCCAGAACACCTGCGCCACCTGTCACGAGGAGGTGTCGCACGTCAAATCCTGGCAATCTTCTTTCCACCGCGATTTGCATTGCCGCAACTGCCACGGCGGTTCGCTCACGCTCAATGTCCACGCCCTGAAAGAACATGCGAACCGCATCGTGCAGCACTTCCAGCCGGCTTCGGCGGAAACCGCCGTCCACCTCACGGAAGCCCAGGTGCTCACCCTGCAGGAAGCCTGCCGCAACTGCCATCCCCGGAGTTATGCGGATTGGCAGAGCAGCGGGCATTCGGCGACTTACCAAAAGATTTTTCTGGATCCCAGGCACAATCAGATGGAGCAGATGGCTCCCGAATGCCTCCGCTGCCATGGCATGTTTTATGACGGCCACATCGAAGATCTTGTGGCGCCGCTGGCTACCAACGGCCCGTGGGCGTTGAAGGATCCGGCCAAGCTCAACCAGCCGACCATTCCATGTCTGGCCTGCCACCAGATCCATGGCACCGCCGCCGCTTTCCGTCCCGTGCAATTGTATGTCCGGCGGGAAAAAACCTCCATCGCCGCCGACCTCCTGCCCATCACGCCCATCACGCGGAACGGCCAGCCCGTCAAACTCTCCCACGATCCGACCCAGCGGCTTTGCACCCAGTGCCATGCCCCCAACGCTTTCCGCGAGCTGGGTTCGCAGGATGACCGCACCCCCTGCGGCGTGCATGAGGGATTGAGTTGTCTGGATTGCCATTCCTCCCATTCCAACTCCGCCAAGGGATCCTGCGCCACCTGCCATCCGGCCAACTCGCATTGCGGACTGGATGTCGAGAAGATGGATACCACCTTCTTTTCAAAAACGAGCAAGCACAACATCCACTTCGTGGCCTGCCTCGATTGCCATCCCCAAGGTATTCCTAAAAAGAAGAGCGAATCGATTCCGAAACCATCTGCCGCCAAGGCTCCGTAGAAGTTTCGGAAAACTCCCGCTGCGGCCAATCGCCGTAACCTTGGTGCCAAGTTTGTTCGGGCGTCGCTGTATTCAAATTCCGGAGCGCGGCTCTGTGAGCCGCAGCAGTTCCAGTATTTGCTCTATTCTCTCGTGGTCCCGTGGTCAGGCTTGAATTTCCGCTTTTCAATTTAGAATCTGTGCCGGCTGCACATTTTTTCGCGTCAATTCGTGCGGATTCGTGTTAATTCGTGTCCGAAAATATTTTCGCATTTTTCTTTAAAAATCCTTTTGACAGACGGTGGCCATCGGCGTAGAAATTTTCTTATCAACTCCATCGCGGGGCGGTGTGTGTTGGTCGACAAAATCAGTTATAACCGCTGGCGAGGTTGTCGGGAATTGTTGGGTGATGTTCACCGGTTGGTGGGTGTGGTTGCGGTAATATGTTTTGGACTTTACTACCGCAAAAATGAGAACGGTAAAGGTAGGGTAACGTTTATCGGTGGGGCGAGCGTCCCCGCGAGCCGTCATGGCTGGTGTGACGGTCACCTTCTCCCCCTCGGGGGAATTGAGTCGCTTGGGAAGCGACGAAAGGAATTCGCTGGAGGCGAAGGTCCGCTGCGGGTCGAGCGGGCGGGCGCGAGTGAGTCATAGGCTGGGATGAGGCGGCAATCTCGCCGGATCTTTACCACCCAAAAAATAAAACCGGTAAAGGTTTGGTAAAGTTTTGAGTGCTCTATCAAGCACTTACAACAATTCGCTCTCAGTCTGGTAAAATTTTCCTTTACCCCCGGTTGTGGAGCGCCGGTTTCCGACCCGGCGCTTTGTTTGACGAATCCCGCATCCAGCTACGAGCATTCACGCCGACCCCGTGCCCGCGCCCAAAAGGCGCGACAAAAACGACAAGACGCGACATTTCGCGACATTTCGCGACGTGACCGGCCCGTTTGGGTTGTGGTCTCTGCTCTCCAGCCTCCGCTTCGACTATCTCTTCTTGAGCGTGGCTCCTGTTTGGCTATGCTTTGCCAATCCTTTTTAAACCTTTGTGACTGCTGGACGGATGGCATTTTTATCTATGAAACGAATGGGATTTTGTGTCGCGCTTGCCGTGGTGTTTTTCTTTTCGCTCCTGGCTGGCGCGGGTGAGTTCCGGCCCGGCGAAGTCTGGTGCGATCTGGACGGTCGGCCCATCAATGCCCACGCCGGCGGGGTCATCTTTGAGGGTGGCCGTTATTATTGGCATGGCCAGCCGATGACGGCGCTGCCCGCCGGCTCCAAGTATCCGCCCTCGGCGGGCAATCTCACCGAGGTGGGGGTCAATTGCTATTCCTCCACCAATCTTTACGACTGGCGTTATGAAGGCGTGGCGCTGGCCGTGAGCGAAAACCCGGCGGATGATCTCTATAAAGGTTTGCGCATCGAACGGCCCAAAGTCCTCCGTTGTCCGCGCACGGGCAAATACGTCATGTGGTTTCATTACGTCCGCAGCGGAAAAACGCACGCGGAATCCTATGAGGCGGCGGTGTGCGTGGCCGACCGGGTGACGGGGCCGTTCCGCTTGGTGAAAATCTTCCGCCCGAATGGCGGGCAGATGGTCCGGGATTGCACGCTCTTTCAGGATGACGATGGCGCGGCTTATTTTTTCTATGCCTCGGAAAATAACAAGACCTTGCACGTCGTGCGGTTGACCGACGATTATCTCGATGCCAGCGACCGCTGGGAACGGATTTTGGTGGGGGATTTGCGCGAGGCGCCGGCGGTTTTCAAGTATCGGAGCCGATATTATATGATCACGTCCGGTTGCACGGGGTGGCGGCACAATCCGGCCAGCTACGCCGTGGCGGATCATCCGCTCGGCCCGTGGAAAAAAGTTGCCGACCCCTGCGTTGGCCCCAATGCCACCAACACTTTTGACACCCAAGGCACTTTCGTTTTGCCCGTCCATGGCCGGCCCGGCGCGTTTATCTTTATGGCTGACCGTTGGAATACCACGAATATGGCCGGCAGTGCCCACATCTGGCTGCCCATTCAACTCAACCAGGATTCAAGCATCGAACTCCGCTGGACCAATCGCTGGGACCTGTCCGTTTTCAAATAACCAAAACCAAATTATGAATACCAAAAACATCCTGTCCCGCCGTTCTTTTCTTAAGGCCGGCATCACCGCTGCCGCCGCCGCGCCGATATTAAGTCTGGCGGCGGGTTTTCCCAGCCCGAGCCGTCCGCGCTCGGCCTTTGACGGCGGGCGCGAATGGTGGTTTCAGGCCCGCTACGGGATGTTTGTTCATTGGGGACTTTATGCCATCAACGGCTGGCATGAGCAGGATCAGTGGCGCCGCCGGATTCCCCGCGCGGAATACGTCAAGCTCCAGCAGCAGTGGAATCCGGTGAAATTCAATCCCGACCACTGGATCGACCTCGCCGAGGCGGCGGGCATGAAATACCTGTGCCTCACCACCAAGCATCACGACGGCTTTTGCCTCTGGGACACGAAGCAGACGGCCTACAACACCATGAACACGCCCTATGGCAAAGACTTGCTCAAGCAGCTGGCCGACGCGTGTCATCGCCGGAAATTTCCCCTGTGCCTTTATTACTCGGTCGTGGATTGGCACCAGCCGAACTATCCCAATCAAGGCCGCCATCACGAGCTGCCGCCGCAGCCCGGCGATGCGCCGGATTGGAACAAGTATCTCGATTTCCTCAAGGCCCAGGTGCGCGAGCTCTGCACCAACTACGGCGAGATCCACGGTTTCTGGTGGGATATGAACGTGCCCGAACACAAGGACCCGTCCATCAACGCCATGATCCGCCAGCTCCAGCCCAAGGCGATGATCAATAATCGCGGGTTCGACGGCGGCGATTTCGGCACGCCGGAGCGCGACTGGGACAACTCAGTCAACACCAAGAACAGTTTTGATGCGCCCATCGAAGCGTGCCAGTCCGTCGGCTACCAGAGCTGGGGCTACCGGTTGGATGAGGATTATTACACCGACGCGCATTTGATTCGCAGCATCCAGAAAGTTCTGGCGAAGGGTGGAAATTATCTGCTCAACGTCGGCCCGAAACCGGACGGCACAATCCCCGCCGAAGCCGCCACGATCCTGCGGCACATCGGCAAGTGGTTTAATCCCGTCAAGGAATCCCTGTTGGGCGTCCAGTCGGCGGCGGAGTTGACGACGAACCGGGATGTGGTGCTGACGCGGCGCGACAATGTGCTGTATGTGCATCTGATCAAGGAGCCGGAAACCGGTTCCATTTTCCTGCCTCCGCTCACCGCCTTGCCGCGCCGGGCGACCCTGCTGAACCTGGGCCGGACGCTGAAGTGCGACGTGGAATATTTTCCGCGGCAGCACAACCAGAAGCCGGAGCATTGCCTGCGGATCAAGAATCTGCCGGTGAACGACCTCCCGACTTGCGGCTGGGTGCTGAAACTGGAATATGAAAAATTCCCCGCCGCCGCCAAGCCTGCCGCCAAAGGTGAAGAGACCAAGTAATCAAGCAGTTGCAGCCAACGTGTGCTAGCCATCAACACGAAGTGCCATAGCTCAGTTTTTTAAGCTGCGGCATCACAATCTTCCTGGTTGGAAGTGAGGGGGATGGACAATTCGATTTGGGTGCCTTGGCCGGTGGCGCTGCGGACAATCAAGGTGCCGCTCATCGCTTTCAACCGTTCCTTCATGCCGGTCAGGCCGAAATGCCCCTCCTTGGGGCCGGGGGCGTGCGCGGGGTCAAAACCCTGGCCGTCGTCGGTCACGGTGAGGCGGATTTCCTGCCGGGTGATTTTCCCGGTGATGGCAATGGTCTTGGGGCGGGCGTGTTTCAAAGCGTTGTGGACGCACTCCTGCGTTATCAGCAGCAAATAGCTGGCTTGAAATTCCGGCACGTGGGTGCCGTCGGTTTCCAGCTGGCAGGAGCAGATGATATTTTCGTTTTGGCCGGTGCGGGCGGCCAGTTCGCCCAGCGCTTCGTCAAAGCTCCGGCCGTCCAGGATGCCGGTGCGTAAAGCCCACAAAGACCGGCGCAGGTCGTCGCAACTGCGGTTAAGCAATTCGTAAATCAAGTCGGCGCGCTTGGCGGCCTCGTCGGTTTGGTTGGTTCGCCGGGCGCGCTCGATTTCGAGTTGATAGGTGGCGGCGGTGATGTCCTGGGCCACGGTGTCGTGCAAATCGGCGGCCAGGCGGGTGCGTTCGCGGAGCATGGTTTTGAATTCCACTTCCGCGTCGCGCTTGGCCTGCTGTTCGGCGACAATCCGGGCCGCCTGTTTCGAAACGGTCCGGCGCAGCAATAGCGTCCACATCAGAAAAATCGCCAGCGCCAGGCCCGTGATGGTCAGGGCGGTCGTGAGCCGTTCGACGGTCCACCAGGACGCGGCTTTTACCACCGTGATGTCATCCGGCGACCGCAGCAGAATTCGAAAACCGCTGGGGCGGGTCATTCCCATGGTCGGCCATTTGACGTTGAACGTCATGACGCAAATGCCGCGAACGGCGATTTCCGAATTCACCCGCAATTTTTTCAAAGCCGCGCCGGTGACTTCTTTTCCAAACGAAGCGATGATGATGCGCCCTTCGTGGTTTAGATGCAGGCGCAGCGGTTGGTTCGCCGCTTCTTCGATGTTTACCAATCGTCCGCGCAGGCTGATGAGCCGTCCGTCGAAGTCCTGCTTTTGCAGCAGGCGGGCCGGAGCCACGGCCTCGAGCACTTTTTTCCCGGTCAGCTCCACCGGGGTGGGCAGGGGGGTGGCTCCGGTTTTTCGGAAGATGGCTTCTTGAATTTCTGCGTAGTGCTGGCTGGTGGTGACAAAACCCACGACTTCCACCTGGTCGCCGACGGCTGGCGGATTCAATTGGCGGGTGGTAACTCGCACCGCGCGGTTGCCGGCTTGGAGATAAAAGAATTCTCCCGGCCGGCTCAATGTAACCACGCCTTGAACGCGCTGCCGATGCAGGTTCGGGGGAATGGGCGAGAAGGCCCCGATCCGGTCCAGACTGACCAGGGGCGCCGAAAAGGGGTCAGCCGGGGGAGGTTGCACTACCGTCAGTTCACTGCGATCGGTCATCATCATGCGCACGCTCAGTAATTCGCCCCGGTTGTTGAAGTAAGTTAAAGCCGGACCTTCCACCAGCACCCAGGCATCCAGCAGACTGGTGTCGAAGCCCGCCGATTCCAGGACATCAACAGCCAGATTGCCGCCGCGTTCCGCCGCTAAAATCAGCCGGACCGATTTGGCGTCTCCCGTTTTCTCCACCCGCTGGACGACTCCATGCATCCCGATTCGCTGGCAATCATAGCTGCCGGTGAGCAGTTCCGCCAAAGTTGGCTCCACGGCGGTTGGCAGTTTTCGCGTCCCCAGATTGACGATGTGCTTGGGCAGGATGACCGGCGTGAAGTCGCCCGAGCCCGTCACCCCTTCTATCTCCACCAGAAATCCCGGCCGGCGATGGTCCGGGCGTTCATCCGTGATGGGTTGCTGTCCCTCGGCCATGGCCTGGGGAATGCTCACGCCGATGGCTTGCTGAAGCCCGGCATCTTCACTTTGAATGAAAAAGAAGTCGTTTTTTTCAGTCGAGCCGATGGTGACGATGCCGCGCACCTTGAGCGGCAGATGTTGGGCGGCGATGTCGCGGGGCAGGGCGCGGATGGCGGCGATGTTGGTCAGCATCGGCGGCTGTGCCGATACATTCAGCGTCAACCCAGCCAGCAGCAGCCAGCCGAACAGCCGCTCCCAGCCTGCGAAAAAATGGCGGGGGGGTGCGGTCATTCCTCCAGTTTGAGAATCCCCCGTTGCCGGGCGGCGGTCACCGCCTCCGCGCGATCTTCAACCTGAAGTTTTTTGAAAATCGTGTGCAGATGATTTTTGACGGTGAAGCTGCTGATGCCCAGCCGCTGCGCGATTTCCGGATTGGACAGGCCTTTGGGCAGCAGGACCAGCACCTCGCGCTCGCGGTCCGACAATTGCGGGGAACTCTGGTGCGACGCCAGCCGGCGGGAAATGTCCCTCGGGATGAAAGTTTCCCCGGCATGCACTTTCTGGATGGCGTCGATCAGTTCGTCCCGCGTGATTTTTTTGGACAAGTAGCCGCGGGCGCCCGCCTTCACCGCCTGCGCGATGTCATCCCCCAGTTCGGAGGTGGTGAGCATGATGACGCGGGCGGCGGGCCACCTGGCGAGAATTTGCCGGAGCGTCTCCACGCCGTTCTG
>CAIOIC010000068.1 GCA_903858275.1 uncultured Verrucomicrobia subdivision 3 bacterium | reverse complement strand
GGGCGCACGCGCGCTCCTTACCCGACGCTGGCCAGTCTCTTTGCGCACAATCACTGCTACAATTGCCTGCTGATTACGCGCGACGCCGGCGGCTTGAGCGGTGGTGGCTCCAGCGGCGGCAATCTCAACGGCGTCCGCGGCCAGACGCTCTACAATGTGCTCCACGAATGCTACGACACGGCGGCCATGCGCTGGAGTCGGGGCGGCGCGAATCCGATTCTCGGCATTGCCTATCACGACCAGGCTACGTGCGACCTGGATTTTCAGCACAACCTGCTTTGGGCCGCGCCCGGTTCGCATCAGGCGGGATGGTGGTTCAACACCTGTTGCGTCAACGTCCGTGCCAAAGACAACGCCTTCTATTCCAACTTCACCCGCACCACCGCCGAGTTGAACGCGAGTGATTTTCCCGGCGGCAAACCGTTCCGCTTCGGCCATGACTTCGCCAACCCGCCGCCGCTGCCGAAGTGGCCGCAACTGGTCGCGCAGGAACTGCCGGTGACTTCGCGCAATCTCAAGGATGGCGATGTGGTGGATCTCGGCACGGTCAATTTCACCGATGGCTGGCAGTCGGCGATTCTCCGGTTCGCCTGCACCGCCAGCGGCATCAATGGCGTGCCGGCCTACCGGAAAAGCGTGTTGATCAAGAACGACAAGTCCACCGGGCCCAAGTCACGCCATCTTTGCGCGACCGATCCGCTGGTTTTGGATTCAATTCAGAACGATGAAGTTTCCAAGGGACTTAAGGAGCGGTGGACTTTCCTTTTCGACGTGGGTAACAACGCTTTCGTCCGATTCAATCAGGTGCCGCTCGGCGATGGTTACCAGCGGTTCCGTGTGGTTTATGGCAACATCACCAACGCACCCGCGAAGGTGGAGGTCCGGCTCGACAAAGTGGATGGCCCGCTCGTGGGCGAGGTCGCGTTGCCGCAATCCGACACGCCGTCGCCGAAGGGACAGCACATCTGCGTCTATAACGCGGCGGTCGCGGAACTTTCGGCGTCGGCCACGGGCACGCGCGATGTGTTCCTCGTGTTCCGTTCGTCGAGCGAGAAGCCGATGATTGACTTCGAGTATGCCCGCTTTGAGCAATATCGCGGCCTGATTCCGCTGCAAAAGAACGAGGTCAAACTCGAACTCCGCGCGGGCGGCAAAGACGGCCCGAAGCTTGGCGAATTCTATCCGCGTTTCACCGGCGCTGCGGAAACCTTCCGTGAATTCGCTGCGGAACTGGAGCCGTTGAAAGGCCGGCAAAATCTCTTCCTCGTCGTCCGCTCATCGCTGACGAAACCCGTCGGCACCATCGCTGGCTTGCGTCTCGAAAAGAGTCCGGCGCAACTCGACTGGACCGGCATCGGCGCGCCGCCGCTGATGCGCAATGGCAGGATGGTTTTGCCTGAACCTTCGAATCGTCCGCAGTCGCGTCCGAATGACCGGTTCATCCCGCCGCCGCCCGCGAAAAAATAACAACCACATCATGAAACCAGCCATCACCCGGATACTCGCCAGCGCGCTGGCGCTCGTCACCACGGTTGCACCGCTGGCTTTGGTGCCAGAGATTCTTGCAGCCGATGTGGCGACCACCAATGCGCCAACAATAATCGAGGTCAGCGTGGACGCGGCCAAGATTGTGAACACCATGCGCGGTGGCATCGGCGCTTCGTGGCACGCGATGGAGACGATGATTCCTTACGGCGTCAAACACCCGCACTTCACCGGCTACAGCCAAGGTGGCAGCGGTTGGGGCGCTTACCCGCCCGCCGAGGATGAACGGGCATGGCAGCAAATCTACCGGCACGCCAACTGGCTGGGGCTGGATTGGAACCGTGTTGAAGTCGAGCAGCGCGTTTATGAGCCGGAGCGCGATCAATTCACGTTAGACAATCCCGAGATGCGCATCCTGTATCGGATTCTCGATTGGAACCAGAAGAACGGCACGGACGTGTTTTTCCAGCAGATGTGGTGCAACACGGCGTGGCTGGCGTATCCCGAATTTCGCGACGACCCCGTGGGCCGGGTTCACAGCGCGCCGAATGATTTGGAGGCGTTTGCCAATGGGCTGGCCACGCTGATGGAGCACTTGATCAAGCAGCGCGGTTACACCTGCATCAAATGGCTCTGCATCAACAATGAGCCGGGCAAAAACTTTTCCTGGTGGCAAGCCCCGCCCAACAAGCCGCTTTCGATTGGCGAAGGATTGGCGGCGGTGCGCCAGGCTTTGGATCGGCGCGGAATTAAACTGCCTTTGTCCGGACCGGACGCGACCACCGCTTTTCCGGCCACGGCACCGGGCGACTTGGATTTTCTGCCGCTGCTGGGAGCTTACGATTTCCACGATTACGGCGCGGACTTCGACTTCCGGACCAAGGGGCACATTACCCAGCAAGAACGCAACGCGGCGCTCTGGAGCAAGTATGCCCATGGCGACGGCAAGCCGCTGTTCCTCTCCGAATTCGGCACGATGGCCTACGGCTGGTTTCCGGACAAACCCGGCCCGAGTTGCCCGCAGTCCGCGCTGGTCGGCAGCGAGCTGATCATCCGTCTCGCCAACGCCGGGGTGGATGGCTTCAACCGCTGGAGCTTCCTGAACCGCGGCGATCTCGATGGTCAATGGCAGTTTGTGGATACCTGGGACCGGCAGCAGCAGAAGTTGCTCAAAACGTTTTCACCGCATCCGAACAGTTATTTTTGCCTCGGCCTGCTCAGCCGGTTTACCGCCAAGAACTCCGAGGTGCTCGCCAGCCGCGTGGGCGAATTCAAGGTGGACGGCTGGCAGCGGGTCTTCGCCGCCGCCTTCCGCAGCCCGCAGGGAAACCTGACCATTGCCATCGTGAATGACGCGCCAAGCGATTGCCAATTCAAGCTGTCGCTGGCCGGTGCAAAACCATCGGCCCCGTTGCGGCGCTATCGTTTCACCGAAGCGGAGCACGAACGGGCGGATATTAAAATCAATCCGCAGCGCGGATTTGCGCCCGCCGCCGGAGCCGCAGCCTGGCAGGATACTCTGCCGGGAAACAGCCTCACCATTTACAGCACCTATAACTTGAAACACGACGCCCCGGGAATAATACTGGAACCAAAGCAACTCACACACACGAACTCCGCTGTCCTGAAAAAAACATGACATCAACCCTCACCCGCATCATTGTGAGCGCCTTGGCGCTCGTCACCACCATTGCCACGGCCACTGACTTTTACGTCGCGCCGAACGGCAGCGATGCCAATTCCGGCACGCAAG
Organism: uncultured Verrucomicrobia subdivision 3 bacterium; assembly: GCA_903858275.1. Taxonomy (GTDB): domain Bacteria; phylum Verrucomicrobiota; class Verrucomicrobiia; order Limisphaerales; family UBA11358; genus UBA11358. Next base: position 257 of record CAIOIC010000068.1, on the reverse strand, counting down.
CCAAACCGTTTGCCACCGTGGAGCGCGCCCGCGACGCCATCCGCCAGTTGAAGCAAGCCGGACCGCTCAAGGCGGCGGTCACCGTGCGGCTGGCGGGCGGCAATTATCCGCTGGCGCGGGAAGTGCGGTTCGGGCCGGAGGATTCCGGCACGGCCGCCTTTCCCGTCACTTACACGACGGCGGGAACGGTGCCGGCGATTTTGGATGGCGGCAGCCGCATCACCGGTTGGAAGAAGCATGACGCCAAACTGTGGGTG
>CAIOIC010000067.1 GCA_903858275.1 uncultured Verrucomicrobia subdivision 3 bacterium | reverse complement strand
AGGCTGAATCCGGTTAGCAGTGGCACGGATCCGAGCTACAATCTTGATTGGACCGGTTTGTATGTAAACTCGGGCCTTGGCCTGCAGGGAAAGGATCTGAACAAATAGCCGCCCTGCGGCGACTTTGCTCTGTTGCTGACGTTCGATCTGTCCGTTTTTATGCCCGACGCTTTCATGTTCAAAATCCTTTTCCCCAAATTTCTTGTCATTTTCGCCGTGTTGACCTTCCCGTTGACATCGGTTCGGGCTCAGACCGTCACTTACAACTCTCTGCTAAGAGAAATGGCCGACCGCGATGCGGTCGCAAGCTATCCGAGTCCCGGTTATCTGCAAAAGCAGGGCAGCACTTACAACCGCGCATCGGTGGCCCGGGATCAGGCGAATCAGACGTTTGGCGGGTGGTTTGGCGACGGTGACGGCGGGTTCTACATCCGCACAGAGACGAATCTCCTGGGAGCGACCGAGTACGTTGTTATGGAGCACAACGGCCCGGGCGCGATTACCAAGCTCTGGACGCCGTTCTTTTACTACGATTTCAACGACCGTCGAGGTGCCAAAATTCGAATTTATCTCAACGGTTCTACAACGCCAGTCATTGGCGAATATATCATTGAATTGGTTACGCGGCTGGAATGGAACACGGCCGAATATGGCGCGAAGCCATCGCCCTCGAATAGTTTCACCGTGCCAAATCCCGTTTCTGCATTCACCGCGCGCGCGGGTGACTGCTATCTGCCCATTCCTTATTCGACGAGTTGCAAAGTCACGATGTCAGCCGCGCCATTCTACGACATCATCAGTTATCGTGCCTATGAGCCTGGGACGCTGGTGGAGACATTTTCCGCCAACCTGTACAAAGCGAATTCCAATCAAACCCAATTGGTGCTCACCGCGCAGCAGATCGGATCCCCTGCGAATTTCTCCGGCGGCAACCTGTTCCAGACAAACAACGCTTTGACGCCCGGCTCTGCCATGTCACTAAGCCTTAATGCGGGAGCCTCGGCCGTGCGGCACCTCGAGGTTCAACTCGACTGGGATGAGATCGCAACCAATCTCCCGGCGCTGCGATCAACGGCCCTCGTCATGAACTTTGACGGAGAACAGACCGTCTGGTGCCCTCTCGGCGAATTTTTCTCGAGCAGCGATTCGCTGCATCCGTTCGACACCTTCACGCGCTCGGTTTCAACGAATGGGCGGATGGTTTGCCGCTGGGTGATGCCTTATCAGACCGGAGGCAGCATCACCCTCACCAATCTCGGCACGAACACGATTCATGCGACGCTCATCGCCCGCACCGGTGCGTGGTCGTGGAATTCGAACTCCATGCACTTCCACGCCAACTGGCGTCCCGACGACGTGGTCGCAGGCTCGCCGCCGTCCGACTGGAACTTCATAGACATCTCCGGCAAGGGTGTTTTCGTTGGTGATGCCTGGACCGTGGGCAACATTCAGGGCGGCTGGTGGGGCGAGGGTGACGAGAAAATCTATGTGGACGACGATTATGACACGAGGAAGTTTCCGGGTTTGTTTGGCACCGGCACGGAGGACTATTACGGATGGGCTGGGGGAGTGAACCCTACGCGCACGGACGAATTCAGCACACCGTTCCTTTCCAATGTCCGTGTTGGCGGTCTTGACGGCGGGACGCTGGGATACAATATCAATGCCCGGCATCGCGCACTCGATGCCATTCCATTTAATTACCGTCTCAAGTTTGACATGGAGTCTTCTTTCGGCACTGACATCCGCAATCCCTGGAATGTGCTGGGTTATTCTGTCGCCGTTTTTTGGTATGCCGTTCCCGGCGCGACGGATAATCGTCCGCCAAAACCAGCCGATGCGGCCAAGCCGATCTTGAGCATGGCCCAACTGACCGGGATTTCCCAGGCCATTGAATTTGGAACGCTGACCAATCT
>CAIOIC010000066.1 GCA_903858275.1 uncultured Verrucomicrobia subdivision 3 bacterium | reverse complement strand
GTCCGGGTGGTGTCCTGGTCGCACATGTCTCCATTGATATCCACCGCCACCAGGCAGGGTTGTTCGAGGGTCAGGTAAGCTTTGCCATCCTTGAGATAAATATTTTTGCCGTAGCGAACGGGATGAACCGTGGCTTTGCGGATCGGCCCGCCATCCATCTTGGTGATTTCCATTTCCACCGGTCCGGTGGTTTCGAAGTTCACATAGGAATGACTCCAACCGCTCAAGTTCGGGCAGTAACCTTCCGTATCGAGCTTGCCTAAATTTTTCGGATTGAAGCGCCCGAAATCCTTGCACGCAGTTTTGAAGACAAACGTGTTTTGCCACGGGGCATTAATCCCGGCGAGACGCACCCGCACCGAGTAATGGTCGGAAGGTGCCAGACCGGGCACCGGGCCGTAAACAATCAAGTATTGCGAAGCGGTGCCCGCCATCCCGGCGGCAGCAAAAGAGAAATACGTTAAGAGAGAGAGGAGCGCTGGGTTCATGCCGAAAGTTTAAAAATTAGCAAAGAAAACTCGAGTAAATTGCACGGTAAGATTTATTGATGAGTTTGATTATTCTGGCTGCGGGTAAGAAATTGATTGCTAGGCGCGGGTGGATTTCAAAACAGCCTTGCAAACCTTTCCAGAAGAAAGAGAATCTTGGGAAATTACCCGCACTTGTCGCAAAAGACCAAAAGGTTGCCTTGGGCTTTGCTGGAAATATCGCCCGTATTTTTTATGAAAAAAGTTATTATATCCAAACTCGTTCCGTTTTATTGCCTCGTTTTTCTCCATGCATCGCTGGCGTGTGCCGGCACATTCACTTTCATGGGTTCCACGGATAAGAATCCACTGGCCTACGCCTCCGGCGAAAAAATGGTGTTCACCGTGCAGTTGCTGGAAGATGGCAAGCCCGTGGCCGGAAAAAATCTTGCCTGGACCCGGCTCGGCGATGACGGGAAAACCAACCAAGACACGGCAGTTTCGGCGGCCGATAAACCGCTGACCATCACCACGTCACTGAACCAGCCCGGCTTCGTGCGTATCATCGTTGCGGCGAGCGATGAGAGCGGCAAGCGACTCGTGAATGACGGCAAGCCGATGCCATTGTTTGACGGCGGTGCTGGTGTGGCCCTTGATCAGATCAAAGCCTGGCCGGAACCGTCCGACTTCGATGCGTTCTGGGCAAAGCAAAAAGCAAAGCTGGCGGCAGTGCCGCTGCGGGCCGACCTCGTGCCGGTGGCTTGGGACAAGCCTGGCGTGCTCCTCTTCGATGTGAAGGTTGATTGTGCCGGAAAAATGCCCGTGTCCGGGTATTTTTGCAAACCGGCCAACGCCAAACCCAAATCACTCCCCGCGCGCGTGAGTTTCAACGGCTATGGCGTTACCGGCGCGAGCAAGCCCTGGGACGGGGCAACCTCCCTGTCTTTAAACATCAATGCCCACGGCTTCCTCAATGGTCAACCTGCCGAGTATTATCAAAACCTGTCGCAAACCACGCTGAAGCGATATGCGTTTATTGATGAGGAGAACCAGAATCCCGAAACCGCCTACTTCAACGGAATGTTTCTGCGGGTGATGCGGGCGCTTGAGTTTATCAAGGCCCAGCCGGAATGGGATGGGAAAACTCTCATCGTCAGCGGCGGCAGCCAGGGTGGTTTGCAGGCGCTCGCCGCCGCCGGGCTGGATCATGACGTGACCCGGTGCGACGCCAATGTTCCCTGGTGCTGCGATCTTGGCGGTCGCAATCTGGGCCGGCTAAAATCCGAGTTTACCATGAATTGGTTCCCGGCGCTGGGCTACTACGACGCGGCCAACCATGCCAAGCGGATAAAATGCAACACCACCATTTATGCCGGCCTGGGCGATTATGTCTGTCCGCCCTCCACCATCGCCGTTCTCTACAACAATCTTACGGTGCCGAAGAAATTGGATTTTCAGCAGGGACGCACGCACGGATATACGATGCCCAACGGCGCTATTTATACGCTCAGCAAAAACTGGGAGGACAACAAATCGGTTAGCCCGAAGAAATAATCGGACCTATGAAAAACAACACCCAAACCACCTCGGCATGTATCATTGTCTGCGCCTTGCTTTTCTTCGTGTTGGCGCTACCCGGCAAATTGTCGGCGGCACTGGAGATTTATCCGCCGCCGGGTGATCTCTCGACGATTGCCAACCTGAAACAAAGTGGCGACTTCACGGTCAAGGTGAATGGCCGGTCATGTTTTGTTTACGAGTCGGCCAAGTATTTTAAGCATCCCAAAGGGTGGGGGAATCGTCCGCAGACCACGGTTTCCTTCACCTCGTTTGCCTTCAGCGGAGAACCCGTCACCGTGGCTGTGACCTGCAATTACGCCATCAACACCTGCACAGTCCGCCCCAAGAGTGCCGGGATTGCTTACACCCAAAACGGCAATACGATCACCTTCACCCTGAAGTCTCCGCAAAAACTCAGCGTCGAAGTGAATGACCAGAAAAGGCCTTTGTTGATCGTGGCCGAGGCGCCCGATGTTCCGGATAAATCGGCGACTCATTATTTTGGGCCGGGCGTTCATAAAGTCGGCACCAAGAAGGAAATCAAGGATGGTGAGAGTGTTTATATCGCCGGCGGTGCGGTGGTCGAGGGGACTTTTCTGTGCACGGGCAACAATAATAAATTCCGGGGACGCGGCATTTTTTCTTCCGGCTATATTTCCTGGGATGCCTGGAATGCCGACTCCAGCGTGTGCATGTTCACTTATCCGAAATTCAAATCGGTCACCAAAAATGAGTTCGAAGGCCTGTTTCTCCTGAATAGTCCGGGTTGGTATAATCGGGGGCAGTTGGTGGATTCCACGGTGAAAAACGTCAAGTTCATTGCTTGGAACGGCAACACGGACGGCTTGCACTTGGGCGGGAATTCGCTGATGGAAGACTGTCTGTTCTTTCAAAACGACGACTGTCTGATTGGCAACTTCGGCAATAACAATACCTGGCGCAACTGCGTCATCTGGAAAGGCAACTACGGCCGGCCGATTGTCTCGCTCGTGTCAAAAACCGTGAAGAATTACCTTTGGGAGAACATCGACATCATCGGCTTTGACGGGAAGGAACCCGCAGTATTGCTGAGGAACTTCAGAAACCAAGGCACCGCCTCGATCGAAGGTTTTGTGTTCAGGAATATCCGGGTGGAAAGCCCGCGGATTTGCCGGCTGTTCAGTATCTCTGCGCAGAACATGAAGGTGAAAAATGTGCTGATCGAAAATTTCAGCACGGAGACGACCATCGAGGAGGAAGGTCTGATTACCGCCTCCGAAGGTGGGGCGGTGGATGGAATAAAATTCAGCAACCTGAAGCTCGCGGGCAAGCCGGTCACCAGCCTGAACGCCTCCAAAATCAAGACCTCCGGCCCGGTGTCGAACCTCACTTTCTCGTCCGGTGCCCGCTGAGCAATCGGTCTAAAAGATAACCGGCTATTTCGGAACCAAAGCCTAGTTTTGGCGGGAGATCCGAGCGCCGCCATTCACAAGCTATTTTCTTGGTTAAGGTTTGCTCGCCTCGGGTCTGTTGGGCTGTTGCTGTTTGTGAATAAAGTTCGCCGTAATGTTCACCGGTCCCGCCGGCATGGTCAGGGCCGTGATGGCGGCGTTAGTGTTCGCAATGATGGGCGCGCCCGAGTTGATCACCCAGCTTTGGAACACCAGATCGTTCGTGGGCAGTTTAGGGCCGTGATATATGGCGTTCCGCGCGGCTCTCGAGAACGCTATTTTTACAGGATAAGGAACCGCGTTGATGGCGACTGTTTCGCCCGCAACGTAATGGCCGCCGCCTGCGCCAATGGTCCCGTCCGCCGGATTACCGAGGATCGTCAACGGATAGGTCGTGGTGTTGCTGGAACACCGGAATGGGTGGCCCGTCAGGTAAGCACCGATGTTAAGCGGTGTTATTTCGTTGGTGACGTTGTAACTGGCGTTGACGCCATAAAGCGCCGCGCCTTTGCCGACGGCCGGAGAACCGGGTAGGAGGGCGAAATAGTCGCGCCTGAGTTGGCCGGGGCCAGTCTGTCCGGTGCAGGCCAGTTTAGGATCCCCAATCAGGTCACCTATGCCGCTGGCGTTTTCCGGCGGGGTGCCGGACCACAAATTATGGCTGAACGTCAGGCCCGCTTTGTTGGGGATTTTGGCGAGCGGCCTGCCGTCGGTCCGATAGAAAATATTATTCTGGATTACCGAGGCGACGTGCTGCCCTTTGTTGCGCCATGGACCGGTGTCCAGTTCCACATTGACGAACGTGTTGTTGGCAATCACATCTCCGAACATGGCGGTTCCCTCGGTGCCATCCCTTGTCCAGGCAAACGCGTCCAGGAAAGCGTTGTTGGTGCTGCTGTTTAAAAACAAATTATTGATCACGAGATTGCCGGAAGAGCGGGGCCAGGTTACCTCTTCATCGGAAAGGCGCAGCATCTGCCGATGAAAATCCTTGCGGGCAATGTCGTTCGTCGTTCGGTAGGACAAATTATTCCTGCACAGGGTGTTTCTCGCGTCGGAGATATAGATGTTCTCCGCACCGCAGTCATACACCACATTGCTTTCAATCATTGTTCCGTCTGTCATCCAGGTCAGGATGCCTTCGCCTTTTCCAATGTAAGACACGGTATTTCCGCGGATGGTAATGTTGCGGGCTAGCGGATGCTCCGGCACAAAATTCTGGTTCAAGGCATCAATACCCACGGCCAGATCGCAGGCCAAATCCGCACGCGTAACCGTATTGTTTTCAATCAGACTGTTGTCGCCTCCAGCCAATATTCCATGTTGCCACATGTTCGAAATCGTCATGGTCCGAATGACGACATTGGAGCCATAACTGGAAATGCCCACCGATCCATTGCGCAAAGTAAAGCCAGACAAAGTGACATAATGGGCCGAGGGACCAGTCTCCAAAAAAGGCTTATACCCAGTGGCTCTGTTGGTGCCAAGGCCGACACAACCCCCCAGGCTCGCGCCGTCTATAATCGGCACTTCATTGGAATAGGCCAGTATCTTGATCGGCTGGCTTGCTGTCCCACCGGCAGAAAAGCGGACAAACTCACAATATGTCCCTCCCCGCACATAGACCGTGTCTCCAGCCGTCACGGTTTTCGCCGCCTTGCCGATGGTTAACCAGGGCGCAGTAATCGTCCCCGCAGCTTTGTCATTGCCGTTGGTGGCCACATAATAGGTGTGTCCGGCTTCTTGGGCCTCCAGCTGCGCGCTCAGCATTGCGGTCACACTGGCCGCCAGAACGGAGGCCAGCGCCATCCGGTGGTGTTTGACTTTTCTCAAACCGTGGCCACTTCTTTGTGATCCATTCGCAAGCGGTTCGGTTTTTGATGCAAAAAGATTCATGTGATTCTTTCGGTTGGTGTATGTCTTGCGGTTAAGATAACCGGCTATTTCGGAGCAAAGCCCGAGTCTTGGCGGGCGATGATGATGCGGCCAATGCGGGCGCCGCTCTCGCGGTTCCGGATGAGCAACGTGTGTTCGCCCGGAGATAATTGGCTGACCGTCCAGGCATCGGCCACGGTTTTCTCTCCGACGCGGTTGCGGACATAATCCCAATTCCATTGCCCCTTCTTCAGGATGTCCGAGGTCGAAATGGCCCCGCCGTCGATGGAGGCATAGAATGTGTCTTCCTCCCCGGACGCCGCGAAGGTCTGCACCCAAATCACATACGCACCGGCGGATGACACCTCAAACCGGCAGCGTGCGCTTCCCACATCACGTCCATTGCCGGCGGGCACGGCGATGTATTTGCCGGCGGGTGCTTGCGTGTCCTGCACCACGGTCATGGGCGTAGCCAGACGCATGGTGGACACCTCGATGTTCACCACGCCCGGTTGGGTTTCCTTGAAGACGGGCAGCTCGGCGGCAGTCAGTCCGCCCGGCTTGATCTGGGCCAGCGGCACTTGGACGTTCTTGGTGGCGCTATTTTTGAGCGTGATGGTTTTCAAGTCCGCTTCATTTCCTTCCGCGGCAATGAACGTCTTGGTGCCAACCGGAATAATGGCGTTACTCACAGTAATATCCTTGGAACGCATAAACCACATCGCCGGAAATTCGCCCGTGGTAGTGGTGGAGCCGACGGCGTCAAACGTCGCGTTCCGGACATCGTCGAGCACCAGCATGGGTCGCGCATCCCGTTGGGTATAGGTGCAGCGCAGGCCGTTGGCGCGGAGATCTTCCACGTGCCGGCAGTAAAGCCCGTAAGCCGGCAACCGGCCGAACATCTGCGCCTCGGGATAATGTTTGATGACCGTTTCATCGGGCACATCGGCATCCACCAGTTCGCCGCCGCCGCCGCCCTCATATTCCAGGACGATGTTCTCCAAGGTGATGTTTTGCACCGGATGCCCGGGAATGCCGGTGATGGACGATTCGAACATGGAGTTCTTTGCCGTGATGTTTCGGATGACGACGTTCTTGATGGTGCCCGGCACGCGCGGTTCCACCTGGCGCGTCTTCTCGCTGTTGCCGCCCCGGTGTCCCAGCCGGACAAAAATCGGCGTTTTGACGCCGTCCATCGTGATGTTGGATACGGTGATGTTGGAGAGGTGCGAGCCGTCCACTGATTCGATGGCTACGCCGGCGAGCGTGCGGTCCATGGGATTGTTGGTGATGGAATAGACATGGCAATCCCGGAACGTGATGTTTTCAAAGACGTCGTGGGTTTCCGTGCCGAGTTTCAGCCCGTTGCAGGAACTCCAGATGCGGCAATTGGCCACGGTGATGTCGCGGGAGGGATGGTTGTGGCCGGGCTCGGTGCTTTTCAACACCACGCCGTCGTCGCCGGTGATGATGTCGCAATGCTCGACCCGCACGTTGATGCAGGAATTGATGTCGATGCCGTCCGTGTTCGGCCCATAAAGCGGGGAGCGCAGCGTCAGGTGGGAGGCGCGCACGTTGACACAGCGCTGCAGATGCAGCGTCCAGGCCGGCGAATTGGTCAGCAGCACCTCTTTCACCACCACGTTGGTGCAGCGCTGGAAATGGATGAACGAAGGCCGCTTCAGGACGTTGTAATTGAACTGGGCCGTCCCGCGCCACGGCGCGCGTGGCGCCGGCGGCGGATTTTTCTTCACCCAATAAGCCTCGCCCTGGCCGTCGATCACCCCGCCGCCTTCGATCCCGATGTCGTGGGCGTCGCTGGCGCCGACCAGCATGCCCCGGGAATAGGACGTCTTGTAAAAATCCGCCAGGTTGGTGCTGCCGAGCAATTTCGCCCCCGGCAGGACCACCAGCCGCACCCCGCTTTTGAGCATGATGCCGCCGGAAAGAAAGGTGCCTTTGGGCAGCACCACCTTGCCGCCGCCGGCGGCGGCGCAGGCGTCGATGGTTTTTTGCAGGGCGACGGTGTTCAGGGTCAGTCCGTCCCCCTTCGCGCCATACGCCGTCACATCGAATTGTGCATCGGCGGCGCGCAGGGCGGCCAGCGGGGTCAACCACAGGGCGGTGAGGACAAGGAGGTGTTTCATGATGGTTCCGGCAATGGGTTTGGGGTATCGCCCGAAACCTTATAAAAAAACCGCTTTGCCAACGAGAAAAAAACTTTTTCTTCGCCGCCTTCGCGCCCTTCGCGCGAAATATGCCACTGCTCGGAACCCAAGCCTTTAGATTCACGTCCTCCCTCATCCCGGCCTTCTCCCCAAGGAGAAGGAGAATCGTTTCCCGCTTCTTGAGCAAACCGAACGCTGGATTAGTCGGGCATCCATTCGAGCCAACAGAAGGCATAGGCGCTAAATTCCTCTCTTGGGGGGAGAGGAGACAGGTGAGAGCGGATGTTTTTCATCATTTTTTCATCTGTGTCCAAAACTTCCGCCGGAAAACTATTCAAAATAAATGTCTACTTCTCATCTCTGGCGGTCGTTATATAGTTTCACATTTGCAGCGCGGCAAAAGGTTGGCTGCCGGCTGCGTTGGACGGTTTGAAATCTAGCAGTAACTTGAGACGATTGTGTAACGGTTCGGCAATGCGAGTTGCCGTCGGGTGAGTCAGGGCGTGATTTCCTGTCCCTTGCCGCCCCAGTTCTTGGGCGCGGTGAATTTCAGTCCCTTCACTCCCATGCCCCGCAGGAAAACCGGACATTCGCCCGGCACGGTGGCCTCGGCTTTGCGAACCGTCAGGCCCTTCACATCCACGGCCAGCAGCGGCGGCCGGGTCTCGGGGGTCGTGGTCGCAAAGGTCAGGTGATCCAGTGTGATGTTGCGGGCGTGCCGGATGAAAAGGGCCGAGGCCGGCTGGGAATAAAATAAATTTTCACTGGGATAATTGGTGCCCTTTTCATCGGTGGCCAGGGCCGGGACTTTGCCGGCAAAGCCCGGGGCGACGATGCGGATGTTCCGCAGCGTCACATTCTCCACCGGATGATCGGGGAGTCCGCAGATCCAGGAACATTTCGACTGCACATCGCTGATGGTGATGTCGGAGAGCGTGATGTTCCGGACCACTCCCACCGGCGGCACGGCCACGCCATCCATATATTTGCGGCTGCGATTTCCCAGCCGGATGAAAAACGGCGAGCGCGGCCCCCGGATGGTCACGTTCGAAATCGTCACGTCATCCAGCGTGCCGCCGTCCGCAATCATCAAGCCGATGCCCGTCGCCCCCCGGCGTGAGCCGTAGACGAGTTTCCCCGCCACGGAGGGCACCACCGAGATATTGCTGATGCGGATGTGTCTGAATCCGCCGGTGGATTCCGTGCCGCATTTGATGGCGGCGCAATGCGAGGCGATGGTGCAATCCTCCACCACGACGTCTTCGCAGTCCGCCGGCCCGGTCGCCTTGAGCGTGATGCCGTCGTCGTAGGTGTCGCCGCGGATTCCGGACACGCGAACGTGCCGGCAGCCGTCGATGTCGATGCAGTCGTTGTTGGCCGTGGCGTGGGCGAAGACTTCGATGTTGTGGACCTCCACATTTTCGCAATTCAGGTAATGTTGCGTCCAGGAGCCGGCGTTGCACAGATACAGCCCGCCCTCCACCCGCACATTTTTGCAGGAAACAAAAAGGATGCCGCGCGGGCGGATGTCTTCGTTGTTCGACACTTTCGCCGGCTGAAACGCCGCGCCCTGTCCGTCGATGGTTCCGGGGCCGGTGATCGCCACCTGTTCGGCTTCTTCGGCATAGATCAGCGCCGGAAACCCGCCCTTGTCGCGCAGCGAGCGGAACTTGGGGAACGGATGCGGCGGGTAATCTTCCATGAGCGTTGAGCCCAGCAGGGTCGCGTCTTCGTCCAGATGCAGTTCCACATGGGATCGCAACGTGAGGGAGCCGGTGAGATATCTGCCTTTCGGCAGCACCACCTTGCCACCGCCGGCGGCGGCGCAGGCGTCAATGGCCTTTTGCAAGGCGACGGTGTTTTTGGTCAAGCCATCGCCTTTCGCGCCATAAGCCGTCACCTCAAAGTTCCGGTCGGCTGCCTGCAAGGTGGCCAGCGAAGCCAGCAGCAGGGCCGTAATAATCAGTTTTTTCATAGGAGGTGACTATGGCTTTTTGGCTACTTCGAGAATCGCCGCCATATAAGGCCGCGGGAATCTAATTTCCAAAGTCTTGGAAGAACATTCCACCTTGATTCCCAAATCAGTGGGATAAAGCAAGGTCACACGGCCCCCGAAAGTATTTGGCAGCGTGATTTTTTTATTACCCGCCAACCGCCAGACCGCCACAAAGGCGCGCTCGGAATCCTGCAAGCCGACGGCCACGGGCGATTTCGTATCTGACATCGAAGGGGGCATGCCTAGCGGATAAAACGGCGTCATGTGGGGGATATGCTGGCGGATGTGTTCTTTGTAGATGCGCAAACCGGCGTGAACCTGCTTCCGGCTTTCGTCTTTCAGGTTGGCGATCCCGCCGCTCTGATGGATGCGGGCGAGCATGGCATTGACCAGATTGAAACTCGCGGCATCGGCGTCATCCTCCGCCTTGGGGTAAGACCACACGGCGAATTGTTCCGGCAGCACCGCCGCCAGCCCGCCGGCCACGATGGAAGGATATTTCCGGTAATCCGTCTGGTCGCTGGAGGATTGAAGCTGATGGTGGGAAAGCATTCCGTAATCCATGCGTCCGCCGCCGCTGCCGCAATTCTCGATGACCAGTTCCGGAAACCGCTGATGCACGGCATCGATCCACCTGAGGTAGGCTCGCTGATGTTCGAGTAGGCCTTGGCCAAAACTGTCGGCCCCGGTTTCGGTGCCCAGCAGCGCGTCCACGTTATAATCCATTTTGAGGTAGCCCACGCGATATTCGCGCACCAGTCGGTTGACCACCTCGTCGGCATGGGCGCGCACGTCGGGATTGCGGAAATCCAGCAGGAAACGGCCGTTGTCAATGACCCGATGACCATGTCGCATGAAGAACCATGAATCGGGCTTGTCTTTCAGCGGCGAATTGATGCCGGCAACCTCGATCTCCAGCCACAATCCTGGAATCATTCCCTTGGCGCGGATGTAATCCAGCAGCCCCGTCAATCCATCGGTGCCAAAGCGGGTTTTTGAAGGTTGCCACAGGCCCACGGTCTCCCACCATGTCTCCTTGAGTTCCGCATACCAGCCGGCGTCAATCACATAATATTCGCAACCCGCCGCCGCCGCCGCATCGATGACCGGCAACTCCTTCTCCGTGGTCGGGTTGGCGTTCAGGCAATTCATGTAGTCGTTGAAAATCACGGGGCACTTCACGTTGTCCGGATGAGGCATCAGGCAGGCCTTGCGCCGGTAAGCCGTCATGGCCGCCACCGCTTCATTGAAACCGCCCTTGACGCAGCCCACGGCCACCGGCACGGAATCGTAGCTTTGGCCGGGCTGCAAATTTTTCCACGCCGAATTGAAAAGTTCATCTGGGCCGCCGAGATAAAGATAGCTCGTCCGGTTGCCGGTTTCGGAAATTTCCCAGTGCCATGAGCCGTTTTGCTCGATCTGCCAGAACCAGGTGACGCCCAGGTCGCGGTTCTCAGCCATGCCGATGGGCAGGTGCGACATCGAAGACCAGCTGCCGATGTTGTTGAAGGCGATGGCGGTGAGGCTGAAATGTCCATTCTCCAGAAACCCCCAGCGCGACGGCGGCGCCGACTGCCACTGCGCTTCACTTTTCCAGCTATTGTTGGCATAGCTAACCCGCAGCTTCTGTTCCAGCGGGCTCGGCCCGAAATTTGCGAAATTGTAAACCATCGCGGAGCTGACATGCTCGATGCCCACCGGCGAATGGCCCTCGTTCACCAGCCGCGACCAGCGGCGCATGACCGGAATATCCTGAAAAAATTCGTAGTGTGATTCTACGCGCAGCCCCGGTTCCGGTGCCTGTTGCAATAAAACCTGATGCTGGCCAAGCTTCGATTCCAACGTCTCCTGGCCGAGGTAAATCAACTCGTTGCCGGGATTGCCGCCGGTGAGTTTCTTGGCGTGGTGTGACGCCCAGTTATAGCCGGAGACCTGTAATTCCACCTCCACGCCCGTTTTGATTTCCGACTTGGCTTTGTCCAACCAGTTCGTCATTCCCGTCGGTAATAGCGACACTTCCCGTAATTTCTTGCCTTCAAGCTTGTGGCGCACTTCTAATCCGCCGCCGCTCAACTGCGGCGTTACCAACGGCGTTTTTTTCTCGGCCACAACTGTCTCCCCGGCTTGTGGTGCAGCCAGCGGAGCCAGCAGCAGGGCGGTGAGTGAAAAGAGTCTTATGTGTTTCATGGCGTTAACAAGCATCATGGTTTGGCGGAAATTTTTGCCCGGGCTTTCGCCAGCACTTCCGCCGTCGTCACGGGCTTGCCGTCCTGGCGCTTGCTTTCCTCCGCTGCTGACATGAAGGCGAAGAGTTCAATGGTTTCTTCCGTGGGCACAGGCGATTTGCCGGTTTGGAAAAACTTTACGATTTCGACCACCAACGGAGCGTAGCCGTCATACGCGCCCACCGGGGATTCACCTTTTTCGCCCTTGGCCGTGCCGCCGTATTGCACCTTGGCCTTGGGTTCAGCTTCGCGGAAGATGCCGGTGCGTCCGCCTTTCCAGGTGCCGGTGACTTCAATCCGTCCGTCGGGCGTGGTGCGTTGACTGACGCTCTCGCAGCCGGTGCCCATGACGGTGAAAAGCGATTCGCACCCGTGAATGCCATACCAATAGAGATTGGGATTGGTCGGTTCGAGGTGGGCGGGGCTGAACGTTTCCGCGCTCAACACCCGGCCCAGGCTGCCTTGCCGCACGGCTTGGGTGTTTTTGCCGTATCGCAACGAGGAAGCGGTGAACAGCTGGAAGCCGGCGGCTTTGGTCAGGCGGATGATTTCAAGGGCATCGGTCAGATTCGCCGCCAGGGGTTTGTCAATGAAGAACGGTTTCTTGGCGGCGATGACCAGCTTGACCTGGGCCAGATGCGTGCGCCCATCCACGCTTTCGATGAGCACGGCATCCGACTCGGCGCAGACTTGCTCGATGGTGTCGCAGATTTTCACGCCGTATTTGTCGCGCATCACGACGGCGTTGGTTTCGACTTTCTTGAAGCTCGCGGGAATATCCGGGCTGCCGCCTTTGAAAGCCGCCACCACGCGGGCGCCTGCGACATGGTTGGTGTTCGCGGGATCGTTCAATACCTTGGTGAACTCCACCGCGTGCGAGGTGTCCACCCCGATGATGCCCAGCCGCAGGTCGGCGGCGCGGGCGGTGATGATGCTGGCGGCGAACAGGGAGAGCAGCAGGAACAGGCGGGTGGGCATGGTTTGAATGGAGGTGATCATCTGGGGATGGTTCAGTAAACAGTCAGTGGTGGTTTGGTGATTAAATATACGAGGCGTTGAAAGACCATACAAGCCTTGGGGTCGGAGTGCACCGTCTTTTGTAACGGATTCCGATACTTTTGTGCGTTCACCAAAGATTGCATGAGGGATTGGCCAACCGGGGCAGGCTAATGTCGTGTTGCTGCCAAGCGCGCCAGAAAGGCACCTCGTGACTATTAATCTGAATACAACCTTGCGCCCCTATAAAAAACACTTTTAACTTCAACGATGCGCCCCTTGCTTATTCTTCTCCTGCTGGTCACAGCCAATTCTTATTCTGCCACCGTGGTTCGCGAGTTCAAGGTGGACGAACTGGTGAAATGGTCCGGTGGTTCAGTGAAAGACAAAAAGGTTGGCAGCGGTGGGCTGTCCGTGGAAACCGCTCAGGGTGATTCGATGCTGATCAGCACCGTCTTTGACGCGGTTGCGGCCACAGCTTCGCAGTATATCGAACTCGAAATGCAAAGCGACGTTGCGGGCAGCGGCGGATTTTTTTGGACCGGAACCACCAACACTCCCCATGGCGGATTTGCGGCAAGTAAGCTCACCCCGTTCACCGTCGCCACGGGCATGCACACCTACCGGATTGAGCCGTTCTGGCAGGGAGAAAAAAAGATCATCCGCCTGCGTCTCGATTTTCCCGAACAACAAGGCGGACACTACCTGATCAAGGCGCTGCGAATTGTCGAGGCCACACCGGGTGAAGCGGTGGCCTTGCCCCTGCGTGATTTGAAACTGGAGACTGGCACCTGGCGTGGTCGCCTGAACTGGCCGGCAAGCCTGGGTGGAATCCTGTCCCTGCGCCTGACAACCGCCATCGGAGCGAAGCGTCAATGCCAGATCAGTTTTGCCAGCAACGCCACCAATGGAATCCATCAAATGGCTTTTCCGCTGCACGCTGATGGCCTGCCGCATACCTATAACATCGACCTCAATGACAACGCCGCTTGGCGTGGACAAATTATTGATCTGCGTCTGATGGCCGATGGAACCAAACAAATTGAACTGCTGGCCTTGGGGGAAGACCCGCAAGGCCCCGCCGATCTGGAAGTGACCAGTTTTGGTTTGTCCGATGCCATTGTCCGCTCCGGCCAGCCGGTGCAACTTGAAGCGTTGCTGGTCAACCGTGGCGGCGAGTCGGCGCATAATTTGAAGCCTCAATTGCAATTGAAAGGTGCGCGTTTGATAAATTCCGGTGCCGTGCCGGCCCAGCTTGAATTTAATTCTCCCGAAAAACTTTCCTGGACGGTGCAGGCGGATCAGCCCGGCACCGCCGAAGCCACCCTGACGTTGGCTGGCGCACCTTCTATTTCTGCCAAGCTCGATTTTCGCGCTCCGTTGAACCTGCCCAAGGCCGACTATGTGCCGGTGCCGCGTCCCGTGAAGACGGATTATCTGATCGGCGCTTATTATTATCCCGGCTGGGACACGGCGGCGCGCTGGTCGCGGATTCAACCTTTCCCCGAACGCAAACCGCTGCTGGGCTGGTATCACGAAGGCGACCCGGAAGTTGCCGATTGGCAGATCAAATGGGCGGTCGAATCGGGCATCAACTTTTTCCTCTACGACTGGTATTGGGATCAGGGCCGGCAGCACAATGAACAGGGCTTGGACGCGCTCTTCAAATCGCGCTATGGGAACATGCTCAACTTCTGTCTGCTTTATGCCAATCACAACCGGCCCGGTTCGCACTCCGCCAGGGATTTTGAGAACATGACCGCCTTCTGGATCAATAATTATTTTAAGCGCTCCAATTATCTGAAAGTGGAAGGCAAACCGGTGGTGGTCATGTTTGCCCCTCGTAATCCCGCAAAAGACATGGGGGTCGAGGCGGTGAAAGCGTCTTTCGAAAAAATGCGCGCCATGTGCCGTGAAGCCGGCTTGAAAGGCCTCTATCTGGTGGCCTGTAACAACGACAGCGTTGATTCGCTTCCGCAATTGAAGGAGATGGGTTATGACGCCATTTCCTGCTACAACTGGCCCCGCTTGAATATGAATCCCGAAGAGGTGGTCGCCCGCCGGGCTTCCTACGAAAAGAACATTGAGGGATACAAAAACGCCTGGGAAAAACTCGCCGATGCCAATGTTTTGAAACTAATTCCGCCGGTGGCCGCCGGCTGGGATGACCGCCCGTGGGCTGGCGCCCGCGCCGTCGAGCGCTACGGTCGCACCCCGGAATTGTTCAAACGACACCTGATTGACGCCAAAAAATTCTTGGACACGCGTGAATCGGATCCCAAATTGAAAATGCTTTTCGTCGAAGCCTGGAATGAATTGGGCGAAGGCAGCTACATCGAACCCCACCGCGAATTCGGTTTTGGCTATCTGGACGCGATTCGTCAGGTTTTTTCGCCGGCATCGCCCAAGCCGGTGGAGGTTGTTCCCGCCGATGTCGGCCGTGGACCTTATGACGTCCCGGTCGAGTTACCCGCGACCAAATGGGATTTCACCAGCGCCACCAACCCGCTCGGCTGGACGGGCAACATGACCAATTTGCGCATCGAGAACAATGCCTTGTGTTTCACCACGCGCGGCCGCGACCCGATTCTCAACAGTCCTTCACTCACGCTTCGAGCGGCGAAATATTCTGACTTTGTAATCCGCCTCAAAGCCAGTCGCGATATTGACGGGCAATTATTCTGGGTCACCAAAACCGCTCCGGTGAATGAAGCCGCCAGTAAACATTTCGCCATTCGCGGCGACGGCCAGTTTCATGACATTATTGTGCGCTTGGCCGACCACCCGCGCTGGCGCGGCCTGATCACCGGTTTGCGGTTTGATCCCGGCAGCCTCGATGGCGTTGACGTGGCCATTGAATCCATCCGCCTCAAGGGAACCCAATAGGGCTACTGGTGTTGCCACATTCACCCCGGTGTCCCGCTCCCGTCGGGCAACCTGTGGCGGAAAAGAATCAGCCATGCCACTTTGACATTCTTGGCCTGATTTGCTTTGCTCTCAACCGATCACCTTATGAATAAACTCCACCAAATGGCGGCAGCCATGTCCCGTTGCCGCCTTGCCTCCCGTCTCGCTCTCGCCGCGGTTCTGTGCCTTGCGCCATCTTCATTCTCCGTCGAACCGATTCTCCCGGGCATCGGTGCTGCGATGCAGGAGATGGTCGCGAAAAATGAAATTGCCGGCGCGATTACTGTGGTCGTCACAAAAAACAAGATTCTCCACCTTGAGAGCACCGGCTTGGCCGATGTGGCGGCCAAAACCCCGATGACGCCCGACCGGCTTTTCTGGATTGCCTCAATGACGAAACCGGTCACCGCCACGGCGGTTTTGATGCTCCAGGATGAAGGCAAACTCAATGTCGCCGATCTCGTTGAAAAATACCTGCCCGAGTTTGCCAATCTGAAGACACCTTCGGGAAAACCGGCAAAACTTACGATCACGCAACTTCTCACGCACACCTCCGGCCTCGGCGAAGCGGAAGCGGCGGCGGCATTGCAGGTCAATCGGCTGGCCGATCTGGTGCCGCTGTGGCTTGCCGCACCGATGCAATACGAGCCGGGCGCAAAGTGGAAATATACGCAGAGCGGCATCAATGCCGCTGGCCGCATCGTGGAGGTGGTGAGCGGCCTGAGTTTTGATGCGTTTCTCCGCCAGCGGCTTTTCAATCTGCTGGGGATGAAGGATACAACTTTTTATCCGACCGACGGACAGCGTGCCCGGATTGCGACTGCCTACGCGAAGAACAAGGATACCGGCTTGCTGGCATCCGTCCCGCCTCGCGTTGGCTATGAGGGCACACCGAACCGCCCCCCGCAGGGCAATGGTGGACTCTATTCAACCGCGACCGACTACGCGCGCTTTTGCGAGATGCTCCTGAATGGCGGCACCCTCGGAGGGCATCGCTACCTTAGCGCCGCCGCGATGAAATTCCTCAGCACTCCGCAGACCGGTGACCTGCCGACGGGTTTTTTCCAGAAGGAGAATTTGGGCGCAAACTACGGCTGGGGCATCGGCACGAGCATCCTGCGCACGCCGCATGAAGGTGTGGCGGCCATGCTCTCACCCGGCAGCTTCGGGCATGGCGGGGCTTGGGGCACGCAGGCTTGGATCGATCCGGTGAAGGGCGTCGCCTATGTGCTGATGGTGCAGCGTGCGAATTTCCCGAACAGCGACGGCAGCGAAGTCCGCCTGAAATTCCAGCAGGCAGCGGCAGCCGCGCTGAAATGAACTTTGCGATCCGCCGCCCGTGAATCGGCTGCTTGCGCCCGGTGGGAACTTTTGCGAAGGTAGAGCCGCGATGCGATTGACGTTTGGGGCTGGTACGCAGCCTGCATGATGGTCGGAACAGAGGCACAAAGTTGATTCTCATCTTTTGGTAAATTTCCATCCCATTGCAAGCATTGGGTTGCCGGTGTGGCGAAATGGCAGACGCACAGGACTTAAAAAATTGGTTTTTGGCTTTTATGTGGCTTTCACCAACTTTATCAGAACCGCATATAAAGCCCGTATCTATTGTCTAAAAATCACATTTTACCCCTGTTTTCCAGGGGCCGCTTTCAGCCGGCGAAAGTAGCACAAAAAGTAGCACAACGGCTTTTTTATAAGTGGCTGATTATCAAACTCGCTTCCAAACAGACGCACGGCGACTAACATCCCGTGCTTATTGTATCCAAATTAGCTCGTATGTGATCGGCAGCTTTCAGGTTCAAAAATCACGTTTTGTGCTACTGTGCTGCTTTTCAGTTTTCCACCATACCCACATCTTCCCTCCATGACGTTCAACCGGTTCATCTCTGAAATGTAACTTTTCAAAATCACGACATTCAAAAGATATACAGTCCAAACTTGTCCATAATTCCTTTATTGGTGGCGAAAGTTTTATAATCCCAGATTGCAAATTGTATTTTTGTCGCCCGCCTGTTTGCTTGGAACTGTCATGAGCTGGCCGTGCTGCCGTGTTTCAGTGCGTCGCAGGAACTTTGATTGACGCAGCAAGCTAGCTTTTGCGGGCTTGCAGCGCATGTCAATCGCCCGACGGCAACGAAAGCTAAAAAAAGTGTTGACGGGATTAGCCGCTCTGGGCTAGTAACAAGGTGGCTATGCCACAAGTTAACATGCAAATATCAATTCGGCCGAAGGGTCTGGTCCGCGAACCTGTTTACCAGCAGTTGAACGAACTGCTGCAAGGGCTGATCCGCAATGGAGAGTTCCAAGCGGGCCAGCAGTTCCTCACGGAGCGGGAGGTGGCGGAGCGCTTCGGCATCAGCCGCGTCACGGCCAACAAGGCGCTATCGCACCTGGTGGTCGAGGGCATGCTCGAATTCCGGAAAGGCGTGGGCAGCTTCGTGCGCGAGGGCGTGCTGGATTATGACCTGCAATCGTTAATGAGTTTCACCCGCAAGGCGACGCTGGCGGGTAAGCGACCGGCGACGCAGGTTCTCAAGTTCGAGTCTTTGAAGGCAGGGCAGGCGGACCCAGCGGTTCGCCAGGCGCTCCGGCTGGGCGAAAGCGAATCCCTCTACTACTTCGAGCGGCTGCGGTTGGCGGATGACGAGCCCGTGATTCTCGAACGGCGCCATCTGGTGACACGCTTCTGTCCGGGTATGACGAAGCCGGAGTTGAAAGGGTCTCTCTACAACCTGCTGACGCAGAAGTATGGTCTTCTGATTACGGCTGCTGACGAGCTCATTGCCGCCGTGAACCTCTCGGCCGATGACGCGCGGTTGTTGCGCGTGCCGGTTGGCACGGCCGCCTTGCGCGTGCGCGCGGTCGGCCACGCGGAAGCGCCC
>CAIOIC010000065.1 GCA_903858275.1 uncultured Verrucomicrobia subdivision 3 bacterium | reverse complement strand
TTCATCGCGGCGAAGGTAGCGCGGAGCGGTTGACAAGGCAAGCGCGGGCGGTATGATTCCAACGGCTGCGGGCGTAGTTCAATGGTAGAACGGAAGCCTTCCAAGCTTCATACGTGGGTTCGATTCCCATCGCCCGCTCCACTTTCAAACGGCTAAGTGTTCAGGCAAATCATTGTGCGGCCTGCAAAGCGGGGTTATTACCGGAAAACATATAATGAAAAACACCATCAACCTCCGCCAAGCCGGTTTTACCCTCGTCGAGATCATGATTGTGGTGGCGATTATCGGTTTGTTGTCGGCGATGGCGATTGCCAATTTTATTAAGGCCCGCGCCACTTCGCAGGCAAACGCTTGTATTGGCAACCTCCGCCAGATTGATTCGGCGGCCAACCTGTTCGCGTTGGAACAAAAAAGGATCACCGGCTCCCCCATTATCAATTTTCCGGGCGATTTGACGCCCTATATAAAATTAAATTCAGGCGGCAATATTCCTGCGTGTCCTGCCGGAGGTGTTTATGCGTGCCCTACCGTGGGTGTCTTGCCGGCTTGCAGTTTGGGTTCCACGGTCACGCCCGCCCACGTCCTACCTTGATTGTTTTCTCTGTTTCCGCTGGTGGTTGCTTTTGAAACGGGAAGTTTTCGCTGGAGTAAATCTATGGGTGTGGCGAAAGGTCTGATTTTTTTTTCCATTGGGCCATAGCTTTTGCCCAGCCTTCTGCCAGCAGGTCGCCCAAGATTTCGAAGGTGTGTTTGTCTAAAATGGGGGATTCGGAAAGGGAAATAATTTTTGCGCTGTGTTCAATGTTCGCCACGGCGGTGATTTCAATGTAGCTGTCATTCTGTCCAGGCAGGCTTTGGCGGAAGGTCCAGCAGGCTCTCCCGTTGTCCGCCGGGGTTTGTTGCCATTTCTTTTCGCTGTCGGCCAGTTTGATCGATACGCTGCTGAAGCCGATTTTACGGCCGATAAAAATGGTGTCTTCGCAAAGGCTGTCGAGGTCTCGGCAGCGTGCGCCTTCGAGAATAAGCCAGCGGGTTTGGGCGAGGGCGTATTGGATTTCAGCGCGAGCGGACAGGGAATTCCCCAACACCCGACCGACGCCCAGCCATTCCCGGCTGAAGCTTAATTTGCCCGCGGCCAGCAGGATGAACAGGGTGCCAAAACCTACCAGAATGGGCAGTTGTTCGCCATGGGTCCAAAATACGCCGAAGCCCAAAAGTAGAAAAAAAGCCGTGAAGACATAAGCGCCCAACACCACACTGCGTCGCGAAAGTCCCAAGTCCAACATCCGGTGGTGAATGTGCTTGCGATCCGGGCGGAAGAGTGGCAATCCCTGCATTCCTCGGCGCACAATCGCCAGGCTCGTATCCAGAATTGGCAGTGCCAGAACAAAGAGGGGGGCAATGAGCGCGGCAAAAATGGTTCCTTTTTGGGAACTGACAATGGTCAGGCAGCCGATTGAAAATCCCAAGAAGTAGGCGCCTCCGTCGCCCATGTAAATCCGGGCGGGCGGGAAGTTAAACCATAAAAAACCTAGCAGCGCACCGATCATTCCCGAAGCCATGATGCTTACGCCGCAGCCAGTGGTCCCCAAGCCGGCCAAAAGAATCATCAACATCAGGCTGATTCCCCCCGCCAATCCATCCACGCCGTCAATCAAGTTGATCAAATTAGTCATGGCCACCAGCCAGAGCACGGTTACTGGCCAAGCCCAAAGCCCTAAATCCATCGCTTCATGGCCGAATGGGACGGAGACGATATGAATGCCAATACCGGAAAAATAGGCGGCACTGGCGATGATGACTTGGCCCATCAGTTTTCGTTTGGCGCCAATGGTCCGCAAATCGTCCCATAGCCCGAGCGCAAACATCGCTGCGGATAGGATTAAAATCTTCATGCATTCATCCAACGCATCCGCGTGGACAAAACCGCCCAAAATAATCGCCAGCGCCGAGGCGATGGATCCGAGGGCTAAACCAATCCCCCCTAAGCGGGAAATAGCTGTTTGATGCGTGTGATGCAATTCCCGTTCTCGTCCACCAAGCTTGAACTGGCGAGAGCAGCGTAGAATCAAGGATGTTGAGCTTGCCGTTATTCCCAGACTCAATGCCCCGATAAGAAACAGTAAACTGAATCCAGTGATCATTATAAATGGTTGAGTCCTGACTTTATATTGCTGGTTTGGGCCAAACAATAATAAATTTGCAGTAAACATCTCTAAACATCTCTTGACCTTGAAATATATTTACGCTATTTTATATGAAATCCGGTTTCCTTAAATCAAAGAATAGAATTCTAAATTCGAATGAAAAACTCTCTCAAAACGTTAGCTGTTTTATCGCTGGTTGTTACCGCCATGTTCGCTCGTGGACAAGTTTCAGTTTACGACAGTATAACCACCCCCAGCGGTGTTCAATTTCCCATGTCCAATAACGTTGTTATTGGCCAACAAGTGTTCATGGATCCCGGACTGCTCGGGGCCAACCCGTTTTTGAGGACTTTCTCGTTTGTTTATTACAGCACCAATGTAGGTTGGTCGGGTTCGGTCATGGCCAACATCCAATTCTATCAGAATAGCGGATCTCCTTTCAATGGGTACGCCACGCCGTCACCTCTGTTTTATGAAACCGGCTCGTTTGCCCTGGCCAATCCGCAGCAGGCCCTCTCAACCAACGCGGTGATGCTGACTTTTGCCTGGCAGGACATCTACCTTAATTACAACTATGACCTAGCGGGCGGCGGGGCGGCGGTCCCGATGAGTCTCGGGATGGCTTTGCCGTCAACTTTCACAATGGTTTACACCTTTTCCGGATTAACCGGTGCCGATACGCTCTCATTGCCGGTCTATAATACGCCGGTTGTTGGAACCAACTATAATGACTACTGGGTTAATAATGGCAGCTGGGCGCTGGTCACTAACACCGCCGGTGGCGTGTCCTTTGGTGCACAATTCAACAATGAAGCCACTCCCGCGCCGGAACCTTCGGTCTTGGGCTTGGGTGCTCTGGGCATGGTTTTGATGGCTCATTTGATTAACAAGCGGCGCAAGTAATTCGCTGTTTTACACTTCAAAAACCCTCCCTGGCGGAGGGTTTTTTGTTGTTATTGAGCCAGCAGTCTGAAGAAGGTGGTTCGGTTTGTGGCGTTGACCGGCACCGAATAAATTCCATTGCTGAGCGTCAGGGGAAGGCTGGAAGTGTCCCATTGCACCGGCGGATTCAAGTTGGTGCTTTCCACCAGACTGAAACTGCCGCTGCTGTTGGTCCACGAAACCTTGAATTGGCCGGCCGCCGGGTTGGTTCCGAGCTGGAGCAGGGGAACCCCCCAGTTGGTGATCACATGCGAAAATTCCGAAGTGTTGTTGGCGGAGTCCGTCGCGGTGGCCGTGATCACCCAGCCGGCGGCCACGGTTGCGGGAATGACCACTGAAAAATTGGTCGGGCTCAGGGTGCTGATGGTGAGGTTCGTCTGTCCGAGGAAAACTTGTCCTTCGCCGTAGCCGGAAGCATCGCCGGTCGGGCTGGCAAAAAATTCCAGCGCATAGGTTCTGTTCGTTGCGCTGTCAAAAGAGCCGCGGATCAAGGTGGCCGTGCCGGAGACGGAATTGGAAAGTGTCGGAAAATTTTGCAGCAGGTTGGCATCGGTGGCCGCTACGCCCGATTGGAGGTGAAGGATGGAATTGGCTCCTTGGATTCCCAGATCAATGCCCAGACCGTCGTTGTTAAAAATAGAATTACCGCTGATGAGGTTGTTGAATGCGCCGGGGCGCACCCGGACCCCGGCATAGGTGGTGGTGGTAACGGTTTTTGCGTAAGCAATCAGATTACCCGCGCCGGGAGACAAGCCGCCCACGATGTTGTTGGTGGATGGGGCTTGAAATTCAATATTGTGCGTGGTGTTCCCTAGCGGAGTGCTGCCGTCCGCCGCCAGCCCGACGTAGTTTCCTTTGATGATGTTCCAAGAGGCCCCGATTAAATAAAGGCCATCAAAACCATTTCCAGAAATGATATTGCGAGCCCCGGCGGTTGTGCCGCCGATGGTATTGCTGGTTGTGTTCCATAGTTTAATGCCATGCGAGCCATTGCCGATGGCGGTTGTTCCCTGGGCATTAAGGCCAATGATGTTGCCCTGCAGTGTGTTTTGAGAGGAATTGTAAATCTGAATGCCCACAAAGGGTCCTGGTAAGGGTAGAGGTCCGTTCCCTGAAACTACGTTACCCGCCCCGCTGCCGCCCACGAGAGTGTTCGTCGAATTTTCCAAATCAATTCCAAACATCCTGTTGCCAATAGCAGCCGTTCCGGACGCATCGAGGCCAATATAATTCCCCTGGATGACTTGTGACAGGCTGCCAATCACCCAAATTCCGGGATTATTATTTCCGGAGATGATGTTCTGGGCATCGGCGGTGGAGCCGCCAATCCAATTGGTCTGGCTGGCGTGGTCGATGACGATGCCGCCGCCCGAATTCATAATGGCTGCCGTGCCGCCAGCGTTGAGGCCGATGAAATTTCCGATGATTGAGAATCCGGTTGAGTTGGTGAGTGAAATGCCTTGAAGCAGATTGCCGGAAATAACGTTGCTGGGGCCAATAATGTTCCCGGTGCCGGAGACTGAAATGGCATAAATTCCTTCCTGCTGATTGGCACGGGCACTGGCGCCGATGGTGTCCGTGCCGATATAATTACCCCAAATCCGGTTGCCGGCGGTGTTCGTGCCGCTGAGATAGATGCCGGCGTTGGTGTTCGCTGAAATGGCATTGCCTGGTCCGAGGATGTTGCCGGCGGCGCTGGTGATTTGGATGCCCGCATTGCCGTTGCCGAGGCTGTTCGTGCCGGTGGCATCCAAGCCGATGTGGTTGCCGAGCACGCTATTGCCGGCGGCGCTGCCGTTGTTGCCGGTTAGCCAGATGCCTCGCTGTCCATTGCCCGAAATGACATTGCGGCCGCTCACGCCTTTCACGACTCCGCCGCCGATGGTGTTGGTGCAGCCTTGGATTTTCATGCCCGCCAAGCCGTTGGGGATGTTGGTTTTTCCGGTGGTGTCGGTGCCGATATAATTGCCGGCAATGAGGTTGAAACAATCAGTGGTCAACCCGATGAACACACCGTTCGTGCCGTTGCCGGAAATGATGTTGCGCCCGCCATTTACCAAGCCGCCAATGGTATTGGCCGAACCGCCGCTGATGAAGATGCCGTCCCAGAAGTTTTTTAAGGCGTTCGTGCCGCCGGCAGCCAGTCCAATCAGGTTGCCTTGTATTGAATTACTGATGCTGCCACCAATGAGGACAATCCCGTTTCGGAAGTTGCCGGAAATGACGTTGCCTGCGCCTGTGTTGGTGCCGCCGATTTGATTGGCGATCGCATTCGTGAGATAAATTCCGTCAAATTTATTACCCGCCGTCGCTTTCCCGCTCGCATCCGTGCCGATGAGGTTGCCGATGATTTTGTTGCCGGTCGCTGCGTTGCCGGATAGCAGGATGCCGGCGTAGGCGTTTCCCGAAATCACATTGCCGGGGCCGATTGTGTTGCCCGCGCTGAAAATCGAGATGCCGTAATTGGTGTTGCCCACGAATGCGTTGGTGCCGGTTGTGTCCGTGCCGATAAAACAGCCCTGAATGGTGTTGGAGGCGCTTATTAGGCGAATGCCTTCCGCTCCAAAGCGGGTGATGGCCAGCCCGATGAGTGCGCTGGCGCTGGAACCTGAATTCAATTGCAAACCCGCCGTGGTGGCTCCGGCCCCGGCCCCGTTCAGCTCCACGATTGGCGCGTTTGTGTAGCCGGATTGCGTGGCGCCGTCAATCGTCAGCGCGTTGGTGATGGGGGGCAGTGCGCTGGCGAGTTTGATGGTAAAAGGGGGCGTGCCGGCGAATTGAAAATTGATTGTATTCGGGCCGGGGTTGGTGTTGGCGAATGAGATAGCTTCACGCAATGAGCCGGTGCCGCTGTCGTTCGTGGTGGTGACAGAAAAAGTGTTTCCCTGGACCGGATGGGCAAAAATGAAAATGGCGGCGGCTGTTGAAATACAACAAGTAATCTGCTTTCTCAGAAAATATCGGTTTTGCATCGGAGTCGGGCTGGTGGAATTATGTTATAAAGTAACCCGTGTGGACGCTTTATCAAGGACTCAAATATTGGTCCGCAGCCTATTTGATGAGCTGCTTTTCTTCCGGCAGCAGGCTGGTTTCGAGCTGCGCAAGGTTGAGATAGCGCTGGGCGGCAATCTTGTCGCCGGTGGCGGAAAGCAGGATGCCGTAATGCAATGCGTTGGCCGGTTGTTCCAGGGCGGCGGCGGGAATTTTTTTCATGACCGCCAATCCGTCGGCGTCGCGGCCCTTCAGGTGCAAAGCAAAAGCATACGTCGCGGCGATGGCCGGATCCGCCGGCTTTTGCGCGTGCAGCTTGGCGGCCGCGGTTCCAGCTTCGGCCAGATTCATCCGCAACAGCAGGTTGATGTAAGTCAGGTCGTTTTTGATTTCCAGATTATTGGGATAGGTCGTTGTCAGTTGCCGGAAAATCCGGTGCAATCCGGCGGTGTTGCCGGTGGCTTGGCAATATTGTTTCAGCGCGGTGGCAACCCACTGGTCGCGCGGAAATTTCTGGAACAGCAGCCAGAATAAATCCAGCCGTTCGTCGGCCAGTTGCCAGCGCGCCGTGAGTTCCAAAAGGCTGGATAAAGCGCCGAGGCGGTTGCCGGCGGCACCTGTGGCCGAGCGCCAGTGGCTTTTTGCTACCGAAGTTTCGCCGAATTGCGTCCAGGCGTGGGAAAGAAACGCGAGCCGCAGAAAATCCAGTTCCTCCCAGTTGCCGCGCGCGCAGAATTGCCGCAGCGCCATCCAGTCGCGTTTCGTTTCCATGGCCGTGGCCTGTGCCAGTTGCACGGTCGGCTGGTTGCGAAGATTTTTGGGCAGGCTGCCAAGCCAGATCAAGGCTTCGGTGGCATAGCCATTTGCCTGCATCCAGATGGCGGTCTGGGCGGCTTTGGGCGCATTGGTGGCGGTGGTTTGTTGCAGGGATTTTAACTGCCGGGCGAAATCGGCGCTTTGTTTTTTATTCAGGATGGCGAGGTGTTGCAGTTGGTCGGGCAGGGTGGCTTGAGGAATGCGCAACAGTTTTTCGGATAAGCTTTGCGCCGTCGGGTCGTCTTTATGGGCGAGCCGGTCGGCGATGAGTGCCCGATACGCAATGGGGGCAAAGTTGGCGTCCGCCGTGAAGGCGTTCAACTGGCTGCGCGCCGCTACCAGCGTCGCCGGGTCGCGGGAGCTCAATTGCACCATGGCTAAATTAAGCTGATAGAGGCGGTTGGTTGGCGCCAGTTGCACCGCGCTGGCGAAGCCGGCGGCGGCGGTGTCCAGTTGCCGGAGGTTTAGTGCGCGCTCCGCGGCGACGACATGATAGAAGGCGAGATTGGTCGCGCTGGTCGAAAGCTCTTTTAAGATTTGTTCGGTCAGCAGGAACGGACGGCTTTGATAGCGCAGTCCGGCTTCCGCGAGTTGCAGTTTGGTTTCCGGTGTGGGCGCGAGTTCCGCCAGGCGTCGGCACCAGTCCAGGGTTGTGGGTAACTGGAGGCGGTCGGCCGTTTCCGCCATGATGCGGCAGGCGGGAACATTTACGGGATTCAAGAGCAGCACTTTTCGGGCGCTGAGCGTGGCTTTGGGATAATCACCTTTATTAAAAAATTGCTGGGCTAGCGAGAGGCTGCGCAGTTCTTTTTGCCGGTGGTAAATTTTTGTGGCCGGACCCAGGAGCAAAGCGATTATGGCCGCCGCGCAAAGTGTCGCCAATAGCCATCGGTTCCGCGTTGTTTTAATGTCTTCGTCCATAGTTGAAAACTAAGGGAATACGGTAGTGGATACAAAAATATTCAGAGAATAAAAAACCCGTCTTTGTAGCCAAAGACGGGTGGAAGTGAAGCGGAATAATCAGCCAGCAGGAATAGAATCTGGCGTTGCGGTTGGGACCGAATAATTGCGTCCGCCGGGCGGAACCTGTCCGGTTGTTCCCGGATCCAGATTGACCGGTGCTCCTGGGGCGGAAAATACCGGCGCCGGTAAAGGTTTGACTTTAGGTGAGACCATGCCGGAGGTCAGCGATGCGGTCGTGGCGGCGGCGGTTGCCGCTGAGATTTGGGAGAGCACCAGATTTACCGAGGGGGTTTTGTAAATTGCCAATGCGTTGTTGATGGCGTTCTTCAGGCTGGGAATGGCCGTGGCGACCCCCGCTAAAATTTCTTTGGCTGCGCTGGGGACGGCGTCCGCTACCGCCTGTGCAATCTCCCGGTATGAATCGGGTGACACGGCGCAAACCGCTTCGACGATTTTGCCGGCAAATTTTGGCGCTGCCGCTGCGGCTATCTTGGCTAGCGCGGCCGCTTGTTTTGGCAGCAGGCTGGCTGCGGTTGCGGCGGCCACGGCGGCTACCTCGGGCGTGCGCGCGGAAATGGCGCCGACGATGGCCGACGCGGCGGCGGGATTAAGTCCGATCCCGGATTTGATCACGTCCACCGCTGTCTGAACTTGTGATTTCAAGTCTGCGGCAGCCACTAGTGTCGCGGCCTTCCCTGGTAGTTCAGCCTGCGGCACGGATTTTAAAAGGCTCAACGAAGGACTGGGGGTTAAATTTGCCGCGTGGCTGGATAATCCAAGCAGCAGCAATGTGCCAACGGCCAGTAATAAAATGTTTTTTTCGGTTTTCATATGTAGAAATATAGGAGGCTTGTAATTAATAGGTGGTTTCGGCGGTTTAGTCAATCAGTTTATTGCCGTCCGGGTCTGGCATTTGTTGGCAATGAGCCTGTTTTGTGGCTTTTTGGTGGGGCGGGTGGGGATGGCTGTTTTTGAGAAATGAACGAAAGGGGGCGCCGCGCGCCATTTTTACTGACGCCTGGGGTGATTTGAACCATAATGCTTGTTCTTAAACTGTGAGATTTAAAATTAAGCATCCGGCGCCCCGTTCCCTCCCGCCATTCTGGCTGGCGATTTTGGGATTGCTGTTGCTGCTGCCGCCGCTGGCAGCCCAGGAGGCGTTGCGAATTTCGCTGGCGGGCGATTTGGCGGCAGAGACGCAGAAGCAGGCGCGGAATGCGGTGGGCTATTACAACTTGCTTTGGGGGCCGGTGGCCTTGCGCTGCAGCGGTGCGCTGGGCACGGAGTTTACCGACAATGCCCGCAATTCCAGCAAAGCCGAGGGGGATATGATTATCCGTCCCTCCGCCAATCTGCAATTGAACTGGCCGGTGACGGAGTGGAACACCTTGAATTTGTCTTTGGGGGCTGGCTATTCGTTATATGTGCAGCATGGCGACCAGAGCCAGTTTTATCTCAATCCCGGATCCGGGCTGTCCTTCGACATCTTTATCCAGGACTGGAAAATCAATTTGCACGACCGCGCGACCTTGACGCAAAATTCCTACGAAAACCCCACGACCTCCGGCGGCCAGAATAATACTTTTTTGCAGAATGATTTGGGTGTGACGGGTCTGTGGGATTTGGGCAAGGTTTTGGTCAACCTCGGTTATGACCATGTGGATTACGTTGGCGTGGACCGGCAGCGCAGCCAGCCGGACTCGGCCTCGGAAAATTTTTTCCTGAACTTGGGGTTTCGTCTGCGTCCGGAAATTATGCTGGGCCTGGAGGGGGGGCTGGGGCTGGTGCGCTACAGCCAATCCGGTCCGACGAATGCCTTGTTTGTTTCGGATGCGATGCAATGGAGCGCCGGCGCTTTTTCTAGCGTGCAGATCAGTGAGCATTTAAGCGCCCGCCTGGACGGCGGCTACATGGTTTATATCCCGGAAAATTCTCAAATGGCGGGCATCAGCGAGATGGACTCCTTGTATTTTCAGTTTTCTGTTTCCCACGAGATTACCCGGCACATCAGCTATTCGCTGTCCGCCGGGCATAGCGTGGATTTTGCTTACAATGGTCAGGCGTATGATCGTCTGTTCGTTCGCCTGAATCCGAACTGGAACGTCTTGCGGAAGTTTTCCATCAGCACGCCGGTCTGGTGGGAGCAGGGGACGCAAGTGGCCGCGCATGCCTTTAAATATGACCAGTATGGCGCAGGCCTCACCGTTGGCCGGGCGCTGACGCAGAAACTTTCCACCTCGGTTTATTATCAATTTGTCATGCGCGCCACGGATCAAAAACTGTCCTACAACGATTACACCGCCAACATTGTAGGCTTGAATCTGAACTACCAGTTTTGAATACTCTGCCTGATTCTATGAAAACCCCCCTCTCATTTTTGCTGCTGATGGCCTGCGGGCATTGGTCTGTGGCGCTGGCGGAATTGCCCGTGCCGGTGTCCGGCTCTCGGAATGCGGCCGTTTCTGCCCCGTCATCGGCTGCGGCGCCGTCCGCTCCCGCGGCCCCGGCGGTTGGCCTGCTCAACGGTTATATGTCAGATGATTCTTACAAGTTGCGGGTGGGCGATGCCGTCAGTTTTCAGATATTGGAAGACCGGGTGTTGGGCATTCAAGAAACGCCGGTGAATCTGGTGGTGACCGACTCCGGTGAGATCGATGTTGCGTATATTGGTCGCGTGATGGCGGTCGGTAAAACCTCCAAAGAACTGGCCGCCGACCTCAAGACGGCGCTGGAAAAAGAGTATTACAAGAAAGCCTCCGTGGTGTTGTCCCTTAACGTGGCCACCCGGATTCTGGGCCGGGTTTATATCTGGGGACAGGTGCGCAGCCAGGGCGCTTTGGATATGCAGATCAATGAGAATCTCACCGCCGGCAACGCCATTTTGCGCGCCGGCGGCTTCGGCGATTTCGCCAGCAAAACCAAGGTGAAAGTCGTGCGCGCCGCCACCGGGGCGAACGGCGAAAAACAGACGTTCAACCTGAACATGGAGGACATCTTGGAAAAAGGTAAAATTGAAAAAGACATCCTGCTCCAGCCCAACGACCTCATCATCGTGCCAACTCGCTTGGTGAATTTCTAACGCCCTCATACCCATGAACGACAATTTCTCTACGGGCAAACCGGATCGGGCGGCAGTGATGAATAAATTTCACTCGCGGCTGCAGCGTTACCGGAATCTGCTGTTCCGGCGTTGGTGGATATTTCTCCTGACTGTTCCGGTCGCGGTGGGAGTCGAGCAGTGGCGGCTCTCCAGTGCCGCGCCGGAATTTACCTCCGTTGGTCAGATGATTGTCAATATCAAGCTCAACACCCAGTCGGGTTCCATCGGGTCGCTTTATTCCGAGGAGTTGGGCAATTTTCTGGGCACCCAGGCCGCGCTCATGCAGGGGCAAACCGTCTTAAGCCGCGCCCGCGACCGGGTGGCGACTGAAAATCCCG
Source organism: uncultured Verrucomicrobia subdivision 3 bacterium (assembly GCA_903858275.1). Classification (GTDB taxonomy): domain Bacteria; phylum Verrucomicrobiota; class Verrucomicrobiia; order Limisphaerales; family UBA11358; genus UBA11358. The sequence continues at coordinate 97,527 of CAIOIC010000065.1, read as the reverse complement.
GGCTGACGCCCTGTTCCGTCAAGGTGGATGTTTCCGTGTTGCCGAAGACCACCATCTTCATCCTGCGCGCCACCGGCCAGGAACCGCAATACACGCAGAAATTTCTGCAAGCCTGCATGGTGGAATACAACAACATGAAAAAGGAGATGGCCTCGCACGCCTCGGATACCACCGTTTCCGGCCTCAGCGACCAGATTCAAAAACTTGACCCGGAATTGAACCGGATTGACGACCAGCTCGTCGCGTTTTTGAACACCAATGATGCCGCCCTGCTTCAGCAATCCACCGGCATGAACAATTTTCTCGTTTTGCTCTACCAGCGGCTCGCCGAGGCGGAATCGCAGCATGCCCTGCTCAGCTCCATGACGCTCGACCAAAGCCTGCTGCTGGAGCAGGGCCAGCAACCCTCCCTCCTGCGAACCGGCGGCGTGGGCGATTCGGCGGCCGGCGGCAGCATCCTCGTCAACACCGGGGTCGGCGAACAATCCGGCCTCAACGCCGCCAACAGCATTGGGATGCAATACCTGACCATCAAGCAGCAGATCCTCCTTCTCAAGGCCGACAAGGAACGCTTTGCCGAATTTCTCCAGCCCCTGCATCCCCGCATGGTCAGCATGGGGGAAAATGTCGACCGCCTCGGTCGGCTGCTGGTCATCTATCGCGACCAGAGCATCGAGCAGCTCGAAGCCCGCAAAAACGCCCTCGCTTTGCAAATCACCAACCTCCAGAACCAGTGCCAGCAGATCGGGCGTGATAACGTCGTCCTTGCCCGCAAGGGTGCGGAATACGACCGCCTGCAGAAAAAATCCCAGCGCGTTCAAACTTTGCGCGAACAATTGCTCACCTCTTTGCAAATGCTCGATGTCAACAAGGAGGTCAGTCCCGAAACCGTGACCATCTATCAGGTTGCCACCAATGCCCTGCCGCAGCAACCGTTCCTGATCCGCAACCTGTTATTGGCGGGTCTGCTCGGCCTCGGCCTCGGTCTCGGCCTGCTGCTGCTGATTGACCGCCTGGATGACCGGATGCATTCCTTCACCGAGCTTCAGGAGTTTTTCGACGAGGAAGTGCTCGGGCAGATTCCGCGCGAAATCAGCGGTTCGATTAGCGGTGATTTGCCTTTGCTCGCTCCGGGTGACCTGCGCACGGCGTTTGTGGAATCATTCCGCAACCTGCGCTCTTCCTTGCTGTATCTCAATCAGAACGGCCAGCATCCGCGCAAATTGCTGGTCACCAGTTCCGTGCCCAATGACGGCAAATCCCTCACCGCCGCCAACCTCGCCGTGTCGCTCGCCATTGGCGGATCCCGTGTGCTCCTGGTGGATGCCGACCTTCGCAAAGGCACCCTTCATAAACGCTTTAATCTTGCTGTGAGCAAGGGCCTCGGCCAGATGCTGGTGGAAAAACTGGATTGGCATTCGCTTGTGCTCGCAACGAACCTCCCCAATCTCTCGCTGCTGCCTCGCGGTCCGTCGGATAAGGCGTCCACCGAATTTTTCTTTGCCGCCGACATGGAGAACTTCATGAACGACGCGGGCAAGGAATACGATTTCGTTATTGTTGACACCCCGCCGGTGATGGCCGCCGACGATGCGGCGACCCTTGCCCCCCGCGTGGACGGCGTCCTTTTTGTCGTCCGCGCCGAGGCCACTTCCGCCCGGGTTGCTCGCGCCTCGCTGGACTTGCTGGTCCAGCGCAATGCCAAAGTGCTCGGCCTCGTATTGAACTCCGTCCGTGCCGGCACGGGCGACTACCATTACTACGACCACTACAAGGACTATCACAAGGCGTAACTTCCGCCGCGTCCGCCATGCTGCCGGTCGCTCATGAAAACCCGCCGGTGACCGAGTGGTTCTGCTTGTGCGCCCAGCCCAAGCACGAGCACATCGCCGCCGCGCATCTCCGGCAGCTGGCCGGACTCGAAGTCTTCCTGCCGCGCATCCGCTTCAAACGCGCCACCGCTCGCGGCGCGGTGTGGTTCACCGAAGCGCTTTTCCCCGGCTACTTATTTGCGCGGTTTGTTTGGCCGGCGGATTTGCAGGCGGTGCAACATGCGCGCGGCGTGCGCGGCGTGGTTCACTTTGGCGACCGCTGGCCAAGGATTGATGCTGATATTATTGCCGGGTTGCGCGCGACGCTGGGCGCCGGGGAATTGCATGTGGTGGACGACGCCCTGTCTCCCGGCGATGTCGTGCGCGTGGCCGAAGGCAGTTTGCGGGGGCTGCTGGCGGTGGTGGCGCCGATGCAGGCGGGCCGTGAGCGCGTGGCGGTGCTGATGGAATTTCTTGGCCGGCAGACGATGGTGAAGTTGCCCGCCGCCGTGCTCGTGCGCGAAGGCGGCGGTCGCGCGTCGGTGATTTAGGTCTTTTTCGCCATCGCGCCCGGCGCCAGCACCCAGCATAAGGTTTCTCGCGGACCTCCGTCCTCTGATTCTTCCTCGCCGCTACTTTCCATGGGAAATATTATCAGCTGATTTAAAGTAAAAAGTCGTCGTGCGGCTTCGGAACTCATCGCTTGCTGCAATTAATGCAGCGGCTGATGCATTATTATTTCAGTTTATTTGGCAGCCGCCTATTGTGCGGGAGGTTGATTAGGGAACATGCAACTGCTTGGGTGCCAACATTGGCGGCGCGTCAGTTGTATTAATGTTGCTGACGGCTTTTTAAGCCTTGCGCTTAACCTCGTTTTTTTGGGTGCGATCAATCACCGTTTTGCGTCAATTTTAAAATTATGAAAACCATCTTGAAACCGACTTTCCTCTCCCGGAAAATTAATATCGGCCCGGCGCGCCGGTGGCTGGCGGCTTTTGTTGCGCTGGGACTGCTCGCGGGTAATTTCGCCGCTTGGGGGGCGACGGTAACTTGGACCGGTGGCGCGGGGGGGGGGGGATTTGAATTGGGGGACGGCTGAAAATTGGGATATAGGGACGCCTGTTGATGGCGATGACATTATTTTTCCATCGGTTGCCGGCGGACTGGTCAATCCAGTTAATGAATTGATTGGACTGACAGTCAACTCGGTGACATTTACGGGTGGAGGGTATACAGTTAGTGGCAACGAGGTGATCATCTCGAGTGGGTTTACTAACTCTTCCGGAGCGTTGAATGGGTTCAACTGCCCAATTATTTTGGGCGGCGATCAGACGTTTAATATTAACGGCAATACAACTTTTGGAGGAACCATAGTGAACGATTATTCTCTAATTGTTTATGTTTCTCCGGGAACAAAAACAGCTGAGTTTCAAAATGTGGTTTCTGGCGCAGGTGGAATTACAAAGCTAGGCCCCGGTGTTCTTAAGATGTTTGGCGTCGTTAATACCTACACCGGCAAAACACTTGTGACCGGTGGAACGCTTTTCATTGATCGTGAAGCCTCCTTAGGAAGCGATCCTGGAACCTTTGCGGCAGACCAATTGACATTGGATGGGGCCACCCTCCAAGTGAATAATACTGCAAACCTCGGAGAATTTAATCCTAGCCTTGGTATTACTTTGGGATCTGGTGGTGGCACATTCCTAACCGACAACCTAGTGACTTGCGATATTAAGCAAGCTGTCACCGGTCCCGGCGCCCTGATTAAGGCTGGTAGCACTGGCATATTGAAGCTTTCGGTTGCGAATACCTATGAAGGAAAGACAATCGTAAACGGTGGAATCCTTCGTATCAATGGAGAGAACCGCTTGGGGCCGGCACCGGCAGCATTCACTGCTGACCAATTGACGATAGCCAACGGTGCTACCCTCAATATTCCTGACGTGTCATTTGTTATATCTGACTCTACTCGTGGTGTGACAATTGGAAATGGTGGTGGCATTGTTTCTCCCGACAGCGGTATCGCATTGGAGATAGCTAGGCCGATTACTGGTGTTGGGGCATTGACGAAGGCTGGCGCCGGTTCCTTAACCATCTCTGTTGCGAATGACTACTCCGGTGGCACGACCAACTCTCTGGGGACGCTGAATATTAATCACTCCAGTGCCTTAGGATCAGGCACATTTACAATCAGTGGTGGGACGATTGATAACACTGGAAGTGGCGCGATTACGTTGAGCACATATAACAACGTTCAGAACTGGAATGGCAACTTTGTTTTCACTGGAACCCAAGATCTCAATCTCGGAACTGGCAATGTGACCCTGAGTGCTGCTCGGACGGTTACAGCGAGCGCCAAGACCCTTACTGTTGGCGGTGTGGTTTCCGGCGCTTTCGGCTTGACCAAACTCGGCGGTGGCACCCTGTTCCTTTCCGGCACGGCGAGCACCTACACCGGCCAGACAAAGATTTCTGCTGGCATCTTGAAGGTCAACTCAATCAATGGAGTCAATGCGGGTTCCGGAAGCAGCATCGGACAACCCACCTCGGCGGCTAATGGCACTATTGCAATAGGGGCTACCACCGTTGCTGGCACCCTGATTTATACTGGCAGTGGTGGCACGAGTGACCGCGTCATCAACCTTGCCGGCACGACCGGCGGTGCCACTATTCAGAACGACGGCTCCGGTGCGCTTTCATTAACCGCCACTGCCATGACAGCGGGTGCTGGTACTAAAACCCTGACTCTTCAAGGTTCCAACACAAATACCAATACTATTTCTGGATCAATTATTAACAATTCTGGCAGCAACAAAACTAAAGTCTCCAAAGCTGGCACCGGCACATGGGTGCTTTCAGGCGCCAGCAGCTACACCGATACCACCACGGTCAGTGCAGGCAAGTTGCTGGTTAACGGTTCCCTGAACTCCGGCAGCGCGGCAACAGTCGCTGTGGCTGGAACGCTCGGTGGCACTGGCACGGTGAGCGGCACGGTTACCGTGAACGGCACCATCTCCGCCGGCAACAGCCCCGGCACCTTGAACACTGGCGCCGAAACGTGGGCTGGCGGGGCCACCAACGTGGTTGAGATCAACAACGCCACCGGCACGGCGGGCGCTGATCCGGGCTGGGATTTGTTGAATATCGCCGGCGGGCTGAACATAACCGCCACCAGCGGGAGCAAATTCACAATCAAGGTGGTTTCATTGACCAATGGCAATATCGCCGGTTCCTGCGCGAATTTTGACAACAAGCTGAGTTACTCCTGGAAAATTGCGCAGACCACCGGTATAACTGGATTTGCGACGAACGCATTCATCATCAACACAAATAGTTTTGTGAATGGTGGTGGTCCTGCGGGGGTGTTTTCCATCTCGCAATCCAACACCGACATCTATCTGAACTTCACGCCGGTGTTTGCCAATCCCGTGTCTGTTGGCCGGGCCTGGGGCACTTTCACTCGCCTCGCCGTCAGCAATCTATTGGCAAATACCACCGGCAACGCCGACCGCTTGCTGGTGTCAATAGCCAATGTCAGCCAGACCGGCACGCCGCCGGTCATCCGCGGCAGCCTGATTCTCCTCGCCACCACTAATAATGTGACCGAGAACTTTCAATACGTCGTCAAACTTACTGGCTATGACACATCCCTCGCCACCAACACCATTACGCTCTCGGTGACCAACGCGGTCGGCCTGTTGAAAGACATCAGTTCAGCCCAAAACCAGCCATCGCTCACCTTCTCCGGGGTGCCGGGGTTTAATTATATTGTGGAGCGTTCCACCGATTTGGCCAACTGGATTCCGATGGATGGAACGTCCGGCACCACCGACTCACGATATACGGTTCCTTCAAATGGCAGTGCCATTGTCTGGACCTTTACTGATCAAAACCCGCCCACGGGCCAGGCTTTCTACCGGCTCCGGCAGAATAACAGCTTGTAATCTTTTTTAACATTATGACCATGAAAACCTACGCCACAATTCTCGGCGCGCTTCTGTTGTGCGGCGCGGCGGCCCAGGCCACCCTTTCTTCCGGCACGTTCTCCAGCAGCGGCGGTCCGGTTGCCATCCCGGATGGCAATCCGGTCGGCATCTATTCCACCATCAATGTTAGCGGCATGCGGCCTGTCTTTGAGGGGCTGAGTGTTTATCTCAACGTCGGCGGCAATGGATATAATGGCGATTTGGTATGCTACCTGACCCATGGCGGGGTCACCGTCACCCTCGTGAACCGCATCGGGCAGACTTCCGAAAATCCGTTTGGCTCCGACGCCTCCGGGTTCCAATACACGCTGGCCGACAGCTATGGAACCGCAGTGCATGATGCCACGGGCACCACCGGATACTACCGGCCTGACGGATCGGCTTTCAACACGTCCTTCGGCGGCAATCCGAATGGGGACTGGACGCTGACTTTTGCCGATATGGCCGGCGGCACCCCGGACAATCTTTCCTCTCTCGTCGGCTGGAGCCTGAGCATCACCGCCGTGCCCGAGCCGGCGAACGTGGCCATGGGAATATTCGCGGGTATAGTGGGGCTGACGTTTGTGATCCGGCGGCGGGACTCCCTGCGAAAACTGGTCGCCCGCCTGAACGCCTAGTGTTTGCCGCGTAAACCCGATTCCGCCATGGCTCTGCCGGGTAACGGCAAGCCATGGCAAATCACGGCCCGGTTGTCGCAACGGGTGGTTGGTGATTTAATGCTTCTTTGCCATTGTGCCCAGCGCCAGCAGCATGGCGCCAATCAGCAGGAAGAGAAACAGCACGGAGTGGATTTGTAGCGGAAAATCAAACCGCGCCTGGATCAGGCAGCCGGCCAGCGCCAGTCCGGCCATCACGGCCAACCGTCGCGGCGCCCGCCATCCGGCCGCCACCACGCCGCCGAGCGCCGCCATTGCCAGCAAAAACCCCGTCCAGCCAAAGGTGATGATCGTTTCCAGCCAGTCGTTGTGCAATTGCTCCGGCCAGTAGGTCGCGTTGGAAATCCGGTAGAGTTGGAACACCGTCCCGAAGGTTCCCGGCCCGGTGCCGAATAGCGGATAATCCGCCGCCATCGGTCGCGCGTCCGCATACATTTGTTCCCGAATGGCCAGCCCTTCGCTAAACTGCTCCAGCCGCGGCGACAATTTCGACCAGCCGAAATACCAGCCGAGTCCCAGTGTCGTGGCCAGAAATAGCATGGTAAAAATTGCGTTCCGCCATTGCCTTCGCGAGCCGCCGTGCCGCAGAAACCCAATGATCTCCGTTCCCAGAAACAACGCCGCTGTCAGCGCCAGCATGGCGCCCGCCACCAGTGCGCCCGCCCGGCTGCTGGAGATGATCGGGCAGGCTGCCATCAGGGCGGCTGCGGCCGGAAGAAAAAGTAATTTCCGCGAACCTTCGCGCCGGAGCAGCCACCACGCGCCGAGGCACACCGGCCAGAGCAGGTTGAAATACTGGGCCGCGTTCGAGCGGTAGGCGTAGGGGCCGAATTGCGTGTCGCCTTCGGGATTGACGACGGGCTGGACCAGAAAGAGCAGCTTGGTGGAACCGGTCGCGCGCTGGACGATGGCTTCGATGCCGAGCAGCGTCCCGCTCGCCGCCAGCAGCCAGAGCAGTCGGCGCAGCCGTTCGGGAATCATAGGCGGGGCCGGGGGCGTGGGTTGGCGTCGGGATTTTTCTTCGGCTTCGGTGCGTCCCAACAGCCAGTCCCGAATGCTCCAGAAGGCGGCGGCGAGCCCGAGATAGGTCCAGAAATAAAACCACGTCCGGTTCGCATCAAAACTGTGTGGCAGCCATTTGATATTTTCGCGGTAAGTGAAAAAATGTTTTTCGGGTTCGTAAGTTGCGGCCGCGTTGAGCGCGCTGATGAGGCAAAACAACAGCAGCGCACCGGTGAGGCCCGCCAGGGCGGTGACGATGGAAGTCCGGGCGGTTTTTTTATCCGCCGGATTGATGGCGTCCCAGCGTGGTGCCGGAAATTTTTTAATTTTGCGGATGAACAGTTTGACCAGCAGCAGCGCGCCCAGGAGATAGGCGGCATAATTCATGATCCAAATGGCCCATGGCTCGGTGGAGCCAAATGCCCACGGACTGAAGATCACCATGAGGAAAATGAGCGGGCCGGTGGCTTCGTCGCACAGCCGATAAAGCTGCACGTCGGCGGCTTTGAGTTGCAGCAGGCGGCGAAACATCGCCGCAAAGTGCGCTGGAAACACCCTGCATTTCAAGTCAGAACCGCGTTGTTGTTGGATTTCGGCTTGCGTTTCAGGCGCAGCGGGGAAAAACTATCCCTTCAATATGCAAACCAAAGACGCACCTGCGGAAATCCTAATTCAAATCTGGCCCTGGCTGGAGGCTAACAAAAACCGGATCATTGCGGTCATCGTGGGGCTGGTCGCCCTCTGGGGGATTTATTTTTTTGTGACCACGCAGCACGCGCAGAAGGAAGTTGCCGCGGGCCAGGCGCTGACTCAGTTGCTGGTCACGCCGGTGGCGGGCGCCAATGCCAGCCAGCTGGCCGACGCTTTTGCCCAGCTGGCCGCCAAGTATTCCGGCACGGCGGCGGGCCAGCGCGCCCAATTGCAGGCGGCGACGGCGATGTTCAGCGCCGGCCGTTATGCGGATGCGCAGGCGCAGTTCAAAAAAGTCCTCGATGCCGCGCCCGCCGGAACTCTGGCGGCCACCGCGCAGCTCGGTATGGCCACCAGTCTGGAAGCGCAAAATAAACCCGAGGCGGCTGCCGCCTATCAGCAGGTGGTCTCCAAATTTCCGGGTTCGGCGGCGGCGGAAACGGCCAAGCAGTCTTTGAGCCGTTTTGCGAAACCCGCGACCAAGTCCTGAGATGAAACTTTCCATCATCGGCACCGGCTACGTCGGTCTCGTCACGGGAACTTGCTTTGCTGAAGTCGGCCACCACGTCATCTGCGTGGACAACGATGCGGCGAAGGTGAAACTGCTGCAGGCCGGCGGTATTCCCATCTACGAGCCCGGCCTCGAGGAGCTTGTCAAAAAGAATGTCGCCGCCGGACGCTTGAAATTCACCGCCAGCACCGCCGAGGGCGTGCAGAATTCCGACGTGATTTTTATCGCCGTGCCCACGCCCCCGCAGCCGGACGGGGCGGTGGACTTGAGCTACATCGAGCGCGTCGCCCGCGACATCGCCGCCGCGATGACGAGTTACAAGATTGTCGTGGATAAAAGCACGGTGCCGGTGAAGACCGGCGAGAAAGTGGCCGAGACCATCAAGCGTTATTGCGCGGCAAAGGTGGAGTTCGACGTCGTCAGCAACCCGGAATTTCTCCGGGAAGGTTTCGCCGTGGATGATCTGATGAAGCCGGACCGGGTGGTCATCGGCGTCAGTTCGCCGCGTCCGGCGGCGGCGATGAGGGAGATTTATACGCCGTTCAACGCGCCGATCATTGTCACGGACATCAATTCCGCCGAGTTGATCAAGCATGCGGCCAATTCCTTTCTTGCGCTCAAGATTTCCTACATCAACGCCGTGGCCAACATCTGCGAAGCCGCCGGTGCGAACGTTCAGGAGGTGGCGCACGGCATCGGCTTGGATGACCGCATTGGCCGCCGTTTTCTCAACGCCGGCATCGGATTTGGCGGCAGTTGTTTTCCAAAGGATTTGAGCGCATTCATCAAGATTTCCGAGCAGATCGGCTACAAGTTTGAACTGCTAAAGGAGGTCCAGCGCATCAATGCCGACCAGATGGATCGCTTCGTTAAGAAAATCACCGACACGCTCTGGGTGTTGAAGGATAAAAAAATCGGCGTTCTCGGCCTGGCCTTCAAGCAGAACACCGACGACGTGCGCTCCTCGCCGGCTATTGACCTCTGTCATCGGCTGCTGAAGGAAGGCGCGACGCTGCGCGTTCACGATCCCAAGGCGATGGACAAGGCCAAATCGCTGCTGCCGAACGTGACGTATGTGGACGACATGAACGCCGTGGCCGAAGGCTGCGACGCGATTGTGGTGGCGACCGAATGGGACGAGTTCAAGCAGCTCGATCTGGCCCGCGCCAAGAAAGCCCTGACGCATCCGATCATATTTGACGGGCGCAATCTCTTCGATCCGGCGGAAATGGAAAAGCTCGGGTGGATTTACAAGAGTGTCGGACGGTGAGGCGATGGTGGATGTTGGCTAAAGCTTGTTCGCAATACTGCGATGGAAATTCCACCTGAATCTTCGCGCGGTGAAAACCAGCATCCCGTGACCGGCCGCCAGCCTCGTGTTGTCGAGGTCTCCGCCGCGCTCATCTTTCGCGGCGGAAAGCTGCTCATCACCCGGCGCCACGCCGGCGCGCACCTCGGCGGCCTTTGGGAGTTTCCCGGCGGCAAGCGCGAGGCGGATGAAACCTTTGAGCAATGCCTTGTTCGGGAAATTCGCGAAGAGCTGGGCGTGGAAATTTCCGTCGTCGCTTTGTTTGAAGAGATCTTCCACGCCTATCCCGAAAAATCCGTCCGGCTTAAATTCTTTGTCTGCCGGCTTCTTTCCGGCGAACCGCAGCCGCTGGATTGCGCGGCGGTGAAGTGGGTTGGCCGATCGGAACTGGCGGCGCATGAGTTTCCCGCCGCCGATGCGCAGTTGCTGGAGAAATTAAAAAGCCCATGCGGGGCGTGGGCTTGAAAGGTTGCCGCCGGGTTCGCTTCAGATTTCCCCGAACGCTTCCTCGATGACCTGTTTGAAGTTGTTTTCGCCGGGCTTGACGATGCCGAATTCGCGTTTGGCATTTTCCGCCGAGTCGCTGGCGTGGGCGGCATTGACCATGATGGTGGAGCCGAATTCGCGGCGGATGCTGCCGGGGGGCGCCTTCGAGGGATCGGTCGGCCCCAGCACGTCGCGGATTTTGCTGACCGCGTTGACGCCTTCGTAAACCAGCGCGATGCACTTCTCGGTGCCGGGTTTGGGCCATTCGGATTCCGGGATGTCGCTGGGCGCGCGGCCGGCCATGAAGCGGACGATGTTGTCGAACTGGGAATCGCCCTGCAGCGGGCCAAGGATTTCGCCGAGCGCCTTCTGGTCGGCGGCGGAAATTTTGAAGCCGAATTCCTTTTCGAGGACTTCCTTGGCTTTGGTGCTGACGCCGTCTTTGAGTTTGGTGCGGAGAAACTCGCGGACCGGGCCGTAAAATTCCATCGCCTGCGCGGTGCTCATGCGGAAAACCCGCGCGCCGACGATGTAAAGTCCGGCGCGGGAGAAGAAATCAATGACGTTGCCGGGGCGGCCGGTGGGGAAGCGGAAGTTGTCCGGCTTGATCAGGACGAGCGTGCGTTCGGGCAGTTCGCCGGTCGCGTAGGTCGTGACGTTTTCCACGATGCCGCCGTCCGCGTCGGAATAGCGCGCCCACATTTTGAGTTTGTGTTCCGCTTCCTCCACGGTGGGGGCGGCCAGCACGGCGGGTTCGAAGTAGCGGACTTTGCCGTCATCGCCCACGATGAGATCGCTGTAGGTGTCGCGGATGGTTTCGCCGCCCTGGCGGTTGGGGCTCAAGTTGCCGACGACGGAACGCACCTTGCGCACGGCTTCGTCGCCTTTGAACAGGAGCATCATCACTCGGCGGCGGCGGCCGGTCTTGGGATCGGGCGAAAGGTTTTCCTGGACGTATTGTTTGAGCAGTTCCTGCACCTTGCGATCCTGGGTGTCATGCGCGGAAACGATGGTTTCCGCGTATTCCTTGACCAGTTCGGCACTCGGCGCAAACATGCGCAACCCCACGAGGTCGAGTCCGGTGCGGGTGATGAGGCGGCTCAAAATGCCGCCGGTGCGGGATTTGTAAAGCGAGTAGGGGGTGACGATGACGTAGGCGAGCTGTTGGGGCATAATTAAACGGTCGGCGGATTGGGATTGGCGGCAACCGCCGGTGTGGCGGACTTGCCGAGGATTTTGAACATGACCGTCCCGCAGCTTGGGCATTTGCCCTTGATGGCTTTACGGCCATTTTTCATCGTTTCCTCAACGCCATCAGAAATTTCTTTCTTGGCCTTGCATTTGACGCAATATCCTTCAGCCATAAATATTTTTACCGTCCGTGCTTCATGCGCGAAAGGTTCGGACAGACTATCGATAAAGAATGCCACCGTCAATTCTAAACGTAATGTGATTAATATAAGCAACTTCTGAATTTAGTGTGGTGATGTTTTAAGGATTTGGTGGAAAATCGCGATCGCACCATTTTTTAGATTTTGGGTTGAATAACTTTTCTGAACGGATTAGGGTTCTTTCAGTTTCCAATTAATCGCTGTCCTTTTAAAAGGCTGGCAAAATGGTGTGAAACAAATCCACCAGAAACGAAGCTTTTAAATATTATGAACCACAGACATTCCACCCGTTGGCAGGGTTTCACGCTCATTGAACTGCTGGTGGTCATTGCCATCATCGCCATTTTGGCGGCGATGCTGCTGCCGGCGCTGGCCAAAGCCAAGATCAAGGCTCAGCAGATAAGTTGCGTCTCCAATTTTCGTCAGGTGGGTTTGGCGGTAAGAATGTTTGCTGACGACAATGCCGATTTTCTGCCGCCCGGTCCGGAAAATCAAACCGGCCTGACGGATGGACAGGGTTGCACCTACAATACGGGTTCTTCGAATTCGTTTGCATTTTATTTGTATCAATATCTGGGTTGCCCGGCTCCGAGCAGTTCCAGTCAGGTGGCGAAAGTTATGCTATGTCCCGGTATTGCCTCGGTTGCCGCAGACCGCAATGCTTCCACTCTTAGTAAATACATAACTTATCAGAATAAAGGCGGCTGGGATGAAATAAAAAATGTGGCATTATCTTTTAAAAATCCGGCGCCGGCCACCAATGGCAATGCTTTTGGCTATCCCCCCACCACCACCCCGACGGTCAAGCCCTATGCCCCAAGCCATAGAATGTCTGAAGTGCATGCTAAATCGTCGCTCTCTACCACGTGGTATCTGGTGGATGCGGACTTGTTAGGCAGTTATAGCACCAATCCACCCACATACCACAATGCTTGGGATCCTAGCATTTTAAGCGACAAAATGATTCACGGATCCGTGCGTAACTATCTTTATTTTGACGGCCATGTGGGGGTCAAAAAACCCCAAAATAGTGGTGGCAGTTATTGATTTATTGCGAGGAAGTCGCCCGTTTCACTTTCACTTCCCCGTCTTCTCGAAGAGGAAAACGCGCGCCGATTTCTGGCGCAAGGCTGATTCCGCCTGCAGCATGGCTGGATAATCCTTCGGGCTGACAATGGCTGGCTGGGTTTCCAACTCGTAGGTGAGGACGCATTTCCCGGCATCGCGTTTGGCCACGGTGGTTTTGGCCGTGCCGCCGGCCGTTTTCAACGTATTGTTTATGGGCGCGATGATCATCCGGCGGAATCCGGTCGGCAGATTGATTTCCGTTCGTCCTGTTGTCTGGCTGCCTTGCGCCATATACAGCGGCAGCCCGCGGCGGTCCGTTCCCGCCGGGAACAGCGATTGTGCCGGCAGATTGAAGTAATAATATTTGCCATCCACCACCGCGTAGTGATCCATCTCCACGGTGAATTCCTCGGTGCCGGGATACGCGTCAAATCGCGTGGTCAAATCGCCCACCGGCCGCGCGCCTTGCGACACTTGCGACACAATTTCCTGGAAGTATCGGCGCCGTTCTTCCGGTGGTAATTCGGAGAAATAACGTTTTTTGCCGTTGTAACCGGTGCCGTAATAGCACTGCTTCACCCGGATGCGCGCCCGGCCGTTGTCTGCCAGCGAGAGGTTGCAGAAGGTTTCCGTGCGCTGGCCGCAATCTTTCACCGCGTGGATGGTTTCCATGCGGCCTTGGTCGAGGCTCAGCCCCAGTTTGCCATCATGCCCGGTGGTGCCGGGTTGCGCGTATTGATCGGTGTCGTTCAGATAATAGGCTTCACCCTTCAGCGTCACGCGGACGAGCGGCCACTGGAAGTGTTGCGGTTGCGGAAATTTCTTAACCACGTCCGTAAATTCCTTGAGTGGTGGCAATTCGGACGCCAGCACAAACTCCGGTTTGAATCCGGCCGCCGTCAGCATTGCGTGCAGCAGAATCGCCCGATCCGCCAGATGGCCGTAGCCGTCCGCCAGCGTCGTGTCGGCGGCGGAAAGTTCTTCCAATGGCAATTCGGTAAACGCTGGGCCGGCGGTGCGGATGGATTTGGCGATGAAATCGCGGATGGCCTTCAGGGTTTCCAGTTGGCCTTTCGCATTGGCCGTGATTTGCCGTGCGAGATCTGCCGCCTTCGCGTTCTTCCGTGAACGATCTATCAACGCCGTGTTCAGCTTCTTGAAATAATCCTGCGCCTCGCCGATGAAATAGCCGACGCTCGGCAGATAAGCCCAATCCGGCGGCAGCTGTGATTCCGCGGGCCGCGCGGGGACGTTGTTTGCCGACCACATGGACTTCTTGCTGCCATTGGTGGTTTGACCTGCTTCTGAAATAATGCCGGAACTGTGGCTCACTCGTGTTTGGACCTGGATGGTTTTGGGTGCTGTGATCTCAAAACTTTTCTGCTCCAGTGCATCGGGAAGCTGGAACGACTCGTAACCGGCCAGAAATGGTGCGTTGGTGTAGGCGATTTCAAATTCCACCTCGATGGTCGAGCCGATTTCCACGTTCGGCAGATTGGCGACGAGGATTTTTCCGCCGGTGTAACGCTTCGCGGAGGCGTTCCAGCCCGCGTCCATGAGGTTGATTTCGCCCGCTGAAATCTCGTGGCGCTCGCCGGTCTTGGAAACTACTGCGGCGTGAATGAGTTTTGCGTTTTGGCGGGCGGGGTTGTAGTCAATCTTCAGCTCCGCCTCGCGCTTCTTGCCGTTGTAGCTCAAAATTTGTTTCGAATATTTCACGCGGTAAATCGCCGTGTGGGCGTCCGCCACCTCGAGCCGTTTGCTGGCGTTAAGGATTTTTGCGTCGGATTGCACCGCAGTTTTCTCCGCTTCCGCCGCGGCTGGAAGGGGTGGGGTTGAACTGTACTTGTTCACCGCCAGAACCGGATCTTTGCGCCCGTCGTATTCCAAGTCCTTTAACGTCTGCTTCAGTCTGAGATATTGAGTCGGGCTGAACTCAACGGTTTTTAATTTGAATTCGCGCACGCCGTTCAGCGTCTGGTTGGTAAAACTAAAACGCTGCCGGCTGGACAGGCATTCGTCGTTCACCGGCTGGCAGACCGGCAGGGACTCCGCGTTGGCAAACCCACGGTCCAGTTGGAGCTGAATGGTTTCTTCCAGTCCGCAAGTCACCCACGTCTGCAGGGGATACTTCCGTTTTTCCAGCCCGGTGTCGCGGAGGATGAAATTCACCATGCCCAGTCCGCGGCCGATCCATGGCACGGTGATGACGGACTTGCCGTTGCCCTCGGCGGTCATGCCGTTGGCGGAAAACTCCAGTTCCGCGCGGAGGCTGGCGGACATATCGAGCATGTTTTCCGGGTGCAGCTTCAGCGATTTCAATTTAGCGCCCGGCAGCGTGGATTTGAGGTCGCGTTCAAAAAACCGGCGGAGATCGTCCGGCTTCATTTTCACAAAGGCGTTGCGGTAGGCGTTGTCGTTGACGCCTTCGAAGGAAAGTTCGGTCTTCGCCTCCAGCACGCCGGCGGCGCTCAAGGTGCCGGTGGTATGGATGCGCATCAGGTGCCGCTCCGGCGATTCCACCGGGCTGGTCCGTAGCGTGTCGCCTTCCGGCCGGCACACGAGATAACTCTGGTTGCGGTCGGTGGCGGGCAGCAGGTCGCGCGTGTTCTCGTCGGTCGGATCCATCAAGATGTAATTTTCCTTTTCCAGTTCGACGCCGACGATGGCATGGTTGAAACCCGGATCCGGCACTTCGGCGTCGCGTTTGGTGCCGACGTTGATGAGCACCGGGTAGGCGTTCAAGCCCGCCTCGCGCAGCATCGCCACCAGCAGCGCCGCTTTGTCGCGGCAGACGCCGTAATTTTTTTCAAAGGTGAGCTTTACGTCATGCGGCTCGAAACCGGGTCGGTCCTTTTCCGGCGTGAGTCCCATATAGCGGATATTCTTTGAGACGTAGTAAAATATGGCCGTAATTTTATCCATGTCCGTTTTTGCTTTTGCCGTCAGGATGTCATTGGTTTTCTTCATCTCCGGCGTGGTCGCATCGAGGTGCGGCTTGCTTAGATCCCAATACCATTTTGACACCGTGGCCCAGTCGGGCAGGGTGCTGACCATGATTCGCTGCAAGACCATTGATCCCGGTGGCATGGCCGGTTCTTCAAACATGCGCGGCACGTTCGCGACTTCCCAGTGATGCGTCACCGCCCTGTCGGCATTGGTGGTGGCGAGATACTTGATGGTTCCGGCGATTTCATCCCGCAGCTTGATGCATTTAAGCGGAAGCTCTGCCGGTGCCCGGACTTCGTAGGATAAATGGCGGATGTGGCCGGTCCCTTCAAAGACATTGTCCTCGGCGAACGTGCCGGGAATGATCGCGCGATGGGTGGTCTGCCGCGTGATGGAATGAACAACGTCGCCGATTTCCACGCTGGGGAGGTTGACCTGCACCACATGGCTGTTCGGATCATAGATGTTCATCCCCATCTGGCCGTCATCAATGCTGTCCTTGGAATTGGCGGCTACGTCCACCGGCAGCACGGTGCCATCCGGTTTCATCACCTCCAGTTTGACCACCTCCACGGTCGAATACGGCAGCATGTAGCTCAAAGCCAGCATCCGCACGCTGCGCTTGCCTTTTTCGGTCAGCGCCTTGACAAAGGTTTCGTCCTGGCTTTCGCCGGTGCCGTCGGCGCGATACCCCCGCACCATTTTACCTTCAATCGTGGCCGTGTCGGAATCGGGATATTTTTCCCGCGTGACCTCGGCGGCTGCGGTAAAAACTTTTTTGGCATCGCAAAATGCCCACCCGCCACCCGCGTAACGGTTGGTCTCAGTGCCGCCGTGAACTGGCGTGATCGCCAGCGTTAGCGCGACCAGCAGATAAAACCCGCAATTAATTAAACGAGATGTCTTCATGTTGTAAAAATACAAAGTGTGAAACCAGGGTCATTTTGCCGCAAATTTGTCTGCTCGCTAGAAAATTTGGCAGATGGGTTGCGCGGCACGGTCTTCAGACCGGGCCGGGCTTCTCCCCGTTTAAACCTGGATCGAAATTTTGGCTTGAAACCGGCAAATAAAAAAGGCGAGGCATTACGCCTCGCCTTGGAAATTGTGCGGCGCGGATTATTTCGCCTTGGCCACGACTTTTTCTTCGAGTTCCTTGACCAGCGTTGCGCCCTTGCCGATGCGCTTGCGGAGGTAGGTGAGCTTGGCGCGGCGGACGTCGCCCTGGCGCTCGACTTCAATCTTGTCCACCCGCGGCGAGTGGAACGGGAAAATGCGCTCCACGCCTTCGCCGTAGCTGATGCGGCGGACGGTGAAGGTTTCGTTCAGCCCGCCACCGCGCTTGCCGATGACGACGCCCGAGAAAATCTGGATGCGTTCCTTGTCGCCTTCGACGACTTTGGTGTGCACGCGGACGCTGTCGCCGACGTTAAACTTCGCATCGTCTTTACGATACTGCCCTGATTCGATTTTTTTCAATAGTGCCTGGTTCATAACTTTTTAAATTTTATTTCAACAAATCCGGTCTCTGTTCTTTGGTTTTCAACTTTGCCTGTTCCCGCCGCCATTTTTCAATCTCGGCATGGTTGCCGTTCAGCAGCACTTCGGGGACTTTCATCCCGCGAAATTCCGCCGGCCGCGTGTATTGCGGATACTCCAGCCATCCATGGCTGAACGACTCGTCCGTCGAACTGGCGTCATCGCCCAAAACTCCGGGTAGCAGCCGCGCCACCGCGTCAATCACTACCATCGCGGGCAATGCGCCATTCGTCAGCACATAATCGCCGATGGACAACTCATCGTCCGCCAGCGCGAGTCGCACCCGCTCGTCAAAGCCTTCGTAATGGCCGGTGACGAGCAATAAATCATTCTCTTTCGCCAGTTCCCGCGCAATGGACTGGTCGAACTTTCTCCCGGACGGAGAAAGCAAAATCACTTTCGTTCCTTCGCGCTTCAAACTTTCCACCGCCTCAAACAGCGGCTCGACTTTCATCAGCATTCCCGGCCCGCCGCCAAATGGTTTGTCGTCCACCGTCTTGTGCCGGTCATGTGTCCAGTCGCGCAGTTGGTGGATGTTCAAATCCAGCAAACCCTTCTTGCGCGCCCGCATGATGATGCTTTCATCCAGCGGTCCGGCGAACATCGCCGGAAACAGCGTGAGCACGTCAATTTTCATGCGCGCCCCAGAAAAAAATCACTTCGCCGGCTGGTCTTCCACGATTTCCACCGAGCAACGGATCCCTTTTTTCGCGCTGCCGGCGAGCAGCAACGAGCGGATGGCGTTGATCGTCACCCCCTGGCGGCCGATGATCTTGCCGACATCGGACGGGTCCAGGCGCAGTTCGTAAACGGTTGTCCCGGCGCGCTCCACCGGCTTGACGCTCACGGCGTCCGGGTGTTGCACGAGTCCTTTGACGACGTATTCGAGGAACTCCTGCATGGCGCGGGAAAAGTTAAATTAGGCCGCCGGTGCCGCCTTGACCGCTTTTTTGATGAAGCTGGCCACGGTGTCGCTGGGTTGCGCGCCTTTGCTGACCCAGTATTGGGCGCGGTCAAGCTTGAGCGTGAAATTTTCACCCTGCTTGAGCGGTTGGTAGGTGCCGATTTCCTCGATGCACTTGCCATCACGCGGACTGCGGCTGTCGGCGACCACAATGCGGAACACCGGGGTGTTCTTCGTGCCGACTCGTTTCATGCGAATTTTTACAGACATAAATTTATCAAAAGAGCGTGGAGACTACCGGCGCCAATGATGCTTTGCAAGTCTTGTTTTGGATAAAAATGGTTATTCCCGCCGTTGAAAATCCGAATTCATCGGGTGGCGGTCAGCCTGAAATCTGGCGTTGGCGCAACCCCGGGGATTCGTTAGGATGGCGGGACATGAATTTTCTGGCGCGCACATGGGTGGGGGAGTGGCTCACCGGGCTGGGGCGTATTGCCGTGATGTCGCGTGACGCCGTGATGTCGCTGCTGACGCTCCGGGTGACGTGGAAAGATTTGCTTTACCAGATTTACTTCATCGGTATCAAATCGCAATCGGTGGTGCTCGTTACGGGTGCGTTTACGGGCATGGTGCTGACGGCGCAGACGTATTTTCAATTCCACAAAGTCAAGATGGATACCGCCACCCTGGCGGTCGTCGGCGTCTCCATGTGCAGCGAACTGGGGCCGGTGCTGACGGCGCTGATGGTCGCGGGCCGTGTCGGTGCCGCCATCGCTGCGGAAATCGGCACGATGCGCGTGACCGAGCAGATTGACGCGCTCCGGACTCTGGCCACGCACCCCGTGGATTATCTCGTGGTGCCGCGCTTGTTGGCGGCGCAGATCGCGTTGCCGTTGCTGACGGTCGAATCCATTATTCTCGGCATCGGTTCGGGCTTTCTCGTGGGCGTGTATTTGCTGGGCATTGACCCGACGTATTTGTGGTTCAACATGCTGAAATACACCGGTAATCTGGACCTCGAAATCGGTCTGGTAAAATCCTTCGTCTATGGCGGCATTATCGCCCT
The DNA here is from genome assembly GCA_903858275.1 of uncultured Verrucomicrobia subdivision 3 bacterium. Taxonomy (GTDB): domain Bacteria; phylum Verrucomicrobiota; class Verrucomicrobiia; order Limisphaerales; family UBA11358; genus UBA11358. The sequence continues at coordinate 78,162 of CAIOIC010000065.1, read as the reverse complement.
CGTGGGTTGTTACAAAGGCATGAATTGCGGCATGGGCGCGGAGGGCGTGGGCCGGGCGACGACCGAGGCGGTGGTGTATTCCTCCATCGCCATTCTCATCGCCAACTTTTTCCTCACGCTGGTGTTGCAGCGGATTGCGCTGATGTTTTTATGATCGAAGTGCGCCAGTTGAAAAAGCAGTTCGGCTCGCAGTTGATTCTGGACGGCGTGAACCTGCGCATCGCGAGCGGCGAATCCGCCGTGATCATTGGCCGCAGCGGCGGCGGCAAAAGCGTTTTGCTCAAGCACATCATCGGCCTGCTGCAGCCGGATTCGGGGGAAGTGCTGATTGACGGCGAAAACATCACGCGCATGGATGAGCGCCAGTTGCTTCGGGTGCGGGAAAAATTCGGCATGGTCTTTCAGGGCGCGGCGCTGTTTGACTCCATGACGGTGGCGGAAAACGTGGCGTTTCCCTTGCAGCGGAAAAAAACCTATACCGCCGCTGAAATCAACCGTCGCGTTGCGGCGGCGCTGGAGGTCGTGGATTTGCCCGGCACGGAGAAGAAGAAGCCCGCGGAGTTGTCGGGCGGGATGCGCAAGCGCGTCGGTTTGGCGCGGGCCATCATTTACGAACCGCAGATCGTGCTCTATGATGAGCCGACGACGGGGTTGGATCCGATTGTGTCGGACAGCATCGACCAGCTCATCATCCGGGTTCGCGACCGGCTCAATGTGACCTCGGTGGTGGTCACGCACGACATGCGGACGGCGCGGCGCTGCGGTCACCGGGTGTTGATGTTGCACGCGAAGAAAATTTACGCCACCGGCTCGCCGGAGGAAATATTTGCCTCGCCGGACCCGGTGGTGCGGCAGTTCATTGACGGCGTGGCCGACGCCAAGGAAAACTTTTTATAGCCATGGAAAATTCACGATTGGAAACCAAAGTCGGACTGTTTGTGCTCATTGTCCTGGTGTTGCTGGGCGTGCTGATGGTGCAATTCAGCAAAGGCACCAGCCTGTTCCGCAGCACCTATCAGCTCAAGCTGCACACGGAAAACGTCGGCGGCCTCAAACAGAAATCCGCCGTGATGCTGGCCGGTGTGCCCGTGGGTTCCATCAAGCAGATCCAGCTTTCCCCCGACGGGAAAGTGGTGACCATTCTGCTGAAAATCTACCGGGATTACCCCATCTATACCAACGCCACGTTCGCCATCGAGTCGGCTGGTTTTTTGGGCGACCAGTTTGTGTCGATTACGCCCGCGACCAACACGCTGGCCATGCCGGATTCGGCGAAGTTTGCTGACGGGGCGGAAGTGGACTGCCAGAAGCCCTTCAATATCCAGCAGGTTGCCCGGGACGCGGCGGGTTTCATCCAGCGCATTGACGAGACCGCCAAAAAACTCGATGCGTCCGTGACGGATTTGCGCGCCCAGGTTTTGAATGCTGGGACGCTCGCCAATTTTGGCACCTCCATCACCAACTTGAAATTATTCACCGAGCAGGCGCTCGGCACCCTGAAAAATATCAATGGCATCGTGGAAACCAACCGCGCGCAGGTCAGTCTGGCCGTGAGCAATGCGGTTTTGTTTTCTGAGGGTCTGACCCGGTTGGCTGCCTCGGCTCAAACCCTGCTGGATACGAACGGCACGACGATTTCCGTTGCCGCCAAGAATATTGCCGAAGCCACGGAAACTTTCAAAAACCTGGCCGCCGATTTGCAGGCGGGCAAGGGCTTGGCCGGAAAAGTTTTGCAAAACCCGGAACTCGCCACCAACTTTCAGGTCATCGCCGCCAATCTCGCCGTCACCACCAGCAACTTGAACCGCATTGGGCTTTGGGGCATCTTGTGGTCACACAAACCGGCGATAACCAACAACACCGTTCCCATCAACAGCCCGAGATCAACCCGCAAATGAAACCACTCTGGGTCATCCGCATTTTGTTTTTGAGCCTTTGCACGCTCGCCGGTTACGCCATCAGTCAGGTGCGGCCGGAATATGTCGGTGAATATCATGGCGTGGTCGCCGGCCTCTTCATCGGCTTCGGCTTCGGCGGTTTGTTGATCGCGGTGGACGAGATGTTGAAAGGGTTTTCGCTCCGCGCCTTTTCCGCGACGACCTTTGGATTGCTGCTCGGTTGTTTGGTGGCGTTGCTGATTGACCACTCTGGACTGTTTGTGAATGCCGATGAAAAGGTTCGCTGGCTCGTGCGTCTCAGCCTGTTCCTCAGCTTCGGCTACATCGGCATCGTGCTGGCCATGCGCAGCAACAAGGAGGATTTTTCGCTCATCATTCCCTACGTCCGCTTTTCCCCGCAAAACAAACCGGACAACCTCCTGCTCCTCGACACCAGCATCATCATTGACGGTCGCATTGCCGACCTGATTGACATCGGCTTCATCGAGGGGTTGGTCGTGGTGCCGCGCTTTGTCCTGTTGGAATTGCAGCAAATCGCCGACTCCGCCGACGACATCAAGCGCGCCCGCGGCCGCCGCGGCTTTGAAATGCTCAACCGCCTTCAGCGCAATACCAAAATTGAGGTCCGCATCCACGATGGCGATTTTCCGGAGGAAAAAGGCGTGGACACCAAGCTCGTCCGCCTCGCGCGCAACCTCAGCGCCAAGCTTTACACCAACGATTTCAATCTCGCCAAGGTCGCCAGCCTGCAAGGCGTCAGTTGCGTGAATCTCCATGAAGTCGGCCGCCTCATGAAGTCCGCGATGATTCCCGGCGAAACCGTCCAGATCAAAATCGTTCGCGAAGGCCGCGATAAAGGGCAGGGGATCGGCTACCTGCCCGACGGCACGATGGTTGTCATCAACAACGGTCAATCCCATGTTGGCCAGACGGTTGAATCCCAGATTGTCAGCTCGGTCCAAACGGGGGCGGGGGTTTTGGTCTTTGCGGAAATCCGCCCCGATATCTCCAAATGAATCTCGTTACCATCGCCACCAATTTCAATCTGGCCGATGCCGGCCTCGTTTGTTCGCGCCTCGAAGCTGCCGGGTTTCATCCGGTGATGGGCAACGAAAACGCCTCGTCTTGGCTGGGCGGAACCATGTCCACCGCCACCCTGCTGCGAATTGAAGTTCCCGAATCTGAAGCCGCCGATGCCAAAGAGTTTTTAGAAGCGCCCGCCGAATGAAATTTCCCCGCCAGTTGCGCCGGCTGAAAAAACTTCTCCCCGGCGAAATCTTTCTCGAGCCCGCCACGCTGGAAAAATACGCCGGCGACAAATGGTTCGCCGCCCACCTGCCGGATGCCGTCGCCCTGCCGCGTTCCGCCCGATCCGTTTCCCGGATTTTACAATTCGCCCACCGCCACCGGATTCCCGTCACCCCGCGCGGCGCCGGTCACGGCTACGTCGGCGGCTGTGTGCCGGTGCACGGCGGCATCGCGCTCTCGACGGAGCGGATGAAAAAAATTCTGGAAATCAACGCCAAGGATTTTGTCGCTGTGGTTCAGCCGGCGGTCAATACGGCTGAGTTTCAAGAACAGTGCGAAAGCCGCCGGCTTTTCTATCCACCTGATCCCGCGAGCCGCAAGGATAATTCATTGGGTGGCAATATTGCCACCAATGCCGGGGGGCCGCGCTGTCTGAAATATGGTGTTACCCGCGATTACGTCCTCGGCCTGGAGGTCGTTTTGGCGGATGGCTCCATCTGCCGACTCGGCGGCCGCACGCACAAAAACAAAACCGGCTTCGACCTGCACCGCCTCTTCGTCGGCTCGGAAGGGCTGCTCGGCGTCATCACCGGGGCCACGCTGAAACTCATTCCGCTCCCGCCGTTTCGCGCCAATCTCGCCGTGGGTTTTAATTCCATGAGCGCCGCCGTCCGCGCGTTGCAAAGTGTTTTTGCCGCCGGCTTTCTGCCCTGCGCCGCCGAATTGGCGGATCAATTCACGCTCGCCGCCGCGGCCAAAAGAACAAAGAGCCCTCGGCTCCTCGGCTGCCAGGCGCATCTGATTGTAGAACTGGACGGACAGGAAAAATCCGTGCGCGGCGAAATCGCGGCGGTTGAAAAAATCATCCGCCGGCAAAAGCCATTGTTCGTCGAGCGCGGCTATGGTTCGACCGAATGCGAGGTCGTCTGGCAGATCCGCCGCGAATTTTCCTACGCGCTCCGCGATACCGGCTTGACCAAACTGAACGAAGATGTCGTGGTGCCGCGCGGAAAACTGGAGGACCTGTTCCAGTTCGCTGCGAAATTACAAGCGAGGCATCGCCTCCAGCTCGCCTGCTTCGGCCACGCCGGCGACGGCAACATCCACACCAACGTGATGGTGGATTATACTCAAAAAGGCGCGAAGCAGCGTTCGCGAAAATGCCTGGATGAATTGTTCCGCTGGGTGATTGCCAGCGGCGGTAGCATCACGGGTGAACACGGCATTGGATTGGCAAAAAAACGCTGGTGGCCGCAGGCGGTTTCGGCAGAGACGCGCGAACTGCATCGCGTCGTCAAGGCCGCGCTCGATCCGCACGGCATCTTGAATCCCGGCAAATTTCTCTGATTTGCGATTTAAGAATGACGGGCGCGTCCGTGATTTTTATCCCGCGTAAATCGTATATGGTTAATCGTAAATGAGACCTCTGCCAAAGCTGTGGTGTCGAGCCTGTGGCTCGACTGTAACGTGGCAAATCGGTCGATTCCGGCCACCGGCCGGACGCTGCAACGCGCTGCGCGCGGCTTTTGCAGAGATTTTTAATGGATCACGGATTCTTCAGCCGGAAAAACAAATTTCCCGCCGGATTCGTGAGGTTGAGATAATTTGTGCCGTTCGTCAGCGTCGGACTGCTGCTGGCGGCCCAGCTCCCGATGGGCGTCGTCAGGCTCCCGCTCTGCGCCAGATTCCAGCCGGCCACATCCTGCCAATAGACCGTCACCACATTCCCGCTGTGGCTGATGTAAAGCGTCGGTGCGCCGGCCGTTTGCACCACGTTGATGAGCGCCCAGAACCCGCCCGTTACGGAATAATTGCCCCCCGACATGGCACCGCTGGCGTCATGCTGGCCGATGGTGCCGCTGATGGAATACTGCCCGTTCGTGCTCGTCCCGCCGCCGCCGGCGATCTTATGCCAGTCCACGGAATACGATTGGGCGGAACAAATAGATGGCCATAATAGGCTCCATATCAGCAATAGGTTTTTCATAAATTTACTTTTTTGCTGAAAGTAATTGCTCCAGTTTTTCCAGGCGGGCTTTCAACTCCGCATTCTCTGCCGCGAGTTGTTCCATCTGCGTTTCCGCTTTCCGCTTTCCGCTTTCCACTTTTTCATTTAGCCCCTGGATGGCCGCCAGCGCCACGCCGCCCTCATCCACGGTGGCAATGTGCCGGTCGTCCGCGCCATTCAATCCAAACGCCGTGTGGAAATCCTGCGCCATCGGGCCGAGATGCCTGGTCCCGTCCGCTTCCACCTTGTATTTCCACTCCGTGATGGCCAGCGCGGATACTTTTTCCAGCACCGCGCGCGGGTTGATGGCCGCGAACGCCTCCTTGGCATTGCGGTCCGAACCGTTCACCCAGGTCGTCCCATTGCAGTAGGCGGGGCTGCCCGAGCCGCCCACGACCAGTAAATTTCCGGGCGCGGGGTTGCCGATGCCGACGTTGCCGCCGGCGGCATTGAGCACGAGGTCGCCAAAGGCGCTGCCCGACGTTTTGATGGCCTGCAGCTTGGCATAGCCATTGGAGATGGCGCTGACGTCAATCTGCAGCGCCGTGTAGCCGCCGCCGAAGGCGTCCACGCCGACGATGATGCCGCCGCCGCCGGCATTTGGGGCGACGTGCAACGGGGCCTCCGCGTTGACAGCCCCGATGCCCACACCGGCGGTGGTCAGTCGCATGCGTTCGGCCGCATCCACATAAAACTCCACCCGTCCGTTGGCCGTGCTGAACATGCCGCTGTCGGTATCGCCCCCGCTGCCATTGAAAGCGTAGCCGTTATTGTTCGCGCCGCCGGCTCCGGGGGCGCCGCCCCGGGCGCGCAGGCCGCCTTTTACCTCCAGCGAACTTCCCGGCGTCGCCGTGCCAATGCCCACGCCGCCGCCGGCAAAGATGAGAAATTGATCGGGAGCGGTGGAGGCGAGCCCGGCGCCCGTTGAATCGGACCAGACGAAGGCGCCATCGTTGGTCGCCCGCGCATTGAAGCCGGCGGCAAACGAATAAGTTCCGCTGGCCAGATTCTGATACCCGCCCGGAATCATGGCTGCCGCCCCCAGCGCCCGGTTCAAGTCGCCGCCGCTCACCGTGGAATATAAATTGGAGCAGGTGTTGTTCGCGCCGCCGGCGATGGTCGAGGATGTGCCCGCCGCGGAATTCACCGCACCGCCGCCCACGGTGGCAGAGTCGCCGGATGCGCTGTTTTGCAGGCCCCCGCCGATCGTGCTGTAAAATCCATTGACGACATTGCTTTGTCCGCCCCCCACGGTGGCTTGGCCGCCCAGGGCCAAATTGAATTGTCCGCCGCCCACGAACGCGCTCGATCCGCTCCAGTTGCCGCGCCCGCCGGCGATCGTGCCAAAGTCCCCCGTCACCCGATTGCTGGCGGCGATGCCGCCAAAGTTTTTGGCCCCGCCCCCGGCAATCGTTGCGCCATAAATACCGGGCGCGACATAGTTGGCCGGGGAGCCGTTCAGGATGTTGACAATGTTGGAGTGGGTGGCGTCCGTGGTGGTGGGCAGCAACCGGATCGCAGGTTGGTTGTTGACCCACAGTTCCACTGGTTGATTATTCGTGCCCCCCGCGAAGGCCGTGGCCGTGATGGTGCCATTGACATCCAGTGCCGTGGCCGGGTTGGATTTGCCAATGCCCACGCCGCCGCCCGCGCGGATCAGAAACTGGTTGTTGCCCGTGGACGCAAAATCCGCCTCGGTCGCATCCGCCCAGACCAAGGTGCCCGTGTGATTGGCCTTGGCGCGATGGCCGGCGGCAAAACTATTGGCCCCGGCAACATTCCGGTCGCCGCCGGGGATCGTCGCGTAGTCGCCGGTGTTGGTGTTCACGAGCCCTCCGCCAATCGTCGCGAATTGAGCGTTCGTCTGGATCTGGTTTTGGTAGCCGCCGCCAATGGCCGCCCCGCGGGCATTGTAATCAACCTCGTTGTAGTAACCGCCGGCAATCGTCGCGCCGTAACCGAGGGGTTGAATCTGGTTGCCGGCCCCGCCGCCGACCGTCGCATAGGCATTGGTGGCCTGAATCAGGTTGCTGTTGCCGCCGGCAATCGTGGCGTCTTGGGCATTGGTTTGAATCTGGTTGTTGCCGCCGCCGCCAATCGTGGAGCCGTAGGCCGCGGATTGAATCTGGTTGGCGCTGCCGCCCCCGATGGTCGCGGCGATGGCCAAGGGTTGAATGTGGTTGAAGAAGCCGCCGCCAATCGTTCCAAAATCTGCGGCCACGCTGTTGGAAAAAACCGACCCGTAATAATTGGTGCCCAAATAGTTGGTCGTGCCGCCGCCGGCAATCACCGCGCCCACGACCCCCGGGGTCACAAAATTAACCGGCGACCCGCCCACCACATTGGGCGCGCCATTCAGGCTGTTATAGCCATACGAAGCCGCATACGCCGAGACCCCGCCGGATTCATACCGCATGGCGCGGGAATTATTCACCAGAATTTCCACCGGCTGGTTGTTGGTGCTCCCGATGAACTGGCCGGCCGCCACGTTATTCCCGCCCAGCTGCCAGAAATTCGTCGCCGGCATTCCGCCGAGGCTGGTCGCATTGACGTTCGTCAGGTTCGCGCCGTTGCCGGCAAACGAGTTTGCCGCCACGGCGCCGGAAAAAGTCGGGCTGGCGGGGAGGTTGGCATTGGCAATGGCGCCGCTCAATTGGCTGACCGGCAGCGCGCTGGAGAGATTGCCCGCCGTGACGGCATAAGGTGTTGGCGTCAAAGCCTGCCGTGGATTCAGCGTGGTGAATGAGCCGCCGCCATTTGTCCGCACGGCGATTTCCAGCCAGCGGCTCGCGCTGGGGAACTGGTTGCCAAAATCCAGCGTGACGGTGAACAGGCCGTTGCTTGCGGCGGTGGCGGCGTTGGTGAGCACGCTGCCTTGCACGACCCCGGCGCTGGCCGCGTCATAAATGGCAAATCGCAAATCATAAATCCCCGTGGCCGGGTTCGCACCCTCGTTCAAGCGCCCTTGATAGGTGAACGCCGTGCCTTGGGCGTGGGCGGTACTGACGACGGTTGAAATCAGCGCCAGGATGGCCGCGGACAAGGTTTGTTTTGAAAATGGGATGAATGCAATCCGGCTCATCAATCATTTGTAACCACCTCGCCTCCGCATGTCAAAATTATTGGAACTTGTAAATATAATCGAATTACCTACTGACAGAAAAAGAACCAGCCGGTTAAGAATCCGGGGAAACATCTTTGATTTGTGAATGAATATTTTCGGGCGCGTTCGTGATTTTTATCGTCGCGTAAATCGCATGTCGTCAATCGTAAATGAAATCTCTGCCCAAGCCGCGCGCAGCGCGTTGTAGCGTCCGGCCTGTGGCCGGAATCCACCGGTTTGCCACGTCGCGGTCGAGCCACAGGCTCGACCCTGCACATTTTGCGGAGGTCTCTAAATAGATTACGGATTCTTCAGCCGGAAGAAAAGATTCCCCGCCGGATTGGTGAGATTGAGATAATTTGTGCCGTTCGTCAGCGTCGGGCTGCTGCTCGCCGACCAACTCCCGATGGGCGTGGTCAGGCTTCCGCTCTGCGCCAGATTCCAGCCGGCCACATCCTGCCAATATACCGTCACCGCATTGCCGCTGTGCGAAATATGAAGCGTCGGCGCGCCGGGCGTCTGCACCACGTTGATGAGTGCCCAGAAACCGCCGGTCACGGAAAAATTCCCCCCACTCATCGCCCTGCTCGCGTCATGCTGGCCGATGGTGCCGCTGATGGAATACTGCCCGTTCGTGCTCGTCCCGCCGCCGCCGGCGATCTTATGCCAGTCCACAGAATAGGTTTGGGCGGAAGCGTGGGCACCCATTATCAGCCCGGCGATGATGAGTGAGCAATACGTTTTCATGATTGGTTAAAATAATTCCGGTTCAATTATTCACATACGACAATTCCACCCAATCAATGCCATCCCAAATCAGGATCAGGGTGTCGCCACTCCCTAAAACGCGGTCGAGATTGGAGCCGAGGCGCGTGTTGGCCCCATCCGGCACGGTGACGGTGCCAACATCACTGCTGCCTTGAATGATCAAAATGGCCCCAAGGGCGGGGCCGTTGGCAATCGCCGTCGAGGTGTTTAAAGTTCGGGCGGTTGTCACGGCGAACAATTTAACATAACCGCCCGCCGGGGTTAGGGTTTGCGTATTGGTGGGGGTCGTCAAGTATTGAGCGATGACGGGAAATCCGCCGATGGTCAGGTTGCCGGCGAAAGTTTCATCCCCATTTTTCATGGCCACATTGGCGGTCAACCGCGCATCTGGCACCGTGCCACTGGCGAGGCTGGTGGCATCGAGGTTAGTCAAGCCAACAGCATTGCCCGTGAAGTTGGTGCTGGTGATTTTGCCCGCACTGAAGCTGCCAGTGGCATCGCGCTTCACGATGGTGTTGGCCGTGTTGATGTTCGTCGCCGCGTTGGCCGCGCTGGCACCGTTGGCGACATACACTGCGCTTTGTCCACCCACACTCGCTACCGCGGCCGCTCCCTGTGTCCCGGTCACGTCACCCGCCAGTGAACCGGAAAAACTGGTGGCCGTGGTGGCAGACGTGGCGCTGGTGGCGGAGGTTGCCGTCGTTGCATTGCCGGACAAAGTCGCCGTGATGATGCTGGCGGAAAAATTTCCTGACGCGTCGCGCTTTACAATCGTGCTGGCGGTGTTCGCGCTTGTTGCCGCGTTGGCCGCGCTGGCGGCGCTGGCCACGTTGGCCGCGCTTTGCCCGCCCACGGTTGCAACCACGGTCGCACCTTGGGTTCCGGTCACGTTGCCCGCGAGCGATCCGGTGAAGCTGTCGGCGGACGTGGCCATGGTGGCGCTGGTGGCGGAGGTCGCCGTGGCGGCGTTGCCACTGATGTTGATTGCCGCCGTGCCGCCGGTCAGATTCGCTGGATTCAGGCCGGTCAAGCTGCCGCCATTGCCGGTGAAGTTGCCGGCGGTAAGGTTGCCCGCCACGGACAGCGTCGAGCCGGTGAAGTTACCTTGAAATGTCGCCGAAGTATTCACCGTCACCACCGACAGCGTGTTGAATAATACCATCACGGTGCTGCCGCCGGTGGCGCTCACCAAATCCAGGTTGGTATCACCATTGAAATCGGCTGCCGCTAGCGACCATGAACCGGCACCGGTGTTGGGCGAGACGGCGAGCGCAAATCCGCCACTGCCGTTGTTGGTGAACACGGACAGTGCGGTGCTCGATCCACCAGCGATCAGGTCCACCTTGCCATCACGGTTGACATCGGCCGCCACGACGGAACGCGGTCCGCTGCCCACGGTCAAAGTGGCATTAGATCCGAACGTGCCCGCACCATTGTTGGTCAGCACCGAGAGCGTGTTGGCGCCCAAATTGGCGCTGATCAAGTCCACCTTGCCATCACCGTTCACATCGGCGGTGGTGACAGCGAACGGTCCGCTCCCGACAACGGGCGAAGCGACCAGCACAAAATTCCCCGTGCCGGTGCCCAGCAGGATCGAAAGGGTGGGGCCATTGAAATTCGCGCTGATCAAATCCATCGTGCTATCCCCATTGACATCCGCTGCCACGACTGCATTCGGGTTGCCGGTGAGGGCAGGCGAGGAGGCTAGCACAAATTCGCCGCTCCCATTGTTCGTCAACACCGAGAGCGTGCCCGAGAAGTTGGCGCTGATCAAATCCGGCTTGGCATCGCCGTTCACATCCGCCGCCGTAACCGAATATGGCATGTTGCCGACCGTCAAGGTGGCGTTCGATCCAAACGTGCCGCTGCCGTTGTTCGTCAGCACGGAAAGCGTATTCGCACTTTGATTAGCGCTGATCAAGTCCACCTTGCCGTCGCCATTGATATCCACCGCCACGACCGAAACCGGGCCGTTCCCGACGCCCGGCGAGGAGGCGGGGGCAAAACCGCCGCTACCATTGTTGGTCAGCACCGAAAGCGTGTTGCCGAAACCTACGCCAAAATTGGCGCTGACTAAATCCGCCCTGCCATCGCCGTTGACGTCCGCCGTCACCACCGAATGCGGGTTGTCACCGACGAGCGGCGCGGAAGCGATGGAGAAACCGAAGCTGCTCGCGTTGGTGGTCAAGGTGACGGCTACACCAGAGAGGGCGTTCATCAAATTCACATTCGTCAACGCCGCGCCGCTGCCTGAAAAATTGCCGTTGAAGGCGCCGGAGAAGTTGTTCGCCGGATTATTCATCGTGTTGGCTCCCGTGAACGTCTGCGTGGCATCGCGCAAGGCCACGTTGCTCGACAACCGGGCGTCGTTCAACGTGCCGCTGGCGATATTGCCCGCGTTCAAAGCCGTCACGGCCGCACCGCTGCCGGTAAACGCACTCGCCGTGGCCGTCCCGGAAAACGTCGGGCTGGCGGGCAGGGATGAATTCAACAGCGTCCCGCTGAGATTCGCGGCGGCGACGGAACTGGCGCTCCCCGCCGTGGTCGCATTCGCCGCCTGCAGCGCATACGGCGTCGCGGTGATGGGCTGGCGCGGCGCCAGGGTGGAGAAAGTGCCGACACCATTCGTCCGCACCGCGATCTCCACCCAGCGGTTCGCGCCGGGGAATTGATTGCCAAAATCCAGCGTGACGGTGAACAGCCCATTGCTCACCGCCGTGGCCTGGTTGGTCACCGTGCCGGCCAGTTGCGCGCCGGTGCTGCCGGCATCGAACAGCGCAAAAGTCAGGTCGTAGCTGCCATTAGCCGGATTGGCCCCGTCATTGAGCCGGCCCTGATAGGTAAACGCCGTGCTTTGGGCGAAGGCCGAAAGCATGAAGGCAGAATGAAGAATGATGAATGAAAACAGCCGACAGATTTTATTTTTCATAGTTTCCAAAGCCGCCTGATTCACCGTGTTAAACCGGTGTCGCCAAGATCAGAGGTGCGGCCAGAAACCCGTAAATCCAAACGACGCTAAACTAAAGCAAATCAACTGACTAATAGCAATAACACTAGCAGCTTATATTGGAGACGTGGCAGATTAGTAAAACGCGCGGTCGCCAGCGTGAGCACGCATGACCGCGTGGTTTACGCCGCCGGCTGAAGAATTCGCTTGGCGGCGGCGCGCACGGCTTCGGCCAGCTCTTTGGGCTTCAGCACTTCCGCCTCGCCGCCCCAGCTCAAGACCCAGCGTTCCACCTCGGCCAGGCTGGAAAGTTTCATCCGCAGTTCCGCGCCGCCGTCCTTCAGATCGCGCAAGGTCTGCGATGCGTGCCATTTCTTTTCGCGGATGTAATCGGCGGCGCGCGGCGCGAAGCGGATGACGACCTCATATTGTCCCTCGCCCGCATGGACGCCAAAGCTGTCGCGCAGCCGCTTTTCCAGCGAGAATTTCTGGGAGCGCTCGAAAGTCTTGCCCGTCGGTCTCGCGGATTGTATCCGCGCCGGGGCGAACGTGCGGAGGTCTTTGCGCGCGTGGTCGAACGCGAAGAGAAACCATTCGCCGTTGATGTTCGCCAGATGATACGCGTCCACGAGCCGCTTCTCGGCGGCCTGGCCGGGCTTGCGATAATGCAGTTCCAGTTGTTGCCGCTGCGCGACCGCCTTGGCGAGCACGTCGAAAGTTTCGAGATTGAGGATCGGTTCGGCTCGGGTGCGGAAGGAAATCGTCTGCTCGATGTCCGCGAGGTTCAGCGAAATGGTGTCGGGCAGGGCTTGCTCCATCTTTTTGATGGCGCTCAGGAGTGGTTTTTCAAAGCTCGTGCCGCGATATTGCTGCAGGGCTTTTTCGGCGACGACGAGGGCGAAGATTTCACCCTCGGTGATTTGCATCGTCGGGAAGCCGCTGACTTCGCCGGTGTAGTGATAGCCGTTGCGGCGGGCGTCGTATTCGATGGGCAGGTTCAGCCGGTCACGCATGAACTCCACGTCGCGGTGGATGGTTTTGGTGGAGACTTCCGCTTCCCGCGCCAGCTTGCTGGCATTGGGGAATCCGCCGGCCTGCAAGGCTTGATGGATGCGCAACATCCGCTCCAGCGGCGGACGCGATTGGAGCGGGGAGTTGGCCACGGCAAAAACTAGGAGCCCGCCGACATCTTGGCGAGGAACTCGTCGTTGGTCTTGAACTTCTTCAGGGCGGAGGTCAGCGTTTCCATCGCCTCGATGGGATTCAAGTCCACCATTGTGCGGCGCAGCTTGCGGATGGCTTCGAGGTTTTTCGCCGGGAAAAGCTTTTCCTCCTTGCGCGTGCCGGACTTGGGAATGTCCAGGGCCGGATACAGGCGGCGGTCGGAAAGTTTGCGGTCGAGGATCAGCTCCATGTTGCCGGTGCCTTTGAACTCTTGGAAAATCAGTTCGTCCATGCGGCTACCGGTGTCCACCAGCGCCGTGGCAATGATGGTCAGGGAGCCGCCGTTCTCGATCTTGCGCGCGGAGGCGAACATCTTGCGCGGGATTTCCAGCGCGCGCGCGTCCACGCCGCCGGACATCGTGCGCCCGGAACCGCCGTGGGCGCTGTTGTAAGCGCGGGCGATGCGGGTGAGCGAATCCATCAGCACAAACACGTCCTTGCCGGATTCCACGATGCGCCGGCAGCGTTCGATCATGAACCGCGAGAGCCGTACGTGCGTGTCGATTTCCATGTCGTTCGAGGACGCGACGACTTCGGCTGTCACCGAGCGTTGGAAGTCGGTGACTTCCTCGGGGCGCTCGTCAATGAGCAGCACCATGCAATGCACTTCCGGGTGGTTCGTGGTGATGGCGTTGCAAATCTGTTTGAGAATGGTGGTTTTGCCCGTGCGGGGCGGGGCGACAATCAGGCCGCGCGTGCCTTTGCCGATGGGCGTGACGAGGTCAATGATGCGCGCCTCCATCGCCTCGGGCGTGGTCTCCAGCTTGAATTTTTCAATCGGATCAATCGAGGTCAGGTTCTCAAAGCGCACGGCCTTGGTGTATTCCTGAAACGGCATTGCGTTGACCTTGTCCACGGTCTTGAGCTGGGGACTGGTGCCGCGGTGCGGCGGCTGCGTGGCTCCTTCGATGTAGCTGCCCTCGCGCAGGAAACTGCGGCGGATGGTGTCGGGCGTGACAAAGATGTCGGTCGGCTTCGGATGAAAATGGTTTTGCGCGGTGCGGAGAAACCCGAAACCTTTTTCGGAGATTTCCAGATAGCCGCAGCCGTAGTTGGGATTGGGCGTTTTTTCGCCGTTCGCCGGTGTGTCGCTCATAAAATATTGTTTGTGTGTGTCCGAAGGCTGAAACCCTTCCTGAAAATTGTTGGAAAAGTGAACTTTGGAAATTGCCGCTGCGCAGAACGCCGCGGGACTAAACCTTCGACGGCTGTTTGAATACGCCTAAAACCAAGTGAATGCAACTATAATCTTTGTCATAAACAATCCCGGCTTTTTTGAGGCGTGGCAGCAAAAAAAACTCGAAGTGTGGTTTTGGCGTGGAAAGAAAGCGGGACGGTGGGGGATTTGTCGCCGCCTTGCGGCCATTCCAACTGCGGAATTATTGGTTCCAGGAAAATAAAGGAGGATGGCCGCCTAATCATCCATGTTTGATCTCAAATCCTGTTCTTCCAGTCTCTTATGGATGTTGCATCCGATAGAACACGTTCGTCAGCGCTGGGCTGATCATGATTGTCACGCTGTTCGTGTTCGTCGAGCCAGGCACCAGGAACCAATAGTTCGTCAGCGTCACATCCACCGCGTTGGATTGCAGCTGCCACCCGATGTAGTTCGTCGGCCACGCCAGCTTGAATGTGTTCCCGCTGACCGGCTCGAAGGTGATGTTGGTGCCCGTTGCCGGCAACGTCTGGGCGGCATTCACCACTTGCGACAGCGTGTTCGTGCTCGGCAGATAATTCGCCGCGCCGCTGTATTCAGCCACCATCAGATGCGTTCCCATCGCCAAGGTGCTTGTCGCGAAAGCCGCCGCGCCGCTTGCCACCGCATTTGTCGCCACCGGCGTGCCGTCCACCTTGAATACGATATTGCCTGAAGCCGACACGGCCGTTGCTCCGTTGGTCAACACCGTCGCCGTGAAGGTCACGTTGCTCGTGCTCGTCGAAGGATTGGCACTGCTGAACAATTGCAGCGTCGTCGTTGCAGATGCCTGCAGCCACACCCCGTTGGCCGTGGTCACCACGCTCGCGGTCGTTCCGGTTGCCAACCCGGCCCCGCCAACGGTCACGCTCGCAAAGCTGCCGCTGATGCCGCCCGCTGTGTTCGTCAGCAGCAGGTAGTCGCCCGCTCCCAGCGCGGTGAGCGCGCCTACGTTGATGGTGTTGCCGTTCAGCGTCACCGAGTTCGAGAGGGTCAGCGATGAACCCGCCGTGTTCGTCGCGAAGGTCCCCGCCGCAAAAATCACTTTCCCCGCGATCCGCCCGCTGCCGCCCAGCGTCGCTCCGTTTGTCACCAGCACATCGCCAATGCCCGTCGCGCTGCCCGTCAGGTTCGTCACCAGCAACGTGCCACCCAGAACTTCCGTCCCGCCTTCATAGGTGTTCCCCGCGCCCAAGATCACCGTGCCCGCCGTCGGCGTCCCCACCGGCTGGTTCGCCACCGTCGTGTCAATGATGGCGTCTGCGTTCGTGTCCAGATTCGGATGGTTCCGCACCTGGTTCACGGTCACCCGCGTCACCAGGTTGTTCGTCGAGGCTGTGTTCGTCGGCACATCGCTAATTACGCCCGTGAAGCTCGCCGTCCCGCCCGTCGCTGCCAGCAAGGCCAGATTCGCCCCTACCGAGACATAGTTGGGGGTTCCGTTGCTTCCCACATTCACCGTGCCGAAGCTGATCGGGCCGGACCACATCACCGTCCCGTTCGTGTTCACACCGCCAATCTGATAGCTGTTGAACACATTGAAATTGTTGGTGCCGCCATAAGCCGTGCCGGTCGAGCCGCCGCTGAA
Organism: uncultured Verrucomicrobia subdivision 3 bacterium; assembly: GCA_903858275.1. Classification (GTDB taxonomy): domain Bacteria; phylum Verrucomicrobiota; class Verrucomicrobiia; order Limisphaerales; family UBA11358; genus UBA11358. Next base: position 62,183 of record CAIOIC010000065.1, on the reverse strand, counting down.
GGTGGCGCCGCGCGCGTTCGTCGCCCCCGGCGTCGCCAGGAACACCGCCCGTCTGGCGGTTTCCCCGCGGATCATGAGGATGTTCCCGCCGTTTCCGTCCGACATGGCCATCTGGCTGGTGCTGGCCCCTATCGGACTGGCACCGGTTGCTGGCACGTTGCCCTCGATGATCACTGTGCCAATCGTGACTTGGGGCGCGGCACTGAAGGTGCGCGGATAATTTGAGAACCGATAGGTCCCGCCCACCGGCCCGTCTGTCAAAGACGGATTGCTGCTCGGTATCGTGCTCATGCCTAGGGCAAAGCTCGCGCTGCCCAAGCCGTTCTGGATCTGGTTTGTGAAGTAGATCGTCATCCCTTGGCCCGTCGCCAGGAAGCACGTCGCCCGGTTCGAGTTCGCCAGCGTCACCACCCCGCCCAGCGTCAACGTGTTGTAGTTCGTCCCCGCATCCCCGTTCCCCGCAAACTCAAACCGCACCCGGCCGGGATGGGAACTGGAGACATAGTTACTCGCGCTTGAGAAGTCCAGATCGCGGGTGATGATGTGGTTTGAGGTGTCGTCCGACGCTTTCAGGCGCAGTGTCGTCGTGGTGGAATACTGCGCGCTGGCGCTGTTGTTGTTCGTCGCACCCAGCGGGCTGCCGATTCTGATCGCCCCGGTCGAGTTGCCCAAGGCGCTGTTCTGATTTTTCAACACGCTCCCGCGGAAGGCAATCACGCCGTTCGCCACCTCCACCGGCCCGCTGAAGCTGTTGTTCGTGTTCGCCAGATCCAGCAGCTGCAGGTTGTCACTGGTGGTGCTGTTGTAGTTTGTCGCCACCAGCGTGATTCCGCCCGTGCCGTTCACCGCCCCGTTCACCGCCCCGTTCACCGTGATGCTGTTGACCGCGCTGCTGCTGGCCGGCAGGAACACCTGCAGTGGCTGGTTCAACCCCACGTTCGCGTTGATTGCGTCCGCTGAGGTTGTGTTGTTCGTCGGCCGCAGCAGCCAGGCGCTGCCGTTGCTCACGTCAAAGGTCAAGGTGCCGTTGGCTGTGTTCGACCCAATCGTCGTGTTGTAGAACGTGCTGGCGTTGTCGCCTAGGTTCAATTTGCCGACGGTGATGTTGGTGTTCAGGTTGATGGTTTGCGCCCCGCCAATGTTGGTGGCGACATTGGCCACGGCGTCAATGCCGTTCGGATAACTCACTCCGCCTACCCAGTTGGTCGGAATGTTCCAGTCATAGGTGCCGGTGGCGGTCTGTTTCCATGTGTCGCCGTAGGGTTGGTTGAGATTGGGCGCCACTTCGCCCGTGCCCAGAATGGTGGCGGTGAAATTGCCATTGGTGCCCGCCGGATTGCTGAAGACGATGCGCGTCAACTGGCCCGCCGTCAATCCGCCGGCGGTCGCCCCGAAAAACAACCGGTCGGTGCCGCCGCCGTTGGTGCTGCCGGACCAGTTCAGGATTTGCAGGCTGCCGGCCCAAGCCGCCGCGCTGCTGTTGGTGAAAGTCAGAATGGCGGCACCGGAGCCGAAATCAATCGCGCTCCCGGCCGGGCCGCCAACCGTCAGGACGCCGGCGGTTTCTGACACCGTGCCTGCCAGGGCCAGCGTGCCGCCCGCCAGGGTCACCGGCGCGGCGTTGGCAATGCGTCCCGTCCCGTCCGGCAGCAGCACCGTGCCCGCATTCAAGACCAGTCCGCCGCTAAAGCTGTTGCTGCCGGTGAGGGTCAACCAGGCGGAGCCCGATTTGGTGAGCGAACCCGGCCCGCCAATGTTCGCATGGATGACGTAGTTGGTTCGATTGTTGTTGAACACCATCAAACCGGGCGAAACCACGGCTCCGGGGGTGGCGTTGGTGATGGTCGGGTTTTTGTAAAGCGTGTCGTCAAAGATCACCGCGTCGCCGTCGGCATATGAAGTGCCTCCGCTGACATTCGTCCAGTTCAAATCGGTTCCCCAGCTTCCGGAGGTGTTTCCGGTCCAAGTGTCGGCATAACCGCTGATGACCAGCGTGGGACGCGTATAGCTGGTAAAAGCGGAGACGTTGTCGAGATAAACGTCCTCGTCGTTGCTGGCCTGGCTGATGGTGAAGTTGGCGAGGTAGGCGAAGTTGTTGGTGCCCCCGGGATAAGGCGCGGTATAGGGCACGTCCAGACCCAGCGCTGTGCCGTTGAGCCACGCTGACCAGAGTTTGTTTCTGACGTCATTCGCATACTGCACGTGATACCACGTTTGCAGTGAGAGGTTCGTCGCGAGCACGGTGGTGAATGATGGGTTTCGCACTTCCAGTTGCCACGCGCTCCCGGTCGTCTGGTTGCACGCGATTTCCAGTTCCCTAAGGCTGCGCCCGTCGATCGAGCCGAAGACGACGAGCTGCGCGTTGCCGCTGGGGTTGCGGTTCTCGAGATACACGTCGAATTCGAGGTTGGCGCCGATATGGGAGCCGCCGAGTTGGAAGTAGCACAGCTGGGCGACGCTCGGTGCGTCCATCAGGCCGAGCGATTTGGTCGAGCCGGGCGCCACGGGTGTGTTGGTGATGATCCACGTGGGGGTGGTGGAGGCATTCGTGTAAGTGGTCCATGGCGGGTTGTAGCTGCTGATTTTAGCCCCGTTGGTGCGCAATTCGAAATTGTCGGTGATCGTGAAAACGGCGCCCGTGTTCCCCGCCAGATCAATCAGGTTGGTGACGGTGATGAAGTTTGTCCCCGGCGTGGTGTTGAGGGGGACGGTGTAGCTGAAGGTCTGCCAGTTGCCATTGCTGCTCAAGTAGGTCGCGGCATTTCCACCCACCAGCACCGTGGCATTGGTTGCCAGCAACTCAGTCATGAGGCAATTGATTGTCACCGTCGCGCCGGGCAGTGCGTTGCTGGGCGTCACATACATGCTTTGGAGATCGGGCGGCGTGTAGTCGGTAGTAATATTGTTGGTCACGATGTTGGTGTTTCCGGCTGCGTCGCGCAGCGAGAAGACCACGGGCAACTGTCCCTCGGCGTCGCGCGTGTTGAGGAGCTGGTAGCGGTAGATCATCGGGTTGGTCAGGCCCGCGAGATTGGGAATCACATTGGTGGAGGACATTCCCACCCACGAGATGGGAAACGGCTTGGAAGTGCCGCCGCCCACCTTGACCAGCAGGTTGGTCAAACTGATTGGCTCCGAAGGCACGATGCTCAGGTAGATGTAATCGCCGGAACGGTAGGCTGGTTTGGAAGAAAGGCCTTGCATCTGGTTGTTCGTGCCTGTCTGGATGGAAAACCGGGCAATGGTCGGCGGCGTCGAGTCGGCGGCGGGCAGCACATCCACGAGAATCGGCTCGCTGCGCACGTTGCCCGAGGTCATCGCCATCGTCGCCCGGAGGATGCTCCGTCCGGAGCCGAAGTTGGTCACGGAGATTGAGGCATTGCTGCTGGTTCCGCTCAGGCTGCCCAGCCGCGTCGGGCCTTTCCACAAATCAACCTGCCCCGTGATCACGCCCGCGCGCGTGACCGTCAGGAGGATGTTGGTCCCGCCGACCGTGCTGGTATAGTTGGTTGAATCGAACAGCAACTGTTCGTCGGAGTTGTTCACGCGGAAGTTCACGACGCGGTCGCCCTGCGTGCGGATCGCGGAGTTTTCATACGCGATCACGCGCAATTCGTGCCCGCCGTCCGCCAGGGTCGTGGTGTTCAGCGTCACGCTGCCGTTGGTCGGCGCGGTCTGCCACGGCAGGCCGTCGAGAAACAGGTCGAACCCCGCGAGGCCGTTTGCGAACGCCGTGCTCGCGCCGGGAAAGAGCGTGCGGCTGCCGGTCACCACGTCGCCCTCGGTCAGATTGGTGAGTGTGACGGTCGGGATGATCGCGCCCGGACGGCAGAGCGCGTCGCCCATGATCAGGAGGTGATACGGCGTCCAGACGGAAAATTGGAAAGCTTCCCCGAGCGTCGCGCCCCGCGCGTAATGTGCGTGCATGCGCGATGTGGGGAATTTTGATTCGATTGCGAATGGCTCAGTGACTGTCCCGGACGTGCCCGCCACGCCCACGCCCAGATGCTGACTCATGCGGAACTGCCCGATGCCCGTGTTATCCATGATTCCACTCCAGCTCGTCAGTGATTCTGCGATGCTGCCCGGCAGGTAATACGATCCGGCTGGCACCTCGGGGGATGCGGCCCCCATCATCGCCCCGAGGATGTCCGGTTTGTTCGTGATGGAATAGGGCGAGGGATTGCCAGTCAAAATCATTGATGGAATGCCCAGTCCTGCCAGTTCGTTGCTCGTGCCTAAAAACCGGCCGCTGCGGGTTGTGCCGCGCACGTCCACGTTTGCATCCAGATACACCGTGCCCGTGGGGCGCGTGCCGTCGGCATTGCGCGAGCGGGCGAGATAATTCTTCAGTTCCTCCGTCGTATTGCCAAACCAGTGCGTCCAGCCGAGCACAGTGGAAATGTAGAATCGCTGGGGGAGTGAACTGATCGTCCCCCACACTCTGGCGTGAGTGAAGTTCGTTGTGTAGGTGGATGGGCTGCCGCTGACGTAGGTGAAGCCGCGAAAACTCGCCACGCTGTTGACCGCCATGCTCGCCATGTTTACGGGTTCGACCAGGTCCCCGAATTGGGTCATGGCGGTGATCGAGTAATACTCCGTGCTCCCTCCCGTCTCGCTTGTCACATCAATCCTCGTGGGGATGTCCGTTGAATACAGGATATAATCAATGTGATTGGTCATCCCGTTGGAGCGGATGTAATTGAGCACCGGCCATAAACAGTTCGTGCGGAAGGAGGCGCTGGTCATAATCCGCCGCAGGTCGCCCCCGGTGTAAAACGCCGCTGTGTTCGAGGATTGGAGGTAGAAGACGTTGCGCTCCGGAATGTTTCGGAGCCGCTGATATTCGTTCGCCACCTCCAGCGATGACTGGCTTGAACCGTTCACCACCACGAGCACATTCTGTGGCCCGCCTCCGGCAAATACTTTTTCCTCCGCCAGCCATCCCAGCGCCATTACCAGTCCGGCCACGGCCAGCCGACGTGCAATGAGGTGGAGAAGGGGACCGAAACATAGGTGATTCATGGGCGCTGGATTGTAAAAAAAGCGCGCCGATTCAAATTGAATCGGTGCGCTGGTAAATCCGCTAAAAATCAGCCGCCCACTTCCGCGCGAGCCTCGGCGGCAAGTGCGGTGCTCAAGTAGCGTTCGCCGGTGGAGCAGGCGACCGTGACGATGATCTTGCCTTTGTTCTCCGGGCGTTTGGCTACTTCGATGGCCGCGATGACATTTGCGCCGGTCGAGATGCCCACCAATATGCCTTCTTCCTTCGCCAGCCGGCGGGCCATCGCAAAAGCGTCGTCGTTGGAAACTTGGACGCATTCGACAATCTGTGGATTACCGGCGCTGTCTTTCAAATGCAGATTGCCGGGAACAAAACCCGCGCCCGTGCCTTGAATCTTGTGCGGGCCGGGCTTGACCGGCTGACCTGCCAGGGTCTGCGAAATGACCGGAGAATCTTTCGGCTCGACCGCGATGGCTTGGAACGACGGTTTCTTCGGCTTGATAACTTCGGTGACGCCGGTGAGGGTGCCGCCCGTGCCGACCGCTGAAATGAAGATGTCCACTTTGCCGTCCGTGTCTTCCCAGATTTCCACCGCCGTGGTCTTGGAGTGAATGGCCGGGTTTGCCGGATTGTTGAACTGCTGTGGAATCCATGAGTTCGGCGTCTCTTTCGCGAGCGCTTCGGCGCGGGCGATGGCGCCCTTCATACCTTCGGCGCCGGGGGTCAAAACGAGTTTCGCGCCGAGCATCGCCAGCAGGGTTCGGCGTTCGAGTGACATCGTCTCGGGCATCGTGAGAATCAGCTTGTAGCCCTTCGCTGCGGCGACAAACGCGAGCGCGATGCCGGTGTTGCCGCTGGTCGGCTCGATGATGACAGTGTCCTTCTTGAGGATGCCGCGTTTCTCGGCGTCCTCGATCATCGCCGCGCCGATGCGGTCCTTGACGCTGCTCAGCGGGTTGAAAAATTCGCACTTCAGCAGGATGGTGGCGTCCACGCCGGCGGTGACTTTGTTCAGTTTGACCAGCGGCGTGCGGCCGACGGTCTCGACGATGTTGTTATAGATGCGTCCCATAATTTTAATTGATTGGATGATTCAGTTTCGCGTTCAAGAATCTTGGCGGAAAGAAGTTGCCGGGCAAGTTTTTTAATTGAACCGTAAAAACAATAAGTCCCGGTTCAACCTTGCGGTCAAACCGGGACAAATGGGGGATGGGAGTTCGCCAGGCTCTCTTTCCCGGACCAGCATTTGGCGCACCCTTTTCAGGGGCTGCTGGCTTCCCGACGCCATTCTCCACGGCAAGCGGAGTTATCGGCCTCGTAGCAGGGCCGTCCGGTGGCTTGCGCCGCGCGGATTTTGAGTGAGGCTTTTCAGCTCGCTTCAGCTGGTGGTTGCGCCACCGGCCTGCAAACCAGGTCAAGACACGCCTGCGAATTTCATTCGCGTCTTAACCACTGGCTCCGGGTCAGCCACCGCTTGTGACGGTGCGTTCGCCCTTAGCCACGGGTCTCGCCTCTTCTCTCTCAAGTTGCCTTTTATCTCACAGTCCAGCGGTGTCGTTTTTAACATCGCCGGCGCTTGGAAGTTTTTCACGGAACTTGCCGGGTTCCCGTGTTCTTCCCGATGCGTGCGCTCCTTTTGTCCGCCTTTCGGCGTTTTTCTTTGGGCGGTTTCAATTTTATTCAAACCCGCCAGAGCCGTCCGCACCGTGCTGATGCACAGTAGCAACTATTCACCCTCTGGGTGACTGCGATTCAATCAGGCCCGAAACCGGCTTGACCTACTTGATTCAACTCGCCGCGGCTTCTTATCGCGGCTTGTTGCCAAGTCCCTCATTCGCATGTGACGATGCGCGAACATCGCCAGAGGAACCGGTGAATTCTGCCTCGCCGGAACTTGCGCTCCGGTTTCGAGGAGCCAGATCAACCAGCCTGACCTGACTTTTCCCCAGTCGCCTGGGATTATCCTGAAACGAACAGCTTTGCTGTTACCCGCCGCTGCCCGCTTCGTTCTTTCAATGAACTGAAGACAGTCTAGCAGAAATTTTAATTCTGCCCACCAATTGATATGCACCGGTTATTCACCAAATCCGGCTGGTGAACAACGCGTGAACAAGATAAAAACACCAATAAAAACAATGGTCTTTGCCGTTTATTGGCGCGCATTATTCACAGGAAAAATTTCTTCAAAAGAGAGCAGTGAACAAGTTCTAAAACCAACTCGTTGATTGTTCGGAAGTATTTGATGATGAATTTTACAAAACCGTTTTCTGCCGCGTTTTGCCCTCGAGCTTGTCATGGAAACCATGAGCGGAACTGCGGCGTGGGCTTTTGGCCGCGGGCAAGGCGGCGGAGTCGGCGGAGCCGATATGGGCGGTCGTGTTCCCAACTAAAAACTTAAACCAAAAAATTAAAAACTTCCCCTGAGTGTTGAATGTTCTCCCTTTGTTCCTTTGTTGTGAAAAAACCGATTTCTGCTTTCTGCTTTGCCCTGGCGCTCTTGGTACCTTGGCGGTTCAAAACTTGAAATTCCATTCGCGCGTCAGGTATTTCTCCCGCACGAGCCGTTGGATTTCGGCCAGCGGCGGGCTTTGAAGTTCCGCTTCGGCGTTCCACGCTTTGGCCAGCGTGGCTTTCACTTTTTCAGCGGGCAAAAGCAGATTGGTGACAAAGGCCTCATGCGGGCGGTGGGCACGATAATCGGGTTGCAGCGACGGCATCAATAGCAGTTCGCTGATGAGCTTCAAATCCCCGTTCAACAGCAGAGTGCCGTGAAAAAGGAGAAAGTTTTTGCGGCGGCGCTGGGAGTTGCCGGAGAATTTTACCTCGCCCAGACAAAGATCGGTGTGGCCGCGCACGGAGATTCTGGCTTCTGGCTTCTGGCTTCTGATTGCTGACTCAATCACCGCGCGATTGCGCTCCATGATGAAGTTGTTTGCTGACGAGATGCTGCGGGTCGGGCCGTTTTCAGTGATGCGCAGAATCAGGCTGTAGTTCAGCCCGCCTGCCATCTGCACCACCGTGCCGCCGCCGGAGCAGCGCCGGTAAATCGGGATGCCTTTCGCCTCACACGCGGGGACATTCACTTCGGTCGCCACCTTGTTGGCGTAGCCGACCACGACAAAAGTTTCCTGCGGTTCCCAAAAGAGTAGGGTTTCATCCCCGCGCCCGGCTTCGCAGCGATCCAGGATGGCTTCATCCGCCGCGAGATTTTCGGCGGGCGACGGGAGTTGGAGGTCGAGGCGGTGCATTTTTTGTTTTTGATTTCGCTGGCGATAAGGAGACAAATTTAGTTTGTAATTATCGTTTTCGTGTTTGCGAAAGGACTTTAACCAAGTGAAAGCATCCCCAAAAGAAATTTACGGTTTCCGTGCGTTGCGGCTTCCGGCGCGTTTGCCAAAAATCAGTGCAAGCAAGGTTCCGGTTCCGGTCCGGCTACGTCATCCTTCCACCGGAACCTTGACGAAACAGACAAGCCGAAACCACCGGAAAATGTCTCATCAAATATGGAATAACTTGTGGGGGCCAATCACTCATACCCACACATCCTCTCACACAAATTACTCACGCTCCGCGCCCTGACCGTAATTATCTGTTTTCGTCCCATTGTTCGCCGTGCTCACTTCTTCCTGCCTGGACGCGCGTTCCCCGAGACCATCACCGACAATTCTTTCGCCGGTGCCAGATGCCGGTAAAAGAATGCCTGCATCATGTCTTGCGCCGGTATCGCTTTGTGCTCCAAGGAATGTCCGGCAACCGTTGCCTGACCTGTCAGCACGAGATTAATCGGCTTGCTGCTCGGTTCTGATGGGGCATTCAAGGTCACTTTGGCCTTGTCCTGATTTTCTCCAATTCGCCCACTGCTCAAAGAAAAGCCCTTCGGCGCATCCTTCAAAGTCAGGTCAATGGCGTTGGTAAAACCATCCCGCCTGAGCGCATAAACCTCCAGTGGTGCACTCTTTCCAGCGCGCATGTCAATGCTCGAAGGCACCACCCGCAAAGCAAAGTCTGGTCTCGGATCGCTGATTCGCAGCCGGTAGGCATAGTCCGGCCCACCCTTGCTTTGGGTGTCAGTGATGTGGATAAAATACTTGCCTGCTGCCGGTAATGTGGCGGTGAGATAGGAATCAGCATGGTGGGTTTCTAGGCCGGCCCCTTTGTCATCAAAGTCATCATTTAAGGCCAGTTGCTTCCCGTCTATGTCCGTCAGTCGAACCAGCGAATCCAATGGTGAATCCAATCTGCGGGCGAATACCTCTGCGACCACCAGCTGTCCCGCCCGGCCTTCGAACTGGTAAACATCCTGTTCTTCCGGCTTGCCAATATGCCCGTTGATTAAAATCGGTAGGGTAACGGCTTGAGCAGTGTCTCGTGAATCATTGGGTTCGCGCTCAAAACTTTCCGGCAAATCATCCACCGCGAACGGAACGGCATTATAAAAGCTCCCCGGCACCACCGAGATACCAGTGTCAGCGGCAGAATTATCCAGCGTCAATTGTTTCACGGCCAGATTCCAGCCGGTTAGTGTGATTGGTGTCTTCTCACCCTTCTTGCCACCTAAAGGGAAGACACTGGTGACAAAGGGCAATTCAGCGATGGTGAGGCGATAAATGAAATCTTCACGGCCACGATAGAGCGAATCATGAATCTCCACCGTGTAGTTGCCATCCGCCGGCACTTCAAAATGGAGGACTGGATCGGGACGAAACCGGTAGCGTTCAGCGGTAGCCACCTCTTTGCCCTGGGCGTCGTAAATGACCAGCATCGCTTCAAACCAACCCGGCACTGCGTCGGCCAGATAAGGAATCAAATCCCGCGCCGCCACCGCAATGATGAGGTGTTTACCCTTTTGGGCCCAAAAGCGATAGCGGTCGTGTCCAGCCGGAGCACTTTGCCCATTGATGGTGGCGGGAAGTTTGACGGCGGCCTCATAGGGCGGCGGCAATTTGACCTGGCCATCTTTAGGTTTTTTGGGCGGAGTCACCCAATACCCTTTGGTGGTTTCCGGAATCAGCCCGACACAGAACTTGAACGGGGCGGAAAAACCATTGGGCGTCTTGACGCGCAGCGCATGGTCGCCGGGGGTGAGGTTGGCGGGGAGTGTCAGTTGAACCGACACAAACTTATTGTTTATGTTGTTATTCTTTTTTTTGGCGTTATTGCGGTCGAACTGTTTTAGCTTTTGCTTGATGATTTCGATCCGGGCGTGATCAGCGGCTGTGAGCTTCTCGCCGCGTTTGGTTTTTTCCTGAATCTTGTTTAATTCCGCATCCAGCAATTTCTCATCCTTGGAGTTCATTCCCCCGATGAAATGGTCATCTAGATAAATGGCAAAGTCATTGATGCCGGCGAGTTTTTGTCCGCCGATGACTGCGCTGAAGGTCGTGCCGGGCACCCCGCCAGCGGGATAGATGTAATCAATCTCCTGCGTCGGTTTTTTCTGCGCAAAAGTCGTGATTGCTGACAAGGAAATGGCCGCAATCGCCAGCCAGATGATGGGTCTCATGCCTAATGAGATGCTATTGGCGGGAAAAGGATACAAAAACTTTACCGCCTGAGGGAAAAATGTAATTTTCCCCCAACCCATTCTATAAAAACGAAAACGTGCCGATTACGTGATAACGATTCCGATCGGCATTCAGAACGGTTGATTCTTTGAACATGCACTTGTATAACTTTTACTTTTAATGTCATTCTCAAAGTCATTTATAGGTTTTAAATGTTATTCCAAAAACTCACCATCTGTTTCGCAGTCATGTTGCTTGCCCCAGTGGCAACGAGGTGCGCTGTCATTGCGCCTTCAGCCGTTTCCATCACCGGGGAGAATCTGCGTCCGCGTCTTTTCATCAATGCTCAGAAGCTCGATGTGCTGCGGGGGGCGATCAATACCACGCACGCGATGCTTTGGTCCAACCTGCTTGCCACGGCCGATGCCGCGGTGCGGCATGGCACGCCGAAATACCGTGCCGGGGACGATGGCAGCGGCGACGAGCAGCTCTGGCAGCGCGAGGTGGGCAACGCGATGCCGACTCTGGCGATGGCGTGGAAGCTTTCCGGCAAGCGGTCTTATCTCGATGCGGCGCGCGCGTGGGCGCTCGCTTCCTGCAGCTATCCGACGTGGGGCCTTGGCAAACGTGACGGCCACGACCTCGCGGCGGGTCACCAGCTTTTTGGCCTGGCGATGATTTATGATTGGTGCCATGCCGATCTTGATGACGAGACGGTCCGCACCATCCGCGCCACGCTCGAACGGCGGGGCGCGGCCATGGCAGCCGAGGTTTCCGGGCGTCGCAACTTTCTGCAAAATCATCTGTGGGTGGATGCCTGCGGTCTGGCAGCGGCGGGCTTGGCCATTCAGGACGAAGTTCCTGCCGCGCGCGGATGGGTTGCCATCACGCTTGATAAGTGGCGGCGCACGCACGAGGCGCTTGGTCCCGATGGTGCCAGCCACGAGGGGGTGGGGTATTGGAGCTATGGCGTGGAATACCTGCTCAAGTTCATGTGGCTTGCCCGAGAGCAACTGGGCGTGAATTTCTATGACCATCCATGGTGGCGCAACACGGCGGATTATCGCCTTTACCTCAGTTTGCCGCGTCATTCGATGACACGGACCAACTGCGTCGTGGATTTTGCCGATGGCCCGCGCGCTGGTTATGCCTATGGCCCGGATTATTTGCTGCGCGCGCTGGCTCACGAGTATCGCGACGGTCATGCACAGTGGCTCGCCGCTGAATTGAATGCTATTAAAGCTGACAATAATGCTGCGCCGTGGCTGAACCTGATTTTCTTTGATCCTGCCATTGTGCCGCTTTCGCCCAATGAGCTTCCTACCTTGCGGCACTTTAGCGACATGGAAATCGTTTCTGCGCGCAGCGACTGGTCCGGCGACGAGTCCTTGGTGGTGTTTAAGAGCGGTCCGTTTATCGGTCACAAGGCGTTTCGGGATTTCGCAAAGGATCCCGGCGGCGGGCATGTTCATCCAGACGCGAACCATTTCAGCCTCTTTGGCGCCGGTGATTGGCTTATTCGCAATGACGGCTATCGTTGGAAATGGACCGCGCAGCAAAACACTCTGCTCGTCAATGGCGCTGGCCAGGTGGGAGAAGGAAAGATGTGGTTTGATGGGAATGCCTGTCTCCAGGCCCGCGCGGAAGCGCACATTACCAGGGCGACTTCTAATCCGACGCTGGATGTGATGACCGGCGAAGCCGAAAAGGCTTATCCCGCCGGGTTGGGCCTTACGCGTTATCGCCGGCATATGCTTTTTATAAAGCCGGACGTTCTGATTGTTATCGACGATATCGCGCTCGAAAAGAAGGCGCAGCTTGAACTTCGCTTCCACCCTGAGCAGGCTGCCCGGGAGCGGGATGGCTCCGCGTTTTTGTCCCGCGGTCCTGCTGCGGTGTTGCGAGTGGATCCGCTCACGCCCGAAGGGGTAACGCTCTCATCTGAAGTTATCGCCGGCCAAAATCGCAGCATCGACACAAAACCCTTTGTTATGGAAACGATCCGCTTGCAGTGCGATTCGGCCGCATGGAAAAATGCCGTGGCCTTTTCCTGGTGTGGGGCTTTGAAAAAGCCGGTCGCAGTGCGCCTCAAACAATCTGGCACCCGTTGGGTCTTCAGCGTGGGATCGCGAACGGTGACGTTTGACTGGCAAGACGAATCAGTCCGGTGAGAAAGGCTGTCGGGAGTCGTGGAACGTGGGGTGATTCCAGCCGCTTCACCCTGTGCCGGCAGCGAATTTCCAACTCTTCTTCTCAACTGCGGTTTATTCATTTATGTTGATCGCATAGTTATTTTATCGCTCGCAATGAAAACAACGTTTTTGCTCGTTTGCGTTTTGTGGTTGGTTGCCGATATCTGCTCAACTGGATTGGCTGCCGAACCAAAAGTTTCAGATTATCCCGCTCCGCCATTTTATCTGCCCGCCGGACATCCGCGCGTTTACTTTACGACCAAGGAATTGCCGCGCCTGCTTGCGAACACTGCGAAGGAACAGAATTCCCAGGCGTGGCAGGCCCAGCTTCAAAATCTGAGCAAGGGAACCGACGGTCTGCTGCCCAAGCCGGCGGACGGGAAGGGAATCAATGCCGATTCCTCTGTTCTCGCCATCATCGAGAGCCATGCTTTTGATTTTGCCTTGCGCGGAAACCGGGTCAATGGGCGCAAGTCCATTGCCGCGATGCGCAACTACATCAAAACCGCCGTCTTCCCCACCACCGACTACGATAATGCCGGACAAACCGTTTTCACGATTGGGGCGGTTTATGATTGGTGTTATCCGTTGCTGACGGCCGAAGATCGGGAAATCTTTTATCAGGCCGTCATCCACTTTGCCGGTCTGATGGAAGTCGGCTGGCCGCCGGTCAAGCAGGGCAACGTCGTCGGCCACGGGCCGGAAGGGCAGATTCTGCGGGATCTGATGTCAGCCGGAATCGCCATGTTTGATGAGCATCCGGAGATTTATAAGATGGTGGCCGGACGCTTCTTCTCGCGGATGGTGGAAACCAAAAAATTTCTTTATCTCGCCCACATGCATTCGCAGGGGAGCCACTACGTCAACTATCGTGGCCAGTGGGAAATGCTGGCGACCTGGATATTCGACCGCATGGGCCTCCCTCAAGTCTTTGGTCCCGACCAGCATTATTTCATGTATTGGACCTTGTATGCCCGCCGCGCGGACGGACAGGTGCTGCGCGATGGCGACACCCACATCAACAATAACCGGCTGGGGACTTATTATGTGGAGCCAGCCCGGACGTTTTTCCTGGCCGCCAATTATTTCAATGATCCCTATTACAAGAACGAGGCGATGCGCGAATTGTCCGGACTGGCCCCCACGCATTCATCAAAAAATCAGGCGTTGAATCCGGTCGAGATTCTGGTCTTCAACCATCCAGAACTGGCTCCGCGTCCATTTGATGAACTGCCGCTGTCCCATTATTTTCCGCCTCCCATGGGCCGGATGATTGCCCGGACCGATTGGGAGCTGGGGCTCAAATCCCCCGCCGTGGTTGCGGAAATGAAGATCAACGAATGGAATTTTGGCAACCATCAGCACCTCGATGCCGGAGCCTTCCAGATATATTATCGGGGCACGCTGGCCAACGACTCGGGATATTACCAGGCGAAAATCATCACGGCGAAAACGCAGGGGAACGATGGTGGCACCGGTTACGGGAGTGATTACGACTTCAATTACAACAAACGTTCCATTGCCCACAATGTGGTGACGATTTTTGACCCGGCCGAAAAATTTGGCAGCCGGGCCAATGATGGGGGGCAGCAATTCCGGCTCGAGCCTAAAGAACACTCCGACCTCATGAACCCGGCCAACGGGCATCGCATCAGCCGGGTGCTGGGACATGGTTTTGGCCCTGATGCGAACCAGCCGGACTATACCTATCTCAAAGGTGACCTGACCAAGGCTTATTCGGAAAAAATCAAGGCCTACGAACGCAGCTTTGTCTTTCTGAATCTGAAGCAGGCCGATCATCCGGCCGCACTGATTGTTTTTGACCGCGTGGTTTCCTCCAACCCGGGCTTCCGCAAGACGTGGCTGTTGCATGGACTTGAACCGCCGGAAATCAAAGGCAATCATGCCGTCTTTAAGGACACCCGCCCCGGCTACACCGGCAAACTCACGGTTGACACCCTTCTGCCGGAAGCCTCCGATACCACAATCACGAGTATTGGCGGCCCCGGAAAAGAGGGATGGGTTGATGGAACAAACTATTTGGCTCTCCTCCGGCCCGAAGGCAACAATGAGGGCGGCGGCTGGCGGATTGAGGTGTCCCCGAAAACCGCGCGGGAAACGGATTGCTTTCTAAACGTGCTGCAAGTGGGCGACCACACCCCGGATGTGCCCGCCCTGGCGGTTGAACGGATCGAATCCGGCACGCATGCGGGACTGCGTCTGGCGGATCGGGTGGTGTTGTTTGCCAAGGCGCGCGACCGCTCGTCGTCGCCGATCTCCTTCAGCTTTGCCGGTGGCGGCAAGCCCGGTATTTTGGTTGCCGACCTCAAAGCCGGCAGTTGGAGCATCGAGCGCAATGGCAAGCCCAGTGGCACTGTCACGGTTTCCTCCGAAGAGGGGGTGGCTTATTTCCAAGGTGAAGCCGGCTCCTATCGCTTGAGCCCCGGCAATACCCGGGTCAGCCCTTGAGCCTTTGCTGATGACAGAACGGGTCGCGTGGATTTAAGACCACTTCCCGTCACGATAGCCGAATTTCATCCACGGAAGATTTTCGTGCCGGTAAAACGGGGATAGATCCAGTGCCAGCTCCTTCATGCGTTGTTCTTCTAGCGGCTTAAAGGTTCTTAAAGTCTTCAAGTTGGAATCGATCACGGCCACGCTTTCCATGCCCAAGAGAATCCCGTCGGGACCGCTTAAAGACAGCGCGTATCGGACCAGTTCATTCGGATCGAGATTTTTAATGTTCTCACGCGGTCGCACCGTTTTCATCACCATCACGCCCAAGCCTTTGGCCTTTGCCGCCGGCAGAACCAGTGCCTGCCGTGGTTGCGGATTCTTGGACTGGTTATAGTGGTTCAAGGCCATGAGCATCGTGTCAAAGTCGCCCCGGTCGGCCATGGATTTCAAAGCTTCCGCGTTGGCATGACCGCTGAAACCAATAAAGCGCGCCACTCCTTGCTCCTTCATCTGGTGCACGATGTCTATTAAGTTGCCTTTTTCACTTACCTTCGCCACATCCTCGACTGACTTTACATCGTGGATTTTCAGGATATCGAGGTGGTCGGTTTGCAGTCGTTTCAGGCTTCTTTCAATCTGGCGTTTGGCTTCGTCGGGGTCGCGGCTGTCCACTTTGGTGCAAATGAACACTTCTTTCCGGCGCGTTTTGAGCACCTCGCCAATCCGGCCCTCGCTGGTGAAGCCCAGTTTCTTGTTCTCATAGTCGCAGGCCGTATCCCAATAATACAAACCGTTGTCCAGGGCATGATTCAATACTTTGAAAGCGTCCTCGTCTTTTTCCAGGTTGCAGAAGCGGCTGCCCAGCCCGACGGCAATCCGGGGAATCCGGACGCCCGTCTTGCCCAAAATCGTTGTGGGCAATCCCTTGGCGTTGTAGCTGGTTTTGCCGGTGGATTTTTCAATCAATGCAATGGCCTGTGCCATCTGACTCCCGGCCAGAAGCATGCCGGCTCCAATGGTTCCCTTGATCAGGTCCCGGCGCGTGATTTTTTTGTTTTGCATGATGGTTGTCAGGGTTGTGGGTTTGAGTATTAACGCACGGTGTGGGCTTCCGTAAATTCAATTCGGGTGTTATCTGGATTCTTGATGTTCAGCAGCCACCGCTTGCCCCGGCCGATCATGGGCTTGGCGAACGTCTCGTTCACCTTCCGTTCCTTCAGGGTATAAACCGTCTGCTGCATGTCCTCGGCGAGAAAGCAGGCATGGGCAAAATTTTTGGTTCCCGGCGACGAGAATTCTATGTTCTCGACACAAGTCCCCATGCCCAAATAAAGGAGCGTGGGCGGAGCTTTTCGGTCATCGGGAAAGCGCACGAGCTCGACGAACTTCAAGATGCCGGCATAAAAAGGGTCGTCATCGACGATTTTGTCTGAATACAAACCGACATGATGGATGCGCTTTGAAATCCGTTGCTCCGACAGAAACTTTCCTTGTGACTTATTATGCAGCCCGTTGGTGCCAAAGTGAATGAACTCGATCGGATTTCCGGCCGGGTCATCAATCCGAAACACCTCGTTGCCGGCGCCATCAATGGCGGTCTGGTCCGGAACTTTCTGGCCGTGCTGTTTCAGATACTGCCGCATCTGCTCCACGCTTTCCGTCTCGAACGAAAAGGAGACGAGCCGCTCTTTTGCCTTGGCCTGCGGATCCTCGATGAATTCCATGAATTGCCGGTCATTGATCTTGAAGGAGAGAATTTTGCCCCGCTCGCTGTCATAGGAGAATGCCTCGGTAAATCCCAGGAATCGTCCGTAATAGTCGCGGGCCATGTTGAAATCGCTCACCAAAAAAGTCGCCTTCGCGATTCCCCATATCTCCGGCCGTGGCAATTCTTCCGGCCTGGCCGGTGCAATTGAAAGCAGAAGGGAGGCCGCGGTTGTTAATATCAATCGGCTGCGGATGTTCATAGCGTTTATAAAAATTAACCGACTCGGGCAGGCAATCTTCATTGTTTGGCTGGTGTGGAAAAGATAAAAGGCGTGTTTTTATAGGCGCCAATTTCTTGTCCATTGCCGCGGAGGACAGATTGCGAAAAGTAATTTCCGTTGGCGTGGGAGTTTCCCGTGGCTAATCCGAAATCGCGGTTGCCCAGGCCGACATTGTTAAAAAGCAGGTTCCCGCCGGCGGTCCGGTTTGCCGCCCGGCCGCCCACGCTGACGCCTTTTACGTTTCCCCGGCACAGGTTTGCGGCGATGACGTTTTGGCCGGTATTGCCTGGAACCTCTTCATTCCAGACATGAACTCCGGACCGGTTGTTTCCCAATAACTCATTGGCGAACACAATGTTGTTTATGACCGCCTCCTCGACAAAGACCCCATGCCGGCGATTTCCGGCGGAGGTGTTGAAGAGCACCGTGCAGTCCGTTGCAAAGGCGTCGACATCGATCCCATCCTGATTGTTGCCCGAACAGACATTGTTCAGCGCGTGAACATCGCCGGCGACATGCAGCCAGATCCCGCGCCCGCCGTTCGCGGAAACGCTGCAGCCATTGATGAATAGCGGCGATTTTGCCCCGCGGCCTTTTGTGTGGATGCCGTCGCGAACCGCGCCCCGGATATCCACGCCATCAACGAGCGCGCAGCTGGCGCTCGTGGCAACAATGCCATGAAACGCCTGTCGCCCGCCATCCAGTGTCCCGCCGGAAAAAGAGCAATAGCCATCGGGCGCCAGTCGCACCACCTGTGTGAGCGGGGCTTTCTTGTCAAAAGCGGGATCGGGCGCGGTGCCGAGATCTGCGCGAATTGACCCGTCCAGAATGACGCAAGTGTTGGCGGGCAGCTCCAAGCCTGCCGGTTCGTGCGAGAGGTAATATCCGCGCAGCCAGAGCACGATGATATCGTTTGGATGTTCCGCCCGGGCGCGGCGCAAGCCGTCCCGCGCCGCCGCCAGATCGGCCGGCTGGTATTTGTTGGTCGCACCTGGAATCGCCAGATCGAAGCGGCCCATTCCGGGAACAATGACGTTGTTGGAGTGGGGATTGGTCGAGGTGGGCGGGTTGAAAATGATGGGCCCGCCTGTGGTTGCGGCTGATTTCAATCCGGCATTATTCACGAACAAATTATTTTCACCGCCTCGCATAGTCGCTGTCGAAACGGTAAATGCGTTTGCATAAATCCGGTTGTTCCGCCCGCTGACCGATACTGCGCCACCTTTGCCCAGGCTGCGATTGCCGGTGACGAGATTTGCTGTGCTGCCGGTTTCCAGATTCAGGCTCATGTCATTGTCTTCAAAAAAGTTGCGTGCAATCACGCCATGATTGCTGGCGCTGACCACGCCGTTTTTGTTCCGGATTGAATCATTGCCGGCAACGATGCTCCGGGGGGAGTTGATGCTGATGGCCGTGCGGCGATTGTTGTGGAAAACATTGTCCAGGCACATGAAGCCAGCCGTTTTCGTCACCAGCAAACCATCGCCACAATCCTGAACCAGGCAGCGCGTGATGCTTCCGGCATCATTCACCGCTTGCGCATCCCGACCGGTGTAAGTGATGGCGGAAACTCCGCAGCCGCGAATCGAAAGATTGTCAATATTCACCTTGCCGCTCCCGCTCACGGCGATGCCGGCCAGCGCCCGCCCCTGTCCATCCAGCACTCCGCGATCTGGTCCGGCGGAGGAAATCGAGACAAACTCCGCCTCGTTAATCTGCACGAGGCTTTGGGCGGCGGCATCGGGTTTGGCGGCGATGCTTCCGCCTTCATCGAGCAGCAGGCACATGTGCGAGCCAAGCCTCAGCGGCGTGTTGGCGACCAGCAGCTTGCCGGTGATATGGATGACCAAAACCGCGTCGGCTCTGGCTTGGCGCGCCGAATCAATCTGCGACTGCGCGCTTTCCACCGGTCCGGCGGAAATATTGAGCGTGCCGATGGTTTCCTTGGTGTCGGTGATGAATGGCGATTCCGGCGGCGTGAAAAAATGTTCCGTCGCGAAACCGCAGCTGGCGATCAGCAGCGAAGCGCAGACGCATCCCCGTCGGCAAAAGTATTTGGTCGAAATCATTTTTGGTTTGATTGGTGTTTGAGTTTCGGGGTGCTGCCGCTCCATTCCAGTTCCACGCCGGAAAGCAGCCAGGTTTTCCCGTGGTCGTTGTTGGCCTGGAAAAACAGATAGCTCCGGCCGTTCTCGTCGGCAAAAAATCCCGGATGTCCGCTTTCACTGGAATTCCATTCGCCCGGTGCGCCATTTGGCAGCAGCGGCACATCGGATGAGCGCGTCCAGTTCACCCCGTCGGTGCTGGTGGCAACGCCGATCTGCTGCGGGTCGTTGTTGAAGCCACCGGCATAAAACATCACGAGGGTTTTTCCCCGCCGCACGAGCGTGGGCGCTTCAATACATTTGGTTTCCCATTGCAGTTCGGGCTTCAAAATCGGCTGGTCGCCAAGCTGGATCCAGTTGGTGCGGCTGAAATCAGATTTTAACGGCGCGGAAGCTACGCCCAATTCCTGAGTCTTTCCCGTCGAATCGCGCGTGGCGAAATACAGCAGCAGCCGGTCGCCATCGGGAAAAACTTCCGCGTCAATCGCGCGTCCGTTGTTCCAATCGCCAGTGGGATGGAAAACCGGATTGGATTCATCGCGTTGAAAGTTGATGCCATCGTCCGAAACGGCGTGGCAGATCGCGTCCTTGGGAAAATTTCCGTAGGTCTGGTAAAATAGATGCACTTTGCCTTTCAATACGATGGCTCCCGGCGCGCAAAGTCCCTTCCGGTCACACTCCTGCGCCGGCCACAATTCGCCGATCTTGGTCCAATCTACCAGGTTTGTGCTTTGCGCGATACCGATGGACCAGCCGCGCGGTGCATTGGCCGGCGCGAGATTGGTGGCGAACGGTGGCAGCGAAAAATACATCAGGTATCGCCCGCCAAAACGGATCACGCTGGGGTCTTTCGAAAAGGGCCGTTCAAGCCGCGTGGCATCCGCCCACTTGAAGAGCGTGGGCAGCGACGCGGTTGGCGTCGTCGGTTCAACCGCATTCGAAATTCCGGCCAGAAACAGGCCGGCCAGCAGTGGGAAAATTTGTTTTGTGTTCATTGTGTTATCAGACCGGACGCTCAAGCCGTTGGTTAAGATTCAAAAGTTTTTGCCGCAGCCCGGCACAATTGACTTTCTGCACAGGAAGTTTGTCCTTCACCGCCATCGCTGCTGCGACCCCGGCGGATTCGCCGAGAATCATCCAAACCGGTTCCATGCGGATGGAGGTCATCGCAATGTGACTGGCGGAGACGCAGACCGGGACGAAGAGATTCGTGCATTCATCCTGCTTTGGCGTGATCGCGCGATACGGAATTTTGTAGATGCCTTTGTGCGCTTCTTCGAGGTAAAGCATCGAGAAGAAGCCGCCTTGCAGCGCCACCTTGCCGTTGACCACGTGCGTTGCGTAAGGCCATTCATCCACGCCGTAGGACGCGAGGCCGATGGAATCGTTGGGATTCGTTTCGCCGGCCATATCTTTCTGGGTGACGACATAGGCGGATTTCATGCGGCGGGCCTCGCGCACATAAAGTTGATGCGGCCAGCCGCCGGTGTCATCAAAGACGCCCGGTTGAAAACCAATCTTGAGCGCGAGTTCCTTCAACTTCGCCGGCACGGACGGATCGGTGCGGAGGAATTGCGTCATGCCGGCCATGAAATTCTGTTCCCCTTTCCAGATGCGCGCACGTGTCGCGTAATCGCCGTCGGGATAACCGGCGTTGCTGCCATAGTTCGTCGGCGCGAGCAATGCCCGGGCGAGGTTGCCGGCGCCAACCGAATGGATGCGGCCGCCGCAGCCCTCGAACACCCCGAGTTTTCTCATGCGCCGTCCGTAATCAATTTTGGCCTTGTTTTGAAAGCCCCGGCGATACATCTCGAAGGTGCGCGGGTCATAATCGTCCGGCGGGTTGAGCGGCAGCCGATCTCCTTCCTCGAGCATCTTCCAGCGAAAACCGTAGCCCATGGTGAGTTTATCCGCGCCGCCTTCGGGCTGCATCTGCACGTCCTGCAGCATCGGCAGCAAGCCGCTTTTCGAATCGCCGGGTTTGACATACGGATCAATGTCATACACCGACATGCTGGCTTGCGCCCCCGCGAGCGATTCGCCATAGGCCTCCCGCGACTCGCGGCCAAAAGTATAAGCCACCCCCGCCCGCGCCATGAGGTCGCCTTCGTAACTGCAATCGATGAAAACTTTCGCCGAGACGCGCCGCGCCGCGCGTGTCTTCGCGTCCGCAGCCGGACAGCCCATTTTATCCGGCGGTGCAAAATCGAGCGTGATGCTTCGAATAACTGTTCCCTCGCGCTGCACGGACGCGACTCGATGCTCGTAGATTACGGGAATGGAATGTTCTTTAAGCAGCGCCGCAAATGCCTGTCGATACTGCGCATCATTGTAATCGCATTTCAGAATCGGACGCGCCGAGCCGCCGACCGCCTGTTCGCGCCCCCAGTCAATGTGCATCAACCCGCCGCCCGTCATGCCGCCCAGCCAGCGCGAGGGTTCGATGATGACCACGCTCGCGCCTTCGCGCGCTGCCGACACCGCCGCCATGATGCCGCTCGCGTTCGCGCCATAGACGCACACCTCGGCCTGAATGGATTCCTTCTCGTTGCTTGCACCCAGCATGGTGAATTGCGTGGCCAGCAGCGAACTGCCGCTCAACACGAGGAATTGACGACGATTGATTTGGCTCATGGTTTTGGATTGCGTTTACTGTTCAATGGTTCAAGGGCGAAGGCAAACTGATAAATTTTATCCGCCGGCAGCAGATATTTATTGAGCGGGCGGGCTCCCCAACCTTGCACCCCGCCGAGGCCCATCTGCGCCGAATCAATCGTGAGCGTGAGAAAATCGCGCGGCTTCAATAGATACGGATGCGTGGTGTTTTCTAAATCTGCCGCTGTCCACGGCCAGAGATTAAAACCAAACGGAGCGCCGATGGCGCGCACCTTCAAACCGTGACCGTCCGGCGCAGTGAAACTTGCGTGGCGCACTTCGCTGCGATGGCCGGTTTCCTGCGGTGGCAAATAATTGTGATTCCAAGTCAGCGCATCTGCATCGAAATCTCCGAAAGTCACCGAATCTTTGCGGTCGGCGTAACTTTCGTCCGGCCCAAGTCCGAACCATTCGATGCTATGCAATTCCGAAACCAAACCGCATCGCATGCCGATGCGCGGGATCTCGTTCTTCGGCGCTGATTGGCCCAGCGGTGAAGGGGTGACCGATGCGCTGACGATGATTTTCCCAACCGCATCAATTTGGTATTTCAGCGTCGCATGGCTGGACGCGACGGGGATTTTCACCTCGGCGCTGATGGTCACGGTGCCATCCGTGTTTTTGATGGCCGTAACATTCGTGGCCACGGCCTGTTCGCCCGCATTCCGCCACGCGCTGAGAACGTCCGGCATTTTCCAGCCGCGATCATTTGTCACCGGCGGCCGCCAGAAGCAAAGTCGCAGGGGATTCGTCAGCAGTTCGCGGCCGTGGTAGCGCAGGCTTTTAATCATCCCGCTCTGCTTGCCGATGCGCGCGGCGAACACGGAGTTGTGGACGGTAATTGTCTGATCGGTCACCTCAACGATCAACTGGCCGGGCGTCAATTCGGTCGCACGCAATTTTGGAGCGGCATCGAGTGCCAATTGTTCCCACGCGACGACAAATCCCGCGTCAGCCCACGCCGTCGGCTTTGCGAGCGCAAAACGCACGGTGAGATGACGCTCATAGCCGCTGCCCGCCGGCGCTTGCGGCACGGTGACTTCGCAAGCTTCGCCCGCCGCGCATTGCAAGTCCGGAAGTTTTCCTTTCGCCACCACGACTCCGTTGTCACTCCATCCCCAAGTCGCGCAGAAGTTGTTGAGGTCCGTGAAGGCATGACGATTCTCGATGCGGATAATTCCGTGCGCCAGGTCGGCCGCGCTCACCCGGATGGGCTGGTTTACTTTGGCGACATCAAAATATTGCGGCTTGGGAGTTCGGTCTGATTCCAGCAATCCGTTCAGCACAAAAAGGGTGTCATTAGGCTTGTCACCATAATCACCTCCGATGGCGTAAAAAGCTGGAATTGCAGATTTGTATTTCAGAGCGAGAAAGGGAACGGTCTTATTGCTGACGAGCGAAGTGGCGAGACCTTTGTCGGCCCAGTCCCAGATGAATCCGCCGATGAGCATCGGATTGCGTTCGATAACGTCCCAATAATCCCGATAGTTGCCGAGATTGTTGCCGCCGCCCCACGCGTATTCATTCATAAGGAACGGTTTGCCCGACGGATAGCGACCGTGCTGACGCAACCCGGCAATTTCGTTCCGCTCACCTTTGCGTACGGCTTTGCCGAGCAGATGCTGTTCAAGCCATTCGGGCGTCGGATAGGTTTGGCTGTCCACGTCGCACGGCGCGTTCATATCGGCGTATTGAATGGGTCGATGCTCGCAATCGAGCCGGCGTGTTTCCGCCGCCATGCGCTCGAGGGCTTTGCCGTAACCCGCCTCGTTGCCGAGCGACCACATTACGACGCTCGGGTGACTGCGCTCGCGGATGACGAGCCGCCGCATCCGCTCGATGGAGGCGGGCTGCCACTCCGGCAAATCACCGGGCAAAACACACTTGTGATACGATAGTCCGTGCGACTCCAGATTCGCCTCGCTCAAAACCATCAGCCCCATCTCGTCGCACAACTCCACGAAGCGCGGATCGTTCGGATAATGCGAGGTGCGAACGGCATTGAGATTGGCCTGTTTCATCATGCGGATGTCCTTGCGCATGGTCGCCTCGTCCACAACGTAGCCCATGACGGGATCCCAATCGTGACGGTTGACGCCGCGAATTTTCAACGCACGACCGTTGAGCGTGAATTCTTGGTCCTTGAGTTCCACTTTTCGAAAGCCAATCCGCATCGCCACGGCTTCAATCGTTTTGCCCGCGTGCAATAATTCAACCACGGCCGTGTAGAGCGCGGGATTTTCGAACGACCATTTCAGCGGCGCGTGAAGAATTTGCGGCGCGGACAACAAATCGATTTCATTTCCCGCCGCGAGCGCATTCGTCAACGGCGAATCTATCTGGAAACCGGAAACTTGTTTTCCGTTCGGATCGCGCAAGGTGAGCCGCACGGCGAGCGAGTCAGTCGGCGCGTTGTTGTTATTGCGAATCCGGCAGCGCAGTTTGACGGCGGCATGGCTCAACGCGCCGTCGAGGTCAGATTCCACCGCCACATCCCACAGATGCGCGTTGGGGCGCGTGAACAGAAAAACGTCGCGGAAAATCCCGCTCAAGCGCCAGATGTCCTGATCTTCGAGGTAGCTCGCATCGGAATGACGCAGCACTTGGAGCGCGACGAGGTTTTTGCCCGGATGCAAGGCGGCGCTGATGTCGAATTCCGCCGCCAGCCGCGAATCTTCGCTGTAACCGATGCATTGGCCGTTGACCCAGACTTTCAGGCACGAGCCCGCCGCGCCGACGTGGAGATAGACGCGCTGCTTTGTCCAGTCCTTCGGCACGTCCACCCAGCGGCGATACGAGCTCGCCGGATTGCGGTCGGCGAAAAACGTCCAGTCCGCCGGCGGCTCGCCCATCACGTGCGGCGGATCAACTTTGAACGGGTAAACGTAATTGACGTAAAGCGGCGTGCCGTAGCCGAACAGTTCCACGCAGCCCGGCACGGGAATGGTTTTCCAGTTGCGATCATCGAAGCCCGGCGACTCAAAGCCGGCCGGACTTTTCGCCGGATGATTGGCCCAGAAAAACTTCCAGTCGCCGCTGATGCCGTGCAGCCACGGAGAATTTCTGGAAGCGCCCGGCGCGGCGGCGGCGGACTTGGCGGTCGGGTGCGGCCATGTCATCGAGCGCGGCGGCATCCGGTTGACTTCAAACACCAGCGGATTTTCCCAGGCATCAGCGGGGATGGTTTGCGAGGTGGTTGGGTTTGCTGGCGAGGCTGCCTGACAACTGCAAGCCATCAAGAAACATGCGCATGTCAGGAATAGCCTTGCGGCGCATGACTGAGAAAACTGGAGTCCAAGGGTCATGCCTCATTTTTGACAAGTTTTGAAACTTTGTCGCGATTTTTTCGAGAAAGTTGGGTCGTCCTTGGCCCGCCGCGCCAATTTCACCGGTTTCTGAAAATTGAGCGTGAATTTTTTCAAAACGAATAATAACATCACCTCCACTTGATCCATGAAAACAACTATCAACAAAATCATTGTCGGCGTGTTCTCGCTCATCAGCGCCGCTTCACTGCTCGTTGCCGCCGACAAAACCTACGAATCAAACTGGCACTCGCTGGATCAACGGCCGACGCCGGCGTGGTTTCAGGATGCCAAGTTCGGTGTGTTCATCCATTGGGGATTATATTCCGTCCCGGCGTGGGGCATGCCGGGCGAATATTCCGAGTGGTATTGGAACCGGCTCACCAACGCCACGATAAACAAACTAGGTAAGCCCAAATGGGAACCATGGCGGGCTTTTCATGCGAAAAACTACGGCGCGAATTTCGACTACAAAGATTTTGCCCCGCGTTTCACCGCCGAATTGTTTGACGCGAAGCAATGGGCCGATCTGTTTGCCCGCTCCGGCATCAAATATGTAGTGCCTACGTCCAAGCATCACGAGGGTTTTGCGCTCTGGCCGAGCGCCGAGGCCAGCAAAGCCTGGGGGCGGCCGTGGAATGCCGTCGAGACCGGCCCGAAACGTGATTTGATGGGGGAACTTGCCGCCGCCACGCGCGAACGCGGCCTGAAGTTCGGCTTCTACTACTCGCTTTATGAATGGTTCAACCCGCTCTGGCTGACGAACAAGGCCGCGTATGTTTCCCAGCACATGACGCCGCAGTTCAAGGACGTCGTCACGCGCTACCAGCCCGCCATCATTTTTGCCGACGGCGAATGGGACTTGCACTCCAAGGATTGGAAGAGTGAGGAGTTGCTGGCGTGGCTGTTCAATGAATCATCCTGCAAAACTGAAGTCGTGGTGAACGACCGCTGGGGCAAGGATTGCCGGCACAAACATGGCGGCTATTGGACGACGGAATACGCGGCGGGCATGAAAGACGGTTCGCATCCGTGGGAAGAAAGCCGCGGCATGGCCCACTCCTACGGCTTGAACCGCGCGGAACGCTTTGATGATTACAAGACCTCGCGCGAATTCATCCTGGTGCTGGCGGATCTCGTCAGCCGCGGCGGCAATCTGCTGTTGGATATCGGGCCGGCGGCGGACGGCACGATTCCGCCCCTGATGGAGCAGCGGTTGCTGGAAATCGGCGACTGGCTCAAGGTCAATGGCGAGGCGATTTACGGCTCGCGCTGCGCTGCGCGCACCTGCCAGTGGACGGAGGGTCAGCCGACCAAGCAGGAATACGGCGAATACATGGTGAAGTATAATTTGATGGATCAAATCGGCCAGCAGCCCAAGAACGGCGTGGCGGTGAAGCAGGTTTTCTTCACGCAGAAACCGGACGCGCTTTACGCCATCACCACCGGTTGGCCGGGGAAGAAGCTGGTGTTGCGCGACCTTAAGGTTTCCAAAGACGCGAAGGTGACGATGCTCGGCGTGCCGGGCGTGCTGAAGAAATCCCTTCATGGCAACACGCTCACCATCGCCACGCCGGATCTCGCCCCGGATGGGGCTCCGTGTCATCACGCTTACACGTTCAAAATCACCGGTGCGGAAGTGTTGCCAGAGGCGGCGTCAACTCCGTGATGACGCCCGTTGCAAACCAAATCAAGGTTTATTAAAACATGAAGACACACGCCGCCCGAATAGTAATTGGTGCGTTGGCACTTCTCACGTCGGTTGCCACGGCAGCGGAATATTTTGTCGCCACCGGCGGCAGTGACGCCAATGCCGGCACGGCCGGAAGTCCGTTCGCGACGATCAACCGGGCGGCGGCGGTGGCCAAGGCGGGCGATACGGTGTGGATCAAACCCGGCACCTATCAGCCCGCTGAAATCATCCGCCCCGCCCAGTCGGGAACATCCACTGCGCCGATTCTTTACCGCGCCCAGCCGGGCGGCGAGGTGATCATTGACGGACAATTGAATTTGCCGCCCAAGTCCAGCGACGGGGTTTTCACCATCAACAAGAAGAGCTGGATTATTTTGGACGGGTTGCGGGTCATCAACTCGCACTGGTTTGGCATTTATGTGCGTGGGAGCACGGATGTCATTGTGCGGAATTGCTCGACCAAGAACACCTATGCCTCGGGCATCTTCTGCGGCAGCAGCACCAACGTCCAGGTCCTCAACAACTCCGTTCAACTCGCCTGCACGGCCCCGAAAAGCACTCCCATCAAGAACACCCAGGAATGCATCACCATGGCTTCCTGCAGCAATTTCGAGGTCGCCTACAACACCGTCTTCGACCGGCCTGAAGACAACAACAACGGGGGCGAGGGGATTGACACCAAGAGCGCCTGTCGCAATGGCAAGGTGCATCACAATCTGGTTCGCGATCTGATCCGGCTGGGGATTTATTGCGACGCCTACATGAAGCAGCTTGATAACATTGAGATCTACGCCAACACCGTTCACCACTGCGCGTCGGGCATCGTGGTCGCCTGCGAAGAAGGCGGCACTGCGCGCGGGGTGAGCATTCATGACAATCTGATTTATGATTGCCCGCGACTGGGCATCCGTCTGGCTGGCTATCTCAAGAACGGGGCGGTTCAAGATGTGACGGTCCATCAAAATACCGTTGTCCGCTGCGGCTTTGGCGGGAGTGCCTGGGAAAACAGCGGCTTGCTGGTGGAGGCGGATAATCCCACCAACCGCAATTTCGTCATCCGCAACAATATTTTTGCCGACAACCGCAACCAGATTCGGACAAAGGGACAGGCTTACGTCACGATTGACCACAACCTGCTGCACGGGGCGAGTCTGGTTCCGGGAAAAAATACGATTGTGGCCGACCCGCTTTTCGTCAACGCCCGCGAGAATGATTTCCGGCTTTCGCCCGGTTCGCCGGCGATTGGCAAGGCGGTCGGTCAGCAGCTTTCAGACAAGACCGGGCACCAGCCTAAACCATGAGCCGTCCGGGGCGTCCCCCAAAACCATTCTATGAAAACCTTCAGCCGTCACCGGCTTCAATGCCTGTTGGTATTGCTGGCCTCCGCCCTTTCCCTCCAGGCCAAAGTCCGTTTGCCGGGAGTTTTCTCGGATCACATGGTGTTGCAGCGCGATGCCGCCGTGGCCATCTGGGGTTGGGCGGACGCGGGTGAGCCGGTGGCCGTGGAATTCGCCGGCCAGAGAAAAACCGTCATCGCCGATGCGCAAGGCAAATGGTTCTTGAAGCTGGATTCCCTGTCCGCCAGCGCCGAGTCGCGCGAACTGATCGTCTCCGGCAAAGATTCGCGGGTGAAGGTTTCCGACGTGCTGGTGGGCGATGTCTGGCTCTGCTCCGGCCAGTCCAACATGGCGTATTCGATGAATGCGTTGAAAGGCACGATTTACGCCGGTGATCTGACGAACGCAAACCTCCCCCTTATCCGCCAGGGTTTCGTGCCGCACCGGCCGTCCGTCGAACCGCAGGATGATGCCGCGGTCAAATGGATTACCTGCGCGCCGCAAACCATCGGCGACTTCACTGCCGCCGGATTTTATTTTGCGCGCGAGGTGCAGAAGAAGATCGGGGTGCCGATCGGATTGCTGAATTCCTCCTGGGGCGGCACCTCGGCCGAAAGCTGGACGAGCAAGGCCGCGCTCGACCTCGCGCCGGAATTCAAGGCGCGGGCGGAAGAGCAGATTGCCAATCTGAATCAATTGCCGGCCCAGATCAAAAATTTCCCCGCCGCCATCGCCGCGTGGGAGAAGGAGAACGACCGGGTGGACGCGGAAAACCTGGGCGAGAAAAACGGCTGGCACAAATCCGATGTGCCCGCGGCCGGCTGGAAGAAGATGAAGGTCAACGCCCGGTGGCGCGACATCGGTTTGACGAACGGCGGCATCGTCTGGCTGCGGAAGGAAATGACGCTGCCCGCTGCGGCGGCCAAAAAAGACCTCCGGCTTTTTCCCGGCCGCGTGGATGAACAATATCTGACCGCGTATTGGAACGGCGGAAGTTTTTTTGAATTTGGCAGGCAGGCGCCGGAGTTTTACTTCGGGTATATCTATCCGACCGTGCCGGCCAGGCTGGTCCAGGCGGGAAAGAACGTGCTGGCCCTGCGGTTCGTGGTCAACACCGGTGACAAGACCCCGCTGGGCAATCCGGGCATCGAATATGCCTTGCAGGATTTGGGGGCGAAATTTGCGGGCGATGACTGGCTGGTCAAAGTGGAAAAGGAATTTCCCCCTCTGACCCCGACGGCTTTGGCGGCGCGTCCGGCCTCGCCCAAGGGCGATGCCGCGCACACCTCGAGCGCCTTGTTCGGCGGGATGATCCGGCCGCTCGCCCCCTTCGCCCTCAAGGGCGCGCTCTGGTATCAGGGCGAACAGGATGCCGGCCGGGCCTCGGTCTATCGCACCTTGCTGTCGCTGATGATCTATGACTGGCGCGCCTGCTGGGGGGCCGATTTCCCGTTCCTCATCCAGCAGTTGCCCAACTGGATTGCGGGCAATGCGCTGGGCACCGACTGGGCCGAATTGCGCGAGGCGCAGGCCGTCACCGCCCGGGACGTGCCGAACTGCGGTCTTTCCGTGGCCATCGACATCGGCGAAGCCAAGGACGTGCATCCGAAAAACAAACGCGAAATCGGCCGCCGCCTGGCGCTCGTGGCGCTGGCGAAGGTCTATGGCAAACCGGTTGAATACTGCGGGCCGGTCTATGATTCCATGACCGTGGAAGGCTCGGCCATCCGTTTGGAATTTGTTTTTGCGAAGGGATTGAGATCCCTCAACGGCCTGCCGCTGAAACATTTCGTCATTGCCGGTGCGGATCGGAAATATTTCCCGGCTTCCGCGCGGATCGAGGGGGATACGGTGGTGGTCTCCAGTCCGCAGGTGGCCGAGCCGGTGGCCGTGCGCTATGCGTTCTTCAACAATCCGGAAGGCTGCAATTTTTCCAACATCAGCGGTTTGCCCGCCATGCCATTTCGCACGGATGCGAAGCATTGACATAAAGCGGCTGGTTTTTTGGCTGAAGCCGGTTGTGCTGATTTTATTTTTGACTTTGAGGCGGTGAAAGAACCGCCTAGAATTCACTTTTCCAAGAACCGCCTTGTTCAAATACGATTATGATTAAACGAATCCTGTTGTCGGCAGCTTGTGCTGTCAGTTTTACCGTTTTGGCTGCCGAAGACCGGTCGGTCAGTTCGCCTGACGGAAAAATCATCGCCAAAATTTCCGATGAAGGCGGCCTTTGTTATCGCATCGAGGTGGACGGCAAGCCGCTCCTGAACGCCTCCCGGCTGGGGCTTGAATTTGCCGAGGGCCTGACCCTCGGGCCGGCGGCCAAAATCGAAAAGGCCAAGGCTTCCCGCCACGATGGCACCTGGGAAAATAATTTCGGCAAGCGCCGCACCGTCCGTGACCAGTGGAATCAGATTGAACTGACCTTGCAGGAAGCGGGTCGCCGTTATGCGGTGATTTTCCGGGTTTACGACGATGGCGTGGCGTTCCGCTACGATTTGCCGAAAGCTTCCAAGCTCGGGAAGTTCGTCCTGAACCGCGAGCTGACGGAATTTGCCTTTGCCGGGGATCATCGCTGCTGGGCGGGCGAGCCGTCCGACTGCGCGGAGAATCAATATCCCGCAGGCAAAATCAGTTCCATTCCGCAAAGTGAGAAGACAAAAGCCGGGAAAACGGAACCTTACAAAAGCGTCCTGCCGCTGCTGGTTCAGACTCCGCTGGTCAACGTGGCGGTGGCGGAATCGGATTTGCGCGATTGGGCGGGGATGTTTGTGACTGGGACGGGCTCACCGACCGTGGGCGTGACGCTCGCGCCGCGTGGCGATGGTCGCGGTTGCGTGGTGTCGGAAGTGCCGCGGGTCAGTCCGTGGCGGGTTTTGATGATCGGCCGCACGGCGGGCGATCTCGTGAATTCCGATTTGATCGCCAATCTCGCCACGCCGTCGCAAATTTCAAATATCAAGTGGATCAAGCCGGGCGTCTCGGCGTGGGATCCGTGGTGGACGGGCCTCAATAAGAATTTGCCGCAATACCAGGGGGTCTATTCGCGCGGCGACACGCAGGCCAACAAGGAGTTCGTTGATTTTGCCGCCGAAATGGGCTGGTCCTATCAACTGGTGGATTGGATGTGGTATGTGAACTGCACGTCCTACAATATTTTGCTGAATCTCGATGGTAAAAATCCGCCCTGTCCGCCGGTGGATTTCGCCAAGACCTCGCCGGAGATGGATGTGCCGGCACTGCTGGCGCACGCGAAGTCGAAAAACATCCGCCTGATCATGTGGCTGCATTCCTACGACATCGAGCGCTACGGCATCGAGAAGGCGTGCAAGTTGTTTTCCAGCTGGGGCGTCGCCGGGTTGAAGATTGATTTCATGAACAACGACAATCAGGAGACGGTGGCGTGGTATGAAAAAGTCATCAGCACCGCCGCACGCTATAAATTGTTGATTGATTTTCACGGTGCCTACAAGGCCACCGGGTTGAATCGGACTTATCCCAACTACATCACGCAGGAAGGCGTGCTGGGCAACGAATACAATAAGTTTAGCGAAAAATGCACGCCGCTGCACACCGTGACGCTGCCGTTCACGCGCGGGTTGCTGGGGCCGATGGATTTTACCCCCGGCGGATTCATCCATCGCACCGTAGCGCAGTTTGACCAGAAATCTTTGCCCGCGGTGGTGATGGGCACCCGGGCGCGGCAACTGGCCATGCCGGTGATTTATTTGAGTCCGCTGACGGTGTTCTGCGACAGCCCGGCGAATTATCGCGGCGCGGCGGGCATTGAATTTTACCGCAGTCTGCCGACGGTCTGGGATGAGACGGTGGTGTTGTCGGCGGAGATTGCCGGCCATGTCGTTATCGCGCGCCGCTCGGGTGATCGCTGGTGGCTGGCGGCGATGAATGGCGGTGAGGCGTTGAAAATCCGTGTTCCGCTCAAATTCCTCGGTGCGGGCAAATGGACGCTCCGCAGCTTTGCCGATGCGCCGGAGTCGGCAACGAAACCGGAAGTCGTGAAAGAAAATTTCCAATCGGTCAACGCGACGGAAACCTTGGAATTGTCACTTGCTCCCGCCGGCGGTTATGCGGCGGTGCTGTCTTCGGCCGCGACCGGCAATGTTCTGCTGGAAACCGAGCAGTTTGCTGATTTTGGCGGCTGGGTTTTGGATCAGCAGTTCATGGATCAAATGGGGTCGCCGTTTTTGCTCGCGCATGGTTTGGGTGAACCGGTGCGGGATGCGGTCACGACGGTGACATTCCCCTCTGCCGGAGAATATCGCGTCTGGGTGCGGACGCGCGATTGGGTCGCGCCTTGGAAAGCGCCCGGTGCGCCCGGCAAGTTCAAGCTGCTCATTAATGGCAAGCCGCTGGCCACCACCTTCGGCACGGAGGGCGCGGACTGGCATTGGCAGGATGGGGGAACGGTGAAGGTGAAAGGGACGGCGAAAATCGCGCTGCACGACCTCACCGGTTTTGAAGGCCGCTGCGACGCGGTTTTGTTCTGCCCGGACACGCAATTGCAACCGCCGAACGAACTGGCCGCGTTGACCAAGTTTCGCCGCGAGACGCTGGGTTTCCCGGAGTCGCCCGAAGCTGGTGGCAATTATGATCTGGTGGTGGTGGGCGGCGGCATTGCAGGAACCAGCGCCGCCATCTCCGCCGCCCGGCTGGGTTTGACCGTGGCCTTGGTCCAGGATCGTCCCGTGCTCGGCGGCAATGGCAGTTCCGAAGTCCGCGTCTGGCCGGAGGGGCACCTCAATCAAAAACCCTTTCCGCGCATCGGCGACGTGGTGGGCGAACTGATGATTGAAAAACCCTATAAGGTTAGCAACGCGAAGGAAGCGGCCATTTATACGGACGAGCGCAAACTCGCCGTCGTCCAAGGTGAGCCGAAAATCACCCTGCTTACCGAGCAGCGCGTGAATGGAGTTGAGGCTCGCGACGGTGTCATTCGCTCGGTTGTCGCGCAGCACACGCGCACGGGCAAGCGGGTGCGGTTGACGGCGCGCTGGTTTGCGGATTGCACCGGCGATGCCGCGGTGGGTTTCCTGGCTGGCGCGGATTCGGAGGTGACGCGGGAAGATCACATGGGGGCCAGCAATCTCTGGAACGTCAGAGAAGCGGAAGCGAAGGAATTGTTGAAGTGCGAATGCAAGGACACCAATGCGCTCAACCATACCGTGCATCTGACGAAAACGGCCGCGCCGTTTCCGCGCTGCCCGTGGGCGGTGGATTTGAGCGACAAGCCATTCCCTGGCCGGACAAATTATGCCGGCAAACATGGCAAGGGGTTGAGCGCGCTGGGCGGCTGGTTCTGGGAGAGCGGTTTTAAGCGCGACCCAATCTCCGAAGTCGAGTGGATGCGCGACCAGAATTTCCGCGCCATGTATGGCGCCTGGGACACGCTCAAGAATGTGGACAAGCTTTACCCCAACCACAAACTCGGCTGGGCTGCCTTTATCGCCGGCAAACGCGAATCACGCCGCTTGCTGGGTGATGTGGTTTTGGCCGGCGACGATTTTCGCACCAACCGGATTTGGGTGGATGGCAGTTTCCCCTGCTCGTGGAGCATTGATTTGCATCTGCCCGACCCGGGTTCACAGAAAGGACACGAGGGGGAGGAATTCATCTCCGAGGCCACCGTCGGCCAGAAAGGCTACACTTACAAAGGCCCGTATTGGGCGCCGTATCGCTGCCTCTACAGCCGCAACGTGACTAACCTTTTCATGGCGGGACGCGACATCAGCGTGACGCATGAAGCGCTGGGGGCGACCCGCGTGATGCGCACCTGCGGCATGATGGGCGAGGTCGTGGGCATGGCGGCGGCGGTCTGCAAAGAGCAGGACGCGTCACCCCGCGGCGTTTATGAGCAACACTTGGACAAGCTGAAGAAGCTCATGGAGCGCGGTGTGGGCAAATCAACGGCCCAGGAGCATCCGTAATTTATTTCGCAAATCATAAATATTTGTTCTATGAAAACCATCAACGTTCTATTGCTTGCCGCCGTTCTTTCCACCAAAGTTTTTTCCGCATCGTCAGACCGGGATGGTTTGAAGCCGGATTACACCCGCATTGACCTGAACGGCGCGTGGGTGGTTTCCGCCAGCGGCAGCAACGACTGGTTTACAGCCTCCGTGCCCGGCTGCGTCCACACCGATCTGCTGGCGGCCAACCGGATTCCCGATCCGTTCTATCGCGACAACGAAAAGAAAATCCAGTGGATCAGCGAACTGGGCTGGACTTACCGGCGGTCATTCCAGGTGACGGAGGATTTGCTCCAGCGCAAACATCTGCTCCTGCGCTGCGAGGGGCTCGACACGCTGGCCACGGTCCTCGTCAACGGCGTTGAAGTCGGGCAGACGGACAACATGTATCGGCTCTGGGAATTTGACGTAAAAAAACTCCTCAAGGTCGGATCAAATAATATCGAAGTCCGCTTTGCTCCGGCGCTGCCGTTCATTCGCAGCAAGGAAGCCGAGCAGCATCTTCCCACGTGGCAATATCCCGGCGCGGCGTATATCCGCAAAATGCCGTGCAACTTCGGCTGGGATTGGGGTCCGACGGTCGTCACCTGCGGCATCTGGCGGAATATCGCGCTCGTCGCTTACGACACGGCGCGGCTCGACGATGTGCGGATTTCCCAGGACCACGGGCAAAAAGATAAAGTCAAACTCACCGTGCAAGTCTTCACCCAATCCGCGCCGTCGGCCGATTTGAAAGTGCAGTTGGTGTTGACCTCGCCTGACGGCAAGCCGGGCAAACCCGTTGAATCCACGCTCATCAATGGCCAGGGTACGGTCGAGTTGACCGTTCAGCGCCCCCAGCTCTGGTGGCCGGCCGGCATGGGCAAACAGCCGCTATACACGGTCAAAGCTGATTTGCTCGATGCGCAGGGAAAATTGTTGGACGCCACTCAAAGGCGGATTGGCCTGCGCACGATGCGGGTGCTGGAGCAGACCAATTCCACGCCGATGCAGTTTGTGGTCAATGGCATTCCCTATTTCGCCAAGGGTGCGAACTGGATTCCGGCGGATGCCTTTCCCACGCGGTCAACCAAGGCCCAGTTGCGCCAATTCATGGCGGACGCGGTGGCGGTGAACATGAACTCGCTGCGCTTCTGGGGCGGCGGCTATTACGAGGATGACGAACTCTTTGACGCCTGCGATGAGCTGGGCATCTGCGTCTGGATGGACTTCAAGTTCGCCTGCTCAACGTATCCGGCCTACGACCCAAATTTTCTGGCGAATGTGCGACAGGAGGCGGGCGAACAAGTCAAACGCCTGCGGCATCACCCGAGCATCGCCGTCTGGTGCGGCAATAATGAAATCATGTTCTTCCGGGGCGGGAACGAATGGAAGTGGGTTCCCAAGGAAAAGATCGGCAGTGACGAGTCCAATCTCGGCAAGATGAGCGCGCCCGATTACAACCGTTTGTTCAAGGACACCTTGGGCGGCGTGATGCGGGAACTGGCGCCGCAAAGCGCCTACGTCACCGGTTCGCCGGATTGCGGCGACGTGCATTTCTGGGATGTGTGGCATGGCGGCAAGCCCTTTGACGCGTATCGCGGCATTCATGGATTCATCAGCGAGTTTGGCTTTCAATCCTTCCCCGTGCCGGCCACGGCGGCGGCTTTCACCGCGTCGGAAGACCGGAATAGTGTTTATTCGCCGATGTTCAAGCACCATGAGCGCTCGAATCGCTCCTCCGTGGATTCGATTGATGACGGCCAGATTGGCACGGACAAGATCATGAAAATCGTGCGGATGAATTTCCGCGAGCCGAAGGATTTCGAGAACACGCTCTGGTTGAGCCAGATTAATCAGGCTTACGGCATTGAGTTCGCGGCGGAAGGCTGGCGGCGTGAGATGCCCAAGAGCATGGGCTGCGTCTATTGGCAATACAACGACAACTGGCCCAGCACCTCGTGGTCATCGGTGGATTATTTCGGTCGCTGGAAAGCGCTGCAATATCGCGCCAAACACTTTTACTCGCCGGTTCTGGTGTCCGGCGATTTCAATTCAACCAACGGCATGGTCGCTCTGTGGCTCACCAGTGATGAATTGAAACCGGTTCAGGGAAAACTCAACTGGCGGGTCACCGACGTGGCCGGCAATGAGCTTGGCGCCGGGAAACTGAACGTCACCCAGGCTGCGCAAACAAGCTCGGTGGTTGGAACCATTGACTTGGGCAAACTGGTGTCATCGCCCGGCGGCACGAATCTGCTGGTGTGGTTGAAATTTGATGGCGGCGGCAAACTGACCACGGACAATGTGGTGCTGCTTGCCCGCCCGAAGCAGCTTCAGTTGCTGGATCCGCAGTTGTCCTTCACCGTGTCGGGTTCGGGCACCAACTACACCGTCACGGTGCGCGCCGGCAAACCCGCGCTGTGGGTCTGGCTGGATATTCCCGGCGTAGAGGCGCGGTTCTCGGACAATTTTATCCACATTGCTCCGGGCGCTCCGGCGAAGTTCAACGTGCAACTGACCAAGCCGATGTCCAGAAGTGAACTGCTGAAAACCCTGCAGGCGCAAAGTCTTTTTAGCACCTACAACAAATAATCGGGAGTTTTAATCCAACCAAAATATGGCCGCCATCGTCACCAGCAATTCAACCGGCAGCACCACCCACGCCCACGGCAGCGGCGCGAACTACCGCGGGTCGTTCGCCATCATGACCTCGCTGTTTTTCCTGTGGGGCTTCATGACGGTGTTCAACGACATCCTCATCCCGCGGTTCAAGGAGGCGTTCACCCTGACCTACTTCCAGGCGATGCTCGTGCAGTTCGCGTTCTTCGGCGCTTACTTCGTCGGCTCGCTGATTTATTTCATCGTCTCTATCACCACCGGCGATCCCATCGCCAAGCTCGGCTATAAGAACGGCGTCGTCATCGGCCTGCTGATTTCCGCCACGGGCAGCGCGCTGTTCTGGCCGGCGGCGGTGGTGATGTCGTATCCGATGTTTCTGGCGGCCTTGTTTGTCGTCGGCCTCGGCTTCGCGATGTTACAAATCGCCGCCAATCCCTACGTCACCATCCTCGGCCCGGAGAAAACGGCGTCCTCCCGGCTGAACCTCGCGCAAGGTTTCAATTCCATCGGCACGACCATCGGGCCGATCATCGGCGGCTTTCTCATCTACCAATACTTTGCCAAGACCGGCGCGCACGGGGCGGACTCGGTCAAGCTGCCGTATCTGGCGTTCAGCATCGTGTTCGTGGTGCTGGCGGTGATTTTCTTTTTCGTGCATCTGCCGCACATCGGCGAAGGCAAGATCGAGCGCGGGGCGGGCGCGTTGAGGTATCCGCACGTCGTCCTCGGCGTCCTCGCCATTTTCATGTATGTCGGCGGCGAAGTCTCGGTGGGCAGCGCCATCATCAATTTTCTCGGCCAGAAAAATGTCGCGGGTCTTGATGCCGTGGAAGCGAGCAAATATGTGGCGCTCTACTGGGGCGGGCTGATGATCGGGCGGTTCATGGGGGCGGTGGAATTGAGCGAGATGAAGAGGGCGAACAAGCAGATGTTGCTCATCGTCATCCCGCTGCTGGCGTATCTGTTGCTGTGGGCGGCCAAGAGTTGCCCGATGGAATCGCTGCAAAGCAAATCGTTCGGCGACATCTTCGCGCAATGGGGCGAATCGTTCCGCGCCAACTGGTCGGTGTTCAAGCTCTATCTGCCGTTCATCGGCTTGTGCTGGGCGCTGTTCCAGTTCGGCAAAGGCCTGGCGGGGCGAACGCTGACCATCTTCTCGCTCACCGTCGTGGCGCTGCTGCTGACGGCGATTCTGGTCGGCGGCAAACTGGCGATGTGGTGCGTCGTCGCCGTCGGCTTGTTCACCTCGATCGGCTGGTCGAACACGTTCTCGCTGGCGCTCGAGGGCACGGGCGTATTCAAAAGCCAGGTTTCGTCGCTGCTGGTGATGGCGATTCTCGGCGGGGCGATTCTGCCGCCGGTGCAAGGTTGGATTGCCGACCATAGCAACATCCAACTCTCCTTCATCGTGCCGCTCATCGCGTATGCCTACGTCGCCTTCTACGGCGCGGTGGGACATCGGATCGGACGCAAAAACTGAACCGAAGACAAAATCTCAACACAAATAGTCAGTATGAAAACAACCATCACTGCTGTGGTCGTGATGCTTGCGGCTTTAATTCCAACCGGCACGGCTCATGCGGTTACCATCGTCTATCAGCAGGGCCAGACGAATGCTTTTGTCTCCGGCTATTCCGGGGTTGAGGACGCCCGTATTATTTCTGGCAACCCGAATTTTAACTACGGCCAATACGGGGCCAGAATCGATCCGTCAGGAACCAAGGGGCTGCTCCGTTTTAATCTCGCCTCATTCGCCGGGCGTTTTGCTCGGATCAATTCAGTGACACTGACATTCGATGCCTCCATAATGACTGGATCTGTGGTCAATGGCACCGTGCTGGCCTACGCCATCCTTCCGGCCAACAGCGGTTGGGGCGAAGGCACTGTTTATGGCTCATCGCAGACCGGTTCATGTTGCTGGAACTATGCAAAATATAATACCCAAGCCTGGGCTGGCTCGGCTGGATTAAGCACGCCGGGGGTTGACTATGACAGCGTGCAGCTCGGTTCCTTCAACTACAATAGTGTAAACACCTATTCAATGACGTTTGCCCGTAATTCCGCCCAACTCAAAGCACTGGTGAATTCCTGGACCAATGCAACCAATCCGGGGATTCTCCTGGTGGAAGGAAATCCTTTGAGGGATGGCTACCTCTATTTTTACGAATCGGATCCCGGGAATACACGCGGCCCCAAGCTGACGATTGATTACACCACCGGCCCGGCCATCATCGTAGAGCAACCGGCGGGCAATGCACTTACCAACAGTTCCGGCGTGAATTGCGGCAGTTCGTCTCCTGGCACATCTGCCGCGGTGAAAACCTTCACCATTCGCAATGATGGTATTACCACTCTTAGCAGCATCGCCGTGAACGCCACGGGTGGGAACAGCGGCGACTTTGTGGTGAGCGGGCTTGGAGCCACTTCGTTGGCTTCCGGCGCGAGCACCACTGTCACCGTTGCCTTCACACCCGGCGCGGCTGGCGCTCGCAGCACCACGTTGGCTTTCGCCAGCAACGATGCCGATTACAATCCTTTCAATGTCGCGCTCACCGGCAGCGGTTGGAATGCGATTGAGATTTGGCGTAACCAGTATTTTGGAACGACGACCAACAGCGGTAATGCCGCCGACACCGCTGATCCCGACGGCGATGGTTTGAAGAATCTGGCTGAGTTTGCTTTTGGCTCGTCGCCTACGAATGCCAACTCCCGCGTTCTGCCGACTGGTAGTGTGCTAGGCGGGAGTTTCGTCAGCAGTTTCATCCAACCCACAAATGTCAGTGGCATCACCTACGGGGCGGAAGTGAGCACTAACCTGCAATTGAACAGTTGGACGCCAATTGCCGACAGTGGCAGCGGTTCAAACCATGTGTTCAGCGTGCCGGTTTCGGCTGGGAGCCAGCAGTTTTTGCGGTGGAAAATCATTAATCCGTGAACCACACGCTCCACATCATTGATGCATTCACAAGCCGGTTGTTCCCTTATCCGGGGTGATCAGCCCTTGCGCTGGCGGCGGTATTCCATCGGCGACACTTCCGTCACCGAACGGAACATGCGGGAAAAATAGAGCGGATCGTCGTAGCCCAGACCGCTGGCAATCGCCTTCACGCTGAGGCTGCTGGTGTCGAGCAATTGACACGCGCGGTGCATCCGCAGGCGGTTGAAATAATCCATCGCCGCAAAACCGGTTTGTTTTTTGAACAAGGCGCAGTAGCGCGAGCGGGAAAAGCCGGCGAGCGCCGCCAGCGCATCCAGTTGCAACGGCTGGCCGAGATGCTGTTTCATGTAGGCAATCGTCTGCGAAATCTTCTGCTGCGCGTCCGGTTGTTTCCGCCAGCTTTCATGCCGGTGCCGGATCATCACCGCCAGGAGATGGGACAGCGCGTGGGAGGCGTGCAGCATCCGTTGCGGGGTGTAGCCGTGCTCCACCACGTCCAGCACCTCCTCGAACAGGGCCAATACCTGCGGATCGTCGCCGAGAAAAATCACCGGGTGCTGCGGGGAGACATTCAATTCGCCGAGGAACGCGGGCAGCGACGCGCCCTGGGCATGAAACCAGTGGATCGTCCATGGCGAAACTGCGTCCGCGCCGTAGGCGTGCGGCTGGTGGGGCGGAATGACGACGAGTTCGCCGGCTTTGATTTCGTGCCGCTGGCCGGCGATTTCACACCAGCCGGCGCCTTTGACGCAATAGATGAAGATGGCCTGATCCAACCCCTCGGTCCGTTCGCGGCGATGACCCTTGGCACGCGGAAAATAGCCGGCATCGGTCGGCAGCAAACCCTGCGTGAGCGGCTGCCGCTGCGCGTGGGTGGTGATTAGTCTGGGCAGCACGGCGATGCGCTGGCCGGGAAACCCATCGCCTTTTTGAGCTTGAGTCACGGGCGCAGCCTAGCATCGCGCAGGAAAATTCTCCATGTCAATCGGCGCATCCTCCATGTTCAGATGCGACTGGAAACGCTAGAATTCCAATTCCATCACCATGCGCCCGCCGACCACCGTAACCGTCATTTCCACGAATCTCATTCTGCCGACCTATCTCCCCGCCGCACCGGACAAGAACCCGATGTTTCTGGAGAAGCGGGTTTATCAAGGCAGCAGCGGCCGGGTGTATCCGCTGCCCTTCACTGACCGCATCGCCGAAAAGCCGGTGGATCGCGCGTGGAAAGCCGTTTGGATTGAGAACGAATATCTCCGCGTGCTCGTCCTGCCGGAAATCGGCGGGCGCATCCACGCGATTCAGGACAAGTCGAACGGCTACGACCTAATTTACAATCAGACCGTCATCAAACCCGCGCTCGTTGGCCTGGCCGGGCCGTGGGCCAGCGGCGGCATCGAGTTCAACTGGCCGCAGCATCACCGGCCGGCGACGTTTCTGCCGGTGGATTTTGAGGTTGAAAAACATGCCGACGGCTCGGCAACCATCTGGTGCAGCGATCACGATCCGATGAGCCGCATGAAAGGCATGCACGGGGTTTGCCTGCATCCCGGCAAGGCGATGGTCGAACTCAAGGTCCGCGCCTACAACCGCACGCCGCACGTCCAGAGTTTCCTCTGGTGGGCCAACGTCGCCACCCGCGTTCATGAGGCGTATCAAAGTTTCTTCCCGCCCGATGTAGGTTATGTCGCTGACCACGCCCGCCGTTCCATGAGCGAATATCCGCTGGCCCAAGGCCATTACTATGGCGTGAATTACGGTGAGCGCGGTCGTCAGGGCATTCCGTCAGGTGAAATTCCGTCGCAGTTCGTGCCGCCGCATTGCGCAAAAAAATCCGCAATCGGCAATCGGCAATCCGCAATTCCCAACTACGCGCCCAATGACCTGTCTTTTTATGCCAATATTCCCGTGCCCACGTCCTACATGTGCATGGGCAGCCGGGAGGATTTTTTTGGCGGTTATGATTACCAGGCGCAGGCTGGTCTGATTCACATCGCGAACCACCACATCTCGCCCGGCAAGAAGCAATGGACGTGGGG
Organism: uncultured Verrucomicrobia subdivision 3 bacterium; assembly: GCA_903858275.1. Classification (GTDB taxonomy): domain Bacteria; phylum Verrucomicrobiota; class Verrucomicrobiia; order Limisphaerales; family UBA11358; genus UBA11358. The sequence continues at coordinate 20,377 of CAIOIC010000065.1, read as the reverse complement.
CAATCATGAGTTTGGTTACGCCTGGGATCGCAACCTCACCGAGATGGACGCGAAAGGCGGGTTCGGCCCATACATCGAGATCATGGCGGGTGTTTACACGGACAACCAACCCGACTTCAGCTTCCTGCAACCTGGCGAAACCAAAACATGGAGTCAATATTGGTATCCCATCCATCAGATCGGTCCGGCGCAGCATGCAAATCTCAACGCCGCGATTTCGTTCCGGCGTAGCGGCGGTCGGCAGACCGCCGCCATTCAAATCGGAGTGTCAGTCACAAGCGCATGGCCAAAAGCCAAAATCGTTATCAAACAGATGGCTGCCGGAAAAATTCGGGGCGCTCAGTCGAACATCGCTGCGAAAAAAACAATCTTCACCTCGACCCGCGATCTCGCGCCCGGCAGGCCGTATGTAAAGGAAATCAAACTTCCGCGCGGCGTTATCGAAACCGACTTGCTCCTCCGCGTCACCGATGCCTCCGGCGGCGAGATTATCTCCTACGAGCCCCAGCCCCGTGAGCATCGCGAAGTCCCGCCGCCGGCCACCGAACCGCCGGCACCGGCTGACATCGCCGGCAACGACGAGCTGTTCATCACCGGCCTGCACCTTGACCAATATCGCCACGCGACGCGCTCGCCGGTGCTCTATTGGCGCGAAGCGATTCGCCGCGACCCGCTGGATTCGCGCTGCCACAACGCCCTCGGCCTCTGGCATTTCAAGCGCGGCGAATTTGACGCGGCGGAAAAACATTTTCGCCAGGCGATTGAGCGGCTCACCCGCCGCAATGCCAATCCTTACGATGGCGAAGCGTATTACCATCTCGGCCTGACGCTGCGCCATCTGGGTCGCGATGCGGAGGCCTACGATGCCATTTACAAAGCCTGCTGGAGTCAGGCGTGGATGGCGGCGGGTTATCATGCGCTGGCGGAGTTGGATTGCTGCCGCTGGGATTGGGCGACGGCGTTGGAGCATCTGAATCACTCGCTTCGGTTCAACACCGACAACCTTCGTGCCCGAAACCTGAAAGTCATCGTGCTGCGGAAGCTCAAGCGCGAGGCCGAAGCCAAATTGCTGCTGAACGAAACGCTTGCCCTCGATCCGCTGGACTGGTGGGCGCGGGTCCTTGTGGATAGCCACCATAAAATATCCTGCGATTTGCCGACCCGGCTCGACCTCGCGCATGACTACGCCCGGGCGGGCTTCATTGCGGAAGCAATCGAGTTGCTCGCCCATGCGGCTAGCCAAATACGCGGCGAACATTTCTCCCTCTCCCCGGGGGAGAGGGCCGGGGTGAGGGCGGGCAATCAACCAATACTCCCCGACCAAAGCTGGGGCGCGTTGCCGCTCGTCCGCTATACCCTCGGCTGGCTCGAGCAAAAACGGGGCGACGACAAAGCCGCTCTGAAACAGTTCAAACAAGCTGCCTCGATCGCACCCGATTATTGTTTCCCCGCGCGCCTCGAAGAAATCGCCATCCTCAAAGCGGCCATGGCCGCGAATCCAGCCGATGCCCGCGCGCCGTATTATCTGGGCAATCTTTTCTATGACCGCCGCCGCCACCAGGAGGCGATTCAACTTTGGGAAAAGTCGGCGAAACTTGACGCTGGTTTCTCCATCGTCTGGCGCAACCTCGGTATCGGCTATTTCAACATCTACGGCCAGCCAGCCAAAGCCCGTGCCGCCTATGATCGCGCTTTCAAGGCGAACCCGGACGATGACCGGCTGCTGTATGAGCGAGATCAATTGTGGAAGCGTCTCGGCGAGCAACCCGGGAAGCGCTTGCGCGAACTGGAGCAGCGACTCGACCTCGTTCAGCGGCGCGATGACTTGACCGTGGAACTTGGTGCGCTTTACAACCAGACCGGCCGGCACGAACGGGCGCTGGCGCTTGTCAATTCCCGCAATTTCCAGCCGTGGGAAGGCGGCGAGGGCGGGCCGCTTGGCCAGTGGGTGCGTTCAAATCTGGCGCTGGGTCGCACGGCGCTGAAACATGGAAGCGCCACCCGGGCCGGCGGGCATTTTTCCGCCGCGCTGACGGCGCCGAAAAATCTTGGCGAAGCCAGACATTTGCTCGCCAACCAAAGCGATATTCATTACTGGCTCGGCTGTTCGCTGGCTGCGAGCGGCGAAGCCCGACTGGCCAGAGAACACTGGCTCGCCGCCGCGACCTTTAAGGGTGACTTTCAGGAAATGAGTGTTCGTGCGTTCAGCGAGATGACGTATTACTCGGCGCTGGCGTGGAAAAAACTTGGCAATCCGGCAAAAGCCACGAAGCTGTTCCGCGAACTCCTGTCCTATGCCCGGCAGCTTCAGCAAGCTGAGGCCAGGATTGATTATTTTGCCACCTCGCTGCCGACGATGCTGATCTTCGATGACGATTTGCAGCGGCGGCAGGAAACGGCGGCATTGTTCATGCAGGCGCAGGCGTTGCTCGGTCTTGGCCGGAAGCGGACGGCAGAAAAGTTGTTGGCGGAAGTGCTGGCGCGTGATCCCAATCATGCGCTGGCGGCGGATATTGCCATTGAAACCGAACTCGCAAAACCATGAAAAAACACATCGTTCTATTAATCATCTGTGCCGCATTGATCCCGTTGGGCGCATCGCGTGCGGCGGAAACGGTCTCGCTCACGCAGCTTAACCTCAGCCATCTGCACTTCGAGGGCTGGGCCAGGCCGAAGACCGACCAATCCTTCAATGGCAAGCCGCTGTCCATCGGCGGGCAGAAGTTCGAGCGCGGCATCGGCACGCGCGCGCTGAGCACGCTCTGGCTGGAACTGGATGGTCGCACGGAAAAATTTCTGGCGTCGGTGGGCGTGGATGATGCAGCCGGTAATGCGGCGGCGGCGGTCGTGTTCAGCATCTTTGGCGACGGCAAGAAGCTTTGGGAGTCGGGTGTGATGACGAATGGTCAACCGGCCAGGATGGTGGATGTCCGGCTCAAGGGCGTGCGCTCGCTGTTGTTGATGGTGGATCACGCGGGCGAGAACAATAAATTCAACCACGCCGACTGGGCGGAGCCGCGCTTCGTGGTGTCGGGAGCGAAGCCGCACACGGTCAACGCTCCGCAGGAGGACGCCGTCATCCTCACGCCGAAGCCGCCGCGCGAACCGCGCCTCAACGGCCCGAAAGTTTATGGCTGCCGGCCGGGCAACCCGTTCATCTATCGCATCCCGGCGACCGGCGACCGGCCGATGCAGTTTGCTGCCGAGGCTTTGCCCGCGAGCCTCCATCTCGACCCGACCAATGGCATCATCACCGGCGCTGCGCCCGGGCGCGGCACGCACACCGTGACTTTGCGCGCGCAGAACCGGCACGGTGTCGCGACGCGCACGCTGAAGATTGTCAGCGGCGATACGCTGGCGCTGACGCCGCCGATGGGCTGGAACCATTGGTATGCCCACTACAACCGCGTCACGGATGCGATGATGCGCGAAGCTGCCGACGTGATGGTGAAGACCGGCATGGCCGACGCGGGCTACGCCTACGTGAACATTGACGATTGCTGGATGAACGCGCCGGAGGACGCCAAGCGTTCGCCGGATCCGCTTCGGGTCGGGCCGTTTCGCGACGCGGCGGGCAATATCCTGCCCAATAAACATTTCCCCGACATGCGCGCGCTGACGGATTACATCCATGCCCAAGGACTCAAGGCCGGCATCTACACTTCGCCCGGCCCGCTCACCTGCGGCGGGTTTTGCGGCGCCTATCAGCATGAGGAGCAGGACGCCAGGCAGTTCGCCGATTGGGGTTTTGATTTTCTGAAGTACGATTGGTGTTCCTACGGCCACATCGCTGAAGGCGGCGATCCGAAGGCCAAAGTCATTCCGCTTTTTGGCAAGAAGGCACCCAACTTGGAAGCCTATCAGCATCCTTATCGGCTGATGGGCGGCATTCTGAAACAGCAGCCACGCGATATCGTTTTCAACCTTTGCCAATACGGTCTGGGCGAAGTCTGGAAATGGGGCGCGGAGGTCGGCGGCCACTCGTGGCGGACCGCCGATGACTTGGGCGCGGAGTTGAACCGCATCTTTGCCGTGGCATTGAAGAATGCCCAATACCGCGAGTGGTCGAAGCCCGGCGCGTGGAATGATCCCGACTACATCCAGATCGGTTATATCGGCGATGCGCGCGGTGGCGGCGAGCCGAAGCCGTGTCCGCTGACGCCGACCGAGCAGTATTCGTTCATGTCGCTCTGGTGTCTGAGCGCCGCGCCGCTTTTCTTCAGCGGCGACATGAGCCGGCTCGATGACTTTACCCTCAACGTGCTCTGCAATCCGGAAGTCATCGCGGTGGATCAGGATTCCCTCGGCGAATGTGCGCGCGTGGTGCCGCTGACGCCGGAGACCTTTCTGATGGTGAAGAACCTGGAAGACGGCAGCCAGGCCGTCGGCCTCTGCAACCGCGGCGAGGTTGCGGCGAGCATTGTTGCAAAGTGGAGCGATGTCGGCGTGGCCGGAAAGCAAATTGTTCGCGATCTCTGGCGGCAGAAAGACTTGGGCAAATTTGACGGCCAGTTCAAAGCCACGGTGCCGCGCCACGGCGTGGTGCTGTTGCGGTTGCGTTCGGCCAGCCCGGCGAAATAGGAGAAAATCTATGAAAATATTATTTAACCTCAACCTTGCCCGACAACTTTTTAGTCTGGTTCTGCTGGCGGCTTTCGGTTGCCTTAATGCTGCGGCCGCCGGGCGGCAGGATATTTCCCTGGCCGGCCAGTGGCGGTTTAAGCTCGACCGCGCGGATGCTGGCATCGGCCAGAAATGGTTCGAGCGCGCTTTGCCCGACCAGATCAAGCTGCCGGGAACGCTGACTGCCCAGGGCGTCGGCGACGAGGTGACGGTGGGCACAGAGTGGGCTGGCGGGATCGTGGACAAGTCGTGGTTCACCGCGCCGCAATATGCGAAGTATCGCTCGCCGGGAAATGTGAAAATCCCGTTCTGGCTTCAGCCGGAAAAAAGCTACGCGGGTGCCGCCTGGTTTCAGCGCGACTTTGAGGTGCCGAAAGACTGGCAGGGGAAACGCATCGTGCTCTTCCTCGAGCGCGCCCACTGGGAGACGCGCGTTTGGGTGGACGGTAAACTGATCGGCACGAACCAGTCGCTTTCGACGCCCCACGAATACGACCTCGGCCAGCTCGCGCCCGGCCGGCATACCGTCAGCATCCGTGTGGACAACCGCCGCATCGTGGACATCGGCGAGAACTCGCACGGCATCACCGACCACACGCAGGGAAATTGGAATGGGATCGTGGGCAGGATTGAGTTGCGCGCGACGCCGCCGGTCTGGCTGGCGGACGTGCAGGCCTATCCGGACATTGAGCGAAAGTCGGTTTTGGTGAAAATCCAGGTGGGCAATTGCACCGGCAAACCGGGGTCGGGAACCCTATCCGTCGGCCAGCAAACCGTGCCCATCAATTGGGATGCGCGCGGCGGCGAGGCTTCCTTGGAGGTGGTATTGGGCAAAGCTGCGCCGTTGTGGGATGAGTTTCATCCGGCGCGGCAACGCCTGACGCTGGTATTGCAGTCGCCGGAACGCGATGTGCGTGAAGTCACTTTTGGTTTGCGGAACATTTCCACTGTCGGGCCAAAATTTCTCATCAATGGCCGCCCGGCGTTTTTCCGCGGCACGCTGGAGTGCGCGGTCTTCCCCAAAACCGGCCATCCGCCGACGGAGGTGGCTGAATGGAAACGCCTCATCGGCGTGGCGAAAGCCTGCGGCCTGAACCTGCTGCGCTTTCATTCCTACTGTCCGCCGGAGGCGGCGTTTCAGGCGGCGGACGAACACGGCATGTATCTCCAGGTCGAGACCTGCTGGCCCAACCAATCCACGACCATTGGCGACGGCAAGCCGGTGGATCAGTGGGTTTATGCCGAGACGGACCGCATTCTCAAGGCCTATGGCAATCACCCGTCGTTTGTGTTGATGACCCACGGCAATGAGCCGAGCGGCAAGAGCTCCGCGAATTACCTCGCCCAGTATGTCGCGCATTTCAAAACGCTCGATTCGCGGCGGTTGTGGACGAGCGGAGCCGGGTGGCCGGAAATTTCCGAAAACCAGTTTCACCTCGTGCCGCAGCCGCGGGTTCAGGGCTGGGGCGAAGGACTCAAGTCGCGCATCAATGCCCGTCCGCCGGAAACCGTCACCGACTATCGCGATTATATTTCCAAGCGGAAGGTTCCGGTGGTCAGCCATGAAATCGGCCAGTGGTGTGTCTATCCGAATTTTGATGAAATCCCGAAATACACCGGCTATCTCAAGGCGAAAAACTTTGAGATCTTCCGCGATTTTCTGGATGCAGCGGGCATGGGTAGCCTGGCCAAACAATTCCTGCAGGCGTCGGGCAAATTGCAGGCCTTGTGCTACAAGGAGGAGATTGAATCGGCCTTGCGCACGCCGGGCATGGGCGGTTTTGAACTGCTCGGGCTGAATGATTTTCCCGGTCAGGGCACGGCGCTGGTCGGGGTGCTGGATCCGTTCTGGGATGAAAAAGGTTACGTGACGGCGAAAGCATTCAGGCGCTTTTGCAATGCCATCGTCCCGCTGGCGCGTTTGCCCAAACGCGTGTTTGTCGCCTCCGAAAAACTAGAAGCCGACCTGGAACTCGCCAATTTCGGGGCGGCGCCGCTGGCGGACGCGGTCGTGAATTGGAAACTGGTTGCCGCCGATGGAAAAGTTTTCGCGCGCGGTGAACTGCCGGCCCAAACCATCGCGGTTGGAAACAGCAACCGGCTTGGCCATGTCAGCCTGGATTTGAAAGGCGCAGCGGCGCCGGAAAAATACCGGCTCGTCGTCGGGGTGGCGGGCACGAAGTATGAAAACGACTGGGATGTTTGGATTTATCCCGCGACCTTGCCCGCCGAACCGGATGATATTCTCGTGACTTCAACATTCGACGATGACGCGCAGCAAAGGCTGCAATCCGGCGGCAAAGTGTTGCTGACGATTCCCGGTCAGCAGGTGGGCAATTACGACATTGACCCTGTGAAGCTCGGTTTCTCCAGCATCTTTTGGAACACCGCCTGGACCAAACGCCAGGCGCCCACGACCCTCGGCATTTTGTGCGACCCGAAACATCCAGCGCTCGCCGCGTTTCCCTCCGATGATTTCAGCAACTGGCAGTGGTGGTATCTCATCCACCGCGCCGGCGCGCTCCGGCTGGATTTGCTGCCGAAGGGCGTCGAGCCGGTGGTGCGCGTCATTGATGATTGGGTCACGGTGCGGCCGCTGGGGCTGGTGATCGAGGGCAGGGTGGGGGCGGGCAAAATCGTCGTGTGCGGCTTTGACCTCACCGCTGGCGGCGCCGATCCCGTGTCGCGGCAGATGCGGGCCAGCTTGCTGGGCTATATGGCCTCGAAAAAATTCGCGCCCAAAATTTCGCTCACGGCCGGTGAAATCCAAAGCCTGATGGTGAAAACCAATGCTGGATTCACTGGCAGACAATCGAAATAATCATTCTCCAAACCAATCATGATCACTCATAGCCCGACTGACGCTTCCAACCTGAAGGCGCAAATCAACCTCGGCTACATCTGGCTCATCTCGTCCGTCGCCGCGATGGGCGGATTGCTGTTCGGCTGGGACTGGGTCGTCATCGGCGGCGCGAAGCCGTTCTTCCAGCGCTATTTCGAACTGACCAGCGAGGCGCAGATCGGCTGGGCGAACAGTTGCGCGCTCATCGGCTGCCTGGTCGGCTCGCTGGCGGCGGGCGCCTTGAGTGACAAGTTCGGGCGCAAGCGGCCGCTGATTCTCGCGGCGGTGATATTTGCCGTGACCTCGGTGGGCAACGCGCTGGCGCATAATTTTTCCGTGTTCATCGCCTGGCGTATGCTGGGCGGGGTGGCCATCGGCCTCGCCTCCAGTCTGTCGCCGATGTATATCTCGGAAGTAGCCCCGGCGCAGATGCGCGGCAAGCTGGTCGCCATCAACCAGCTTACCATCGTCGTCGGCGTGCTGGCGGCGCAATTGATCAACTGGTGGCTCGTCCGCAACCTGCCGGCCGGCGCGACGGATGAATTCATCAAGAACTCCTGGTTCGGCCAGTCGGGCTGGCGCTGGATGTTCGGCCTGACGGCGGCGCCGAGCGTCTTGTTTTTCATCGGGATGTTTCTGGTGCCGGAAAGTCCGCGCTGGCTGGCCAAGAACGGCCGGGCGGAAGAGGCTCAGGCCATTTTGAAAAAGATCGGCGGTGAAGCCTATGCCGCGGCGGCCACCGCTGAAATCAAATCCACTTTGGCCAGCGAGGAAATCCAGCACGTGCGCTTCCGCGACCTGCTGGAGCCGAGGATGAGGAAGGTGCTCGTGCTGGGCGTGGGGCTGGCGGTGTTCCAGCAATGGTGCGGCATCAATTCCATCTTCAACTACGCCGAGGAGATTTTCCGTGCGGCGGGCTACGACATTTCCACCGTGCTGAAAAATATCGCCTGGACCGGCTCGGTGAACCTGCTGTTCACGTTCGTGGCGCTGGGCACGGTGGACCGCGCCGGGCGTCGGCCGCTGATGTTGCTGGGCGCGGCGGGGCTGGCGGTCATCTACACGGTGATGGGATTCTGTTACGCGCAGCATGTCCAGGGTTTGCCGGTGCTGCTGCTGGTGCTGGCGGCGATCGGCTGCTACGCCATGTCGCTGGCGCCGGTGACGTGGGTGGTCATCTCGGAGATTTTCCCGAACCGCATCCGCGGCGCGGCGATGTCCGTGGCGGTGAGCGCGCTGTGGATCGCATGCTTTCTGCTGACCTACACGTTTCCCATCCTGAACGCGAAGCTGGGGCCGGCGGGAACCTTCTGGCTCTATGCGGCGATCTGTGTGGCGGGCTTCCTGTTCATCTTCGCCAAACTGCCGGAAACGAAGGGGAAAACCCTGGAGCAGATTGAAAAAGACCTGGTGGACTGAGACGCTAATCTTCTGGCAATGACACCCATGAAAACCATAGCGATATTCCTAGCCCAATTCGTGCTGGCGGCGCAGCTTGCCAGTCAGGCGGCCGATTATTATGTGTCCCCGACGGGTGATGACGTTTCCCTTTCCGGAGCCATCGGGCATCCGTTCAAGTCCCTGAAAAAAGGCGTGGCCCAGCTGAAAGCTCCGGGGGACAGGTTGTATCTGCGCGGCGGCATCTACCGCAATCAAGCCATTGCTGTGGCGGTTTCCGGCACGGCCACACAGCCCATCAAAATTCTGGCCTATCCGAACGAAGTTCCGGTCATTGAAGGCGGGAACCGCACCCAAACCGCCAAGGTTCCCCATAATTTGGTCGTCCTAAGCGGCAACCACATCTTACTAAGCGGGCTGGAAGTCAGATACTCGACTGGCCCCGGGATATCCGTGACCGGCAGCTATGATTGCGTGTCCAACGTCTTTTCCCACCACAATTACAACGAGGGCATCAAGGTCAGCGGGAAGGGCTATTCCAACATCGTGGAGTATTGCGATGTCTGGTGGAATGTCTGCGAGAACGAAAACGCCCGGAATGCGATTGCGGGGAAGAACTGGGGAACCGGCCTGTGCGCCGCCCGCGCCCCGCACGGCACGATCCTGCGCCACAACAAAGTCCATGATAATTGGGGGGAGGGCCTCGACACCTACGAAGCCTATGACACCCTCATCGAAGACAATGTGGTCTATGACAACTGGTCGGTGAACCTCTACACCTCGGACACCCCCAATTCGGTTGTGCGGCGCAACTTGGTTTACAACACCCCTCAATCTCCTGTGGCCCGCGCGGTCAACGCGCACCTGCCGGAACTGCAGGCGGCCAAAGTCAACAATCGCATCGCCCGCGGCATCGTGTTTTGCGACGAAGTTGCCGCCCGCGGCCGCAGCGCCTGGTCCACCAACGTCCAGATTTATAACAACATCGTCATCGGCTGCCGCGGCAACTTCAAATATGTGAATCTGGACTTGGGCGGCAGATTCTCCAAGCCGCTTCAGCAATCCGAACTCGTTCACCCCACCGGCTTGCAGGGCTGTCTGATCGCGTATAACACCTTCGTCAACAGCTGGGACCCCGACCCGGCCCGGCCCACCGTGGCAAACTTCAACATCGGGAAGGGGGCGCATCAGAATACCCGGATTGAAAACAACTTGTTTGTGCAGGAGCCGGGTGGCCGGCTGGATGATGTGGTGGCTGACCCGGAATTGCATTTCTCCCATAACCTCTGGTCCGAAAAGCCGTCGCCCCAAGTAGCGGGCCCCGGCGACATCATTGGAAACCCCAAATTGGCCAGAACCGGAGCGACCGGCGCGGGACAACTCACACCGGATTATTTCAAATTGATGGATGGCTCGCCAGCCATTGGTCGTGCAAAGACAATCGCCGAGGTTAAAGATGACCTGTTTGAGAAAGCCCGCGGAAGTCATCCCACGATTGGCGCATATGAATTCAAACCCTAGTTAAGGCCCGGAGGCCGGGGCTTTCACCTCTTCGCCAAGCTGCCGGAAACGAAGGGGAAATCCTTGGAGCAGATTGAAAAAGATTTGGTGGATTAAAACAAGTTAAGCCCGCTTCACCAAACGAGCGCAGGTGTCCCCACGAAAACCAAAAAGTGTTTATACCTTCAAATGCCGACGAGCCGCCCCGGCAGCAGAGGAACCGGGTGTGCTAATCGAATAATGATGAATCAAACTTGAAAAACCATGGAACAAACAGATAATCGCAAAACTACCCCCCAATCACCATGAACCTTAAGCTGAATGGAAAATCCCGGTTTGTTTTATTGAGCCTGTTTGTTCTTTTAATATCCAACTGCAACGTTTCAGCTGGCGCTGCTGATATATCGCCAGCCCGGACACATGGCGGCGGCGTGGCCGTTTATCCGCCCTTGCCCAACAACCAGTATCGCTCTGACCGTTACGAAGTGACAGTTTATCAGGCCGGTAGCGGCCATTCATCGTATGTTTATGCCGACACCAACAACGATCTCCGGTATCCATTCGATCGATCCTTAATGACGCTGGATAACCACTTCACCACGTTTTCGTTTGGTGGTGAGGTGTTGGTGCAGATCAAAATGCCTTTGCGACCGGCCGGCATTTCCTCGGTGGTGGTTCACCCGCTGTCAAAACATCTGAAGGCTTCCGTGAGCGGCAACACCATTTCAATTCCACTGGCCAAACCGGATAATATTTATGTCGAGGTGGATGGGGAGGCGCGGCATCCATTGTTTATTTTTGCCAATCCTCCGGAAGCGGATGAGCCCTCGCCGAACGATCCCAATGTCCTGTATTTCGGTCCCGGCATTCATGACGTTGGCATCAAGGACGGTCCGGCCCAAAAAATTGCGGTTGGGAAAACGGTTTATCTGGCGGGCGGAGCTTATGTGAAAGGAGTCCTGGAGACGGCCGGAACCCCCGGCACGACGACCATTCGCGGGCGGGGCATTTTATCGGGTGTCAATATCCCGGGCTATTCAGCCTATAACAGTTTCATCGGGGCCAGGCGCGGATCCCTCAAGGTGGAGGGGATCATCCTGTTGGATGCGCCGCAAGGCTATCAGGGGATTGTTGCGGGAGGAAAAGGTTCGGTGGTGGACAATGTCAAGATGTTGTCTTGGGCCATGGAATCGGACTCCGGTTATCTGGGGGAAAACTCCCGGATAACGAACTGTTTTTTTAAGATCAATGACGACGTGCTGAAGCCCATCAAACCGGGGATGCTCTTCCAGGACAATACCGTGTGGCAACAGATGTGCGGAAAGGTGATCATGTTGGGCTGGAACAGCACGGAGCAGGGAATCAACGCGACGGTATCGGGCTTGGATGTGATCGGTTGTGACCGGGGGGTGCGCGGCATGCTTGATAAAACCAGTCAGGCCGTCATCGGTTTGGAAAACGACAATGGCGCCACTTATAAAGGCATGACCATCGAAAACGTTCGTTTTGACAAAAGACCCTATATGTTGTTCGGCGTGCATATTAAAATAGAGGATTCTGGATTCGCGTCCGATCCAAAATTCAACAAAGGGCTGGGATCGATTGACGGGATGGTCTTTCGCAATATCCAGACATCCGCCGCGCCGGTTCGCATCAGTAGTTTCAATGGCAACGGGAATGTCACGGCGGCGAGCACCGGCGATATCAAGAATGTCATCTTTGAAAATCTTTATATTGCCGGGGAATTGGTGACGGAAACCAACGCTCAAAAATATATTGTCACAAAAGGAAAAACTTCCGGCTTCCGTTACCTCTCGACCGGCAATTCAGCCGCATCGGAATAAACGCGCTTTCCACCTCCAGAAACCTCCGTCGGTGGTGGTGAGCCGCATCCTCGTGGCAAACTTTGGCGGGGCAAGCGACGTTCCCGTTTTTGGTTCTGGGGTTGCGCCGGATCAGCGACGAAGGCGTCGCCGCCTACTTGCGATGCTGATGGATTTTGGTTCAGGTTGCACATATGAATTCAAACCATAATAAGGCCAGGATCCTGGGAATTTTACCTCTTCGCCAAGCTTCCGGAAACGAAAGGGAAAACCCTGGAGCAGATTGAAAAAGACCTGGTGGATTGAGCCGGTGGAATTGTAGCGTCGAGGCTGTGCCTCGATGGGTTGAGCCGCAGGCACAACGATCCATCCAATTACCATGTTCCCGTTTTCCGCACGATTTTGATTGCGTGTTGTGGCCGTTCGGAAAAAATATCGGTTCTTAATCCCCATGAAACCGATATTACTCATCCTCGCCTTGGCGACGGCGGCAGCTTTTGCCGCTGATCCGATCAAATCCACCGAACCCACGGTCGCGGAATCTTCCGCGCAGCGCGATGCCCGCATGGGCTGGTGGCGCGAGGCGCGGTTCGGCATGTTCGTGCATTGGGGGCTTTATTCCGGTCTGGCCGGAACCTGGAACGGCAAGGCCGTAGGCACCAACGGCGGCATGGAATGGATCCAGCAGCGGGTCAAGGCGGACACGGACACCTACGCCGCCGCCGCATTGCCGAAGTTTCAGCCGGTGCCCGGCTTTGCCCGCGAATGGGCGAAGACGGCGAAGGCGGCGGGTTGCAAATACCTCGTTTTCACCACGAAACATCACGAGGGCTTCGGGCTGTTTGATTCCAAGGTCGGCGATTACAACGCCGGGGCCAGGCTGCATCGCGATCTGGTGAAGGAGATTGTCGAGGCCGCGCATGCCGAGGGGTTGAAGGTGGGTTTTTATCATTCGTTGATCGACTGGCATCACGATCAGTATGCCTACCAGAAGTCCAAGCAGCTGCCGCATCCGCTCAAGGGGCAGCCTTATCCCAATGGCGAGCGCGACCACGCCAAGTATGTTGATTATCTGCATAGCCAGGTCGGCGAATTGATGTCCAATTACGGCCAGGTGGATGTGCTGTGGTGGGATTACAGCGCGCTGGATTTTCAGGGCGACGAAGCGTGGCGGGCGACCGATTTGATGAAGCTGGTGCGCGCCAGGCAGCCGGGCATCATCATGAACAACCGCCTTTACCGCACGCGCGAGGCCGGCTGGGCCAGCATGGGCACGGAAGGATTCATTCCGCAGCTCGACACGCGGTTCGGCGATTTCATCACGCCGGAACAGCACATTCCCGCCACCGGCATGCCGGGGGTGGATTGGGAAACCTGCATGACGCTCAACACCACCTGGGGCTTCAGCGAACACGATCACGCGTGGAAATCGGATGAGTTGCTCATCCGCAATCTGGCGGACATCGCCAGCAAGGGCGGCAATTATCTGCTGAACATCGGGCCGAAAGGCGACGGCAGCCTCACGCCGGAAACCGTGAAGTCGTTCCAAGCCATCGGCAAATGGATGAAGGTGAATGGCGAGGCGATTTACGGGACGACGGCCAGTCCGTTCGCGAAGCTGGATTGGGGCCGCGCCACGCGCAAAGGGCAGGATCTCTATCTGATCGTTTTTGATTGGCCCAAAGACGGCAAGCTTTTGGTGCCGCTGAAAAACAAAGTCAAGCAGGCCAGTTTGCTCGCTGGTTCCGGTAAGCGGCTCACTTCAAGTTCGAGCGATGCCGGGGTGACCATTCAATTGCCCGCCAGCGCGCCCGACGCCATTGCCACGGTCATCAAACTCACTCTTTCCGGCGAACCCCAAGTCATCACCAAATAAATAATCATGAAAAGAAAATCCATTGCCTCATTGGTCGCGCTTGTCGTGGCGGCCAGCGTCATCCAAATCCCGGCCGCACCCAAACCCGTTGAAGAAATTGCCGGGGTCACCGTCGAGGAATCCGCCGTGACGGCGAAAGCGGGCGAGACGCCCGCCCAGCGCGATGCCCGCATGGCGTGGTGGCGCGAGGCGAAGTTTGGGTTGTTCATCCATTGGGGCGTTTATGCCGTGCCCGCCGGCAAATACGGCGACAGCACGAATCACGGCGAGTGGATCATGCACTCGGGCAAGATTCCGTCGGCGGAATACCAGCAGTTCGCCAGGCAGTTCAATCCCGTGAAATACAATCCCGTGCTTTGGGCGAAAACCGCCAAGGACGCCGGGATGAAATACATCGTCATCACCTCGAAACATCACGACGGTTTCGCGCTGTATCCGTCGGCGGCCAGCAAATGGAACATCGCCGATGCGACGCCTTACAAAAAGGATTTGCTCGGGCCGCTCGTGAACGCCGCCAAGGCGGAGGGCTTGAAGATCGGCTTCTATTATTCGCAGGCGCAGGACTGGAACAATCCGGGCGGCGCCAAGAGCCGTTACAAGGAAGGCGAAGGCTGGGATCCGGCGGTGGGCGGCAGCTTCGATGATTACCTGAAAAATGTCGCCGTCCCGCAGGTGAAAGAGATTCTCACGCGCTACCCGATCGACATCCTCTGGTGGGACACCGCGACGCATATGACGCCGCAGCGGGCCGCGCCGCTGGCCTCGTTGCTAAAACTGCGTCCCGGCCTCATCACGAACAACCGCCTGGGCGGCGGTTTTGGCGGTGACACGGCCACGCCGGAACAGTTCGTGCCGGTCACGGGTTATCCGGGCGATTGGGAAACGTGCATGACGCTCAACGGCCATTGGGGCTACAACGCCTACGACCAGAATTGGAAATCCTCGACCGATCTCATCCGCAAGCTCGCGGACATCTGCGCGAAGGGCGGCAACTTCCTGCTCAACGTCGGCCCGACGGCGGAAGGCGAATTTCCGCCCGCGTGTGTGGAGCGCTTGCAAGCGGTGGGCCAATGGCTGCGCGTGAATGGCGATGCCATTTACGGCTCCAGCCGCAGTCCGTTCGCATATCTCCCGTGGGGCGTGGCGACACGCAAGGGCGGCACGCTTTACCTGCACGTCTTCGACTGGCCCAAGGATGGCAAATTGGTGGTGCCGCTGAACAATAAGGCGAAGTCGGCCACGCTGCTATCAGCGCGCGGCAAGAAACTTTCCGTTGCCAGCAAGAATGGCAAGGTGGTGATCGATGTTCCGGCCATTGCGCCGGATGCGGCGGATTCCGTGGTGGCCTTGGAAATTGAAGGCGAACCGGTGACCTTGCCGCTGCCGACCGCGGGCGCGAAGGCGACTGCTTCGGCCTCCATGTCGGGCAACCCGCCGGAGAACGCCTTTGACGGCACCGGCGCGAAGCGCTGGCGGGCGCCGGCGGATGTGAAGTCCGCCTGGCTGGAAGTGGAACTGGCCAAGCCGGCCACCATCGGCGCGCTTGGTTTGGATGAGCCGGATGTCTGGCCGCGGATCAAGCAGCAATTCACGTTGGAAGTCTTCGACGGTTCCGGCTGGAAAAAAATCATTGAAGGCAAGACCGATGGCCACGGGCTGAAAAAATCCATTGCGCCCGTCACCGGCCAGAAATTCCGGCTCACGATGAAGTGCGACACCGGCTCGCCCGGCGTGGCGGAACTGCAGCTGTATCCGGCAGATTAACCCTGCCGGTCAAGGTGGTTGCCCGATAACGCACGTTCAGTCGAAAATCCAAAGCATGAATCGAAACATCATTCCGATCATTGCTGGTGCGTTGTTGGTCGTAACCGCGAATGTTCCCGCCGCCGATCAGGATGTCCGCAATCACGGTGCCAATGGAGATGGCGTGACGCTGGACTCTGCTGCGTTGCAAAAAGCGATTGATCAGGCTAGCGCAAGCGGCGGCGGGGTGGTGCGCGTGCCGCCGGGGAAATATCTCATCGCGAACGTGGCGCTGAAGTCGAAGGTTACGCTGCATTTGGCCAAAGGCGCCACCCTCCTGGGCAGCACCGATCGCAGGGATTATGGCGACCAGTCGAGCGCCGTCCTGACGGCCCATGGTGCGGAACACATCGGTGTGGAGGGCGAGGGCGAAATCAATGGTCAGACCACTGCGGACTACAGCAAACGCGCTGGCGCGCCCGCCGAGCCGGCGTGGCGCAGCCGCCTCGTGCTCATTGATCGGTGCCGCGATGTGACCTTCCGCGGTGTGACCCTCCGGAACAGCGATTCTTGGACCCTGCACCTGCGGCGCTGCGAGCATGTGCGCATTGATGGCATCACGATTCGGAACAACTACCAGCGGTTGAACACCGACGGTATTGACCCTAATAGTTGCAGGGACGTGAAGATCACCAACTGCCATATCAGCACCGGCGATGATGCCATCGTGCTCAAGAGCACCGAACCTTTTCCCTGTGAGGATATTGAAGTTAGTCATTGTGTGCTCGAATCGCCGACCGGAGCGCTCAAGATTGGAACCGAGTCGAAGGGGGATTTTCGCCGCATCCGTTTCCATGACTGCCAGATCGTTAACTCGCCGGTGGGCGTCGGGATTTACATAAAGGATGGCGCGACGGTGCGGGACGTGGTGGCGGAAAACATCGAAATGGACCTCTGCTCGCCTGCGTTTCGCAATACGGTGCCGCTGTATATTGACATTGAGAAGCGGCATGCTGACTCCAGGATCGGCGCTGTCCATGATGTCACCTTTCAGAATATCCGGATTACCGGTGAGGCGGGTCTGCTGTTGCAGGGTATGCCCGGGAGCCGGTTGGAGAACATCACGCTGCGGAACATCATATTCGACGTAAAGGCACCGGAAAACTATGCCCGGCGCACGAAACCGGTCGGTGGCAAACGGACGACCAGTGACGAGCGCGACACCAAATACGCGCGGATGCCGACCTACGCGGCCATGGCCAATATGAAGAACCTCACGATTGACGGTTTGCACGTCAATGTTTCCGAAGCCGATTTCGAGCGGTTCCCGCGCTCGGCGCTGGCGCTATTTTCGGTGGACGGGGCGCGGATTTCCGGCGTATCCCGCATCCCGGCGGCGGGTGGTCCGCCCGTTGTCGAGCAGACGGATTGTCAGCAAGTGCAAATCCTCCCTGGAAAGATCAAGCCATGAACCCCAACTTCACCCGCATCATCATGAGCGCGCTTGCGCTCGTCAGCACGGCGGCCATCGCCGCCGACTTCTACGTCGCGCCGAATGGCAATGACACCAATCCCGGCACGCAGGCCAAACCTTTTGTCACCCTCGAACGCGCCCGTGACGAAGTTCGCACCTTGAAAAGTTCAGGTGCCGTGGGCGGCGTTACCGTCTGGATTCAGCCGGGAACTTATCCGCGCTCCCAAACGCTGGAACTCACCAGCGCCGATTCCGGCACCGAGAAAGCTCTCGTGATTTATCGCGCCGCTGCCGGTGGCGAAGTGCGCCTTCATGCCGGACGGATGATCAAGCCGACCGATTTCACACCCGTCACCAAGGCTAGTGTCGTGGCGCGTCTGGATGCGGCGGCGCGCGGGAAGGTGGTTCAACTCGACCTGGCCGCGTTGGGATTGAAAAACATCGGGCCGTTCCCAGTAGTTTTTAACAACGGCGCCGGGTTCACCCCTGGTGGCGGTATTTTTGAACTCTACTTCAATGACCGTCGGATGCCGCTTTCCCGCTGGCCCAATGAAGGTTTTGTCACCATGGGCAGGGTGCTGGACCGGGGCGACTGGTCGAAAGGTCCGGGCCGGCATGCGGGGAAATTTATTGCGCGCGAAGATCGCGTGGCCCGCTGGCACGCGGAAAGCGGCGTGTGGCTGGAAGGTTATTGGCGCGTGCCCTGGGAACCGCACACGATTCAGGTGAAATCCATCGTTGCCGCGACCCATGAAATCACTTTCGCCGAACCTATCAGCGGCGGCATCGGCTCGAAATATGCCAAGGCCGGCGAACTGGGCGATGGCAAGGAGGCATGGTGCGCGGTGAATCTGTTGGAGGAGATTGACCAGCCCGGCGAATGGTGCGTGGATTTCACGACCCGGACGCTTTACTTCTGGCCGCCGGGCGACTTGACCCGCGCCGTTGTCTCCGTCAGCGATTTTGTCCAGCCGCTGGTCGCGTGGCGCGGAGTGCAGTATGTGACCCTGCGCGGACTGGTGCTGGAAGGCGGCTTGGGCAACGGCGTGGAAATTACCGGCGGTAACGGCAATTTGATCGCGGGCTGCTCCTTCCGCAATCTGGGCGGCAGCGGCGTGATCATCAAGGACGGCTCGAACAATGGTGTGCGCAGTTCGGATTTTTACGAGCTCGGCCGGAGCGGAATTATTCTGAACGGTGGCGATCGCAAGACGCTTACCCCTGCGAACCATTTTTCCGAAAACAACAACCTGTATCACCTCGGCATCCGCCAGAAGACTTACGCTGCCGCCATTCATGTTGGAAATGATTCCGTCGGATGCCGCGTGGCGCACAATTTCATGCACGATCTGCCGCATGCGGCAGTGCTCTACACCGGCAACGACCATCTCTTCGAGTTCAACGAAGTCGCCCGCATCGCGCTCACCTCCGGCGATGTCGGCGCGTTCTACACCTGTCTCGACTGGACCAGCCGCGGTAATGTGCTGCGCTATAATTTTATCCACGACAGCCCGCGCGCGAACGCTTTTTATCTGGACGATGGTGACAGCGGCGACACGGTTTTTGGCAATGTGGTTTTTCGTTGTTCCTATGGACCGTTCATCTCTGGCGGGCACGATAATATCGTGCAGAACAACCTCGTCATTGACACGGCTCGGGGCTTGCACATTGACACGCGCGGCGTTTCGCGCGGCTACTCGACCAACAAGAATCTTGTGGGCCGGTTGATGTCCACCGGTGTGTCGCAGCCGCCGTGGAGCACGCGTTATCCGACGCTGGCGAAGCTGATCACTGGCCGCCGCGATGTGCCGACCGGTAATGTTATCGAGAACAACGCCACCGTGGCCTGCAAACAACCGCTTCATTTCGATGGGAAGCCGGAACACCTTGCCTTCAGCACCATGCGTAACAATCTGATTTTGACGGAAGCCGGGGCGGGCTTTGTGGATGCCGCCAAGCTCGATTTCCGCCTGCGCCCGGATTCGGCGGTGTTCAAGCAGTTACCGGCGTTCAAGCCGATTCCCTTCGAGCAGATCGGACTGCAACGCGATATCGACCGCACCGTCCTGCCGGACACGGGCCGCAGTCGGGTGGCGGGTGCGAGCAATGGTTCGGTGTTTGATTCCAACACCGACCTGCAGCGATTCAATCAGTCGCCGAAGCCTTGACTGGTGGATTTGGGCGTTTCTATTTGTGGTCTGCTTGAGCCGGTCGGTTTCTAGTTATTGGAAAACCGATGACATAAAAAATCTTATTCGATAAAATCAAACCATGAACTCCATCCTCACCCGACTCTTCTTGGTCGCGCTGTCGCTCGTAACCATCCTTGCCACTCAGGCTCAACCCGTCGCCTCCAACCCGCCCCGCAGTGAAACCCGTCTGGCATGGTGGCACGAGGCGAAGTTCGGCATGTTCATTCATTGGGGGCTATATTCGCTGGCTGCCGGCGAATGGAAAGGCGGGTATTACTCCGGGATCGGTGAGTGGATCATGTATAAGGCGCGCATCCCCATCGCCGAATACGAGCAACTCGCCGCGCGGTTCAACCCGGTGAAGTTCGATGCCGAGGCGTGGGCGCAACTCGCGCAGGATGCCGGGATGAAATATCTCATCATCACCTCCAAGCACCATGACGGCTTTGCCATGTTCGGCTCACCGGCGGACAAGTTCAACATCGTGGACGCGACGCCGTTCAAGCGCGACCCGGTCAGGGAACTCGCCGCCGCCTGCGCCAAACGCGGCATCAAGTTCGGGGTTTATTATTCGCAGGCGCAGGACTGGTCGGCCCCCGGCGGCGCGATCTGGAAAGGGCCGCACGAAGCTGACCCGGTCTATGAGGTGCCGCAGTGGGACCCGAAGCAGAAAGGCGATTTCGACACTTACTTCAACAGCAAGGCTCTCCCGCAGGTCCGCGAACTCCTGAGCAACTACGGCCCCATCGCCGTGGTCTGGTTTGACACCCCGCTCGGCGTCATGAACGTCGAGCGCGCGTCCAGGTTGGAAAAACTGGTGCGTGGATTGCAGCCCGACACCCTTGTCAGCGGACGCCTCAGCCGGGATTTCCAGAGCGATTACGATTCCGCCGGCGACAACGAAAT
>CAIOIC010000064.1 GCA_903858275.1 uncultured Verrucomicrobia subdivision 3 bacterium | reverse complement strand
GTAACGACCTCGGTCGTCCGCATGACTGGGGCTATCCGATCCGTGGAATTGTGAAGGATGGTATGCTTTATTTGCACAACTTCGAAACCAACCGCTGGCCGGGAGGCGATCCGGAGACGGGTTTTAAGGATACGGATGCCAGCCCGACCAAAACCGCCGTGCTGAATACCCAGGCCGTTCCAGATCAAAAAAAATATTGGGACGCCTGTTTTGGCAAACTGCCCGCTGACCAGATCTTTAATCTGCGTCAGGATCCAGATTGCATGTCGAATCTGGTTGAGACAGTTTCGATAACTCTCTTTCAACAGCAACTTTTTAGTGAGCTGAAAAAGCAGGATGATCCGCGGATGTCTGGTAACGGACAAATATTCGATGAATATCCTTCAGCCAATGTGCGCGAACGCGGCTACTACGAAAGATTCATGCGTGGTGAAGACATGGAACGCAGCAGCAACGGGTCAGGTTCAAAAAATATCAAACTGGGAATAAAATGAAACAACTCCTGGCTTTAATCGGCTTTCTGCTGTTGATTTCGCTGGCCGCGCTGCACGCCGCCGAAGCGCCAAACGTCGGATTCGGCATAGCCGGCAATCTGGCGTTTGAAACCAGTGCTTTAATGAAGGAGACGGTCCACGTGGCTCGCAAAGCTCCACCGAAGGATTGGCGGACACAGTCCGGTGCGATGGGCGTGAATGCCAGGTGGGAGACAAATAAGGCGTTACCCTGGTTCATTGAGGATCAGCGATTCGGCGGAGACTACATCTCGGCAGGTCTGGCCTTTGGCAACAAGGACCAGGTCCGGTGGGGCCTGAAGGTGCTGGCATGGGGCTATGCACGCATGGAGACCGACGGGGAGTTCAAGCATCCGGACAGCTACCACAGCTCTTCGTTCTTCGTTGAATCCACCGCTCGCGCCTTGCTACTCATCGAAAGCTCGCCCTGGCGTGCCGAGTTTGCGAATCAGGTCAACGCGCTCAAACCGAAGTTGTTGACCGCAGCACGCTGGATGGTGCGGCCCGAGGTCCACACGGCGGCTTGGGAAGATCCGAAGAACTGGCGTGGCGAGCGGCCTTACGCTCATCGACGTTACCTTGATGCCGCGGCGATCGGTGAAGTCGGCGTGCTGTTCAATGACAAGGAGTTGATCGCCAAGTCCGCCGCGCTGGTGCGTGACGGCATCGCCTTTCAACGAGCCGACGGCGTAAATCCGGAAAAGGGTGGTTACGACAGCCACTATCAGGCGCTCGGTCTCGGCTATGCCTGTAGTTATTACCAGATGGTTGCTGACGATGCTCTGCGCGCCGAAATGAAGCCGATGCTGGACAAAGCCTTCGCGTGGCTGCTCACGCGCATCAAAGACGATGGCTCCGTGGATGTCGCCGGCAACACGCGCACCGGCCTCGGTCAGGAAGTCGCTCGCAGCGGAAAGCCCAAAGGCATCGAGTATCGCCACATCGTCCGCAGCCTCGCACATTGGTCCCAGCTCACGCAAAACCCGGTTTTGGAAAACAAGGCGCGTCGGATTTTTGAGGCTGATCTTAAATTGAAAACGTGGTGATGACCACACCTCCTGACATATGAAAACCAGTTTGAATAAATCCAACTCCAGAAATGAAATGAAAAAGATAACGACCATTACCTTCAGCTTACTATTACTGATGCCGTTGCTTGCACTCCATGCTGCTGATAAGGCGCTTCCGAATATGGGTGTAGCCGGCAACTTTGCTTTCGAAACCAGCAACTTCATGAAAGAGACTGCCCATGCTGCGCACGCGGCGCCACCGGCGGATTGGCGGACCCGGAGCGGGGCGCTTCGCCTGAACGTCAACTGGGAGACCAACAAATCGCTGTCTTGGTTCATCGAGGATCAACAGCTCGGCGGGGAATATGTCGCGGCGGGCGTGGCGCTGGGCAACAAAGAAGTTATTCGCTGGGGGCTCAAAGTTATCGAGTGGGGTTTTGCGCAAATGGAAACGAATGGGCTTTTCAACCATCGCGACTGTTATCACAGCGCTTCGTTCTTCATTGAATCCACCGCGCATGGATTATTGCTTCTTGAAGCGTCTCCCTGGCGCGCCGGGTTCGCCAATCAGGTTACTTCCCTCAAGTCGAAGCTGCTGATGGCCGCGCGCTGGATGGTGCGGCCTGATATTCATGAATTGAACTGGCCCGATACCAACAAGTTTCCCCATCTTATTGGTGAACGACGTTACTGCCATCGGCGTTATCTGGACGCGGCGGCCATCGGCGAAGCGGGTGTGTTGTGTCGTGACCAGGGATTGATTGATAAATCTGTCTGGTTTATTCGCGAAGGCATCGCCTTTCAGCGAGCTGATGGCGTGAACCCGGAGAAGGGTGGCTCGGATCACCACTATCAGGCGCTCGGCCTCATGTATGCCTGCCGCTATTACCAGATCGTTGCCGAAGATGCCGTGCGCGCCGAGATGCGCCCGATGCTGGACAAGGGTTTTGCTTGGCTCATCCCACGCGTTAAGCCCGACGGTAGCGTGGATGCGACGGGTAACGCGCGCACCGGCTTCGGTCAGGAAAAGGCTAGGAATGGAAAACCAAAAGGCCTTGAATATCGCTTTACCTCAATCAGTCTCGGTCACTGGGCACAGCTCACGCAAAACGCGACGTTGGAAACCACTGCTCGTCGCGTTTTTGAGGCGGATCAAAGCATGCGGAAGCGTGGTGTGGAAATGACTTGGGACGGATATTGAAAAGACAAGCTGTTCAAAATTATTTTGATGAAAAAAATTACATTTCTC
>CAIOIC010000063.1 GCA_903858275.1 uncultured Verrucomicrobia subdivision 3 bacterium | reverse complement strand
GTTTTTGCCGGCCAACGCCCACCGCCCCGCGATGGAGTCGACAAGAACCTTTTTACGCCGATGGCCAACGGCTGTCAAAAAGATTTTATAAGAAAAATACAGAGAGGATTTCCGGCAGGAACAGACACGAATTAACACGAATTGACACCAGATAAATCGGCTAGCAAAAACGCAGAAAACAATCTAACGCGAAGGCCGAAGAGGTGGGCGCTGCTGGAACAGTCTTTCGAGACGGGCGGCGATTAAACATCCCGCCGGCTGGCGGCCGACCCAAGATAGCGCGAGGCGAGATCCTGAACGAGGATAATGAACTTTCACCACAGCAACAAGGACGGTGACACTATTTCTGCCAGCTTAAAATTATTACCAGCAAGGAAGATTAAACTGCCGCGTAGATTCATCTTGCACGGTGGCGGTTGATTGTTACGATGAAGCTACGATTTAACCGCCGTGTCCGGCGGGTTTTTCATTTTTAACCGGCATTTTATCCTGTGAAAATTTTCAGCGGCACCGCAAATCATCCATTGGCCCTCGCCATCTGCAAATCCATCGGCTGCGAACTCGGGCAGTGTAACATCACACCGTTTCCCGATGGCGAAACTTTCGTTAAAATCGAGGAGAACGTGCGAGGCGAAGATATTTTCATCATCCAGCCAACCTCGCCGCCGACAAATCACAACCTGATGGAGCTATTCATCATGATTGACGCATTGCGTCGCGCGAGCGCCAAGCGCATCACGGCGGTCATGCCGTTTTACGGTTACGCCCGCCAGGATCGCAAGGATCAGCCGCGCGTGCCCATCACGGCGAAGCTCGTCGCGAATTTGCTCGTAGCCGCGGGCACGAGCCGTGTGTTGACAATGGATTTGCATGCACAGCAAATCCAAGGTTTCTTCGACATTCCCGTGGATCACCTTTATGCGGCGCCGGTGATGTATGATTACCTGAAGAAAAAAAATCTAACCAACCTCGTGGTGGTCAGCCCGGACGCGGGCGGCATCAAGATGGCGCACGCATATTCGCAAACAATGGAGGCGGAATTGGCCATCGTGGCCAAACGCCGCAAGAGCGCGACGGAAGTTGAGAGCATGGCGGTGATTGGCGAAATCGAAGGTAAAAATGTTTTGCTGGTGGACGACTTGACTGAGACCGCCGGCACGCTGACATCAGCGGCGGCAGTGCTGAAATCAAAAGGCGCCCAAAACATCATGGCTTGCGTTTCGCACGCCTTGCTGAACGACGTGGGCATCGAAAGATTGCGCAAATCTGCTATTGACGAGTTGATAACAACTGATACAGTCCAACGCCCTGCGATTGACGGCGTGAAGATAACTACGTTGTCGGTAGCGGGACTTTTGGGCGAAGCCATCAAACGGATTCACAGTAATTCGTCGGTGAACTCGCTTTTTGAATTTAAGGGCGGACGCACCAGTTAAGCGTCACCAAGAACACAATTTTAAAAAATGAAATCAGTCGCATTAAAAGCCTATCCGCGTTCGCAAGTTCAACGCGCCGAAGTCACGAAACTCCGCCGCGCCGGCCGTGTGCCGGCGACCATTTATGGCCGCCAGGTCGAACCGCAAAACCTTGAAGTGATTTATGACGACCTTGCGGAACTCATCAACCATTCCGCCTCGGAAAACGTGCTGGTGGATTTGACCGTGGAACAAGACGCGCGCTCCAAGCGCCTCGCGCTCGTCCAGGACATCCAGCACCACCCGCTCAGCGGCAAGATGCTGCATGTGGATTTACACGAAGTTGCCGCAAACGAAAAAGTCACCGTGCATGTCCCGGTGGAAACCATCGGCGAAGCAGCCGGCGTCAAGACCGGCGGCGGCACGCTGGAACACGTCATGTTCAAACTCAAAGTTCGCTCGCTGCCCAAAGATTTGCCGGAACAGATCGTCATTGATGTCACGGCGCTGGAAATTGGAAAATCCATTCATATCGGCGATATCGCCGCGCCGGTGGGTGTTGAAATTTTGGGCGACAAGCATCTTACGGTTGTGGCTGTGTCCGCGCCGCGCGCCGAGGAAGAAGTGGCTGCCACCGCGGTTCCCGCTGCCGGCGACGTCGAAATGACGAAGGAGAAGAAGGAAGAAGGCGCCGAAGGCGCCGCTCCGGCTGCCGCCAAGGGCGATGCGAAAGCGGCTGCGGGCGACAAAAAAGCCGAGGCCAAGCCGGAAGCGAAAGCCGAAGCGAAGAAGAAATAATTTACACGGCGAAAGCCGCCGCCCCGCATGGAGCCGATGCACCTCATTGTGGGACTTGGCAATCCCGGAGCGGAATACGCCAAGACGCGACACAACGCCGGTTTTTCGCTGGTTGAAAAATTGGCGGAACGCTGGAAGGCGAACTGGGCAAACGAGCGCAAGTTTGTTTCCCGTGTAGCCAAAGCCCAGCACGCTGGAAAAAAAGTTTTGTTGTGCGAACCGCAGACGTTCATGAATTTGAGCGGCGAGGCGGTCGGAGGGCTGGTCAAGTTCTACCAGTTGCCGATTGAAAAGATTTTGATTGCGGTGGACGACGCGGATTTGGCGCTGGGTGAAATCAGATTGCGCCCCGGTGGCGGCAGCGGCGGACATCACGGGCTGGAATCCACGGCGGAACATCTAGGTTCAAAAGAATACGCGAGATTGCGCATCGGTATCGGGCGAAAAAATGAAGCCCGCCAGATCACGGGTCACGTGCTGGGGAAATTTAGCGCTGAGGAAAATGCGCTGTTGGAAAAAGTTTTGAAACGGGCAGCCGACCAGCTGGAATGCTGGCTGGAGGCTGGAATACAAAAGGCGATGAGCCAATTTAACGGGACAATCAGTCCCACGAACGAAGAAAAATGAAAAAATACGAAGGTCTGTTCATCTTGAACACAGCGGGACGCGAAGAAGGCGTAAAAGACGCCCTCGACAAAATTTCAACCGAAATTGTCGCCGCGGGCGGCAAAGTTGAGACGGTGCAAAAAATGGAGCGGAAAGCGTTTGCCCGCGTGGCAGATAAAAAACACAGCTCCGGTTTCTATGCCAACATCATCTTTACCGGCACGCCGACAACCGTGTCGCAACTGCAGCACAAGCTGGCGTTGAACGAAGAAGTTTTTCGGGCACTCTTTACCCTGGCACCGGAACCGAAGCCGGCGAAGTAATTTTTGGAGGCGATATGGCCAGCTTCAATAAAGTCATTTTAATGGGGAACCTGACGCGCGATCCCGAATTGCGCTACACCCCCAAGGGCACGGCCATAGCCAAAATCGGTCTGGCCGTAAACCGGGTCTGGACCAATGAAGCCGGGGAAAAGAAGGAAGAAGTCACTTTTGTTGACGTTGATGTGTTTGGCCGCACGGCGGAGAACGTCGGTCAATATATGCGCAAAGGTCGTCCAATTTTGATTGAAGGCCGGCTCAAGCTTGACCAGTGGGACGACAAGCAGACCGGAGCCAAGCGCAGCAAGCTCGGCGTCATTGCCGAAACCGTTCAATTTCTCGGCAGCCCAACTGGCGGCGAAGGTGGCTCCCCTGCCCCCGCGCCGCGCGCCGCCCGTCCCGCCGCTGCCCCCAACGCTCCAGCCGCCGAACCGGTTCAAGGCGACGGCCCGCCCGAAAGCGACGACGTTCCGTTCTGATTTTTAAAATCCACAAACCTATTTTTTGTATGGCAAAAACTGAAGTCATCCTCACGCATAACATTGTTGGCCTCGGCGGTGAATCCGACCAGGTCAAAGTCGCTGCCGGCTACGCCCGGAACTACCTGTTCCCGCAACGCCTCGCGATTCCCGTCACACAATCCAACCGCCGCCAAATGGAGGCGCTCAAGCAACGCCGCGCCGAACGCGAAGCGCATGAGCTGAACACCATGACAGATATGTCAAAGGCGCTTTCCAAGCTCATCTGCGTCATCAAGGTCAAGACCGGCGAAGAGGGCAAGCTGTTCGGCGCCGTCACCGCCGGCATGATTGCCGACGAACTGAAGCACCAATTCGACATCGCCCTCGACAAAAAGAAAATTCATCTTGAACACTCCATCCGCGCGATCGGCGAATACGAAGTGGAATTGAATTTGCACGCCGAGGTCAAAGGCACGCTCAAGGTTCGCGTGGAAAGCACCACGCCGGTTGCGGCGCCGGTCGCCGCCACGGTTGAGGAAAAGCCGCGCACCGAGAAGCGGGGTCATCGCGGGGACATTGTCGCCCCCACCACCGCGGAGCTCAAGGCCAAGACCGAGAAGAAAGCCAAGGCCGAAAAGAAACCAAAAACTGAAAAAGCCAAGGCCGAGTAATTTCACCCGATATTTTCCAATCCAAGCCACGGAAGATTTTCCGTGGCTTTTTTGCGGCCATTGAAGATTGACCTGACACGAAACAATTGCCATTTTCCCACAACATGAACCATGCTAAAGCCATAACTCCCATGAATAAATCAACCAAACTTCATTCACACCTCTGGTTCCTGCTTTGCGGCGGATTATTATTTCTAACCGCCGGCAATGTTTCCAGTCAGGATATTTTATCCACCATTCCCGAAGCTAAAGGCTACCAACTTATTTACGACTTTGACATCAGCAAGGCGGCAAAAACAATCACCTACGATGCCGACCATAGCGCGCAAATCACCCAACCCTTTGATCGGGTTGCCTACCTGCTTGAGCTTTCCAAGGATGGCAAACCGCAATGGGTCTATGTCTCAATGAATGCGTTCACTGACGACATCCGGAAAACCGGCGTCCCCACCTTCGAATCGAAGACCGTTTATCAACAGCCGGTTGAAAACCTGACGGTGCTCTCAAACGTAAAGGATATTGTGACCGGTTCGGGTCTTAAGGGCGAAGGGCTCAAAGGTAATATCGAATTCTGGCCCAATAATTACGGAACAGCTAATGCGATAAATATCCCCAACGCCTCGCCGGCAGCGTTCGATTTTGGCGATGTGATCACACCGAGTGGTGATTATGGGTCGATGCAGGTGCACAACTTCGATGCAAAGCAGACCATTTTCGCCTTTAATCATTGGGTGGCGGGCACGGGCTGCGATCTTGGCATTGGCAACGCGCCGGCAGGTCATGCCGACTGGACCTTCGCCAAAAACGGCGCCTCCTATGAATCAAAACGGCTGCGAGTGCTGGTGCGAGTTGCGCCCGGCTTCAAATTCAAACCACTTCCGCAAGCGAGCGTGGCGGCCGCCAATCCACCGGCGGTTGCACCCGCTGGCGCGCCGGAAATTCATCAGAATACCGCAATCATTCCCGTCCCGCGAACGGGTGCCAGCACCAACCGCCAGGCGCAAGTTCTCCAACGCGCCAAAGATGCTCCCGGTGAATACGACATTGAATTCATCGGCGATTCCATCACGCAAGGATGGGAAGGCGGCGGCAAAAATGTCTGGGCGGAATACTATGGCAAACGCAAAGTGGTTAATTTCGGCGTCGGTGGCGACCGCACCCAGCATGTCCTGTGGCGCTTTGAGCAAGGCCAACTCGACGGCATCAAGGCAAAAGTCGCGGTGGTCATGATCGGCACCAACAATTCCGGCAACGACCCGGAAGAAGATATACTCGCCGGCGTCACCGCCATCGTGAAGCAGATCCGCGACCGCCAACCGTCCATAAAAATCCTACTGCTCGGCATTTTCCCGCGCACCAAGACCTTTAGCATCCAGCGCGGGAAAAATCTTCAAGTCAATCAGGCGCTAGCCCGACTCGACGATGGTAAAAATGTTTTCTACCTCGATATCGGCTCGCAACTGATTGAAAATGACGGAACCATCTCCAAGGACGTCATGCCCGATGCACTGCATCCCAACGAAGCCGGCTACAAAATCTGGGCCGCCGCCATGGAGCCGAAGATCAAGCAATTACTGGGCGAAAAATAATCACCCCAGCCCAAACATTTAGAACACTTCCGCAACCGCCTCGCGCAACGCAGATGCAATTTTTTGCATCTGCGTTTTGGTGGTGCAATAAGGCGGCATCAGAACGATGACGTTGCCCGCGGGACGCGTCAGCACGCCGCGGCGGGACATCGCCGCGCACACTCGGATGCCCGCCCGCTCGCGCAAGGCAAACGGCTCCCGCGTGCGCCAGTTTTTAACGAGTTCGATGCCAGCCACCAGCCCGACCTGGCGGATATCGCCGATATGGGGGAGCACCCAGAGCGTTTGCAATTCATCCTGCATCTGCTTTTGCAACCGCACCCGCTGCGAAACGGACGATTTACTTTGCAAAATATCCAGGCTCGCCAGCGCCGCCGCAGCGCCCAGCTGGTTGCCGGTGTAACTATGGCCGTGAAAAAACGTTTTTAATTCTTCGTATCCGCCCAAGAACGCATCGAAAACCTTTTGCGTCGTCAGCGTCGCCGCCATCGGCAGATAACCGCCGGTCAGACCTTTGGCGAGGCAAAGAAAATCAGGCTGAACCAATTCCTGCTGACAGGCGAACAGCGACGATCTTGAAGCGGCAGCGGATAATTTTGAATTGGTGCGACCAAATCCGGTCATCACCTCATCCGCCACGAGCAACGCGCCATGACTACGGGCAATATCCGTCACTTGCCGCAACCATCCGCCCGGTTGCGGAATCATGCCCGCCGCACCCTGCATCAAGGGCTCAAAAACAAACGCGGCATAGGGATTCCCCTTTTTCGTTTGCGCAGAAAGTTTCTGTTCCACCCGGCTGACACATTCCCAGCGGCACTTGCGGTAATTCCGTGCGTCATCGCGTTCCGGCTTGGCGCGGTTGAAGGGACAGCGGTAGCAATACGGCGACATTACCTTGTCAGTCTTGAACAACAGGCCAGCATACGCCTTGTGAAACAAGTCAATATGCCCAAGCGAAACCGCGCCGATGGTGTCACCGTGATACGCGCCGTCGAGCGCAAGCAAGCGCGGGGATACGGCTCGCGCGGACGCTCGCCCCACCGTATTGCAGCGAGTGCGCCGCGTGAATTCATAAGCCAACTTCACGGCAACTTCCAGCGCAGTGGAGCCATCGTCGCTGTAAAAAACTTTTGCCAATTTTGAATTGGCGACACCGACCAATTTCCCGGCCAGGAGGCTGGCGGGTTCATTCGCAAACCCAAGAGCGGAACTGTGGGAAATCTTATTCAACTGCCCCCGGACGGCGGCGTTGATTTTGGGATGCTGGTGGCCGTGAAGATTAGTCCAAATGGAGGAATTGGCATCGAGATATTCACGCCCTTTCACATCGCGCAGCACCGCGCCCTGCCCTTCGCTGATGACAATCGGCTCATCCCGCAGCCAGTCGCGCATCTGCGTGAACGGGTGCCAGACGAATTGATGGTCCAACTTTGCCAGCGGGTGCATATATTATTTCGCAATTCCTGATTTATAGCCCGGGATGGGCTTCAATGCCCAGACGAGTTCCGATATATCATCAACCGTATGCGCCGCCGTCAAAGTGATCCGCAACCGGGCTGAGCCGCGCGCCACGGTGGGATAGCGGATGGCGGGAACAAATATATTCTGTTCCCGCAGTTTGGTTGCGGCGGCAACCGCTCCGGCTTCGTCGCCCAAGATCAATGGAATGATGGCGCTTTCATTTGCGGAGCGCGGAGCATGAAGTGCGGATTTGAGTTCAGCGACGCGTTGTTGCAGCCGGGCGCGCAGATTTTCACCTTCGTTAGTTTGAATCAGTTGAATTCCCGCCAACGCGGCGGCGGCGGCGGCAGGTGCTGGGGCGGTCGAGAAAATGAAACTGCGGGCCCGGTTTACCAAATAATCCACGAGCGGTCGGCTGCCGCAAATGAATCCACCGCTGGCACCGATAGCCTTGCCGAGTGTGCCCATTTTTACCTCGATTTGCTGGCTAACGCCGAGTTCATCCGACAACCCGCGCCCGTTCCATCCGAGAATTCCGGTGGCGTGCGCCTCGTCCACCATGAGCCACGCGCCATATTTTTCCTTGAGCGCCACGATTTCACGCAACGGAGCGCATTCGCCATCCATGGAAAAGATGCTTTCAGTGACCACCAAAACGTGTGATTGGCGCGTAGTTGATTTTTCATTCGCCCATTTCAGAATTCTCTCCAAGTCATTCAAATCATTGTGGTCGAAGATGCGCAGCTTTGCGCCCGACAATTTGGCAGCATCCACGATGCTGGCGTGAACCAATTTGTCGAGAATGATGATGTCATCCCTGCCAAGCAGTGCGGTAATTGTCCCGAGGGCGGCGGCGTAGCCGGTGGAAAATGTCAAAGCGGCATCTGTTTTTTTGAAAGCGGCAAGCGCTTCCTCCAGTTGGTGAAAGGGCGCGATTGAGCCGCTGATGAGCCGCGATGCTCCAGCCCCGACGCCAAATCCTTTCACAGCATTAATTGAGGCTTCCTTCAACGCGGGGTGATTGGCAAGGCCAAGATAATCGTTGGAGGAAAAATTCAAGAATGATTTGCCGCCGAACTCGATGCGAACTCCTTGCGGGGAATCCACGCGCCGCAATTCACGGAACAGGTTCTGTTCGCGCAGGGCAACGAGGCGTTGGTCTAATTCGTAATTGAACGAATTCATTGGCCACAGATAAACACAGATGGGGAAAGATGGAAAGCAAGGCGTGTCAAGACGGCGGTGAAATAATCCATCGGCCATCAATCATACTGGCAGCAACTGCGCCAGCATGTTCCAGCACGGCTTCGTGAACGTGCGATCTTTCTCCGCCAAATGGAATTGCAATTAGATCCGCTTGGGCTTGGGGCGAAAACTCACCAATTTTTCCAGCCATGCCCAGCGCACGCGCGCCGTTGACGGTGGCCATTTGCAAAATAGTTGCAGGCGGGATGGATTTATCAGCATCTACCAATAATCGCATTTCGGCAAACATATCCAATTCCGGTTTTTGTTTTCCGGTTTTGCGGGTGGTGGCGAGGCTATCGGTGCCGAGGCAAAGATTCACGCCGGCTTTGGCGAGACGTTCGCGCTCAAATTTTGGATGCTTAAAATAATCATGGCTGCGCGGGCAGTGAACGATGTGAGTATGGTGTTTAGCGAGCAAGGTCGCGTCACCGTGGGCCAGACAATTTGCGTGGATGGCCAGGACGTTTTCACCCAGGAGTTTATGGCGGACCAGATGGGCAATGGGCGAGCCGTGGCCACAGTCGGCGTTATCGCGCTCATTGCGTTTGAGCCAGTCATACATTTTGCCACGAGCGTGCATGAACATCTCAAATTCCTGCTCGGATTCGGCAACGTGGATGCTGACGCGCCATTTTCTTTTGGCGGCGATGGCGGCAGTGAGTTTAAGCAACTCCGGTTGGGTGGAATACGGGGCGTGCGGTGATAGAGCTGCGTGATTGCCCGGATGCGAGAGCGACTCAATGGTTTTGACGGCTTCATTCAATATCTCACCCGGCTGGCGTCGGGCGCGGATGCCGGTCATTTCGAGAAAGGAGAAAACCCGCAAAGGCGTGGCATTCCAAACATCCGGCAGCAGATCCGGCATGGCCTCGATATCGGCAACGGTGGTGACACCGGATTTCAGAAGCTGTTGCGCGCCGCGCAGCCAGGAACGGGCGTAATCAGAATAACTCCAACCCGTTTTGTGAGCAGTGATGGCGGCAATCCAGTCAGTAAAAGTTTTCGGCGGCGGCAGTTCGCCGGCCATATCGGTGTAATCCAGATGGCAATGAGCATTGACGAGACCGGGCAGCAGGATGACTTCGCCCAAATCCATGGCTTTTTCGCGGAGGTGCGGACGCAGGTCGCGCCACGGCTGGACGGCGCGGATGGAGTTTCCGTCAATGAAAACCGCGCCGTCCTCGATGGGCGGCGCGGTGACAGGCAATACGATTTTGGCCCGCAGAATCATGCTTCGCTCTCACGCCGGGCGCGTTTGAGTTTGACGCCGTCTTTGTGTTTGACGGCCTTCCGCTTGTTGTGGCGCTTGCGGATTTGCTGTTCAATTTTTTTGGTCACCAGATCGATGGCGGCGTAGAGATCATTCTCCCGGTCTTCGGCGAACAGATCCGGTCCGCGAACGCCCAGCTGGATCGAGCAACTGAACTGTTTTTCCGGTATACGGGTATGATCATGCTCCAGCGTGACCCGCGCATTCACAATCCGTTGATCCATGTGGTCCAGCTTGTCGAGCTTGGCAACGATGTGGTCTTCAATGGCTTTTGTCAGCGTGACATTGTGCGTGGAAAGAATCAGTTTCATGTTTGAAAGATGCTACTGGATTGGGATAAAATCCAGTTTTTCCTTTGGCGAATCTTCTGACAGCGAGATTCGTGCCAGATTTGCTTGAGGTTGGGCGGGTATGGTTTATGGTAAAAACGCACATGGGACTTGGAATGCAACTTTCGCAAAGGCTGACGCAATCGCTGGTGCTTGCCCCGCAACTCCAGCAATCGCTGGCTTTGCTTCAAGCCCCCACGCTGGAACTCAAGGCGCTGGTTGAGCAGGAGTTGCAGCAGAATCCGGTTTTGGAAGAAATCTCGGCACCGGAAGTGGAGGCATCGGAAAAAGTCACTGGTGATGATGGTGAAACTGAATCAACCGCCGACCCGGCTGAACCGCCGGAAGATGTGCAATTCGACTCCGCTACCGAAAAGCCGGCCGAATCGGCCGAGGCGGCGGATAATTTTCAGGCGGAATTTGAAAGGATGGTTCAACTCGATCAGGAATGGCGAGATCGCTTTTCACCGACCAACACCCCCATCCGCGCCACCGCCGAGGACGAGGAGCGGAGGCAGTTCATGTTTGATTCCCTCACCGCAGAAACATCGCTGGCGGAGCATTTGATTGAACAGGTGCGCGACACCAACTTGAATGAGGAGCAGCGGGTCATTGCCGAATTGCTCATCGGTAATATTGATGATTATGGACAGCTTAAGGCGACCCTTGATGAACTGGCCGCCGCCACCAACCTGCCAGCCGATAAAATCTCCGACGTTCTGAACGTGATCCAAAGTTTCGACCCGCCCGGCGTGGGAGCGCGCGACTTGCGGGAATGTCTGATGCTGCAACTCGAACGCTCAGGGCAACAGGAAACCTTGGAATACCTGATCATTCGCGATTTCATGGATGCGCTGGGCAAAAGGCGCATTCCCGATATCGCCCGCGGCACCGGACGGAGCATCGAGGAGGTGCAACTGGCGCTCGCCCGCATCGGGCAATTGGAGCCGCGTCCCGGGCGAATTTTTTTGAATGCCGTCGAGCAATATGTCGCGCCGGAAGTTTTTGTCACGCGGGTTGGTGACGATTTCGCCGTGACGACCAACGACGATCAGATTCCGCATTTGCGCATCAGCAATGTCTACAAGGATTTGATGTCGCAAGGCGGCGACAATGCCGAGGTCCGGGAGTATATCCGCGAGAAAATCCGCACGGGCAAGTTTTTCATCAAAAGTTTGCAGCAGCGGCAGCAGACCATCGCGAACATCGGCAAGGAAATCGTCAAGCGTCAGCGCGAGTTCATGGATAAAGGCGTCGCCCATCTAAAGCCCATGACCATGGCGCAGGTCGCGGAAGTGGTCGGCGTTCACGAAACCACCGTCAGCCGGGCCGTTTCCGGCAAATTCATCGAGACCCCGCAGGGCGTGTTTGAGATGAAATTCTTTTTTACGGCCGGCTTGCAAACCGCGAGCGGCACGGATGTTTCCAATGCCTGCGTCAAAGACATGGTGGCGGAAATCTTCAAAAATGAAAATCCCGCCAAACCGTTATCGGACCAGGAAGCAGTGAGGATGCTCACGGACAAAGGCATCAATATCGCCCGGCGCACCATCGCCAAATATCGCGACGAGCTGGGCATTCTGCCCTCCAACCTGCGCAAGGTGTATTGAGCCCCCTGCCCGTCCGTCCCTTTGATTTATTTTGCCGCCAGCGCAGTTTCGATGGCTTTGGTTATTTCCTCGGAATCGGGTTTCAACTTGGGGTCAAACCGGTTCAGGATTTTACCATCACGACCGACCAGGAACTTGGCAAAATTCCATTTGACGTCGCCGGGAAACGGCGAATCTTTGCCAGCCAGCAGCGTGTAGAGCGGGTGACGGCGCTCGCCTTTGACATCCAGCTTCTCAAACATCGGAAAAGTGACGCTGTATTTTGAGGTGCAGAATTCTTTAATCTGCGCCGAAGTGCCGGGTTCCTGGGCGCCGAACTGGTTGCAGGGAAAACCGCACACGACCAATCCCTGGTTTTTGTATTTCTGGTAGATGGCTTCCAGGGATTTGTATTGGGGAGTGTTGCCGCACTTGGATGCGACATTCACAATGAGCAGCACCTTGCCGGCATTCGGCTTTAATGAAATATCTTTGCCGTCAATATCCTTGAGCGGGATGTCATAAATGGAACCGGCAACGGAGAGGCAGGCTGATTGAATCATTATTGTAGTTAGCAAAAGAAGAATGGTTTTCATGGGGGCAACCATGCACCGAGTCCGGCAATCTGTCAAATGCCGTAATGAATCAACGTGCAATCCACCCGCCGCCCACCACCAAGTCGTCCTGGTAAAACACCGCCGCCTGGCCGGGGGTGATGGCGCGGGCGGGCGAATGCAGTTTTACTTTCACCCGATTGCCGTCCAGCGGCGTGACCGTGGCCGACGCGCCGGGATGGTTGTAGCGAATCTTGGCCGTCACTTCGATGGGCGCGGTGAGGAAATCAAATGGATGCCAGTTGCAACGGTCGGCGACAAATTCATCGCGGTCGAGCGCGGCTTCATCGCCCACCATCACGCGGTTGCTGGCCGCGTCCAATTCCACCACATAGACGGGCTTGGGCGTGGTGATGCCCAGTCCCTTGCGCTGGCCGATGGTATAAAATTCAATGCCGTCGTGATGGCCGAGGACGCGGCCGTGCACGTCCACAATCTCGCCGCGATGTTTTCGAACGAGGTTGGCTTGCTGGAGAAAGCCGCCGTAGTTGTTGTCCGGCACGAAACAGATTTCCATGCTCTCCTCCTTATCGGCGGTCTTGAGCTGGCATTGTCGCGCCACTTCGCGCGTGTCGCTCTTGGTTTTTTCACCGAGCGGAAACAAGGTGCGCGCAAGCTGGTTCTGCCGGAGCGAGAAGAGAAAATAACTTTGGTCCTTCCGCGAATCTTTGCCGCGCTTGAGCAGCCAGCGGGAGCCGTCGGCGCTCTTTTCCACGCGCGCGAAATGGCCGGTGGCGATGAACTCCGCGCCGAGTTGATCCGCGCGGTCAATGAGCCGGCCGAATTTCAAATTCTGGTTGCACATCACGCACGGATTGGGCGTGCGGCCAGCCTTGTATTCGTCCGCGAAATATTGGATGACGTGCTTCTGGAAATCCGCCGATTCGTCCACGAGATAATACGGCACCTCGAGCTTGTGACATACGGAGCGCGCATCGGTGACGGCCTGCGGCCCGCAACATTTGTCCTCGGCGCGGTTCACGCAGTCCTGCGGCCAGAGCTTGAGCGTGATGCCGATGACGTCGTAGCCCTGCTCGATGAGCAAGGCAGCGGTGGCGGAGGAATCCACCCCACCGCTCATGCCGCAGACGACGCGCGTTTTTTTCTGGCCGCTCA
Organism: uncultured Verrucomicrobia subdivision 3 bacterium; assembly: GCA_903858275.1. GTDB lineage: Bacteria > Verrucomicrobiota > Verrucomicrobiia > Limisphaerales > UBA11358 > UBA11358. Next base: position 68,872 of record CAIOIC010000063.1, on the reverse strand, counting down.
CAAGGCGTTCAATATATCAGCAATCGGCAAGGTGTAAAATGCGTTTGCGGCACTGTTTGGTGGGGCGAGGCTCCTGACGAGCCGGCCTTCGCAGACGGCCACCATTGAATACGCGGCTCGCGGGGACGCGCGCCCCACCAAAAGTAAAACCGCCGGATGAAATCATTTTCATCCGGCGGTTTGGTGGAATTGGCATTCAGTCTTAGCGTTTGTAGAAGCACAGATAGGCGACATCCGAAGCCGCTTCGACCTCGAACTTCACACCTTTGGGCACGATAAAAAACTGGCCCTGACCGTAGCTCTGCCATTCGCCGCCGGGGAGCTTGGCCTTGAGGTTGCCGGCCACGATGTGCATGTGCTCGATGCAGTCGGTGCCGAAGCTGTATTGACCGGGTTCAATCACGCCAACGGTGGCGGGGCCGTCGGTGGTGCCCACCGCGAGACTCTGGACTTTGCCTTCAAAATAAGAATTGTGTTTCATGCGCGCGTTTTAATGCCTGTTTTTAGCGCGATTATCAACACAAACTGATGCCGGCTAATGCAGACAAAATTCCCCACTAATCCGCCGCCGCGATTTTCACAGGTTTCTTATGCAAAAATCATCACAAAATTTGAAAACAATGATTGCGCAGTTGTAATAATTGAGTAAAAAATAACGGAACGCGGACTTATCCGTTCCGCGTACACCCGAATACAAATGCAGAAAGCTAATGACACCGCCACGGCGCGCTTGGGCGCACCGCCGAAACAAGGCCTTTACGACCCCCAGTTTGAGCACGATGCGTGCGGACTGGGCTTCGTCGTCAACATGAAGGGCAAGAAATCCCACCAACTGGTGTCGGACGCGCTTCAAATCCTTGTCAACCTCGACCATCGCGGCGCGTGCGGTTGCGAAGCCAACACCGGCGACGGGGCCGGCATTCTCATCCAGGTGCCGCATGATTTTTTCGCGACGGAATCGACCCGGCTCGGATTCAACCTTCCCGCCGTGGGCCAATACGGCGTGGGCATGATGTTTCTTCCGAAAGTTGCGGCGGAACGTGAAGCCATCAAGGCCGAACTTGGCAAAATTATTGCCGCCGAAGGCCAGACGCTGCTCGGCTGGCGGGATGTGCCCACGGATAATTCATCGCTCGGCAAGACGGCGGTGGCGGCGGAGCCATTCATGGCCCAGTTGTTTGTCGGGCGCAATGCCGCGTTGAAAGATGAAGCCGCATTCGAGCGCAAACTGTTTGTCATCCGCAAACTGGCGGAGCAGCGCATTCGTTACGGCACTTCTTTTGCGGGCGGAAAATATTTTTACGTTTCCAGCCTGTCGGCGCGCACGCTGATCTACAAGGGCATGCTGATGTCCGAGCAGGTGGAGAAATACTATCCCGACCTGCGCAATCCCGCCGTCACCACGGCGATGGCGCTGGTGCACTCCCGCTTCTCAACGAACACTTTCCCGAGCTGGGACCGCGCGCATCCCAACCGCTACATCGCCCACAACGGCGAAATCAACACCCTGCGCGGCAATGTCAATTGGATGAAGGCGGCGCAGGCGAATTTCAAATCCGCCACGCTCGGAGACGACATCAAGAAAGTCGTTCCCGTCATCAACACCGACGGCAGCGATTCCGCCCAATTTGACAACTGCGTCGAGCTGCTGGTCATGGCGGGCCGCGAATTGCCGCACACGATGATGATGATGATTCCCGAGCCGTGGGAAAATCACGAGAGCATGGATGCCGACCGCAAGGCATTCTACGAATATCATTCCTGCCTCATCGAACCGTGGGACGGCCCGGCTTCAATGGCGTTCACGGACGGCATCCGCATCGGCGCCTGCCTGGACCGCAACGGTCTCCGCCCGTCGCGCTATTACGTCACGAAGGATGATGTGGTCATCATGGCATCGGAAGCCGGGGTGCTGCCGATTGCGCCGGAGCGCGTCGCGGTTAAAGGCCGCTTACAGCCCGGGAGAATGTTCCTCGTGGACACGGAACAAGGCCGGATCATCGCCGACGAAGAGCTAAAGCGAAAATACGCCACCGCTCATCCGTATCGCGAATGGCTGGACAAGCATCATCTGCTGCTCGAAAACCTGCCGGAGCCGAAATTGCCGACGGAAGTGCCGCATCGGAAAGTGCTGCAAGACCAGCAGGCCTTTGGCTACACGTTTGAAGACTTGCGTTTCATCGTCGGCCCGATGGCGACTACCGGCATTCAACCGCTTGGCTCGATGGGAACCGACACGCCTTTGGCGGTGCTCTCAAACAAGCCGCAGTTGCTTTACAGTTATTTCAAGCAGCTGTTCGCACAGGTCACGAACCCGCCGATTGACCCGATTCGCGAGGAAATCATCACCGCCACCCACACGATGGTTGGTTCGCGCGGCGACTTGTTAAGTCCGGGCGCGGAAAGCTGCGCGCTCATCCGGCTGGATCAGCCGATTCTGACCAACGAGCAACTGGAAAAATTGCGCCAGGTCAATCAGCCCGGCTTCAAATCGGCAACGCTGCCCATTCTGTTCAAGGCCAGCGAAGGTGCGAATGGCATGGAAGCAGCGCTGGAAAAAGTGTTTGCCGCTGCTGATCAAGCCATCAAGGACGGCGCGAATGTCATCATCCTTTCGGACCGCAATGTGGATGCCCAAAACGCGCCCATCCCGGCCCTGCTCGCCACGGCGGGATTGCACCATCACCTCATCCGCTCCGGCACGCGTGGCCGCATGGGTTTGGTGCTGGAATCCGGCGAGCCGCGCGAAGTGCATCATTTTGCATTGCTCATCGGCTACGGTTGCAGCGCCATCAATCCCTACCTGGCTTACGAATCCATTGATGACCTTATCCATGAAGGCTCGCTGACCAACACCGACCACAAAAAAGCCATCAAGAACTTCATCAAGGCGGCCATCAAAGGCGTCGTCAAGACGATGGCCAAGATGGGCATCTCGACGGTGCAGAGCTACCGCGGCGCGCAAATTTTTGAAGCCGTCGGTCTCAGCAGCGATATCGTGGACAAGTATTTCACCTGGACGCCGACGCGGATTCAAGGCGCCGGTTTGAATGTCGTTGCCGAAGAAGCGCTCGCGCGTCATCGTCGCGCTTTCCCGCCGGTGCCGGTCAACGCCGAACTCGATGCCGGCGGCCAGTATCAATGGCGCGACGGCGGCGAACATCACCTGTTCAACCCGCAGACAATCCACAAGCTGCAAACCGCCTGCCGCCTCGGCAGCGAGAAGATTTACCGTGAGTTCGCGGAGCTGATCAATAATCAGGCAACCAATCTTTGCACGTTGCGCGGGCTGCTCGACTTCAAGCCGGCGGAGAAGCCGTTGTCACTGGATGAGGTGGAATCGGTGGAAAGCCTCGTCAAGCGTTTCAAGACCGGCGCGATGAGCTACGGCTCCATTTCGCAAGAGGCGCACGAAACGCTGGCCATCGCCATGAACCGCCTCGGCGGCAAATCCAACACCGGCGAAGGCGGCGAAGATGCCGAGCGCTACACCTGGACGAATGAAAAAGGCGACTCAAAGAATTCCGCCATCAAACAGGTCGCATCCGGCCGCTTCGGGGTCACCAGCCACTATCTAGTCAACGCCAAGGAAATCCAGATCAAGATGGCGCAGGGCGCGAAGCCCGGCGAAGGCGGCGAACTGCCCGGCAAAAAAGTTTATCCGTGGGTGGCCAAAACGCGCGGCACCACCGCCGGGGTGGGACTCATTTCCCCGCCGCCGCACCACGACATTTATTCCATCGAGGACTTGTCGGAATTGATCCACGATTTAAAGAACGCCAACCGGAATGCGCGCATCAGTGTCAAGCTCGTCGCCGAGGTCGGCGTCGGCACAGTGGCGGCCGGCGTCGCCAAGGCGCATGCGGACGTGGTGCTCATTTCCGGCCACGATGGCGGCACGGGCGCTTCGCCGCTCTCGTCCATCAAGCACGCGGGCGGCCCGTGGGAACTCGGCGTGGCCGAAACCCACCAGACGCTCGTATTGAACAATCTCCGCAGCCGCATCTATGTCGAAACCGACGGCCAATTGAAGACCGGCCGCGACGTCGCCGTGGCGGCACTGCTAGGGGCGGAAGAATTCGGATTTGCGACCGCCCCGCTGGTCGTCATGGGCTGCATCATGATGCGCGTCTGCCATCAAAACACCTGTCCCGTGGGCGTGGCCACGCAGGACCCGCGCTTGCGCAAGCGTTTCACCGGCGATCCGGATCACGTCGTTAATTACATGCGCTTTGTGGCGCAGGAACTTCGCGAAATCATGGCCAAGCTCGGCTTCCGCAAACTGGAAGACATGATCGGCCGCACCGACAAACTGGCACCGTGGAAAGCGATTGAGCACTGGAAAGCCAGCGGCATCGATCTCACGCCGATGCTGCACCAACCGGAAGCCGGGCCCGAAGTCGGCCGCTTCCGCCAGCAGGCGCAGGATCACGGTTTGGAAAAATCGCTCGACATCACCAAACTGCTCGAACTCTGCAAACCCGCCATTGAGCGCGGCGAAAAAGTGCGGGCCGAACTGACCATCATCAACGTGAACCGCGTCGTCGGCACCATCGTCGGCAGCGAAATCACCAAGAAATACGGCATCCAAGGCCTGCCCGAAGACACCGTGCATCTGAAATTCAACGGCAGCGCCGGACAGAGCTTCGGCGCGTTCATGCCCAAGGGCATGACCCACGAGCTCGAAGGCGATGCCAACGATTATTTCGGCAAGGGTCTCAGCGGCGGCAAGCTCATCGTTTATCCGCCGAAGGGTTCCACGTTTGTTGCGGAAGACAACATCATCATCGGCAACGTGGCGCTTTACGGGGCAACCGCCGGCGAGATTTTTGTGCGCGGCATGGCCGGCGAACGGTTTGCCGTCCGCAACTCCGGCGTGGACGCGGTGGTGGAAGCCATCGGCGACCACGGCTGCGAATACATGACCGGCGGACGCGTGGTGGTGCTGGGTAAATCGGGCCGCAACTTCGCCGCCGGCATGAGCGGCGGCGTGGCTTACGTTTTGGACGAAGCGGGCGATTTCAAGACCCGCTGCAATATGGAGCTGGTTTCGCTGGAAAAACTGACCGAAGCCAACGAGATTGAGGAGCTGTGGAAGCTCATCCAGCGGCATCAGACCTACACGCAAAGCGAACGCGCGGCAAAAATTCTTGCGGACTGGAAAAATTATGTGACGAAGTTCGTCAAGGTGCTGCCGCAAGACTACGCCCGCGTGCTCGCATCGCTCAAAAGGGTCCAATCGCAAGGCTTGAGCGGCGACGACGCCATCATGGCCGCATTCGAAGAGAACGTAAAGGGCGGCCACTGATCAACCCGAAACTTTAATCCATAAAACAAACCGAAGATGGGAAAACCAACCGGATTTTTAGAGTTCCAGCGCCAACTGCCGCAGGATCGCCCTGCCCTTGAGCGGCTCGCCGACTGGAAAGAGATTCACCTACACCTGCCCGACGCCGAGCTTAAGAAGCAAGGCGCGCGCTGCATGGATTGCGGCATTCCGTTCTGCCACACGGGCCAGCTCGTCAGCGGCATGGCCAGCGGCTGCCCGATCCACAACCTTATTCCCGAATGGAACGACCTCGTATTTCGCGGGCTCTGGCGCGAAGCGCTGGATCGCCTGCACAAGACCAACAACTTCCCGGAATTCACCGGCCGCGTCTGTCCCGCCCCGTGCGAAGGTTCCTGCGTGCTCGGCATCAATGATCCGCCGGTCACGATCAAGAACAACGAAGTCAGCATCATTGACCACGGCTGGGCGCAGGGCTGGGTGGTTCCCGAACCGCCGGCGAAGCGCACCGGCAAGAAAGTTGCCGTCGTCGGCTCCGGTCCCGCCGGACTTTCGGCGGCTGCGCAATTAAATAAAGCCGGCCACACGGTCACCGTTTATGAACGCGCGGATCGCCCCGGTGGTTTGCTCATGTATGGCATCCCCAACATGAAGCTCGACAAGAAGGAAGTCGTCCAGCGCCGCCTTGATCTGCTAGAAAAAGAAGGCGTGAAATTTATCTGCAACACCGAGATCGGAAAAAATTATCCGGTCGAGAAGTTGCAGAAAGAATTCGACGCCGTCATCATCGCCACCGGCGCCACCCAGGGCCGCGATTTGCCGATTGAAGGACGCCAACTCAAAGGGATTCATCTCGCGATGGAATTTCTCACCGCCAACACCAAGAATCTGCTCGATGACATCAAGCCCGGCACGCAAATCACGGCCGACGGCAAAAACGTAGTGGTCATCGGCGGTGGCGACACCGGCACCGACTGCGTAGGCACATCCCTTCGCCACGGCTGCAAGAGCGTCGTGCAGGTGGAAATTCTGCCCCAGCCGCCACTGGAACGTGCCAAAGATAATCCGTGGCCGGAATGGCCCAAGACGCTCAAGGTGGACTACGGCCAGGAAGAAGCCGCGGCAAAGTTTGGCGCCGACCCGCGCATTTATCTCACCACCGCCACGAAGTTTGAAGGGGATGCCAACGGCAATGTCAAAGCTGTCCACACGGTGAAAGTGGAGTGGACCAAGAACGACAAAGGCCAGTTCGCGCCGAAGAATGTTCCCGGCAGCGAAAAAGCAATCCCCGCCGAACTGGTGCTGCTGGCCATGGGCTTTCTCGGGCCTGAACAACCCTTGCTCGAAGCGCTCAATCTTGAACGCGATGCCCGCTCCAACGCGAAGGCCGAGTTCGAGAAATACACCACCAACGTGAAAGGCGTGTTTGTCTGCGGCGACTGCCGTCGCGGCCAGAGCCTCGTCGTCTGGGCCTTCAACGAAGGCCGCGGAGCGGCGCGCGAATGCGACCGTTTCCTGATGGGCAAGACCGATCTGCCGTAAGCGGGGTTATGCTGCAACCGCTGGCGATTGTTTTCTATGAACGGCTCATGCCCGGCAGCCAGCTGGTGAACCGGCTGCAGGACTTGCATTATCGGGTTCTTACCATCAGCAACCCCGCCCTGCTGGCCGTGACTGCGCGACGGGAATCGCCGCTCGTGCTGTTCGTGGATCTCGACGCCCCCGGTGAAATTTGCGGGGCCATTGAAAAGATCAAGGCCGACGACCACACCAAGCACCTGCCCATCATCGCTTTTGCGCCAGATAAGAAAGCGGGACTCCTGGCGCTCGCACAAAAAGCCGGGGCCAACCTGGTGGTCGGAGAAACCGCTTTGAGCGGGCATCTGGAGCCGCTTTTGGAGCAGGCGCTGCGATTGGATTGATCCACAAGTTCAACTTGACCAAATTATTAAATCTATTTAGTGTTGATTCGAATTGAGGCATGAGCATTTTGAAAAAGTGAATTACCGGCACGACTAACATTGGCCGTGTCTTTTTTGCTTTTGGCTCGCCTCGCAAATCAGGAGTCGTTATGGCCAGTGGCAAAGTGAAGTGGTTCGATAATAAAAAAGGCTTCGGCTTTATCGCCGAGGAATCCGGGCAGGATGTCTTTGTTCATCACACCTCCATCCTGGGCGAAGGTTATAAAACCTTGAATGAGGGAGACGCAGTCACCTTTGAGATCACGCCCAGCGACAAAGGGTTGAAAGCCCAGAACGTTCAGCGCCTCAATCCCGCCTGACCGCGGCGAATTTCGTTCGCATCCACCCGTGGCTCCGTTAAGCTGAAGCCATGCTGGATTCTTTTTCGGCTCCCGTCGGCAGCCTTTATGTCCATGTCCCGTTTTGCGCGCAGAAATGCGAATACTGCGCGTTTTATTCTGAAGCTTCCTCCGGCGAACTCATCAACCGCTATGTTGCCGCCCTGGTCCGCGAACTGGAAATGGTCGCGCCCGACCTCAAGCCAAAAACTATTTTCTTCGGCGGCGGGACGCCATCGCTGCTGAATTTGCGCCAATGGGAAACCATTCTGCGGGCGATGGAAAGACTGAACCTGCTGGGCGCGGAGGAATTCACCATCGAAAGCAATCCGGCCACCGTCTCCGCCGACAAATCCAAACTGCTGCGCGACTTCGGCGTCAACCGCATCTCGATGGGCGTGCAATCGCTCGACGAAAAACTGCTCGACCGCCTCGGGCGCATCCACTCGCGGGAAATGGTTTTTAAATCATACGACACCCTGCGAAAAGCCGGTTTTGACAACGTGAACCTGGACCTCATGTTCGCCATCCCGACGCAGACGATGGAGATCTGGCGCGCAACCCTAAATGAAGCCATGGCGATGCAGAGCGAACACCTGTCGAGCTACGAAGTGATTTATGAAGACGACACGCCGCTGTTTGACCAGCTCAAGGCGGGCGAATTTTCCGTGGATGAGGAGCTCGCCTGCGCGATGTATGAGAAATTAATTTTCTGCGCCACCGGCGCTGGGTTTTATCAATATGAAATCGCCAATTTTGCGCGCAATATCCCCCGCAACCGCCCTGCGGGCACCTTCTCCCCCACCGGGGGAGAAAGCCGGGACAAGGGGAAGCCCGTAATAATTCCCAGCCGCGCCTGCCGGCACAACGTGAACTATTGGCAAGGCGGTTCCTATCACGGACTCGGCCCCAGCGCGACGGGATATGTGCGCGGCGTGCGGACGAAGAACTGGGCGAACACGCCGCTTTATTGCGAGCAGTTGGAAAAAGGCAAGCGGGCCATTGAATCCAGCGAAGAACTGCCCCCGCTGCGCCGGGCAGGCGAGATTGCCGCGTTCGGCTTGCGCATGAATGCCGGGTGGTCATTCACCCATTTCCAGCACGTAACCAGCTTTGATCTCCGTCAGGAATGGAACGCGGAAATGAAGCAGCTGGAAGAACGCGGCTGGGGAAAATCAGAGGACGGCGGTTTTCGGCTTACCCGGGCCGGCCTGCGGTTTGCCGATGCGGCGGCGGAATTATTTTTGCGCTAGGATTGTTTAGGCAGCCTGACAGTGAAAGTGGTTCCGATATTTTGCCCGCTCATCACCTCAATCGTTCCGCCGTGTGCTTCGATGATGGATTTGCAAATCGAAAGCCCCAAGCCGGCACTGCCGCCGCCGGTGCGGGATTTGTCACCGCGATAAAATCTTTCGAATACCCGCGGCAAATCGTCCGGCGCAATCCCCTGCCCGGTGTCGGCAATCGTCAAAACCGCCAGTCCGTTGTCGGCTTCCAACTTCAGCCTCACTTCACCGGCGGGCTGATTGTATTGGATGGCATTCGTCAGCAGATTGGCCACCACTTGCTCCAGCCGCTCGGGGTCCCCGGTGATTTCCAGCGGCGACAATTCGGAAATGATTTTCACCCCGCGATCTTCCGCCAGCGGCCGCACCCAATCGGCACAGCCGGCGATGGTTTGGGAAAAATCGAACGTCAATCGCTTCAAAACTTCCTGCCCGGCGTCGAACCGCGCGAGTTCCAACAAGGTTTCAATGAGTTTCCGCATCCGCTGGGCGGCACGCTGGCAGGCTTCAACGGTTTGCAGGTAACTGGCCGCATCCCGCTCGCGGGCGAGCGCGGCCTGCGTCTGGGTGAGAATGACAGACACGGGCGTCCGCAACTCGTGCGCGGCGTCGGAGGCAAATTGCCGCTGCTGCGCAAAAGCTGATTCCAAGCGCGCGAAGGTGGAGTTCAAAACGGCGGCAAGCTGACCCAGTTCGCTTTCGGCTTCGGCCATATCAATACGCTGAGATAGATCGCCGGCAGATATTTTTGCGGCTGTGGTGCTGATGATGGTGACCGGCTTGAGCGCACGCCCCACCAGCCACCAACCGCCCGCGAGGCCAAAGATTAAAACCACGCCGCCAACGCCGGCCAGTTTCAGGGCGGTGATTTGAAGTTCTTTCAATTCCGTAGCGATCGAGCATCCGACGCGCACCACCGTATCCATGCCTTGCGGCATTTTTTGGACGATTTCACGAATCATTCCGCTGGTTTGAGGGGTCGCCGGCTGCAGTAGCTTCGGACGCACATCCGGGGGACGGCCAGCTTCAGCGGGCGGAGCGCCGGGTGGAAAATCTCTGATCTCCATCAATTGAATCGGCGCATTGGTCGATCGCACAGGGTCCCGGCCGTCCCGAAATTCGATGCTGTAAAAGAATTTATTCCGATCGCCGGAATCGAACAGCGCCAGCACTTGCGGAGGCAGATGGAGTTCGGACTGAAGCCACCCGCCATTTAGAGTTGGCGAGTCTTCCGGGCGCTGAATTCGCAACGGCCGGTCAGGCGACTGGCGGTTCGCATTGGGACCGCGATTGGGCGGCGGCCGAACCGCCATCGTAATCGCTGAAAAACGCCGCTGTAATTCTTCGTCAATCCGGCGGAATTGCCGGTTGCGCTCCAGTTGGAAGGAGGTCAGGCCAAAACCAATCAAAACGGCCACCAGGATGAGCCCGTACCAGATTTGCAACCGCCACTTGATGGACTTGAAGATTTTCATGTCACGCGATGCAATAACCGTGACCGCGGCGCGTGGCGATGAAATCAGCGCCCAGTTTTTTGCGGACGTTGGAGACGTGAACATCCAGCAGATTGGACATCGAGCTTTCATTCTCATCGAACAGATGCTCGTAAAGCTGCGTGCGCGTGACGACTTCGCCGCGGTGGACGGCGAGAAATTCCACCAACGAATATTCGCGGGCCGTGAGTTCGACCGGCTTGCCTTTGAGCAAAACATTACGGGCGGCGGTATTAATCGTCACCTCGCCGATTTCTATCAGGTTGGTTGTCTGGTTCGCGCTGCGGCGGATGATGGCGCGAAGCCGGGCGAAAACCTCTTCCAAATCAAACGGCTTTACCACGTAATCATCCGCGCCGGAATCCAGCCCTTTCACGCGATCGCGCGTCTGATCGCGCGCGGTGAGCATGAGCACGGGAGTTTTTTTTGTTTTGCGAAGTCGCCGGAGGATTTCCCAGCCGTCCATGCCCGGCAACATGACATCAAGCACGATGGCGTCATAATCCGTGCCTTCGGCGTTGAACAAGCCGTCGTTGCCGTTATTGGCGGTGTCCACGGCATAGCCTTCCTCCCGCAAAGCCTGAGCGAGACTTGTGAGCAAGTCCGGCTCGTCTTCAACAATCAGGATTCTCATGATGCTGTGTTCTTTTATCACTATTTTTCGCCGGCGTCACTCTCGCAGAATCAACCTTAAGCCAGAATGAAGACCGACTATCAAACCGCGTGGAAAAAACTTTTATTCTTCATCCGAACTTAAGGTTTATTGCGTCATAGTTGCATTATGAAAACCATGAAATGGATTATTGCATTGCTGGCCGCAACCCGTTTTACAACGTTACTCCAAGCACAACAATCCATTCCCGAATTAACACTGATTCCTTCGGGCAAGTTCGAGATGGGCGACCACCACGGGTTTGTGGATCCCAAGCATGGCGGCGACGAAACCCCCATCCATACGGTGCGACTGGATGCGTTCTACATGGGCATCTATACCGTGACCACGAAGGAGTATTGCGAGTTCTTGAATTCCGCGCTCACGGCGAAGCAAATCGAAGTTCGCGACGGCGGCGTGTATCTTGTCGGCGGGAAGGAGTTGCTGTGCGAGACGCGCACGATGTCGCCTTACAGTCGGATTGGTTGGGGTGGCAAGGCATTTTCGGTGCTGGACAAGAAAGAGCAGCATCCCATGATCTGCATCCGCTGGCCGGGCGCGGCGGCTTACTGCAACTGGCTCAGTGCGCAGCGGGGCAAACCGCTTTGCTACAACACGACGACTTGGGAGTGCGATTTCAATAAGAGCGGATTCCGTTTGCCAACCGAAGCTGAATGGGAATATGCCGCCCGCGGTGGACAGCTGAGCCCTTATTGGAATTTCCCGTGGGCCAATGAAGCGGATCCCACCAAGGCCAACTGGCCGGAATCAAAGAATCCCTTTCGCGCCGGCCCGATACCGTGGACGACGCCCGTTGGATTCTTCAATGGACAGTTGCACAAAAAGTCCGACTTCGGCTGGCCCGGCACCCAGGAAACTTTCCAAACCTCGAATGGCGCGAATGGCTACGGCTTCTATGACATGAGCGGCAACGTCTGGCAGTTCATCAACGACTGGTATGGGCGCGATTACTATGCCTACAGCCCTGCCGAGAATCCGCCCGGTCCGGCGAGCGGCAGTCTGGTGCAGGACGGCAAGCCATATCGCGGCATGCGTGGCGGCAACTGGTATAACGGAGAGAACGGTCACGGCCGTGTGTCGAACCGCAACCCGTCCTATTACCGCGGCCCGCAGGATCCGGATCATCCCTACTACCATCTCGGCTTCCGGGTCGTGCTGCCGGTCAATACCGAGAGCAGGCCTGTCATCAAACCGACCCCGGTCCAACATATCCCCGGTCGCGATAGCGGGGCGGGAGGCGCCTCCGGAGGAAGTCGCCGACCCAAACCTGAGATCGACCGGCGCGGGGGGCCAGGCGGTGAGCGTGCACAATCTTCAACTCGCAATGACGCTGGTGGAATCGTGCAGAAAAAGTCCACATCGTTTGTTCTGAGCAGTTCCGAGGTAAAGGATGGCGGGGCGCTGCCAATCGAATTTACCGGCGATGGCACGAGCGCCACCCTCCCGCTCAAATGGACGGGCGCGCCGACGGAGACCAAGAGCTACGCCATCATCATGCACCACGAAGCCCCCGACCAGACCAAGTGGTATTGGATCCTCTACGACCTACCGGCCACCGTCCAAAGTCTTCCCAAGAACGTGAAAGGCGTGGGGACGTTGGGAAACAACAGCGTCAACCGCCGCCGGGAATACGCGCCACCTCATTCCAAAGGACCGGGAGCCAAGACCTATATCTACACGGTTTATGCCCTGTCAGCGCCGCCCCAAATCACGGTTTCGCCCGCTGAAGTGAACCGTGAAGTTTTGCTCGCCGCCATGAAAGACAAGATCCTTGCCACTGCGGGACTGAGCGTGGTTTACACGCGTTCCGGCAGCGGCGATGACCGGAACCCTGACACTGGCTCGTCACGAAATCGTCCCGATGGTTCGGGTGCTGACGGGCAACCCGAGAAGCGCCGTCCAACTCCCGGTCAATAAACCAATGTTTTAGTGAGCCAACCAACCTCTTAAAAATCTATTTTGCTATGAAAAAAGAAAACGAATCCACAAGTCATTCAACCCGGAATGTCCTCTTCGGCTTGTTGCTGATGGTGGCGGCAATACAGGTCACCCTGGCGCAAGAACAACCCAATGACCGTCCACGTCAGCCCGGTGGACAGGGCCAGGGTCGCAGTCGCGAAGGCAGCGGGGGCGGCGGCGGGCGGCACGAGATGCCGGAGAACAAAACACCCGTTTCGCCCAATCCGGGTCAGACCGTCGGTCTATTCCTCAATTCTCCCAAGGCCTACGACGGCTACACCTTGTTCGCGCCCAAGCACAACATGATGACCTACCTGATGAAGAACGACGGGCAAGTTGTTCATTCCTGGAAGAGCGCCTACGAACCCGGTCAGGTCGTGCATCTGCTGCCAAACGGACACATGATCCGCGCCTGCATGCTCCGGGTGCAGGGCGGCACCGGTGGCGGCGAAGGCGGTCGCATTGAAGAGTATGACTGGGATGGCAATCTGGTTTGGGAGTTTGACCACGCCACGCGCGACTACCAGTTGCATCATGACCTCAAACCCCTGCCCAACGGCAATATTCTTGCCCTCATGGTCGAACGTAAAACCCGCGAGCAAGCGGTGGCGGCCGGTTTTGATGTCAGTCTTATGCGCGATGAATATCTGGTGCCCGACGCCCTGGTCGAGATTGAGCCGATCAAGCCCAAAGGCGGCCGCATCGTCTGGGAATGGCACGTCTGGGATCACCTGATTCAAGACTTCGACCGCACCAAGCCCAACTATGGCGACGTGGCGGCGCATCCGGAGCTGGTAAGCGTATCCTGCAACGGTCGCGCCACGCCTGCATTCTGGAACCACATGAATTCGTTCGATTACAACCCGAAACTCGACCAGATCGCCATCAGTGTTCGGGGTTGCAACGAGGTTTGGATCATCGACCACAGCACCACCACCAAAGAAGCAGCCAGCCATGCGGGCGGCAAGCAAGGCAAAGGCGGCGACCTGATCTATCGCTGGGGCAATCCGGCGGCTTACAAGCGCGGCACGCTGCAAGACAAGCAACTCGTCCAGCAGCACGACGCCCAGTGGATTCCTGACGGCTATCCCGGGGCCGGTCACATGACGATCTTCAATAACGGCTACGATCGCGGCTGGTCGAGCGTGGAAGAAATCGTGCTGCCGATGGATGCCAGCGGCCGCTACATCCTCCAACCCGGCAAAGCCTACGGCCCGGAGAAACCCGTGTGGCACTACGAAGCAAAGAATCGCACGGACTTCTTTTCCGCCGAAATATCCGGGGCGCACCGGTTGCCCAACGGCAATACGCTCATCTGCGGCGGCATCGTCGGCAACCTGTTTGAGGTCACGCCCACCGGCGAAATGGTCTGGCAATATGTGAACCCGATGGTGCGCGGCGGGATTCTCGCCCAAGGCGAGCTGCCCGGCAAAGACATGCGCGGCCACTTATGGAACGCCGTGTTCAAGGTTCACCGCTACGAGCCCACCTATCCCGGCTTAGCCGGGCGCGACCTGACACCGAAAGGCGTCATTGAACTGCCGACCTCGCAGAAGGGTAAAACCGGCCTCCACCTCATGACCGAAGCGCAACGCACCGACCGTGGACCCGGCGGTGGTGGCGGTGGAAAGAGGGGACAAGACGGTCAAAGCGGCGGCAACCGTGAGAATCGCCCGCCTCGTGATGGCCAACCAACAGACAAATGAGACACCAGCCATGAAACACATCCTCATCCTTTTCGCACTAGTCACCACTTCAGCCTTCGCCTACGAGCGATTGCAAGGACCCACGGAGCTGCTTTATTGCAACCCGACGAACGCCTTCGGCGGCTACACGCTCTTCGGCGTCGGCAACCGGACCTTCCTGCTCGACCTGCAAGGCCGCGTGGTTCACACCTGGCCCGTCGGCACGAATCCGCACTTGCTCGACAACGGCAACATCCTGGACGCCGGCAAAGACGACCCCAGCGGGTTCCAAGGTTTCAAGGAGGTGGACTGGGACGGCAAGACGGTTTGGGAATACACTGAGAAACGCGCCGGTTACGCACCGCATCATGATTGGGTGCGCATCTTCAACAAGAAGCTTAATGCACCGACCACGCTCTACATCGCCAACAAATCCATATCTACCGAACAGGCAATCGCCGCCGGAGCAGATCCGAAGAAACTTTCGAATCGCGATGAAGGACAAATGGACGCCATAGTCGAAGTGGATATGCAAGGCAACGTGATCTGGGAATGGTGTTTCTTCGACCACGTGGTGCAGAACACTGATGCGACCAAGCCCAACTACGTTGGCACAGGCAAAACCATCGCTGACTATCCGGGGCGTATCAACATCAACATGCCTGGCAAGCCGCTGAAGCGCGACTGGCTGCACTGCAATTCGCTCGATTACAACGCGACGTCGGGCCATCTCGTCATCAATTCCGTGCAGGGCGAACTTTACGTCATTGACCACGACGGGACATTTATTGCTGGCGACGCTAAATCCAGCATCGCCAAAGCTGCCAGCCCGGCGGGAGATTTTCTCTATCGCTTCGGCGACCCCGCCCGCTACGCGCAGGGCGACCCGCCTCACGTCTTGGATAACTGGGACTCCGCCACTTCCGGCCACAAACAGATGGGGGGCTCGCACGACGCATCATGGATTCCATCGGGCCTGCCCGGTGCGGGACATCTCATGGTCTTCAACAACGGCCAATATCTCTACCAGCGCACGCCCGGCTCATCGATTCTGGAAATCAATCCGTTCCTCGACGCCACCGGACGCGACACCGGCAAGTATGTCAACCCGCCCGCGGCCGGCTACCGGCGTGAGACCTACGACCACGACACCCACAACGAGCCGCGCCAGATCTCGAAGCAGATCGTCTGGAGCTATCGCTCCGTCAACAGCCACGGATTCTTCAGTCACATAGGTTCCAGCGGCCAACGGCTGCCAAACGGCAACACCTTCATCTGCTCCGACACGGAGGGCCATTTCTTCGAGGTGACTTCCGACGGCAAACTGGTTTGGGAATACATCAACCCCGTCACACGCGACGGCGCGGTGAAAGTCCTCGGCGATGCATTGCCGATGGTGAACTCTGCGTTCCGAGCCTTCCGTTATCCCTTCGACCATCCGGCCTTCAAAGGTCGCGACCTGACCCCCAATGGCACCATCACCGAGCGGACTGAGAAAGGCATTGATTCCTATCGCAAACGTCCGCCGGGCGATCGGCCTCAAGGGAAAGGCAATGGCCAAGGTAGCCGAGGCGGCAGACGCGACCAAGACAAGGATAATCAAAAACGCGACGCCAATTGAAACTGGATGAACTCGCCAACACGTCATACTTTTCCGCATAATCTGAAAATCAATGAAAAGATTGTTTAGCATTTTCAGCGCCGCGTGGCTTTCAACGCATCTCTTCGCTGCGGAAAAGCAACCCAACTTCATCGTCGTGCTCGGCGAAGGCGCAGGCTGGACCAGTTCCTCGGTGCAAATGGACGACCGCAATCCCGCATCCAAAGGCACCGGCATCCGGACGCCAAACCTGGAGCGGCTCGCGGCGGCGGGGATGCGTTTCTCGGATGGCTATGCCGCTTCACCGCGTTGCACGCCGTCGCGGGCGGCGTTGTTCACCGGCAAAAGCCCAGCGCAATTGCACATGACGTTTGTGAACGAAGGCAAACGCGACAGCTCCGGCGAAGCCAATGGCCGAGTCATCACACCAAGCGCGCTGATGGAATTGCCGGCGGCGGAAACAACGGTTGCAGAAATTCTAAAGCGGGCGGGCTATGCGACGGCGCACTTCGGCAAATGGCACGTCGGGCGGGTGAGTCCGAGCCAGCACGGCTTTGATGAAAGCGACGGGGCCACCGGAAACGGCGGACCGGATAACGTTGCAGCGCCAAACCCGAAACAGGCGCTCGCGATGACGGCCAAAGGAATTGATTTCATGGAGCGACAGGTTAAAGCGGGCAAAGCGTTCTATCTCCAGCTCTCGCATTATCCGAATCAGGCAGAGAAAGGCGGGCCGCCGCGCCGTCCTGAACCGACGGACGATGAAACTATGATTGTCGATCAGACGCTAGGTCAGCTGCTTGATGCCGTCGCCCGACTGGGATTGAAAGCCAACACTTATATTGTTTACACGACCGACCACGGCACTCCGGGACGAAATCCCCCGCTCACCGGCGGCAAAGGCACAGTGTGGGAAGGCGGCTTGCGCGTGCCGTTCATTGTCGCCGGTCCGGGCGTGAAGCCATATGTGTGTTCGCACGTGCGCGTGAGTGCGACGGATCTGTTTCCTACCTTTGCTGAATTGGCTGGAGTGCGCGAACTTTTGCCGGCAAGCATTGAAGGCGGAAGTTTTGCCGGCGTGCTGAAAAGCGAAGGTGTCGGCACCGTGAAGCGCCCGCGCGAGGCGTTTGTCGTCAACTTCCCGCATTACGACAAGGATGCCCAAGGCCCGGCGGCGGCGATTTATCTGGGTGATTTAAAATTGATCCACGCTTATGAGACGGGCGAGCTGAAGCTTTTCGACGTCACCAAAGACCCGGGCGAGCGGCGCGACCTCGCGGCGCAAATGCCGGATAAGGCGAAAGAGTTGAGCCAGCGGCTGGCGCAATACCTCGCCGCAATGAACGCGCAATTACCGAAGCCCAACCCCAATTACGACCCTTCAAAGCCCGTGGAAGTGAAGCGAGGCGGTGGCGGCAAGCGAAAGGCCAACCCATGAAATTCTTATCAGCGCTCGGACTTGTTTTCACCGCCGGCATCGCGCTGGCGGAAAACCCGTTCGTCTTCACCATCACCGCAGATTCGCATCTTGACGACCACACCGACCGCGAGTTTTATCAGCGCACGTTGAAACGGGCGGCGGCAGACAAGCCGTTGTTCCATATTGATCTTGGCGACACGTTCATGTCCGAGAAGCTGACGAACCGCGCGGTGGCTGCGCAGCAATACCTCGACCAGCGCCGCTACTTCAATCTGCTCGGCGCACCGTTGCATCTCGTCATCGGCAATCACGACGGCGAGAGCGGGCGTTACCTCGACGGCACGACAAACAGCCTGGCAATGTGGTCACGCGCGATGCGGGTGAAATATTTTCCCGAGCCACTCGCGCCGGATGGTCGCAATTACTACGCGTGGGAGACGAATAACACGCTGTTCATCGCGCTCGACCCGTTCTGGTTCACGCCCCGCGCCCGGCGCAACGACGACAACTGGCATCGCACGCTGGGCAAAGAGCAATACGATTGGCTCAAACGCACGCTCGAAACAAGCCGTGCGAAGTTTAAGTTTGTTTTCATCCACCACCTTGTGGGCGGGGCGGACCGCCAAGGCCGCGGCGGCGTGGAAGGCGCGGCGTTTTACGAATGGGGCGGCAAAAATGCCGACGGAGCGGACGGGTTCGCGCGGCATCGTCCCGGTTGGGCTGCGCCGATTCATCAACTACTCTTGCAGAATCACGTCGCGGCAGTCTTTCACGGTCACGATCACCTCTATGCGAAACAGGACTTGGACGGCATCGTCTATCAGGAGGCTCCACAACCCGGCGATCCGAACGGCAGCACGCGCAGTGCGGCGGATTACGGCTACCAGCGCGGCGTCATTCTCGGCAGTTCAGGCTATCTGCGCGTTACGGTTACGGCGGACAAGGCGAAGGTGGAATATGTCAAGTTAGGCGTGGCTGACATAATTCAAACCAAAGAAATCCTTGCGCATTCGTATGAAATTACTCCGAAATAACGGCTCAAAACATCATGGATATTAAAATTCCATCCCCATTTTTCTTAATATTCTGGCTTGTTTGCCAGACGCATCTATTTGCATTGCCACCCTACCCAGTCGTAGATACCGCCCAGCTGAAGTGTTACGACAATCGCAGCGAAATTGCGCCCCCGAAAAAAGGAGAAGCTTTTTATGGGCAGGACGCGCAGTTTCACCTTCATCCGCCCAATTATACTTTGAGCGCCGATGGTTTAACCGTTTTGGATAACGTCACCGGCTTAACCTGGCAGCGCAGCCCGGACACCGACGGCAATGGCATTCTTAATCGCGCCGACAAATTGACTTTGACCCAAGCTCAAGCGCTTCCCGCGAAACTTAACGCAGCCAGGTTCGGCGGTTATAATGATTGGCGACTGCCAACCATCAAAGAGTTGTATTCGCTCATTATTTTCAGCGGGATGGATCCCAGCGGGCCAAGTTCTGATGCCGCCCGAATGAAGCCATTTATTGACACGAGGTTTTTCAAATTTGCCTATGGCGATACGCGCGCGGGCGAACGCACCATTGATTCGCAATATGCCTCCAGCACCAAATATGTCGGCAAGGGCGCGCGCGGCTTCGATAAACTTTTTGGCGTCAATTTCGCCGATGGACGCATCAAGGGCTACGATTTGTTCATGCCGGGCGGCGGGATGGAAAAAACTTTTTTTGCGCTGTGCGTGCGCGGCAATCCGGCCTACGGCAAAAACATCTTTCAAGGCAGCCAGAACGGCATCATCACCGACAACGCCAGCGGCCTGATGTGGTCCAAATCAGACAGCGGTCGGGGCATGAACTGGCAGGATGCGCTGGCGTGGGTGCAGCAGAAGAACGCGGAAAACTTCCTGGGCCACAACGACTGGCGCATGCCCAACGCCAAGGAATTGCAGAGCATCGTGGATTATTCCCGCTCGCCAGACACGAGCCGGTCGGCGGCGATCGATCCGCTGTTCCATTGCATGCAAATCGCCAACGAGGCTGGACAGGCTGATTTTCCGTTTTATTGGACGGGAACGACTCATGCCAGTTTTATCGGCGGCGGGGCGGCGGTTTACATTTCATTTGGCCGCGCCGCCGGCTGGATGTCCGCGCGGAGCATGGCGGGCGGCCCGCCCGAAAGGCGCGGACCGCCCGAAGCCGGCAGCAGCGACCGCGGCAGCGGTGAATATCATCTCGTGGATGTCCATGGCGCGGGCGCCCAGCGGAGCGACCCCAAATCAGGCGACCCCAATATGTTTCCCCGCGGGCGCGGACCGCAAGGCGATGCCATTCACATTGGCAATTTCGTGCGGCTGGTGCGGGGCGGGTAAAATCAATCATTCCAGACGATGAATCAAGCAATGCCGAACGCGTCCAGCGATTGACGAGCCATCAATTAAACACATTCAAATACTCCCTCCCGAATCATAGTGAGACGTTAACGTGTTTCCACTTAATGCTATCTTAAGGTTACTTTGGTCATATTGGGGTTATGAGCAGATGCCTTCATATCGCCTTGGCGGCACTGGTATTGGGCGCAATCGGGGTGTGGCGCGCCGCGGCCGCAACCACCAATCTGGTGGTGTTTTCGGAAACCATGGGGACGAACACCCTGAAACCGTGGACGGGGACTGGCTGCAATTATCCGTGGAGTCTCGCTTACAGCGTCAGTAATCCTTTCGAGCAAAACACCAACGCCAACTACGGTAGCGGCAATACCAACGGGATGTCGTTCAAGATGGGCACGACCAATCTGGCCGACAGTTCCATCACGACGGCGGCAGGCATTAATGCGCGCGGCAACAGCGGCACGCTCAGTTTTTACCTCAACGCCGCCGGGTTGACCAACAATAACGGCTGGGCAATGCTGCTCAACAACGGCGCCGGCTTCACGACGCGGCTGGCCGAGACCAACGGCACGAATCACACCTGGCGCAATTACACTTACGTGCTTCAGCCCGCCGATCTAGTCAGCAACCTGTTCTTGCAATTCCAGTTCGCCAGCGGGCAGGCGAATGCCCGTATCTGGCTCGACCAGATCACGCTCACGGTCACGTTTGGCACATCGAACGTCATCATCCCATTTAGCGCTCAATACGTCCGGATTCCCGGCGGCAACTTTCTGATGGGCGACCAGTTCGGCTACATAGACCTCAAGCACTACACGGACGAAGAGCCGGTTCACAACGTTTACATCTCGCCGCTTTACATGGCCACGACGCTGGCCACCTGCCGCGAGTATTGCGACTATCTGAACAGTGCGCTGACGAATGGATCGATTGAAGTCCGCACCAACATCGTTTATGCCGTTGGCGGCACGAATGTTTTCTTCTACACGCATGACGCCTCGTCTTCGAGCCGCATCCAGTTTCAGAATAATTCCTTCACCGTCCTGAACAGCCGCGATCTGCATCCGGTCACAAGCGTGCGCTGGTTCGGCGCCATCGCGTATTGTAACTGGCTCAGTCAGCAAGGCGGTTTCGATTCGTGCTACAACGTCACGAACGGCGACGTGGATTTTTCCAAGAACGGATTCCGCCTGCCGACCGAGGCGGAGTGGGAATACGCCGCACACGGCGGGCAGACGAATCCTTACGTCATGTTCCCCTGGGGCATGAACACCAACGCCAATGGCACGTTCGCCAACTGGGAAAATTCCTATGACCCGTTTGAATCCACCAATGATTATCCCTGCACGACGCCCGTCGGCTTCTACAACGGCGCGCTGCGGTTGAAGTCGGACTACAATTGGCCGGGCAGCCAGCTCACTTATCAGACCAGCGACGGGTCGAATCCCTACGGGCTTTACGACATGGGCGGCAACGTCTGGGAATGGTGCAACGACTGGTATATGAACACCTACTATGCCTATTGCACGAACAATAACATCGTCACGAATCCGCCCGGGCCGACCTATGCGCAAGCGGATCTTTTCCCCAGCAACAGCGCGCCCGGCGCAGTGGCCTATCGCTGCCTGCGCGGCGGCACCTGGTGGAACGGCAATTCCGCGAGCGACTACGACTACGGACATGCCCGCGTATCAAACCGTGACCCGTCGTATTTCCTCGGTGGCGGTCCCCCGGGCGATCCGAACGGCCAGTGGAGCCAGACCGGTTTTCGGGTGATGCGGCCGGAAAAGATCACGCAGACGATCGGCCTGTTCCTCAACACCACCAATGCCAGTCCCGGCTACACGCTGATGTCGCCGATGCAGGGCAACAACACCTATCTGCTGAACAACAGCGGCCAGTATGTCCACCGGTGGACCAGTTCCTATAATCCGGGGCGGGCGGAGTATCTGACGCCGGAAGGCCATCTGCTGCGCACGTGTTCCGTGGGAAACCAGTCCAAGCTGAACACCGGCGGCGGCGAAGGCGGCCGGCTGGAGGAACGGGACTGGCAAAACAACCTGATCTGGTGCTTCGAGCTGAATACCACAAACCAAATGACCCACCACGACCTCGCACAGTTGCCCAATGGCAATGTGCTCATGATTGCCTGCGAGAAGATTTACCTCGCGAATCTCCTGGCCGCCGGATTCAAGACCAATGCGCAAACCGAAATCAGCGTCAGGACAAATGGCGGTTTTGCGCTGCCGGATTACATCATCGAAGTCCGGCCCGACCGGAAGGACGGCACCACCAACGGGACGATTGTCTGGGAATGGCATGTCATGGATCATCTCATCCAGGATTACGATGCGACAAAGGCAAACTACGGCGTGGTCAGCAATCACGTCGAACTCATCAACGCCAATGCCGGCAATCTCCAGCAGTTCTGGAATCACTTCAACGGGATTGATTACAACCCGCAATTCGACCAAATCCTTATCAGCTCCCGCAACCAATCCGAAGTCTGGGTCATTGACCACAGCACCACGACCATCCAGGCTGCCGGACATACTGGGGGTAAATACGGCAAGGGCGGCGACCTGCTCTATCGTTGGGGTAATCCGGCCATCTGCAATCTCACCGACGCCACCCACAAAGAAATGCTCTGGCAGCAGCACTGCGCGGTCTGGATTCCGACGAACTGCCCCGGCGCGGGCCACATTCTGATCCACGACAACGGCATTGGCCGTGTCAGTCCGGCTTCCGCCTGTTACACGTCCATTGACGAAATTGTTCCACCGGTGAACGCCAACGGCTTCTATGCCGGTGCGAGCAATGTCTATTTCGGCCCCACGAATTACTTTTGGGTCTATACCAACAGCCCCGCCACCAATTTCTACGGCGCGGACATTGGCGGCGTGGAGCGCGAGCTGAACGGCAACACGCTCATCACCTTCGGCATCCGGGGCACGCTCTTTGAAGTCACGACCAACCGCCAGACAGTCTGGCAATACGTCAATCCGTCAGCCGCAACGCCATACGCGCAGGGCAGCACCGTCCCGTTTGACCCGAACAGCAACATCAACTTTCCGCTGCAAACGATGAATGAAGTCTTCAAAGTCCATCGCTATCCGGCCAGCTTTTCCGGTTTTGCGGGCAAAGACCTCACGCCTCGCGGAACGATCGAGACATACACTGGTGCCGCGACCGACACGGTCGGACTTGGCTTGCCCGACATTTGGACCCGCTCCCATTTCGGAAATCTTTCCGCGGTCACCGCCACCAGTGACCATGATGGCGACGGGCTTTCCGATTTGCTGGAATACCAACTCGGCATCGACCCGACGGCGTGGTCGTCCGCGAATAACGGCATCCCCGATGGCTGGGCCATCGCCTACGGCTTCGACCCCACGCTGGCGGCCGTGGCAAAACTCATCAATACCAACGGCAACACCACGCTGCAAAACTACCTTGCCGACCTGAATCCCACGAATGCCGCCTCGCGGCTGGCCATCACCAAGCTGCAAGTGACCGGCGGCAATGTGAATCTCACCTGGATCGGCGGCAACAACGCCTGGCAGTATCTGGAATGTTCCCCCTCGCTTACCACTAATCAGTGGACCACCATTTCCACGAACAACCCGCCGACGAGCATCACCAACAATTTTATCCATACGGGGGCCAATGGTGGCTCGAACCTGTTCTACCGGATCAAGGCAACGCGATAATCACACCTTCATCGCTCCTTGAGGTTCCAGTTGAGATGATATGGCTGAAGAAAATTACAATGAGATTCATCAAAACAAAGTTTAGCTGCGTTGCCCTGCTCTTCATGGCGGCCAGCGGCAATTCCGCGGTCGTTTATAATGACCTCACCATTCCACCGGCACTCACCGGCACGACATTTAATCTCTGGTTGAGCCAGACGAACAAACAGTTCTGGACCGTCACCAATCCGCCGCTGAGCATCTACTCGAACGGCGCACCGACGGTCACTTATGGCTACAACGGGATGCCGTTCTGGGGGCCGACGCTCATCATGAGCAACAGCGATTACGTCCAGCTCAACGTGACGAACAACCTGCCCGATGCCACCACGGTGCATTGGCATGGACTGCATATTCCCGCAATCATGGATGGCGGGCCGCATCAACCGATCGCCACGAATGCCGTATGGTCCCCTTCCTTTACTATGCTCAACAGTGCGGCGACCTACTGGTATCATCCGCATCTGCACATGACCACGCAAAGCCAGCTCACTTATGGAGCCGGGGGATTCATCATCGTCAAGGACGCGGCGGAAGCGTCGCTGCCGGTGCCGCGCACTTACGGCGTGGACGACCTTCCACTGGCACTGACGAGCCGCCGTTTCCTCACGAACACCTTCAACGGCATCAAGCCCGGAAACCAATTCGCCGTCGGCCAATATACCCAGAGCGACGGCAGCACTTCTTCGCGGGACAACTACGGCGACATCGCCCTGGTGAATGGCACCTACAATGCGCAAATCGTGCTGCCGCCGCAGATGGTGCGCCTGCGCCTGCTCAACGGAGAAATCCAGCGCGGCTACAACCTCGGCTTCAGCAACGGCGTCACTGCCGCCACGAATGTCCTCTATTACGTCATCGGCAACGACCAGGGGCTGTTAAACGCCCCCGTGCCGGTGACGCGCGTGAAGATGATGGTCGGCGAACGTGTGGAGATTCTGCTGAATCTCACCACCAATCCGCCCGGGTCGGCGGTGGACTTGAAGGCGTTCAATGGCGAAATCAGCGGGTTGCTTCAACCGACGCCGGGACCGGAAGCCGGGTTCCCCGGCGTGGAAGCGGAAGCGCGCGTCCCGAACGGCGCGGACGGACCGGAAAACACGGGCTGGCTGAACCACACGAACTTCACCCTGTTGCACATCATCGTCGGCACCAACCGGACGGCCAATGCCATCACCAACCTGCCGCTGACGCTGATCACGAACACGTATTGGAAACGCTCCGACGCCTCGAGCACGAACACCATCACCGTGACCGGCGGCAACGGCGCCACCCCGGGGTTCAGTTTCAACAACAAGACGTATAGCGCTTATTCAAACAATTTCACGATTCCCCTGAACAGCACGCAAATGTGGACCATCGCCGCCGGGAACGTGTTCAGCCACTCCCTGCACCTCCACGATGTGAAATTCTACATCGTTGCCCGCAGCGGCACGCAGGTCACGACGACCGGCACCAACGCCCCCTACGAATCCGGCTGGAAAGACACCGTCTATGTGCCGCGCACGGAGTCGGTGAGCGTCATCGCCAAGTTTGATGACTTCGCGAGCGGCTCGAACCCGTTCATGTTTCACTGCCATTTTCTGAACCACGAGGATGGCGGCATGATGGGGCAGTTCATTGTGGTGAACAATCAGACCGAGAACCTGATCATCACCAATTTCACCCGGCTGGGCGCAACGAACGCCACCATCAGTTTCAAAGCCACCGCGGGCACGACCTACGCCCTCCAATTTGCCACCAACCTCGCCAACCCCAGTTGGAGCGATGTCACCACGGTGACCAGTCCCGGCTCGCTGGCGAGTTTTGTGGAAACGGATCCCGGACGACTCGCCCGGTCCCCCGGATTCTACCGCGTGAAAATGCCGGTCAACTCCGACCTGCCCGGCAACACGCCCGCGGCATTGGCGGTGCAGAAATCCGCCGCCGTGGTGGTTGATCCGATCTGCACCACCACCACCAAGTAACGGCACCGTTCCTGAGCTCACCTGGCAATGCGACGAGCTCCGGACGGGGTGAATTATATGCTGAATCTTATAAGGCCGGCGGCTGGCTAACGTTAATTCTTAATCCTGTCTTAAGGTGAATTGCCGTAGCTTGCCATTATGAAAGTGAATATTAAAAACAAGACCAGCAGAGGCATCGGGTTCCGGCCCGTTATTGCCTTCGCCATCTGGCTGCTGCCCGCGCTGGTGGAGGTCGCCTCGGCGCATGACTTGACGGGCGATCCGGCCCATCCGCATTACGACCGGTCGGTGCGTCCGCCGGAAACCGCCGCGCCGAATTGGTTTCTCCTGGCTCAAGCCGACCCGCGCCCAAGCCGGATTCAAGCCGCCGGTTCAGCCGCGAGCGACCGAAAACCCATACAGGCGAACGCGTTCGAGGCGTTTGCACCGCGCGTGAAGGTGCGCTGGGATAATTCCTTTCTCTACATCGAAAGCGGCGGCCTGCCCGCCCACAACATGATGGTCGGCATTACCGCGTGGCAGCAGCAGGTGCCGTTGCCGCAGCCGTATTCCGGCGACAACGCGTGGCGGCTGCCGCTCGCGCCGGTTCCCGCCGCCTCGCCCCAGACGATCAAAAATCATTTCCTGCGCGGGGCCATTGCCATCGCCGCCAACGGCATTCCGATCTTTAACCCGCAAAACAATCGCGGCGAAATCTCCGCTCAAATCGGCGAGCTGGACCAATGGGGCGGCCACTGCGGTCGGGCGGATGATTATCACTACCATGCCGCGCCGCTGCATCTGCAAAGCATCGTCGGCAAGGCATTGCCCATCGCCTATGCGCTCGACGGATATCCGATTTTCGGGCTGACGGAACCGGACGGATCACCGCCGGCCGGGCTCGACGCCTTCAATGGGCATACGACCGCCGCGCTGGGCTATCACTATCACGCCTCGACGAAATACCCCTACGTCAACGGCGGCTTTCACGGCGAAGTCACCGAAGCGCAGCAGCAGGTTGATCCGCAACCACGCGCGCAGCCGGTGCGACAGGATCAACCGCCATTGCGCGGCGCGAAGATCACCGGTTTTACCAACTCGCCCGATGAAAAGACTTTTTCCCTCAAGTATTCTGTGAATGGCCAGCCCGGCGGCGTGAACTACTCAACTGCCGGCGACGGCACCTGGAAGTTTCAGTTCCAAAGTGCGGATGGAACGACGCGGGAAGAAGCTTACAACTCCCGCTCGCGACGCGGCGGTGGTGATGGTTCACCGCGTGAGCGAGTAAATAGCGCTCCGCCCGAACGTCCGCGCCGCGATGGAAACCGCCCGCAGCCCGAAGCTTCTAACCCACAGCAACCCCGTGAAACCGCGACCAGCGCACCGCCATTGATTCTCACCCCGAAGCGCAGCGGAAATTTCATACTGACGAGCCCCGTGATGCAAAACGGCGGCGCGTTGCCCTTAGAATTCACCGGCGACGGCGCGGGCGCCAGCCTGCCGCTTGAATGGAAAGGCGCACCAACGGGCACAAAAAGTTTCGCGCTCGTCATGGATCACCTTGCGCCGGGAAATGTTATGAAGTGTTACTGGACGCTGTGGAATATTCCGCCAACCATGAAGAGCCTGCCAAAGAACGCGCGCGGCATCGGTCAGTTTGGGCCAAGTTTCAGGGGCCAGCTTGGCTATGAACCGCCACACTCTCAGGGTCCGGGACTGAAGACTTACACCATCCATGTCTATGCGCTCTCTGCCCTGCCCGCGCTAAGCCAGTCACCGCGCGAAGTGACGCGCGAGGCGCTGCTCACTGCGATCAAGGATTTGATTCTCGACAGCGCGGAGTTGAACGTGACTTACACGCGAAGCCCGGGTTCTTGATCATGCCTTCACGATTTACAGTTTGCCTCCTATCGCTCGTCGTCTGCCTCGCAGCGAATGCGCATCCGATACTGCAGAACCCGCTGTGGGCGCAGGTTGAAACCGGGCGCGTGCATGTGGCGGCGGAGGTTTCGCTCCGGGAAATCATGGTGGCCCAAAATGTCGCCCCGAGTTCGTTCGCCGGAGAGGAGGCGAAGGTTTTGAAGGCGGCGGCGGACCGGCATCGCGATTATGTGCTGAAGCACCTCGTCATTTACGCCGGCACCAACAGGCTCGCCGGCCAAGTGATCGGCCTGACGCCGCCGCAAAAATTGGATGAGGCGGAAAACACTTTTTACCAATATGAAATTGAATATCCGCTGACCGGTTTGCCGCCGGCAGAACTGACGTTTTACCAGGCCATGCTCAAGGAATGGCCTTATGCGGCCGGCGCGGCCTGGAGCGTGAATTACGTCTTGCGGATGAAAGGCCGGGAACCTGATTCGGTCAATGCCTGGCTGCTGCCGAGCCAGCAGCCCGTGAGCGTCGCCACGGGCTGGCCGGCGATTTCCGCCGCCCAAAATCCGCCGCTCGCAAACGGCCGCTGGCGCACGTTCGGCGACTACCTTTGGCACGGCATCCGGCACATCCTTGCCGGCTACGATCACCTGCTATTCATTGCGGCGCTCGTGCTGGCCACCCGAAACTTTATGGAAATGTTCAAGGTCATCGCCGCGTTCACTGCGGCTCACACCTTGACGCTGGCATTGTCGGTTTTTGACATCTTCCGGCTGCCGCCGTTCGTCGTCGAGCCGGTCATCGCGTTGAGCATCGTATTTGTGGCGGTGGAAAATATTTTCCGGCCCGATCGCGCCCATTCCCCCGCCCGCCTCGCGGTGGCGTTTGGCTTCGGGCTGATTCATGGACTCGGCTTTGCCGGCGGGCTGCTGGACGCCATGGCGGGGCTGCCGCCTGCGGGTATCTGGATTGCCCTCGGCGCCTTCAGTCTGGGCGTGGAAATCGGCCACCAAGCGGTCGTGCTGCCCTGGTTCGGTCTTCTGAAATTAAGCCGGCTCAAATGGAATAATGGCCTCTCCGCCCTTTGGCTCCGCTGCGGTTCGGGAGTCATCGCCGGTGGCGGGACTTATTACCTGATGGTGGCAATGCACGAACAGTTATTTTCAAGGTGAGACGGCATTAAGCAGAGCTTCCGTTCTCGTGAACGGCAAGGCGGCGAATTGGCGAAAATCGGGTGTGAAAAAGCCAGTTCGCCGCTCTCTTTTTCAAAGCACCCGCAGCTTCAAATTTATTTTTTCGTCAGGCGCAGCGCGGCCAGCAGCGCGGCTATGAGCGAAATGACTCCGCAGATGACGTAGGTCAGCGACGCTGAATGAAAGTAAAGCGACGCGGCAAAGATCGGCCCCACGATGCGCGCCAGGGCGCCGGCGCTTTGCGCGATGCCGATGGTGGCCCCCTGCTCGCTCGCCGGCGCAAGGTTGGACAGCAGCCCAAACAACGGCGCCCGGGTGAGGGCGGAGCCGATGGCAAGCAAGGCCAGCGCCAGCAGCATTTTGATCCACGGGCCGTCGGCGGCGTGCAGGACAGACGACCATTTCAGCGGGCCTTCGCCCTTGATGAAGGGCAGCACGCCCAGCGCGATGCCGGTCAGCAGCAGGCTCAACGCAATCAATTTGGGTTCGCCCAGCATTTTCACCAGCCGCCCGATCAGGCCGCCTTGAATAATCGCGCCGATGATTCCGCAAAAAACGAACAGCGAAATGACCGTCGTTGCGGGCATGGTTTCGTCCATGGTAATGCCGAGATTAAAACTGTCGCTGACCAGCAGCGGCAGGGTGCTTTCAAAACAACTGAAGGCGAAGGTGGCGAGGAAGAAGATCAGGACGAGCAGTCCAATCTTGGGTTGCGCCAGGGTATGCCGCCATTGATCCAGATGCGGGCGGCTGGCGGCTTGGGTGGAATCCGGCTTGAGGCTCTCGGCCAGGATGAAGTAGGCCAGGAAGAAATTCAGCGCGCACAAGGCCGCCGCCGCCCAGCCGGGCGCGGTGGCGCCGCCGAATTTCAGGGCAATGCCGCTGATGGCGGGGCCGAAGATGAAGCCGAGGCCGAAGGCCATGCCGATCAAGCCCATGCGCTTGGAACGGTTCTCCGGCGGCGTGATGTCGGCGATGTAAGCCTGAGCGACGGTGATGTTGCCGCCGCACGCGCCGGCAAAGATGCGGGAAACCAGCAGCGAGCCGATGGCAAGCGCATGATTTTCAAAGCCGGAGCCGATGGCAAACAGCACATAGGACAAAGCCGCCCCGGCCGTGCTGATGAGCAGAATCGGGCGGCGGCCGTGCCGGTCGGACAGCTTGCCCCAGATGGGCGAGAAGATGAATTGCATCGCTGAAAACGAGGCAATGATGGTGCCGATGAGCCAGCCGCTGGCGCCGTAATGCCGGCTATACATGGGAACCAGCGGCACGACGATGCCGAAGCCGATGAGGTCAATGAAGACGGTCAGGAAAACGACCAGCATGGAGGGTTTGCGATTCATGTATCAATAAACGCGGTGAGTCTATCCACGAATGCGGGCGAGTCAAATTTGTAAGGTCGTATTAAGATAAAGCGCAGCCACCAGGCGAAGTTCAGGCGGCACAGGAAAGTAAAACTGCCGGATAAAAAAACTGGTGAAGCCGAAGCTCCACCAGTTGTTCAAATGAATTGCAGTGCCGGCTAGGGATCTTTGTTGCCAATATAATTTGTGCTGATGCCCACACGTCTTAATACGTAGCTGGTTTTGACATGGCCGTCGAATTTCAGCTCGCTGACCGGGCATCCGGCACTGGTCTTGCCGTGGGGTTCCAGCACATCGTTGTCATAGTTGTCGTATAACGCCCTCAACGTTGACGGCTTCCAGAAATTTTTAGTCCAAGGCCCCGTAGGGCCACTAAGCTGTTCCCACAATTGCAATTGCGAAATCCATGCCAATTTGATCGGGGGCTGAAGAGGAAAACCAGAGGCAGCGTGGGCGTAAGATCCAAAAGTAAAAACTGAATTTGTGCTGTCCCCAAGGGTGTTTTTGCTAGTTTCAAACTGGTAGCTGACGCTCCAATAATCGGAATATTTCTCGCTCCCCCACTTCATTTTGTTGGCGGGGCAGACCAAATTTTTGACCACGTTGGTCAGGGTTGTGGTCGTTAATTCCGGCTGGCCGACGTATTTCCCCAAGTAATACCCAAACCGGTTGGTGTCATTCATTCGGTAGCCAGCGTAGATGTCCGGGTTCATGCCCCACGCCATCGTCGTGGTATTTTGACTGGGGAACCCGACCGGACCAGGAATCCGGTCATCATTGTCACCGGCATACATATGAATGGCCACGCCCATTTGTTTCATGTTGCTGAGGCAGGAGGCGGCCATGGCCTTCTCTTTGGCCTTGGCCAAAGCCGGCAGGAGCATCGCCGCCAGAATCGCAATGATGGCGATGACCACCAGCAACTCAATCAGGGTGAAGGCACGGCGGGAGCTAAATTTTTTAAAGAGATGATATTTATTCATAAGCGCATGTATTTTAACCGAAAAATAGTGTTTTACCGCAGTACCGACTAGGGATCTTTGTTGCCAATATAATTTGTGCTGATACCCACACGTCTTAAGACATAGCTGGTTTTGACATGGCCGTCGAATTTCAGCTCGCTGATCGGGCATCCGGCACTGGTCTTGCCGTGGGGTTCCAGCACATCGTTGTCATAGTTGTCGTATAACGCCCTCAACGTTGACGGCTTGCAGTAAGTTGGAGTCCAAGGCCCCGTAGGCCCGCTAAGTTGCTCATAAAATCTCATCAGCGGAATCCATGCCAATCTAATCGGGGGCTGAAGAGGAAAACCGGAGGCAGCGTGGGCGTAAGTTCCAAAAGGATAATTGTTAGAGCTGGTGCTGCCAGTCTGATAGCCCCCTTGTTCAAACTGATAGCTGACGCTGGAATAATCGGAATATTTCTCGCTCCCCCACTTCATTTTGTTGGCGGGGCAGACCAAATTTTTGACCACGTTGGTCAGGGTTGTGGTCGTCAGTTCCGGCTGGCCGACGTATTTCCCCAAGAAATATCCAAACCGGTTGGTGTCATTCATTCGGTAGCCAGCGTAGGCGTCCGGGTTTATACCCCAGGCCATCGTCGTGGTATTTTGACTGGCGAAGCTGATTGGCCCGGGGACGCGGTCATCATTATCCCCGGCATACAAATGGATGGCCACGCCCATCTGTTTCATGTTGCTGAGGCAGGAGGCGGCCATGGCCTTCTCTTTGGCCTTGGCCAAAGCCGGCAGGAGCATCGCCGCCAGAATCGCAATGATGGCGATCACCACCAGCAACTCAATCAGGGTGAAGGCATGGCGGAAATTGTGTTTTTTGAAAAAAGGATGAGTTTTCATTAAATACAAAAATCTGGATTTGTTGGGTGGTAATATAGTTCTATTCCCAAAAAAGTCTAGTGGTTTCACCTCACGCCTTAGAGCCTGTCTGAAAATTCCGAGGAGTGTTGTTATCGTACTGAAGGCTGGCCGGCAAGGCGCGACGAGGGATGATACCATCATGGGTCTTCACCGAAGAGCAACGAAGCCAGACGGCCTGCATCACGAAAATCCATTGCGTCAAAAATATGCCTAGATAACAAAATGAAACCGCGTTGGGTCAGCAGTTCGCGGTAACAGCCCTTCAGCTTTATGGCTCGTAGAAACCAACCAGCGTTGGAGCATAATAAACAGTTTGACCGGAACTATTGACCGAACCACTGCGATTGGTCACATAGTCGGTTCTAACATGGCCATCAAACTTCAAATCATTCATCGGCTCACCCTGAGAGGTCAATCCATGAAGTTTTGGTTTTTGAACGGTGGCATTAAAGTTTGCATAATCATATACCGCACAAGCAAAAGAAGGCTTTTTGATCTGGCTTAACTTCATGGAATTGCAGGGGCTGTAACCCGATGAATAACCGGATGAACTGGGCGTGACGCCAAAAGGAATTCCAGAATTAGTTAACCCCCAAGAATTATTCGCGGTGATTACATCGTAATTGCCCTTGCTGTTATTCACATAATAACTGGGGGTGCCGAACGGGTTATAATTCCCAATGGCGCTGCGCATGCCCGCACATTCCAACATTTTAATCGTATTGGTTTGTGAGGTTGAGGTGAGTTCGGGCATTTTCATGGAAAATCCGAGAAAATACTGCAGGTAGTTGGTAGATTCGTGGTTAAGTTTATAAGAGGGGTAAACATAATTGGCGTTATAAGGCACATTGCCATCGCCCATTTTATATATGCCGCAGGTGGGCAATCGATCGTCGTGATCCCCGCAATAAATATGCAAAGCCAAGCCCGTCTGCTTGAGGCTGTTGACGCAGGAAATTTTACTCGCTTTCGTTTTTGCGGCAGCCAGGGCCGGCAGGAGCATCGCCGCCAGAATCGCTATGATGGCGATGACCACCAGCAATTCAATCAGGGTGAAGGCATGACGACGGGTGAATTTATTCATATGACAATTTTTCATAAGCATGTTTCTTTTGAATCAAAAATTATAATTTTACCGCATCTGCCGACTAAGGATCTTTATAGCCAATCACATTCGTGCTGACGCCGCCAATCCTTAGAACATAGCTGGTTTTGACGTGACCGTCAAATTTCAGCTCGCTGATCGGACAGCCGGCACTGGTTTTGCCGTGGGGTTCCGGCACATCGTTGTCATAGTTGTCGTATAAGGCCCGCAACGTTGCAGGGGTCCAGCCGCCAGTAAATTGTGAAATCCATGTTGATTTGATTGGTGCTTGATTGGGGAAATTAGCGGCAGCGTTGTAGTAGGTTCCAAATGGATAAATGGTATTAGTGTTTCCCACAAACTTATATGCGCCCTGCTCAAACTGGTAGCTGATGCTGGAATAATCGGAATATTTCTCGCTCCCCCACTTCATTTTGTTGGCGGGGCAGACCAGGTTTTTGACCACGTTGGTCTGGGCTGTGGTCGTCAGTTCCGGCTGGCCGACGTATTTCCCTATGAAATATCCAAACCGGTTGGTGTCAGTAATCCGGTAGCCAGCATAAGCATCCGGGTTAGGATAATAAGCCAATGTCACTGAATTCTTCCCCAAGCCCCCGATCGGACCGGGCACATGGTCGTCATTGTCCGCAGCATACAAATGGATGGCCACGCCCATTTGTTTCATGTTGCTGAGGCAGGAGGCGGCCATGGCCTTCTCTTTGGCCTTGGCCAAAGCCGGCAGGAGCATCGCCGCCAGAATCGCAATGATGGCGATCACCACCAGCAACTCAATCAGAGTGAAAGCAAGGCTTGGGTTTACCCTTTTGAATAAACGATTGGCTGGCATGGGTATTATCGGGAAATCGCTTTGCTGGCTGGAAATTTAATTTTTTTGCCAAAAAAGTCTAGTGGATTAATTCATGCTCGGTGCTGACAACGCATCCGCGGTCGTCAATCAGGTTGGCAAAATATAGCTTTGTCTCGTCCGGCAATCTGGCGGTGGCGACCCCCGCCTGCACACTGGCGGGAACGGTTTTCCATTCCCGCTTTTCCCAGGGGCTTTGCGCGTCGGTGGTATAGTTGAGTTCCGCCCGGACAATGGACCGCGCACTGCGGTAGTGAACCGTCAGCAGGCCGTTTACCAACTTCTGGCCCAGAATCACCGCCAGCGGTTCGCCGCCGCGCACGATGCTGTCGGCAAAGGCGGTGATCTCCGGCGCGCTTTCGCCCTGCCCTTGTCCATGCGGCATGCGCAGCCGCAAAGCCAGTGTGCGCTGCGCCGCAGGGATTTGCCGGTAGCTGTTTTGCCAGGCCGGCGGCCAGAAAAAATGGTCATTGGACCCGTTGACCCACAGCATGGGAATGTGAGCATGTGGCAGGTAAAGAGTCGGTTCCCAGTGCTGATACCATTGCGCGGATTGTTCGGGAGGAAGCTTGCTCAACCGGTCAACTCCAAAGATGGTTTCCCGATAGTCGCCGCAGCCATAAACCGGCACGGCAAATTTCAACCGCGGATCCACCCCGGCCACGATGCTGGTGAGATAACCGCCCCAGGAAATGCCCGTAACCCCGATGCGGCTGGCATCCACTTCGGGCTGATTCCGCAGCAGCGAGTGCGCAAGAACCGCCGCGCTGACCGCGTGGTAAGTCCACTGGTCCGTCAGCGGTTCCTGAAGCTGGTCGAATCCGCCCCAGCCCGGCGGCCCGCCGTGCTCGTGCCGTGGTCGCGGCTTGGCATTCGGCGGCACCGGCAAGGCACCGCAAGTGTCCATCGCAATGGCCGCATAGCCGCGATCCACCCAGAACTTGACCCAGGATTCAAACGACGTGCCGCCACCGCCGTGAATCAGCACCATCCCCGGCGCTTTCTGGCCGGGCGGCAGCTTGGGCTTGCCCAGCCACGCAAAAATCCGGGTGGGCTGGCCGTGATAATCCGGTCCGGCGAAAAAGAGCGCCTGAATCTGCCCGTTGGTTGAGCGGATTTCCGGCGATGGAAATACTTCCGGCATCCGCGACAAAACGGACATGTCCCAAACGGGCGCTTGTGCAGCAGCCTTTGCTACGGTCACTAAAACGGGTTTTTCGGCGGCCCAAGCGAATGCCGCCAAGCTCAGAAAAACTACGGCGATGATGGGGCGGATAAATCGGTTCGGTTTCATGGCGCAAATTTTTTCGGCAATCAACTATTTGTTCGTCACGCGGTTAATTGTGATTTCTTCCATCCGGTCGTGGTCTTGATCCAAAGCGCCGAGACTTTGCCGTCATCCACCCAGCGCATTTCACCCAATTCACCCTGCGCGGGCAAGGGACTGGCAATCTGGCGCGTGAGGCGAACGCCGCTGCCGGGCAGATTCAATGCAGGCTGCTCGGCAGAACTGCCCGAAGGAATGCGGTTCTCAAGACCGCCGACCACGTTGCGGGTGCTGGTGCCGAGGATGCAGGCGCCTTCCAGATCGCCGTCAAAGGCCTTGGCCAGCCGGTGTTCCTTGTCCGCGAAGAGCGCATTACCGAGATAGCTTCCGTGCCGCCCCTTCTCGGTGATGAGGAATCCCGCGCCGGTATTGTCCGACGCCCAGCGGCTGAAATACACACGGCATTGCATCACCGCCTGCTGCGGAGCCGTGACATAAAAACCGGCGATGGTCGGCGAGTCCGCGTAGCACTGGCTGAAACAATTGTTGCCGCCGTTGCAATGGAAACAATATTTCATCGGCCCCTGCGAGACTTCCCAGTTCCAGACATGCACCTGATTGAACCAGTTGCTCCCCGCATCGCTGCGCACGCCGGTTTCATAGCCGATGACGTGGAGGTTGCTGACCTTGCAGTCGGTGCGCTGGATATGAACGCCGATGCTGTCCGGCGCGCAGCGGGTGCCCATATCCACGTCGCAGCGGACGCGCGTGAGATTGGTTTCATTGCCACCCTTGAGGAGATGCACCCCTTTCTGCAACGCGTTCAACACCGACAAATCAGCGATTTCCATCCGGTGCAAATCGTCCACCTTGATGCCCGTCAGCCGCTGGCGGTTGCCATCAATCACGCCGCCGCGAATCCAGCCGGCGGTGGCGGAAAATTTGGAATAGGCTCCCCCACCCTTGCCCTTCACGATGACCGCGTCGCCCTGAAAATTCGGCTTGGCCCGGATGACCGCGTTCGGAGTCATCACCAGGCTGACCGAGCGCGGCAGGTTTAGCGTCTGGGAAATTTCATAGATCCCGTCGCCCAATTCCAGCGTTCCGCCGCCGCGCGCATCCAGGGCAGCAATCCGCTTGGTCAATTCCGCATGCCAGTCATTGACGGTCGCTCGGGCGGCCGTTGGCGAGGCCGTTTCAGCCGCGCCCACTTTGCCTGCCACGGCTCCAAACAGGCTGGCCAGGATGCCAAAACGGAGCGAGTCTCCCAGTAATTTACGGCGGGTGGTTTTCATGTTTCATTTCACTTTGTGGTTTAGCTTCAGTTCACGGTCGGCGAAGTTGAGATATTGCTCCCAATCGTAGGCGGTGATGTCGTGCTTGCCGGTGCGCAGGTGGTAGCCGATGCGCTGGCCCACCGGATGTTCCGGCGGCGGCATTTCGCTGGTTCCCAAACCCTCCAGCCCGAAAAGCCGATACGCCGGGGCCGCATGAACCGCGCTGAGAAATTCTCCGCGCGGGTCCGCCCAAAGGTCTTCCGTGGCACTGGCAACGTAAAGCGGACGCGGGGCGGAAAGCGCCAGCAGCATGTGCTGATCAACGGGCAGCTCCGCGGCATGGCCGGCGTAGCGGCGGTAGTTTTCACAATACCAAAAACCAAATGCCCGCACCGAATCCGCGATGGTTTCGCCGAAGTCACGGCGGGCCAGCGCCGCGCCGCTTTCGCCGCTGTTGTTGGAAATGACGGCGGCAAAACGCTCGTCCTGCGCTCCCGCCCACAGCGCCGTTTTGCCATGCCGGGAATGACCAAACACCACCACCCGTTTCGCATCCACCGCCGGATTGGTCGCGAGATAATCCATCGCCCGGCTCAAGCCCCATGCCCACACGCCGATGGCACCCCATTCATCGGGAGCCGCCTCGGTCCGACCCGCTTGCTTCTGTAAATATCCCCGCAGCCCCGCGCGCCAGCCTTCAGCGTGGTCTGGTTCAAGATCGCCATAATAATAGGTGGCAACCCCGTAGCCCCGGCGCAAGGCCAGCTCCAGCGGCCAACGTGTGGCATGAGAACCGCGCGTTGCCTCGGTGGCGCGATGGTTGATGATGCCTTTGGTTTTATCATCACGCATCCACTGTTCCGTCAGCGGCAAGGTCGGATCGGCTTCCACGCTGGCCAGACCAAAATAATTCAGCCCCAGAAAAACGGGAACCGGCTTGCGGGCGGCGTTGGGCACATACAGCATCAATTGGATTTTGGGCGCATCGGGATCGTTGAACAAATGCAGCGTGATGAGCGTGCGTGTAGCCAAACCGCCCACGGCATTGGTGCAGGTCGCCGTCACTTCGGCGCGCAAGTGAACCGGTATCTTTGGCGTCCGCCCATAAACCTGCGCGGAGAAAGCATCCAGAATTTCCGGCCGCCGAATTTTGCGCCATGCATCTACCTTATTGACCGTCTGGCCGCTCCCACACCGCAACAGCTCCGGCAGTACATAATCACCCACCTTTGCCTCGTCGGTGTTCGGCGGCACTTTTTGGGCGAATGCGCTGAGTCGAATCGTGCCGAACAAGACCAAACCAACGATTACAAGGCTGACATGTTTGTTCATGGTCTTAATTCTAATGTGGTTCTTAGCGCCGAGATTTGGTTGTTTTGAAACATCCGGCGTTATTTAGTCAATTTTCAGCCACAGATATTGGAGCGTCTGCGGTATGGTGGCGGTCAATTTTTGACCAGACAACTTGGCGCTGCCATTGCCGGCCAGCACCGTGACTTTATGGGAGCCCTTGTCAAAGAACGGCAAATCCAGCGCCCAGGTGGATTGCTCATTCAGCTCCCGAAACAGCAGCAAGTAGCCGCTGCGATGATTCTCATTCACAGAGGCAAAACCGGTCCAGCTCACGCCATCCGGAGCCGAGCCGATGGGAAGAATGTGCCCCGAAAATAGCTGGCTGCGTTCGCGCTTCCAGACCGCCACCAGTTTGGAAACCGATTTGATGTAATCCTCCGGCAAGTTCGACACTTCAAACCACCCCAACGGATTCGCGAACATCACCGTCGCAAACAGTGCGTCGGGCGAATAATGCGCCGGGGCCAGGGGGTCTTTGGGATATTGGTTGGTGCTGCGCGTGTTGTTGAGGAATTCCATCCGCATCCGCAACGGGTCCACATACTGTGACAGCTTCCATAAATTGCGCAGCGTCAAGTGCGGCCAGTAGCGATGCCAATCCGTATAGCGATTCTCCACAAAAATGGGGCCGACATCAGGCAAGCCCAAATACGTGGGCCGTATTTCTGCCGTGGCATCAATATCAAACACCACTTTGCCCGCCGACTCTTGCAGCACCCGGTCGTAAAATTTCCGCAGGTTCGCTTCGGTGCCCACGGAAACAGATTTCACCGAATCAATTTTAATGTAATCAATACCTCCGTTTTTGTGCAGATCCAGAATCATCCCGGCGTCGCGATTCCAATTTGCCGCCTCTTCGCTGGAATCGGGCGCAAACCAGAGGCCAAATTTCATGTGCTTCGCGCGCGCCGCCGCGACAATTGGCGCCAGCCCGTTGGGAAAGCGTTGCGGATGCGGCTTCCAAAATTCCGGATCCGAGGCCCAGTAGCCATTCCAGACACCCTGGCCAAAAGCGGAATTGGCCGTGCGCCCTTTCTGCCAGCCATCATCAATCTGGACGACATCCACGCCCAGCCGCGCCCCGGCCTCGATCTCCTTGAGAATGAAAGCCGCGTTGATGCGCGCATCGCGCGAGCGGTCGCCCCAGGTGTTGCTGAGAAACATCGCATCGCGCTGCGGATCGTATTTGCGCAGTTGCCGCTGGTAGGTCTGCAACGCCTCGATGCGCCCGCTGCGTCCGCCGGAATAGGCCAGCAACACAAATGGATATCCCTGCCCGGAAAACCGCAGCCGGCGCGTCGAGCCGGACATATCCGCATCCCACTCGGATTTGACCGGCCGCGCGTGTGGCAATGGCGCTTGCTTCAAAAATAAAAGCCCCGCCCCCGTCAAGGTGTCCTCAACGAAGAAAATGTTGCCCGGCAAGCGCACTACTCTTTCATTGGGCGACAGCAGCCATTCGTTTTCAAACACCAGCTCGTTATGGTCATCGGTCTGATCGCGCAAGGTCACCTGCGTGAACCGCAGATGCTGCGGAGCCAGCATCAAATCTTCCAGCGAATCGCCCGCCGCCTTGCTGTCCGTGTTTGCTGGATTAGTCTCAACGCCGGTGGAAGCTTCCGGCTTGGCGGATGTTCCCGCTGGCTTGGCCGCCGCCGATGGTGCGTCCGATCTGAATTGCATCTGCACGCCATGGGCGGCGGGAAAAATCTGAAAGCGATACGACAATGCGGGGACACCGTCCGTTTTCATTTCCACCACCAGCGATTCTTCTTCCACGGGACTCAACCGCCCACTGCGCGTTGTCACAGTTACAGTGCGCTTTCCGCTGATCTTCGTTCCCTCCGGCAGCGGTGCGGGTTGTTTCGCCGGTCCGGCCAGCCATTCGATTTTGGCATCCAGATCGCGGAAGGAGACGGCCGTCAGCAAGCCGTCCTTGATCCGCCAGATGCGCTCAAAGTGCGAGTTGCCGACGACCAGTTCGTTCTCCGTCCAGCGCGCCTGGCAGGTTTTGAATTCGGCGTGTCCAGTGGCGCTTTCCGGTCCCGCTTGAGCCGGCGTCATCGGACAGAAGGAAGCCAGTGTTAAAAACAAGACGGCGGTAATAGTTTTCATTTTAAATTTTCTAAAGTTATTTGCCCGCTAAGGAGTTCGGATCCCTCGAAAAATTCGGATTACACAATGCCGGCGCGTTTCATCGCCAGAATATAATCATATTCCGGCTTGCGGGCTTTGCGTTCGCGCAGCGCGTTCGCCGCGTCATCGCCAATGAACATTTCCGTGGCGGCATCCCAATTCAATTTTCGCTTCAGTTTCATACCAATCCAAGCCGCACAGCAGCCTTCCAGCGTGCGGGCGGATTGCTGGATCGGCGCAATAGGCTGCTGATTAGCCACAATGCTCTCCAGCCAGTTGCCAAAGTGCGATTTGCTCGGCATCCAACGCCTGGCCTTTTCACCCAGCGGCGAAAGAATCCCGGGGTTGCTCGCCTGCAGCGACTGCATCGCCGCACGATCTAACTGGCCATCTTTCTTATAGACAACTTCCGTCTCATCGCTGCGCGTGCAAAACACCCAGCCCTCATCCCCTTCAAAGCGCAGCCCCTTGGGGAACTTATGATCGAAAATCACTTTGACCTTTCCCGGATACAGCATTTCAACGTGATAATTCTCGTGCGAAGTCATCAGATCATTTTTGGGGTAAGCTGCCCTGGCCTCCACCGTCAGCGGTCCACCGCATTCCTGCGCCATCGCCCAATGCGCGATATCCAGATGATGGGCGCCCCAGTTGGTGATCATGCCCAGCCCGAATTCTTCCGTGGTGATCCAGCCGGGGCGGCCATTCAAACTGTTTTGCGGATGCACACGGCCTTCCATGTAGGGCCGCTCCGGTGCGGAACCAAGCCAGCGTTCGTAATCCAGATTTTCCGGCACGCTCATGGGCGCGGGTTTTATCCCGAATGGCTTGTCAATGCTGATGCCGATTTTGATGGTGCGCAGCTGGCCGATACGGCCATTGCGCACCGCCTCACTGGCCGGGCGGAAGCTGGCCCACGGACGCACGGAGCGCTGCTGCGAGCCGGTCTGCAAGATAATCCGCGTGGACTCCACCACTTTGCGCAGCGCGATGGCCTCGGCAATGGTGTAGGTCACCGGTTTCTCCAGATAAACATGCTTGCCGGCGATGGCCGCCTCAATCGCCACCAGCGCGTGCGAATGATCCGGAACCGTGATGACCACCGCATCAATTTCCGGCGACGCCAGCACATCGCGATAATTGTGAAAAGCCTTCACCGTCACGCCGGATTCGCCCTGGTTGGCGTAAAAATCCTCCGCCAGTTTCTTGCCGGCGGCGAGACGCTTGGAATCCAGATCGCAGACCGCCACCACGCGCGCAAGCGGCTCGGACATGGTGTTTCTCAAGTCGCTGCGCCCCATGCGGCCACAGCCGATTTGGGCGACCTGTATTTTCTTGCTTGGCGCGTCCGCACCCAGCAGCCGCGCGGGCAAAATGGCTGGCAAGCAGGCTAATCCCAAACTGCCGCCGACAGCGGTTTTAAGAAATGAGCGTCGCGTTTGATTATTCACGGGGCATCAAAAACAAGTCGTTTTGCTTCCAGCATTTCGCGTTGGCGAAAGTTCAAGAATTAAACGGTCGGCTTCCAGCCAGACGCATATTCACGCGTCCACAAGGCGGCGGCCTTCCGGTCGTCGAGAATGTGTCCGTTGGTCGGATCCGTGCGCAGACTGTGGCCTACGCGCTGGGCGATGTTGCCGAGTTGGGCGAGCAAGGTGCTGTTGTGTCCCTGATCAATCGGGGCGTTCAACTTCGCATTACCGCGAATGGATTCGACAAAGTTCAGCGCATGATTGTCATTGAGACCCGGATCCGCG
The DNA here is from genome assembly GCA_903858275.1 of uncultured Verrucomicrobia subdivision 3 bacterium. Lineage (GTDB taxonomy): Bacteria > Verrucomicrobiota > Verrucomicrobiia > Limisphaerales > UBA11358 > UBA11358. The sequence goes on along the minus strand of CAIOIC010000063.1, from coordinate 27,042 downwards.
CCGTTGGCCAGATTCGATTTTTTACCGGGATCTTCGCCGACTTTTTTGACCGGTTTATTGTCCAGATCATAGACCGTGTAAGTGCCGCTGCCGTCGTAATCGATCGTTCCTTTGCTGCCGTAGAACACGATGCCGTTCGATTTGTAGCCGGGCGCGCCATAGGTGCTGCAGGAGCGGCCAAACCACGAGATGCCCTTGCCGGGACCGAATTCCAGCTGGATTTCCTGCGTGTCCGGGGCTTCCCAATCATCGAGGCCCACATCGTGCCAGCGGCCACCGAAAGAACTGACCTTGGTCGGGAAGGTCACACCCATCGCCCAGCGCGCGACGTCGAGCAGATGCACGCCGTTGTTGAGGGCTTCGCCGGTGCCCCAGCGCCAGAACCAATGCCAGTTGTAGGGATGAAGGTTATCGCGGTATTCCGTGCGCGGAGCCGGCCCCTGCCACAAGTCCCAGTCCAAATCGGCCGGCGGCTTGACGACTTTGCCAAAGCCGATGGACGGACGGCGGCGGGCGTAAAAGCATTGCGCAAGGAAAAGCTTTCCAATCAATCCCTCCTGAATTTCCCGGCACATCTGCTGGACGTTGGCGATGGAGCGGCGCTGGCTGCCCATCTGCACCAGCCGCTTATATTTTTTGGCGACCTCGACCAGGATTTCGCCTTCGCGCGGATTGTGGCTGCAGGGCTTCTCGACGTAGACGTGTTTGCCGGCTTTGGCGGCAAGAATCGCCATGGGCGCATGCCAGTGGTCCGGCGTGGTGATGAGCAGCCCGTCCACGTCCTTGTCTTCCAACACCCGGCGAAAATCCGTTTCCTGCTGCGGGGCTTTGCCCTGCTTCTTTTCCGTGATGTCGGCGGCAGGGGAAAGATAGCGGCAATCCACATCAATCACATACTTGAACTCCACCCCGGGCAGCGCGGAAAATTTATTGATGAGTTCGATGCCGCGTCCGCTGCTGCCGGGCGCGCCCGTGCGGACCCCCGCGACGGCGAGCACAACTTTGTTGGCGGGAGATGCTGCGGCCCGCAAAAACGTGCGCGGCATCAGCGCGGCGGCGGCCCCGATGGTGAGGGATGAGGCGACAAACTGGCGACGGGAGATTTTTTGTTTCATGGTCAATTTTGCGTTGGAGGTTGTCAGTTCTTCAGGCTTTTCAGATAAGCAATGGTCTGCGGCACTTGTGTGGCGATGCTCGGGCTTTCGTCTTCAATGTAGTAATGCAGCACGCCGGCTTTTTGGGCGGCCTTCAGCACCGCCGGGATATCAATCTGGCCTGTGCCCAGCGCCACGTCGTTTTCCACGGCGGTCTTGCCGCTCAAGTCGCCTTTCACGCCCTGCCTGAGATCTTTCAAATGCATCAGCTTGAAACGCGAACCATGCTTCGCCAGCAGCGCGGCGGGATTTGCTCCGGGGTGGTGCGCCCACAAAATATCAAGTTCAAAGCTCACATCCTGCGGATTGGTTTCCGCCACCAGCACATCGAACAGCGTGCCATTGTCCTGTTTCACAAATTCGTAGCCGTGGTTGTGGTAGCAGAACGTCAGGCCGTGTTGTTCGCGCAATTGTTTGCCGATGCGGTTGAACTCGGCGGCAGTTTGTTTGGCCAGTTCCAACGTGAACGGCTGGCGGCTCGGCAACCACGCCACGCGGACAAATTTTGCACCGAGGGCCTTGGCGTTGCCGGCGACCACATCAGTTTTTTTTACCAAATCGTCATAATTCACGCCAAAGGACGTGCAGACCATCCCGCGCGCGTCGAGCAATTGCCGCAATTCCGCCGCCGTTTTGCCGAAGAGGTTGGAAAATTCCATATCCGTGATGCCGAGCGCCTTGATGGCGTCCAGCGTGGCGGGCACGTCTTTCTTGAACTGCTCGCGATGAGTGTAGGAACACATGCCCGGAGCCTGGGGGAAAAGCGGTTCAGCCTTAAGACTGCCGGCGGCGATGATGGTCGCCGCGAAAAGCAGCAACGGTTTAATGATCTGGTTGGTGGATTTCATAATGGATAAATTCAATGCTGGTATCGTTGGGGGTTTGAAATATGGCAAAATATAATCAATTCCTCAGGCTTGGGCAAACTCGGCATAATCGCGAAACGCAACCTTGGCTGCGGTCAACGGTTCATGCGAGGTCAGCGCCGGCCCAACCAATACGGAGCGGGCCAATGCCAGAACGGGCTGCGTATACAACTTCCAGGTTTTGCCATCGGTGGAAGCGAACGCAAAAAACCGGTTGCCGGACCGCTTGACCCGCAACCATGAATCGGGAAAGGCGGCGGGAAATTCCGGCGGCGCGGGCGGCAGTTGGGCGGGATAAATCGCCCGACACTCATCGCCGGCAGTCGCACGGAACTGCATTTCATATGCGCCCAGATTGTTGTTTCGCGGCGCATTGTTCGCAAAAACCAGAAACATCAGGTGCGCACTGTCGGTCTTCAGGCTTTCCCGAACCATGATTCCGGCCTTGGAATACAGATGGGCGGGCGCAAAACTTTCAGCCCGGATGGCAAGGTCGAAGTCGCCCGAAAAGGATTTGTAAACGAAATGAAACTGATCAGCTTTTTCCCAGATATCCGCTCCGCCGGCAACGATGTCCCAGCCTTGTCCGACTGGCCTGGCTGAACCAGTCAACGCAGGCGACCCGACGTCACAGCTGGCAAAATCGGAGACAATTCCGGGGTTCGGTGATTTCTTTGACAAGATTGGGCGAAGCAATTAACTCCCGTGGTTATTGGATTGAAATCCTTATTTTGCGACGGGTCGCAAAACGAGGTTGCGATATTCAATGCCGGTGTGATCGCCTTGCAGATAAATCGGCCCCGGCTTGAATTCATCTGCGGTCAGGGCGCCGCCGGTGATGCCCAGCACAGGTTGATTGTTGATGATTTTCCTGCCGTTTAGCACCACGGTCAGATGCCGCGCCACAAGGGTGATGTCAAGGGTCTGCCATTCGCCGACGGGTTTCTCGGCGCTCACAGCGGGCTGGATGCGTCCGTAAAGAGCGCCCATGTTATGCGGATCAAGAGGCTTACCGAAACTGTCCATCACCTGAATCTCATATAAGCCGCGCAGGTAAACGCCACTGTTGCCATCCTTGGGCACCCGCGCCTCCAAGGTCAGATTGAAGTCTTCAAATTCCCGGTCGGTGCGCAGGTTGCCATAATTCTTGTGCGGTTTACCCTCTTCCTGCGGTGCGCGATTCACCAAAATGCCCCCCTCGGCGCTCCAGCCATTCGGTGCTTTCGGATTAAGCAATCGCCAGCCGGTCAAATCCTTGCCGTTGAAAAGCGGGATGGCATCGCCAAATTTCACCTTCGCCAAATTGGGCGCGGGCGGCACGGGCGGAATGCGCTTGCCGGCAAATTCCTGCTTGTCCACACCGGCGTCGTTGTCGTGCGAGCGAAGGAGGGTGACTTTGATTGCGTCCCCTTCGACAGTGCCGGTGAACGTGTCGGCCAGCCGATCGGTCCGGATGACTTTGCCGGTTTCGTCCTTGCGCGGCACGGTGCGGATGCGGGTGAAAGCCAGCACCTGCCCTTTCACGGCAACCTGCTCCACCGGGAAGGGACTGGACCAACCCCACAGCATGGAGCCTTCGAGCTGATCGCCTTTGGGAGCGATACCCAGCCACCCGGGAACATTGCCGGGCAAAATGAGCGCCCAGTTGCCGACAAAAGGCGTCACGCTGTCCGCCGCCAGCGCAGTGCCGGCGGCGAACAGAACGGCCACGGTCAATTTCGCAACGAATTTAATCATGGCACCGATGTTTTAAGCCATTGCCCAGCCCGCGCGGTTGTTGCGTTTGATAAACGGTGCGGCCTCCGGGCAGTTCTTGGCTTTCATCTTCTCCCCATCCCAGTCGAGTTTCTTGCCGACCTGGAGCGCGACGCAACCGAGCAACATGATTTCCGTAAGCTGCGCGGCAATTTCAAACCGTGAATAACAATTCTGAGGCTTATTGGCTTTGATGGCATTGATCCACTCCATGTGGTGGCGCAAGTCGTCGCCCGACCCTTTGCTGGTTGCATCCGGTTTAAACTGATTGCGCTCAATGGTCTGCGGAATCTTTTCAACTTCGGGATGTTTTGAGTAACTGACATATTTTTCATCATTTTTCAGCTTCACAAAAAACTGCTGGCCATAGTCATCCGGTGAAAAGATGGTGCCGTTTTCGCCGACGATGAGGCAGGCGCTGTTGGGAACTTCACCGCGAAAAACCTCAATGTCTTTGAGCAGTTCTTTCGGCGGCTTGTTGCTGAAATCGTGGCCGTTGGGCTTAGTGGCATCAACCTGCCCGCCGTCATACCACCAGAGCGAGACCGGGGAATCGGAAGACTTGTTTCCCTTATTCGAACGCGCCGGGAATTTAAAATGAATTTTCGACCCGATAGGATACGTTTCTTTGTTCATCACGCCGAAAGCCTCTGATGAGATTTCCTTCGGATGACCCAGCTGAAGCGCACGGAACGGCATGTTGACGGTGTGGCAGGCCATATCGCCCAGCGCACCGGTGCCGAAATCCTGCCAGCCACGCCATTTGAAACCGTGATAGACGCCACTCTTGAATGGCCGCACCGGGGCGGGGCCAAGCCAGATATCCCAGTTAAGATTTTCCGGCACGGGATCGGAACCTTCGGGGCGGTTCATGCCTTGCGGCCAGACCGGGCGATTGGTCCAGACGTGAACCTCACTCACCTTGCCGATGATGCCTGCCTGGATGCACTCAACCGCGCGGCGCAATCCATCGGCGGCACTGCCCTGGTTGCCCATCTGGGTAACGAGGCCCGTTTTCCGGGCAAGATCGCGCAGGTAACGCGCTTCGTGAATCGTCTGCACCAAGGGTTTCTGGCAGTAAACATGTTTGCCCTGGCGCATGGCATGGGCAGCGGCGATGCCGTGGAAATGATCCGGGGTGGCGATGTCAACGGCATCAATGCCCTTGCCCAATTCGCTGAACATCTTGCGGAAATCCTGAAAACCCTTGGCGCCGGGATATTTCTCAAGCTGCTTAGCCAGAATGCCGCCATCCACGTCGCATAAAGCCACGATGTTCTCGGTGGAGCAGCAAACGGTATCGCTCGCACCTTTGCCGCCGGCGCCGATGATGGCGATGTTCAGTTTGCTGTTGAGGTTTTGGCCGCGCAGCAGCGCCGGCACGCCGAAAACCACCGCGCCGGTGGCCAGCGAAGCGGTTTTGAGGAAGTTGCGACGGTTGATGGTATTTTGATTCATATTTATTTTGTTGCGAGTGGTGGTTTGGGAGTTTGGTTATTTTAGAAAGTTAACTATATGCGGTTCGGCACAGGGTTTGTCATTGGTTAAGGCGACAGAGTGATTTTTAAGTTTTACCGAGTCAAACAATTTCCAACGTTCGCATGGATGAATTAAAAAATGTTCACGGCACCCGCCGTCCTTGCGCGGCTTCCCACAGGGCATACCAATCTTCGTGCGCCAGCGTGATTTTGTCCGCTTCAACCGCACTTTGGATTCGTTCCAGCTTATTGGTGCCGATGACCGGCAAGGGTCGGCTGGGATGCGCCATGACCCATGCATAGGCGAGTTGTTCCAGCGTCGCGCCGCCGTAACGCGCGGCGAGATTTTGCGCCGCCAGCGCGAGCCGCTGGGCGGCGGCGTTTTTCGAATCGAACAAACGTCCGCCTGCCAGCGGACTCCACGCCATCGGCAACACGCCTTGCTTCTCGCATTGGTGGAACGTGCCGTCATGGATGGGATCGTGATGCAGAAGATGAAATTCAAGCTGGTTCGTCGCCAGCGGTTTTTCCATGCGCGCGGTCAGCAGATCAAATTGCGAGGCCGAGTAGTTAGACACGCCGGCCGCGTGAATTTTGCCGCTGCGCAACAACTGATTCAATCCAGCCGCCGTATCGTCGGCGCGCGTCAGCCAGTCGGGACGATGCACGAGAAACAGCTCCACCCGATCCGTGCCCAGCAAGCGCAGTGATTTTTCCAGGCTCTTCACCAACCGCGCACCGGCGGCGTTGTAATGAGCCGTCTGGCGTTCGGGATGATAGGCGCACGGCACATATATCCCCGCCTTTGTGACGATTTCCAGCTTGTCCCGCAAACCGGGCGACAAGGCCAGCGCTGCGCCCAGCGCCGATTCGACTTCGTAGAGGCCGTAGATTTCCGCCGTGTCAATGGTCGTGATGCCGAGGTCAACACACGCGTGCAGCCGGCGGTTGATTTCCTGCGCCGTCGGCTTGGTGTCGAGCAATCGCCAGGTGCCATAGACCATTCGGGAAAATTCCGGGCCATTGGCGGTGAGTTTCAGTCGTTTCATTTTTTGCCTCTCAATTGATTAACTGCTTATGATTACTTTGCATTCTGCCGCCAATCGGGCACCGCGATGGGTTTCGAAATCACAGGCCATTGGGCGCGGGTGCGATCCGCATAAAGCCCGATCTCGCCAACCGGAATCGGGCGGAGTCCCAGGCGCAGGCCGAGTTCGCTGGCGACACTGCCGGGCAAGTCGGAGTTTTTGGTCAGCAAACTTGCGCCGGCATTGGTCATGGACTCACTGCGCACGGCCAGGCTGTCGAAGAACGCCTTTTGAACAATCGGCGTGCCGGAATCAATCAAGGCCATGCGCGAGGCGAAATTGCGGCCCTTGCCATCGAGCATATTCGCCATTTCCGGATAGCGCTGGAGATAAAGCGGCGTCTGGTAGGCGTCTTTCTTGAGGCCTTGCTCCGTGTCCAGCCAGTGTTTGTGTTTGTGACGCCAGCCGCCGGTGATGCCGTATTTGCAATCAATGAAGAGGTTGTTGTCGAAAACATTGTCGCGTCCGCCATTGATGTTGATCGCGCCGAAATGGCCGCTGGCGGCGCGGATAAAAACGTTGCCATAGACCACCATGCCGCTGATCACGTCATCGAAACGGATGGCCGCCTGACCATTGACCAGGGCAAGGCCATTGCCAATGTTTTCAAAACGGTTGAAGCGGTAAACGATGCCGCGGAACGATGGATTGCCAAAGCTTTCCATGGCGCCTTGATCATCGGATTCGCGCACCATGCTGTGAACTTCATTGTATTCAATCAGGATGTCATTGCCATCAATCCGGACGCAGGAACTGGGCCCGTCGTTCATCAGGTTGTGAGCGATGCGCATGCCCACACCCGAGATATAGATGGCCGGCGTGTAAGTGCGATCAATCCGCCCGAAATGGTGCAGGTGGCAGTTTTCCACCAGAAAATCCGCCCGCTCCAACGTCGCCCGGTTTCCACCAACCAATGAGGTTGCGTTTCGGCCAGTGTGATGAATGTCGCAGCCCAACAACATGTGCCGGGTGCCGCCATTGATGATCACACCGTTGCCGGCCATGCGTTTCACCTCGCAGCCGACAATCTGGACATTGTCGCCTTTGGTGATTTGGATTCCGTCAAAACGGCCGAGGTCGAACACCAATCCCTCCAAGCGCAGGTTCGAGGTTTCCTTGGTCGTCAGAAACGGCACCTTGAGCACGCCCAGCTCAATTTTTTGCCGCTGCGCATCGCCGGTGGGCCAGAGGTAAAGTTTTCCCGTGCGACGATCCAAATACCATTCGCCGGGACGGTCCAGTTCCTCCAGCAAATTGAATGCATAGTATTTGATGCCCTGCTTGGTATCCATTCCATGCTTGCCATAATCATAAGGCTTGGCGGTGACAATGCGTTTGGCTGCCGTATCAATCTTTCCAATTTTGAGCGTGGAATCAGCCCAGAGAAAGCGCCAGTAGCCAAACAGCCAAGCATCCTCCGCTGCCATCCAGCGGGCATGGCGATTGTCCAAATACTCGAACGCCGACGGTGTTCCATTGGCTATGTTCCCCGGCTCGATAAGCTTGCCGGCGTCCACGAAACCCTCATTCGGCCAGCGGGCCAGCGTCTGCGGCTCGCCATCCACATACAGTTCCACGGTCGGCGGAGAAGGCGGTTGACTATAACCGCGCACCGCCAAAGCTCCGTAGTCTTGGAGGCCAAGCGCCTTGAGATCACACATCAAAACCTTACCCCGCGCTTCCGGAGCCAAGCGCGCCAGAATGGCTGAATCTTGCACCGGAACAAAACCCGTGAGCTTCATGCCTCCGTAGAGAATCGCCTTGCCGCTCTCCGCCGCCTTCCAAACCACCGGCGCATCTTTACCGCCGGAATCCTCGGCGCCCAAAGCCAGCGTCCCATCGACGCGATACTCGCCGTTTTTCAAGATGACCGCGATGGGGCCCTTCGCGCTGCGGCGCAACTCGCGCACAAGATCGCGGGCGCGGGCAAGCGTGGCCACCGGTTTCGCCGGCTGACCGGAATTGGCGTCATTGCCATCGGGTGCCACCCACACTTCCGCCGCATAGCGTTGGATGGCTGGCAGCTTGGTGCGCGACTCGGTCACATCGCGGGCGGGCAAACCTTTGGCGGTGCGCTCCATTTCCGACAACAACCCGGCGGCTTCCTGACGGTGGTGGGCCAGATAAGTGGTCCGGCTTTGGATGCGGCGATAAATATCTTTGGCGGACGAATCATTTCCATCCAACCGGTATGACTGCGCCATTCGCAATTCCGCCCAAGCGGCCCAAAACGGCGGCACTCCGGGCGTGCCGAGTATCTTCGAAAAAATAGCCCGCGCTTCGGTGGTTTTCTTTTGCACCATGGCTTCGTTGCCTTGATCGGCTAAATCCGCCAGCGCTTCCTCGAGGGTCATTCCGTCCCCGGGCTTGACCCCGTAGGCTGGGCGCTGGGCGTTGAACGCAGCCTTGATCTCGGCATCCGACAAAGCCCGCCGCCAGACCGCCACATCCGCCATCGCACCGTGGTAATTTTGCCATGTGGAGCCAATGGTCAGCTCGTTTCCTAGATTAAGATTTCCAGCCCAGCCCTGGGGAAATTGACTCCGCCCCGCTTCGCGTCCGTTCAAGTAAACCGTTGTCTTCCCATTACGTCGATCGGTGACCAGCGCAACATGCATCCATGTCTTGGGCTTGAAACGCGGCGTGGAACTGCCACCCACGGACACGCTCTTGCCGGCGCCGTTTGGCTTGTAGCAGTAATACCAGCTAAAGGCGCCCTGCCCGGTCAGATCCAGATTGATGGAAGAATCAGGATATTTGCCGTAATTGAAAACACGGCGTTCATCCTGTTTTCCGGGAAAGCCCAGCACCTCGGGCTTCAGCCACGCCATACAACTCCAGTCGCCATTGCCCAGACACTTGCTCTCGGGTATCTGGACGCGAACCACCGATTTCGATTGGCCATCAAAGAAAAGCGCCTTGACGCCGCCACCGTCAACCCACCCCGCCGACGAGCGCCCGTCGAGACCGTTGCCGGACGTGTCCGGCACTTGCACGCCGCTGCCTTCATGCGCCGGCCAGCGCAGCAGCAATCCCGGCTCAGCCGCCATGATATTCGTCTGGATGGCGGCCAGCATCATGGCCAAAAACAGCAACGGCTGGATGATTAAGCACTTCATTTTCACGCGGATATTAAATTAGTTGAGATGCTGGTATCGTATGAATGGTTACACCTGATTTCAATGGCAACCTTCAATAAATGCTTTTGTCTTTGACCGGCAGGGCGGAAAAACTATGTTGACGACATGGAACATTCATCCGGATTTTTAAAACTGGCGGGCGAGGCTAAAAAAAATGTGAGCGAAATCAGCGTAGCGGAAGCCCGCGCGAAAATCGCCGCCCGCTCCAAAGTCGTGCTGCTGGACGTGCGCGAAGATTCCGAATGGGCGGCCGGCCACGCCGCCGAGGCGGTGCATCTCGGCAAAGGAGTTTTGGAGCGCGATCTGGAAAAGCTTTATCCCGACGCCAACACGGAAATCATCATGTATTGCGGCGGTGGGTTCCGTTCCGCATTGAGCTGTGACGCGGCCCAAAAAATGGGCTACAAAAATGTCCATTCGCTCATCGGTGGCCACAAAGGCATGATCGCCGCCGGCTGGCCGATGACAAAGTAAGTGATTTGAGCCGGATTATTTTGAGTCGGATTCAAAGCCTGCGGTCAAAGAAGCGACCCGATGAAAACGGTAATTTTAACAATCCTGGCGGCCATCGCGCTAACGTTTGATGCCACCGCCCAACCCGCCCATGCCATGAATACCAATCAAACTGAAACCGCCACCCTTGGCGGCGGCTGCTTCTGGTGTGTGGAGGCGGTCTATTTGCGATTGCCGGGCGTGATTTCCGTGACCAACGGCTACGCCGGCGGGCGCACGGAGAATCCCACTTATCAGCAGGTTTGCGGCGGGGCCACCGGCCACGCCGAGGTGGCGCAGATTGTTTTTGATCCGGCGAAGATTTCCTACGCGCAACTGCTGGAGGTTTTCTGGCAGGCGCATGACCCGACCACCCTCAACCAGCAGGGCGCAGACAAAGGCACGCAGTATCGCTCCATCATTCTGTTTCACGACGAGCAGCAAAAACTCGCGGCGAAAAAATCTAAACAGGAAGCGCAAAAAGACTTCATCCGCCCGATCGTCACGGAAATTGTCCCGCTCAAGAAGTTTTACCCGGCCGAGAAATACCATCAGGGTTACTACGACGCCAACTCCAAGGAATCCTACTGCCGTTTTGTCATCGCCCCGAAACTGGAAAAGCTGGAGCATAAGAAAGTCATCCAGCCGACTCCGCAGACGCCGAAGAAGTGAGGGCGGAGATTGTCCGCAGATGGCGCAGATTGGCGCAGATTTTTCAACCAAGGAACAAAGGGCACGAAGGCAGGAACATGGTTATTACACATTGAGCGGCGGCGATGTTTCCAGGCAAAAAAGGTTTAACCGCTAACCACGCGAACCACGCGAAAAGAAAGAGTCGAAATGGAATTTGCCCTGCCAAAACCCTTCACCCAACGGGTGAAAGGCGGCCTTTTGTTAATAGCTTCAGCGAGGCAGTCAGAGACGCGCGATGGGACAGGTGTTTCAACGGCTTGCCGACGGAGGAAAACCGTTAAAACGGTTGATTGGCCGATCCGGCCACCGCCACCGGGCTGAAGCCCGGTGCTAATGAAAATATGTCACCCGATTGTGCGAGTCCCAATAGGTTAAACTGAACCCGAAATCGAAACGCAACCTCACCCGGGAATACCCGACAATCACCCCGCGCCCCAAAGCGGTGCTGAAGCACGCGCAGTCCAAACGCTGACGCGAGATCCGGCGCGACCCGGTCAACGCGAAGCGTCTGGACGGCGGCGATTGACCGCCACTTTTCCCCGCCATTTTGGAAATCGGGTTTAAATTATTTACTTCAGGGCGGATTGCCGGGATGGCAATTAACCCGCCCCACTTCCCGTTTTGCGGCGTAATTCAACGCCGCAAAAAATCCCCGCGCCTTGGACAAGGTTTCGTCATATTCCGCTGCCGGATCAGAATCCGCCACAATACCCGCGCCGACGTTAAAATGCGCAAAACCATCTTTGCAAATCGCGGTGCGAATGGTGATGCTCAATTGGCTTTCCCGATTGAATCCGAGATAGCCGTGGCAGCCGCAATACGGTCCGCGCGAAACCGGTTCCAACTCATCAATGATTTCCATCGCACGGAACTTCGGTGCGCCGGTAATACTGCCGCCGGGGAAACTCGACGCGAGCGCGCCGAAATGGGCGACATCCGCCCGCAACCGGCCTTCGACAGTAGAAACGAGATGCTGCACCTGGGCGAATTTTTTCAACTTGGCCAGCTCCGGCACCTGCACGGAACCGTATTCGCAAACTTTGCCAAGGTCATTGCGCAGCAGATCGGTGATCATCACCAATTCGGCCAGCTCTTTCGGGCTGGTCTGGAGTTCGTAGGCGAGTTGGGCGTCGCGCGTCGGGTCGGCATCACGGGGCCGCGTGCCTTTGATGGGGCGCGTGACAAGGTGCGAACCGCTCATGCGTAAAAATTGCTCCGGCGAGGACGAGGCCAGTTGAAAATCACCGCAATCTATGAATGCGGAAAACGGTGCAGGCGAAACATCGTTCAGTGATTGGAATAATTCCCAGCCGGTTAAGGCAGAAGCCGCCTTGAGCCGGTGCGAGAGATTGACCTGATAAATGTCCCCGCTGCGGATGTAGCGCTGGGCGCGCTCAACCGCAGTGATGAAATCGGCACGCGAGAGATTGGAAGCCGGCTCACGCAAAGGCGCAAAGGCGCAAAGTGGTGGATCCGACGGAGGACCCGATATTTTCGACCGCCAAAACTCCAGCCGCTCCCCTGCCCGTGCTTCGCAGCGCGCGCCATCGGCGGCCAAGCCCGTGGAAACAATAGCCACTTTTCCAAGTTGATGATCAAAGACGACAAGACTGTCGTAGAAACCGACGTGGCAATCCGGCAATTCCAAATCATTCACTGCCCGACGCGGCAGTTTCGGCTCGGTAAAATTCTTCAGATCATAGCCCCAGTAGCCAAACGCGCCGCCGAGCGGAAAGGGAGAATCAATCTCATCCAGCAGTTCAAAGCGCGCCATGATCGCATCCAGCAGATACCAGGGATTGCCGAACTGTTCATGGCAGATGGAAGCTGGCAGATGGGAGTTGGGGGGAACTGCGGGCGGGGTGATTTCACACCGGGAACCGAAGGAACGAAATGTGAGAAACGGATTGGCGGCGACGAACGAATAACGCGCCGAGGGCAGATCAAACTGCGTCGTGCGCAGCAGCACCACCCCGTGGTCACCGGCCAATTGTTCGACCAACGACTCCGGCGTGTGCGGGGTGATGATTTCCTGGATCAGCGGACGCATTTACGCAAAGGCTTTGGGCATGACGCCCGGCGCGCCGATGCGGCGCTCGTAGTCGAGAATCAAATCCACGACCTCCTGCGGGCTGTCGGTGATGGAAATCAAATCGAGATCGCCCGGGCTGATGAATTTCTTTTGATGCAGCTCCTTTTTCATCCAATGCAACAGGCCTTCCCAATGGTCGCGCCCGAAAAGGATGAGCGGAAACTGCGGGATGCGCTCGGTCTGGACCAGGGTGAGCACTTCAAAGAATTCATCCAGCGTGCCAAACCCGCCGGGCATGAAGACAAAGCCGAGGCTGTATTTGACGAAGCAGACCTTGCGCGAAAAGAAATAATGAAAATGAATCGGCACGTTGGCAAAACGATTGCCCGACTGCTCATGCGGCAATTCGATATTGAGGCCGACCGATTTTCCGCCCGCCTGCGCCGCGCCTTTGTTGGCCGCTTCCATGATGCCGGGGCCGCCACCGGTAACGACGGCCAAATTGTGCTTCGCCAGCCCCTTCGCGATTTCCACGGCGGCGCGATAATTGCGGTCATTCGACTTAGCTCGTGCCGAACCAAAAATGGTCACCGCCGGCCCGACTTCGGACATGGTTTGAAACGAATCCACAAACTCCGACATGATGCGGAAGATGCGCCACGGGTCTTCGCGGGTGAATGAATTGCCATTGCTCATGCCGCCACAGTAGCCCTGCCCGCAAAACGAAACAAGCCGGAGAATTGGAAACCTCGCGCATCAGGGAGTGTCCCCAGCAGTGGCGACCGATTTTCCGTTTGCACATAAATCCATTGAGTCGCGCGAAGGACGCGAAGGGAACGAAGTGAAACCAGTAATCGGGTTCCGGTCACGCGCGTCTCAAAGAGGAGCCAACTCTAATCCAGAGCTGAAATGAAAACCAAATCACCCCTTCGCCGCTTTCGCGACCTTCGCGCGACCCGGTCCGGCTTTTTCCGGCAATCAACTTGGGTTTCCAATTTGAACTATTTCAACCGGTTGTAATGCATCACCGTTTTCCGGATGGCGGCCCGCGGCAGGAGGCGCGGCAATTGTGCGATCAGGACATTTGCCAGGCCCGGAATCGCCGAACCCCGGCCCCGGCGAAAAGCTTGATGCCCGTGGATTGCCACGGCTGCGGCGGACATTTTGGCGGCCTGATGATTGCGGACGCGATGGCTGCGGGCGGTTTTGGAAAACCCGGTTTCCGTCGGCCCCGGGCACAGGTTCATCACCTTCACCTTGCTGCCCCGCAACTCCTCCCGCAGCGCCTCGCTGAAGGATTGCACGAACGCCTTGCTCGCGTAGTAAACCGCCATGTTGGGACCCGGAACGAAGCCGGCCACCGAACCGACGTTCAAAATCCCGCCGCGCCGCCGCTGAATCATTCCGGGCAGAAACAATCCCGTCAGCTCCACCAGCGCCGCGATATTGACCTGAATGATTTCCAATTGCCGCTGGAGCGGCAGTTCCGCAAAGCTGCCATGCAGGCCAAACCCGGCATTATTCACCAGCACGTCAACGACGATGTTGGCATGGGTCAACTCGCTGAACACTCGTTGCGCCGATTCAGGCCTGGCAAGATCGGCGGTGACGACATAAACCTGAATCTGGTGTGATTCGCGCAGTTCAGCGGCCAGTTTCTCCATCGCTTCCGTGTTGCGGGCGACGAGGACGAGCTGGGATTTATCGGCGGCAAAGCATTTTGCCAGTTCCAGGCCGATGCCGGACGACGCGCCGGTGATGAGCACGGTCTCGGGGGTCGCCTTCATGAGGTATCAACGGTTGCCCCAGCCAAAACGCTCGGTCAGCGGCCAATAGACGAAGAAGGATTTGCCGATGACATTCTGCGCCGGAAAACCGCCCCACGCCCGCGAGTCGAAGCTGTTGCAGGTGTTGTCGCCCATGACCATGTAGCTGTTGCCCGCGTTTTCGTAGACGGTTTGCGCGTCGGGAAAACTCGGGGCGAGGTTGGGATACAGCCCATACGTCACCGCCACCGTGCGGTTCACATGACCGGAGAACTGGCTATCCTTCGGTTTCAGGTTGGGATTGTAACCGTAAACATTTTCAAAATGCGGCGTCGACGCGTCTAGCCGCTGGCCGTTGATGCGCAAATGCCGGTCGTCACCGATCTGCACTTTTTCACCCGGCAAAACCACCAGACGCTTGATATAGAATTGATCCTGCGGCATCTGCGGGTGATCAATGCCCTTGGTTTCAAACACCACGATTTCACCGCGGTCCGGCTTGCAAAAATTATAACTCATCCGGTCCACAAACAAATGATCGCCGGTACTGACTTTCATTTTAATCACCTCATCGCCTTTGTGGTAAACATGAGACGGGTCAATTCCGGCGCGCTTGGCCAGGCTTTGTTCACCCAGATCCGGCGGGAACCACATCGTGTGCGTGACCCCGCCAATGGAAAGGCTCTGTTTGAGATTGAAAATCAGAATCTTGGTCGGCGGAGTGAAAGAATCAATCACGCCATCCGCTTCCGCAACCACCTGAATATAAGAATTTCCCTTGAACCAATCCTTGACCTTGTCCCATCCCGAGGGGATTTGCAGCGCCGCCCGCGCCTTCCATTGTTCCCGCACCTCGGCGCTGATTTTTTCCCGGTCCTCCTGCCAGGCGTTGATCTTGGTGAAATCCGGCACCGACACGACCCCGAACAGCGTGGGCTGCATTGAGCCGGTGGGAATCTTGAATGGCTGCAAAAAGAAGGTGCGGATCGCCATCGCCACCGCGAGCGCCACCAAAAGCACTTCCACATTCTCGCGCCACGCGGCTTTGGGATAGGGCTTGAGCCATTTCTCGCCCGCGAATTGCATTTCCTCCGCCTTGATGCGGATTCGTCCGGTGTGCCCGTCCGCAATGGCCGCCTGCAAATTATTCAAGGCTTCCGCCACCCCGCCGATCGCCGCCGGCGCAAGGAGGTCGCGCTGCGCCGCGAGCAGCCGGCGGTAATGCTTGTGAACCACCGTCGCCTCGCGGACGGTCTTGGAGATAAACCAGCGCAATGTCATAATTTATTAAGAGGCTTGGACACGAATTTCACGAATTTACACAAATTGAAGCGTAAAATTTCCAGAAAATAAACAAACAACTGCAATCAGGCTTTCAAAACCTCGATGAACGCTTCCTGCGGGATGTTCACGTTGCCGATGGATTTCATGCGCTTCTTGCCTTCCTTCTGCTTCTCAAGGAGCTTGCGTTTGCGCGAGACGTCGCCGCCGTAGCATTTCGCCGTCACGTCCTTGCGGAACGCGCTGATGACTTCGGACGCCACAATCTTGCCGCCAATCGCCGCCTGAATCTTCACCTGGAACTGCTGGCGCGGGATGACTTCCTTAAGCTTCTCGGCGAGCGTGCGTCCCCTGCCCTCCGCCTTCGTGCGATGCACGATGCAGGAGAAGGCGTCCATCGGCTCGGTGTTGACGAGCAGATCCAGCTTCACCATGTCGCTCTCCATGTATTCGTCCGGCTCGTAATCCATGGAGCCAAAGCCGCGCGTGATGGATTTGATGCGGTCGTGAAAATCAATGAGGATTTCGTTGAGCGGAATCAGCGAGGACAGCATGACGCGCTTGGCGTCGAGCGTCTCGGTGTGGTCCACGTTGCCGCGCTTCTCAGAAATGAGCGACATCATGTCGCCGATGTTTTCGTTCGGGCAGATGACGAAGGCCTTGACCATCGGCTCCTCGATTTTCGCGATGTAGGTCACGTCGGGCAGGAAGGCGGGGTTGTCTATCTCCTTCATCGTGCCGTCAGAGAGGTGGACTTTATACACAACGCTCGGATAGGTCGCGATGATGTCCATGTCGTATTCGCGGCGGAGGCGTTCCTGCACGATTTCCAGATGCAACAGACCGAGGAAGCCGCAGCGGAAACCGAAGCCGAGGGCGACGGAGGTTTCGGAGGAATAGACGAACGCGGAATCGTTGAGTTTGAGCTTGCCCATGGACTGCTTCAACTGTTCGTAGTCGGCGGTGTTGATGGGATAGATGCCGCTGAACACCATCGGATGAATCTCCTTGAAACCGGGCAGCACGCCGGAAGGATTGCGGGCGTCGGTAATGGTGTCACCCATCTTCACATCGGCGGCAGACTTGATGTTCGCCGTCATGTAGCCGGTCTCGCCGGTCTCCAGTTTTTCGCGCGTGTAAGGTTTCGGATTGAAGCTGCCGACCTCCTTCACTTCCACATTCCGTCCGGAGTGGAGCAGCTTCACCATCATGCCGGGTTTCAATTCGCCGTTGAACACGCGGACGTGGGTGACAACGCCCTTGTAGGTGTCGAAATAGGAATCGAAGGCCAGCGCCTGCAAGCTCGGTTCGCCCGTGGGCTTCGGCGGCGGCACGCGCGCGATGATGGCTTCCAGAATATCCTCGATGCCGATGCCCTGCTTGGCGCTGCACGGAATAGCCCACTCGGCGGGAATCGCGAGCACGTCCTCCAACTGCCGCTTCGCCTGCGGTACATCGGCATGACCGAGGTCAATCTTGTTGATGACGGGAATGATGCAGAGGTTCAGCTTCGCCGCGAGATGGTAATTCGCCACGGTCTGCGCCTCGACGCCTTGCGCCGCGTCAATCACCAGCAACGCGCCTTCGCACGCGCTCAAGCTGCGGGAAACTTCATAGGCAAAATCCACATGGCCGGGCGTGTCGATGAGGTTCAGCTCGTAAGTCTCGCCGTTGCGCGCCTTGTAAAGCATCGTGACCGGATGCGCCTTGATGGTGATGCCGCGCTCGCGCTCCAGATCCATGGCGTCAAGCAACTGATCCGACATGTCGCGCGTGGCGATGGTGCCGGTCATGTGCAACAGGCGGTCGGAAAGCGTCGTCTTGCCGTGATCAATGTGGGCAATGATGCTGAAATTTCTTATGTGTGCGGCGTCCATTTGTGCGTCAAATAACTGGTCACTGAGATGGAAACATCACATCGGCACTCGATTCAACCATTCACGATGCAACGCCATTCAGCGAGCGCAGTAGAATATCTGGAATACGATTGAAGAAAAGGAAATTTGACCGGCAAGAGGGGTTCAAACCTGATAATTCATCCGCCAACGCCGCAAGCCGAGCAGCAAGCCAAGCAGCAAGCCGCCCAAAGCAGACAAGGCAAACATGCTAGGTTCAGGGACGGGCTGAATGATGGTTTGTGTTCCGGCGAAGATTCCGGCCCCGCCATATTCCACCGCGTAATCCAAAACTTGTATATTACCATGATTATTCATTAATAAAGCCCAGCCGAAAACCGGGTCTAAATATTGATATGGAGGTGTTGGTGGATAAGGCGGAGCAAAATTATTTCCAGTATAAAGCGCCACATAAAACGGAACTCCATTGGCAAACGTATAACTAGGTGCGTAACCCAATTCTGTCCAGCTTTGTGATAGGATCGGCTGCAAGCTGATGGCTTCGTTTGACTGAACTAGAAAGACGCGAACACCGAATGACATCGGCTCAATGAAGCTAAAAACATTTGTATAAATGGTGGGCTGCTGTTTCCCAAAAGGGTTGAAACTAAATCCAGTCGTTTGTGTTCCACTGGGATTCCATACGTCGATTTGCCCCGGCTCATACAAATCAGAAAATACTCCGTTCGGCACGATGTAGCCTTGCGCATGGATTTGAACAATTGCTCCGAGTGAACACGCGAGAACAGCCAGAAAATGAAATTTTGTTTTCAAGGCCGTTATGTTCATTAAAGTTTTTCAAATCCCCCGATTCGCCCGCCAGAGCAAGACCGCGCCGACGGCTTGGAAGAGGAAATTCGGCAGCCACAGGATGAGGTGCGGATACAAATCCGGATGCGCGGCCAGCGATTCGCCCAGCATGATGAAGGCGTAATACACCACCACCAGACCTAGGGCGATGCCGATGCCGACGTTCGTCTCGCGCCGGTGGACGCGAATACCGAGGGGGATGCCCACCAGCGTGAAGCCGAAACAGGCAAACGAAAAAGCGATCTCCCGGTGCATCGCCACCCGCACTCGGCCGATGGCCTGCTGCCGCATCTTTTCCGCATCGCGCAGAAACTCATTGCTGGCGGACAGCGTATTGGTCGCGGCAATAACCTTGTTCAATCCCTGCAACCCCTCCCGGCTGGCGGCCGAAACGAGATTTGTGCCGGAGAAATCCAGCTCCCGAAGCTCCCGCATTTCCTGCCGCAATTGCAGGAAGGTCATGTCGCTGATTTTCGGCTTGTTGACGCGGTTGGTGACGGTATTGAGGCTGAAATTGATCGAAAGTGTCGGAAAAGAATTGATGGCAACCCGCTGGCCGACGGTGACCGTGCGGGCATCCACCAAATCGATCACGAGCTGGTTGCTCGCGCGATTGGGCAGCAGGTGACCGCGCGCCGCGTGGAGCGTGGACGGCGGATTGGTGGCCGTCGGCAGCCGGTAGATATTCACGTTTTCCAATTCACCGCCCCGGTTCTTTTCCACAAAAAAAAGGTAGCCCGGAAAATCCTTGATGCAGCGGCCTTCGGGGATTTGCGCGTTGACCAGCTCCGAAGCCAGGTCGCGCCGGAGATTGATGAACGCCACGCGCGAGCGCGGGCCGAGATCCATATTGAACCACGCGCTCAAGCCGCAACACAACAGACTCAGCAGCAGCACCGGCATGATGAGCGAAAGCAGGCTCACGCCGCCGGCCCGGGCGGCGGTGAGTTCCTGATCGGCGCTGAACCGGCCAAACACCAGCAGCGTCGCGGTGATAAATCCCATCGGCAGCGCGTAGACCACCGCGAACGGCGTCAGCAAGCCGACGGCTTTCACCACCAGCCACAGGGAGACGTGACCGCCGAAGACCAGCGGCAGAACGTCTTTCAGGACATTCAACAGCAGCACGACGAAGGTGAACACCGCCACCGTCAGCAGCAGCGCGGCGAGCACCTGGCCCGTGAGATATTTGTGCAGCGTTTTCAAGGATTTGACCCGCGCCAACTTGGCGGATTCGCCGCGCCAAGCAAAGCCAATTTCTTAGCCGGAACAATTCTTTGCAACCACGGATGAACACGGATGAACACGGATCAAAGCCGGAGGAAACGGCCGATCCAGCCCAGGCAGGCTGGCCCTCATGGGTGAGACGCTTTTCCGGTTCCAAATATGTCTCCGCATCTGTGTCCATCTGTGTTCATCTGTGGTTAAGGGCGTTTTCATCGGCATGGTTCCGGCTGAGGACGCTAGCCTGGCGGCAGATGGCGGGGCGGCAAATTCCTCAATTTTGAGTTCACTCGCCGCGGCCAGCGGCTATCATGCCCGGACATTTATGAACACCGAACATTTTCTCAAGCAACGGATCATCTGCGTGGCGGTCATTGACAAGGCGGACGACGCCGTGCCGCTGGCGGAAGCCCTGCTGGCGGGCGGATTGAAATGCATGGAAGTCACCTTCCGCACCGCCGGCGCCGCCGAATCCATCCGGCGAATCCGCCAGGGCGTGCCGCAAATCTACATCGGCGCCGGCACCCTGCTGACCGGCGATCAAGTGAAACAGGCGGTGGATGCCGGCGCCCAATTCGGCGTGTCGCCCGGGTTGAGCGAAGCGGTTTCCAAGGCGTCGCATGAAAATCATTTCCCGATCTTTCCCGGCGTGGTCACGCCGAGCGAAGTCATGCGGGCCATGGAACTGGGCTGGAAGCAGCTGAAATTCTTTCCGGCGGAAACCTTCGGCGGCGTGAATGCGCTCAAGGCGCTCATCGGCCCGTTCGGCCACACCGGCGTTCAATTTGTGCCCACCGGCGGGATTACCGCAACCACCCTGCCGAACTATCTCGCCATTCCGCAGGTGGCCGCCGTGGGCGGCTCCTGGATGGCGGAACGCAAGCTGGTGGCGGAAAAGAATTGGGCCAAGATCACGGCGCTCACAGCGGAGGCGATGAAGGTCATCGCTTCAGCAAGACCGTCCTAAAGATTATTTTGCAGTTTTGACCGAAGACAACAGAACGACCACCTTGCCGGAGGCAAGCGGATCCTTCAGCTTCAGGCCAATGCGGGTGAACGCCGGACTATCCTCGGCGATGGTTTCGCTGGTGATGGTAACCCCGCCCGGAGCCTGTATCTCGGCGACAACGCGTTCGCCGCCGGCGCGCAATTCAATTTTATCAGGAGCCACCTGCTGCCACTCCGCGCGGGTCGTCAGCGCTACCTCGAAAGCAGCAGGACGATTGAATTCGAAATCGTCACTAACCTTCAAAGTTTCAGAACGTCGATCAAAAACAAAAGTCCGCACCAATTTCTTCAGTTCCGGGGCATCATAAGCGGAGGCGATGTCCATGGAGATTTCATCGCTAGTCCCGGAAAACTTCGTCGCGAGAATTTTTGCCCGCGCCAGCTTTCCAGGAATCTGAGCGCGACCGGCAACGACCGGAACATCGTGGCCCAGCGAACTGAACAGTTTGAAAGCGGTGTAGCGTTCCTTGCCAAAGGTTTTGCTGCTGTAGACAAACGGACCGCCGGGATCGGCGACGAATGCTTCTTTACCAACCACAAACGTAAACGAGCCCACGTCGTTATGATTGTGAGGTTCATCGTTATGGCCGCCCTTCAGCGCGGCCCCCATCGGCGGCCCGGCGTCAGGCGCGGTGCGACATACGAGCACACCGGCTTGCTCGAAGAAATAGCGCAAGCCGAGACCTTCCCGAGCAATCCCCGCCGACTTCACCGCGGAAAGCGAGTTGGGAAAGATTCTCATCGGAGCAAATACCAGATCGCTTGGATTCATGGGATTATAGGTATTTTCATACCGGCGCAGACCAAGTCCGAGCGCGCGGCTGAGATACCAGAGAACCTCTTCGCTGGGCTTCGTGCCCCAGCGGCAGTCAGCGATTGCGGGATAGAAGCCGCTGACCATTTCGGCATTGATCCCATAAAGCGCCGCGTTGCGAACTTTCGCATCGGCAAAAAGATCCACCTTTCCCCGGGTCGTTTGCCAAAGCTGTTCGCGCAGCAGCAGGAAATGCGACATCCCATAGTTCCAATAGCCCATGCCCTCGCCCAGGTAGCCGTCGGGAGAGAAGCCCGCCAGGTAATAGCGGCTGTAGTGCTCCCCGGCGGCGGCAAACAAGGCGCGATCCCGGCGGTCCGGAAGCACGGCGAGCGCCGCGCCAACCCCGCCCGAAAGGCAGACGGGGTTCCAATTCATCTCGGCATGCAGCCAGCCATTGCCCTTGCCGGTGCGGAACGATTCGCGCAGGGGCGCGAAGATGCGCTGCTCCAATGCGCCCATCACTTTCGCGCACGTGCCGGCGCTGATCTTGTCCCCCAGCAGCCAGAGCACCTGCGCCAGCTCGTGCCCGAACGCGGACGAGGCCAGATCCACGCTGTAGGCCGTGCCCTTGAAACAGCTCAGGTTGCGGTCGTGCGCCGGCAGTGTCCAGGTTGGTTCCTGAGCATACTCCAGCAGCATCTTCTCGATATCCGGCATGAAGCGGCCCTGGTTTTCAATGCATTCGGCCCAAACCAGCTGTCTAATCAGACCATGGCGGTTCCCCATCATCTTTTCACCTGCCGGCCGTTTGCCGGTTCGGGAATAATCCAGATACAAATCGTCACTCCACGGCGGTAATTCATTCCCGAGCTGTCTCGTCGCCGTAACCACCGCTTTCTTGAAACTCGCATTCGTGGCCAACGCCGACCACACCGACCGATCGCTGCACGGTGCGCCGAAACCGCGCGCCTTTTCCGGCAACATTACCGCCAGTTCAACAATGCGCGACGGATCCAATTCCACAAATGGCTGGTTACTCTTTACTGGTTTAACAATGGCCGGCGCGGCGCCGGCCGCATCCACCAGTGCTAGTAATATTAAAAGCCGTATAATTTGTTTCATAAAAAACCATTTGCAACAAGTGGAGCAAATCCGAACGGGGCTCACGGCGGAGGCCATGAAAATCACGGGACGTTAAACTGGATCAGAACCGGTTTGGCGGTGGAATTGGTCATGGCATACGGCAATTGCCATACGCGCTTTCCACTGGCGTCACCGAAATACAGATGCGATTCCGAAAACTTGTCCGGATTGCCGTCGGCCCAGAAAGTGAAGAAAGGGTCGCGGGCATTGAGCGGACGGCGGGCGTAGTTGTGGTTCATCGGGCTGGCGCGGGTCAGCTGTTTTTTCATCGCCCAAGACTTGCCTTGATTCTTGCTGACCCAAAGACACATTTCACCGCCGGAACCCAAGGGCTGAGGACCGGTCCCGGTCGGGGCAATCACCTTCCATTCATCGCCGTCAACCCACAGGCTGCCCATGGCATAATTGTGGCCGACTTTGGAAATGACACTGGTCTGCCATGTCTTGCCATCCCAGCGTGAGAGACAAAGCTCACGCGGATCATTATCCGGTCCGGGTTGGGCACCGCGACTGGTCACATAGAGCAGCAAGGGGTAGCCGGCGCGATCAAAGTTGAGGTCGCAGGTATACATGAGTTTGCCCTGCGCTTGAAAATCAAACACGAGCGCGGGATTTTTCACCTCATGCAAAGGAAGTTCAATCAGTTGGCCGTCCACAGTGGTCCAGGTCTGGCCGAAGTCTTCAGTCTGAGCGTAATAAAGGTTCGAGCGTTTATCCACATCCCCTCCGGGATGAAAATTGAAAAAACTTCCAATCTTACGACCACAAACGCCGCTGACCTGATAATGCCCGCCAAAGCCGGCCAGCTTACGGTCACCGGTCCACGTTTTGCCATCGGCGCTGGTCTGCCAGTAAAGTTCGCGCGCATAAAAACCAGGCCGGCTCGCCGGCGCATACTTGGTAAAGAGGTGGAACCACCCCTGCCCCGGCAGATACCACGCCTGCGGATACGTCATCACTTTTTCTTCAACCCGGTCAAACGCAGCGATGCTGAATGGCTCCCGGCTGCGGAATTTTAAACCGAGGCGAACCACGTTGCGGCCGCTGATAAAGACCCAGATGTAACCCTGATCATCAATATTGATGCAGGCATTGTCGTGGGGATCATTCACGTCCATTTTGTCATAGACAACCACCGGACGCGGCACCGTTCCAGTTTGGTGATCGTAGTAAGCCACCATGATCAGGAGATGCCGCTGCCCCGGAACCGTGCCGCCGTAGGTGAAGAACGTCTTGTTCACCTGCGGGGCATATACGGCCATCGGCTCATGGTTGGCGGTGTAAGTGCCGAGTCCGCCAGAGTATTTATCGCCGTATTTGGAAAACTGGCCCAGAGTGAACCAGATCCCTCGGTAGCCATCGGCGGTTGGTGCGAGTGATTTCTCTGCCGCGCTGGCAGCGAGGCTTCCGAGAGCCAGCAATACCGGCAAGAGTTTTTTAATTCCCGATCGCATCAGAATGGCAGACGGCAAATCATTTGCCCACCGTCAACCGCACTGGCTGGCCGCGTCGCTCGGCGAAACGTTTCACATAGGCTTCCCACTGCACATTGTTTGTGAAATCACCGCTCTTGCTCCACCCCGCCCCCAGAAAATACACAAACGGCTGCCCCGGCTTGGCTTTTGCGATGGCCACCAAATTGGCGGCATCCTTGGTGAATTCCTGCACGCCATCCGGCAGCACCAGCGCGCAAGCGGTGTTTCCGTTGGCCCCGGTTTTGCCGCCCGCCGGTTCCCAGTAAGCCAGCCAGCCCGCCTTCAAATCGCTGGCGACCTTGCCGTCGCCGCCGCGATCGGCGATGCCGATGCCGATTTCCAGCGGCTGGCTGTCACTCGTTGTGAACGTGCTCTGCGCGCGGGTGAAATTGCCATTGGCGTCAATGCTCAGGCGCTTCACTTCCGAAACCTTCCGCCCGTTGGCGTCCCACGCATCATACGTCAATTCAAACTCGCTGCGAATCGGGCCGGAAGTGATCAGCCGTTGCGAGGCAAAGTTGCTGGAAACCCAGATTTTTCCACCGGCCCAGATGCCCAGGCCGCCGTCGCCGCGCGTGGGTTTGGCGTTGTGACTCACGCTGTAGCAATCCATCCCTTCGCCCTTGTCCTTGTGGTAATCATTGCCTTTATACCACTTGTTGATGATGAGATTCCGGGTGCGTTTGACCCAGACATCCACGCCGCTGCTGATGGTGCCCTCACCCTTGATCAACGCGGGACCATACATGCGGTGGGCAATGCGGTCGCTCTCCCACGCAAAATCATCCATCCGCTCCGGCACAAAACGCGCAAAGGTTTTCACGATGGGCATCGGAACGGCAGGCAACGCAGTTGCATCCAAGATATAAAACGTCCGCGTCTCGCCCGGCGCGAGGTCAACTTGGAATAGTAATTTGCTCCCGCCAGCGGCCGGCGAGTAACCCTGTGAATCCAGAATCCGCGAGGTCAATCCGTCCATCACCACACGGTTGCCGCCCAGTTCCACTTCCACGGTTTCGCATTCGCGCCAAAACTTGGCTGGATTGGTAACATTGACAATTTGTTGCAGAACACGAGAAGCTCGGTCGCCCGGACGTCGCGGTGCGGTCACTGGCAATGGAATTTCCTTTGGTCCATTTTCCAAAACCGCCAGCCGGTAAACTTCACTGCCCGCGAGCAGGAACGCGCCCACGCCATAGACTTCCGTGGCGCCTTCATCAAATTTCTTCGGATCCGCGCCGATCGGCTGGACATGCGTCAGCTTGCCATCCGCATCCACGCAGCCGACGAGCGCCGCCCACGCCTTGATCACGGCGGGCTTGAAAGTCTTGCTGTCGAGCAGGCCCTGATTCACGCCCCAAGCCAGCGCGTAGGTGTAAAAGCCGGAGCCACTGGTTTCCTTGAGCGGATAACTGTCCGGGTCGAGCAGGCTCGCGCGCCAAAGCCCATCCGGCTGCTGACAGGTCAGAATTTTAGCGGACATTTCCTTGAACTGTTTTTCAAAGCGCGGACGATCTGGATGATTCACCGGCAGATATTGCAGGGTCCGGACCAGCCCGCCCATCACCCAGCCATTGCCGCGGCCCCAGAAAACCTTTTTCCCGTTGGCCTCGGTCTTTTTGAAATAGCTGCTGTCGCGGAAATAGAGATGTTCCTCATTGTCGTAAAGGTAGTCCGAAGTGCGCCACCATTCCTTCACAGCGAAATTGAGGTAACGCTCGTCGCCCGTGGCCGTGTAGAGCCGCACCCAGGCCGGCGGACCCATAAATAATGAATCGCACCAGGACCAAAGCTCCTGCGATTTGCGCTTGGGCAGCGCAAAATCAAGGCTGAGAGCGTCGGAAGGATTCTTCAAAATATCATCAAAACCGGCCCGCAGCGGCGCGAGCATCTTCGGTTCACGATACAGGAAATACAGCTCGCAATAAGACTGGCCGACGGCGTGGTCATCCGCATGGAATTTGCGCAGCCCCAGTTTCCATTCATTCGTCTCGCCCATCGCGAGCATGGCGTTGCGATACTTGACGTCGCCGGAAATCCCCGCCAGCGCCATCATGCCGGCGTCGCCCGCGCCCTGCGTCCAGTCGGTCGCTTTGTGCTTGGACGGATTGGCCAGCTGCCAGTCGGCCACGCGCTGCATGACGTCCAGCACCGCTTTGGGAGTAATTTCCGAGTTCGCCGAAAAAGCCGGCAGCGGAACAGCCGCCAAAGAAAGAACGGCGACCAAAGCGACCGACAAGCGAGTGAATGATTTTTTCATAACAGTTAATAATTGGTGAGGTTGTGAGTTCAGATGAAAACCGAACCAAAAGGTTACTGTTTTCATTCAGATATTTGACAAATACATCAGCGCGCCAGCCAGCCGCCATCCACGTTCATGATGGTGCCGTTCATGTAATCGGCGTCCTTGGAGGCGAGGAACAGGATGGGTTCCGCAATGTCGGACGGTTCGGCCCAGCGGTTTTCCGGGATGCGCGCCAGAATGGATTCGCTGCGCTTCTCGTCCTCGCGGAGCGGGCGCGTGTTCTCGGTGGCGACGTAGCCCGGGGCGATGGCGTTGAAGTTGCAGCGCTCCTTGGCCAGTTCGTTCGCAAACGCCTTGGTGATGCCGGCGATGCCGCTCTTGGCGGCGGTGTAGCCGGGCACAAAAATTCCGCCCTGGAAGGACAGCATGGAGGCGATGTTCACGACCTTGAGCCGGGCATCCGCCGGGGATTTTTCGCGGCCGCCGGTAAGCCACCACTTGGCCACGGCCTGCGTGAGGAAGAACGGCGCGGAAAGATTGATTTGCAGCAGCGCGTTCCAGTCGGCCTCGGGATGGTCCACGATGGGCGCGCGGCGGATAATGCCGGCGTTGTTCACGAGGATGTCCACGCGGCCGGTGTCGGCGATGATTTTGGCGATGAGGTCAGCGGCAGCCTTCTGGTTGAGTTTGCCAAAGTCTTCGGTGTAGGAATTGAACTTCGCGCCAAGCGCGCGAGCCTT
>CAIOIC010000062.1 GCA_903858275.1 uncultured Verrucomicrobia subdivision 3 bacterium | reverse complement strand
GTTTTTGCCGGCCAACGCCCACCGCCCCGCGATGGAGTCGACAAGAACCTTTTTACGCCGATGGCCAACGGCTGTCAAAAAGATTTTATAAGAAAAATACAGAGAGGATTTCCGGCAGGAACAGACACGAATTAACACGAAAAAATCATGCACAAAAGAAATCGCCCGGACCTCATTTTAGAACCCCATTCAAAACCTTCCGCCAAGCGTGCCATTATTAATTAAGACGACCGAGGGCCCCATTCCTTTAAAAAAGTTAAAAAAAACTTTGCATTTGAACTCCGAAAACCGGCCGGCAGCTGGTTTCGGTAAATTATCCGTTCGAAATCCCCTCACCTCAGCCCTCTCCCCGCTGGGGCGGGGAGAGGGAAAAGATTTTTTGCGGGACGCTTTTCCCGACGCAGCCGCTGCCGCAACAGGAGCAAATCCAATCCGCTTTTTTCCGAATGATGATTTTGCGGCAATTATTTTGCCAGTCTCCATCCGTCACTTTACTCTCCGAGCGTGAGCCTGCACCGCGACCCACTACGCGCGCCGCTGAAACAATATTTCGGCTTCAGTTCCTTCCGCCCGTTGCAGGAGGAAATCATCCGCGACACGCTCGCCGGGAAGGACGTGTTTGCCGTGCTGCCGACCGGCGGCGGCAAATCGCTCTGCTTCCAACTGCCCGCGCTCGTGCGCCCCGGCCTCACGGTCGTGGTCTCGCCGCTCATCGCGCTGATGAAAGACCAGGTGGACGCGCTCCAGGCGGCCGGCGTGGCCGCGACGCTGCTGAATTCCTCGCTCGCCGCCGGCGAATCAAGACCGCGACTGCGCGGCCTGCATAACGGCGAATTCAAGCTGCTCTACGTGGCCCCGGAGCGGCTGATGCTGTCCGGCTTCCTCGAAGATTTAAAACAGTGGAACGTGAACCTCTTCGCCATTGACGAGGCGCATTGCGTCAGCGAATGGGGCCACGACTTCCGCCCGGAATACCGGCAGCTCGCCACCTTGCGCGATCAATTCCCCGGCGTTCCGCTCATGGCGCTCACCGCCACCGCCACGGAACGCGTCCGCGCCGACATCATTGAGCAGCTGCACCTGAAAAACCCCGCCGACTACGTGGCCAGCTTCAACCGGCCCAATTTAAACTACCGGGTCGCCGCCAAATCCGGCGCCTACGAACAGATGGCGGCCTTCATCAAGTCCCGCAAAGGCGAAGGCGGCATCATCTATTGCCAGGCGCGCAAGACGACCGAATCCCTCGCGCGCAAACTTTCCGAGGATGGCATCAACGCCCGGCCCTATCACGCCGGTCTCACCGCCGACGAGCGCTCCGACAACCAGGAAAGATTTCTCCGCGACGAAACCCGCGTCATCTGCGCCACCATCGCCTTCGGCATGGGCATCAACAAGCCGAACGTCCGCTTCGTCATCCACTACGACCTGCCGAAAAACATCGAAGGCTACTATCAGGAAACCGGCCGTGCCGGCCGTGATGGCCTGCCCGGCGAATGCCTGCTCCTGTTCAGCCCCGGCGACCGCGTGAAGCAGATGCGCTTCATTGACGAGAAGCCGAATCCGCAGGAGCGCGACATCGCCCGCAGACAACTGGAGCAGATGATACACTACGCCGAGATTGCCAGCTGCCGCCGGGAGTTTTTGCTGGGATATTTTGGTGAAAAAACCAGCGAAGCCAACTGCGGCGGCTGCGACAACTGCCTGGCGCCGCGCGCTACCTGGGACGGCACCACCGCGGCGCAAAAATTCCTCTCCTGCGTCTATCGCATCCGCGAGAAAGGCGGCTTCGGCGTGGGCATGAACCACGTCATCGAAGTCCTGACCGGCGCGGACACCGAAAAAGTCCGCAAATTCGGCCACCACGAACTTTCCACCTACAACATCGGCGGCGAACACACCCGCGCGGAATGGGGCGCCATCGGGCGCGAACTCATCCGCCGAGGTTTGCTGTTCCAAAACCCGGAACGATTCAGCACGATTGAAATCACCGAAGCCGGCCGGGACGCGCTCAAGACGCGCCAAAAAATCACCCTCACCAAACCCGTCCAGCCCAACGAACCGCAGAAGCAGCGCGCCGGCGAAATCGCCTGCGACGAAGCCCTGTTTGAGAAACTCCGCGCCCTCCGCAAACAGCTCGCCGACGAACGCGGCCTGCCGTCCTACATCATATTTTCCGACGTGGCCCTGCGGCAGATGGCGCGGTTTTATCCTAAGAGCGACCGGGAATTCTCGCACATCAGCGGCGTCGGCGACAAAAAACTGCGCGAGTTCGGCGCGGTGTTTCTCGGCGAGATCGGCGCCCATATACAGACCCATGCCCGCCAGATGTTCGCCGATGATTCATTCACCGAACCCGCCGCCACCCCCGCGCCAAACCACTCGCGCCTGAACGACACGATGCGTGAGACGCTGCTTCTTTTCCGCGCCGGCAAAACCATTCTGGAAATCACCCGCATTCGCGGACTCAAGGACAGCACCCTTTTTGGCCATCTTGAAGAAGCGATCCTCGCGGGTGAAAACATTGATTTAAATTCAATCCTCGGCGTCGCCGAACAACGAGACATCGCCGCCGCGTTTCAAAAACACGGCTTTGGCAACCTCGGGGGCGTGGTGGAATCGCTCGGCGGGAAAAACACCTACGGCGAGTGCCGGCTCGTCCGGGCCGCGATGCAGAAAAAACGGCTTTAAAACGGGGCGTGATTAACCACGAAACACACTAAAGACACGAAAGCAAGGAGCAGGGAGCGGGGAGCGGGGCAAAAGCGGAGGATGGAGGATGGAAAAACATTCAAAATCCAACATTCAATAGTAGCGGTCACTGACACTTTAGATATCAAGCAGCTGCGCGCCGCCGGATGCTTCCTTTCCGGGTTAAAAGAGGATTGATGGTTTTAATCATTACGATCAATTGACACCTCACCCCAGCCCTCTCCTCGTTGGGCGAGGAGAGGGAGTCAGACGGTGTCAAGATACACCGCAGGCGGGACGCGCGCCCTACTTTAACTCGCTTTTTTCCGCTGCGAACTTTATTTTCGGCGAATGTCTTTGACTGAAAATTTACCGGCCCATCCCGACCCGTTTAGCCACCGCCATATCGGACCGAACGCCGCCGAAACCAGAGCCATGCTCGCGCTCCTCGGCCAGAAAGATTTGGACACCCTGATCAATGCCGCCGTGCCCAAGACCATCCGGCTCGAAAAGGGATTGAATCTCCCTGCCGCGCGCAGTGAATTTGAGGCGCTCGCCGAACTCCGCCGCATCGCCGGCGAAAACAAAGTTTTCCGCTCCTTCATCGGCCAGGGATTTTACGATTGCATCACGCCGCCGGTCATCCAGCGCAACGTGCTGGAAAATCCCGGCTGGTATACGCAATACACGCCGTATCAGGCCGAGATCTCGCAAGGCCGCCTCGAAGCGCTGCTGAATTTCCAGACGATGGTCACGGACCTGACCGCGCTCGACATCGCCAACGCCTCCATGCTCGACGAGTCCACTGCTGCCGCCGAAGCGATGACCATGTCGCTGCGGTTGCGCGACGGCCGCACCACGTTCTTTGTTTCCGAGACCTGCCATCCGCAGAACATCGAGGTCGTCCGCGCCCGCGCCAAAGCGCTGGGAATTGAAATCATCGTCGGCAACCCCGAAACGTTTGCGTTCACCGACAAAGTTTTCGGCGCGCTGGTGCAATATCCCGACACCTTCGGCGCGATCCACGATTACGCCGGCTTCGCGGAAAAAGCCCACGCCGCCGGCGCGATGCTCACGGTGGCCACGGATTTGCTGGCGCTCACACTCATCAAGCCCCCCGGCGAATCCGGCGCGGACATCGCCGTCGGCAGCGCGCAGCGCTTCGGCGTGC
Organism: uncultured Verrucomicrobia subdivision 3 bacterium; assembly: GCA_903858275.1. GTDB lineage: Bacteria > Verrucomicrobiota > Verrucomicrobiia > Limisphaerales > UBA11358 > UBA11358. Next base: position 77,805 of record CAIOIC010000062.1, on the reverse strand, counting down.
CGCTCGGTTACGGCGGACCGCACGCGGCGTTCTTCGCCACGCGCGACGAATTCAAGCGCCAGATGCCCGGCCGCATCGTCGGCGTGTCCAAAGATTCACGCGGCAAGCCCGCACTGCGCCTCGCGCTCGGCACGCGCGAGCAACACATCCGCCGCGAGAAAGCCACCAGCAACATCTGCACGGCGCAGGCGCTGCTCGCGAACATGGCGTCGCTCTATGCGTGCTATCACGGCGCGGAAGGGTTGAAGAAGATGGCGGCGCGAATTCAGACTTTGACGCAATTTCTTGCTGCGGGATTGATCAAGCTAGGCCACAAGGTTTCCACGCTAAATGTTTTTGACACCATCCAAGTTGAAGTCACGAGCAAATCCGCCGCCATCCTGAAAATTGCCGAGGCGCACCGGATGAACTTCCGCGTGATTGATGAAAAAACAATCGCCATTTCGCTCGACGAAACCACCAGCGCAAGCGACGTTTCGACCCTCTGGCAGATTTTTAACGGTGACCAACCAGCGAACTTCACCGTGGCCGAACTGGCGGCGAACCGGAAACCGGAAAGCGGAAACCGGAAAGCGGAAATACTTAAGCACGCCGTCTTCAACCGCTACCACAGCGAGACGGAGATGCTGCGCTACATCAAGCGCCTTGAAGCGCGCGATCTCTCGCTCACGGCTTCGATGATTCCGCTCGGCTCCTGCACGATGAAGTTAAACGCCGCGGCGGAAATGTTCCCCGTCTCTTGGCCGGAGTTCGCGAAGATTCATCCGTTCGCACCGATCGGCCAGGCGCGCGGCTATCAAATTCTTTTTCAAAACCTCGAAGACTGGCTGGAAGAATGCACCGGCTTCGCGGGCATTTCGCTGCAGCCCAACGCCGGTTCGCAGGGCGAATACGCCGGGCTGCTCGTCATTCGCGCGTATCATGAATCGCGCAATGAGCCCCACCGGAAGGTGTGCCTCATCCCGACCTCGGCACACGGCACCAATCCCGCCAGCGCCGTAATGGCCGGCATGAAGGTTGTCGCCGTCGCGTGCGACACCAGCGGCAACATTGACGTCGCCGACCTGAAGGCCAAAGCCGAGGCGCACAAGAACGAATTGTCCTGCCTCATGATCACGTATCCCAGCACGCACGGCGTGTTCGAGGAAACCATCCGCGACATCTGCCAGATCATTCACGCCCAGGGCGGGCAGGTCTATATGGACGGCGCAAACATGAATGCGCAAGTCGGCTTGACATCGCCCGGGTTCATCGGCGCGGACGTGTGCCATTTGAATCTGCACAAGACGTTTTGCATTCCGCACGGCGGCGGCGGGCCGGGCGTCGGACCCATCGGCGTGGCGAAACATCTGGTTCCGTTTCTGCCGACTCATCCGGTGTTCACCGGGCGGCTGGAAGACACGGATCATTCCAAACAACACATCGGCCCCGTCAGCGCGGCGCCGTGGGGCAGCGCGAGCATCCTGCCGATCTCGTGGATGTATATCGCCATGATGGGTGCGGACGGGCTGACCGCCGCGACGAAATACGCCATTCTCAACGCCAACTACATTTCCAAGCGGCTGGAAAATTATTTCCCGACGCTCTACAAAAACCACGGCCTCGTCGCGCACGAATGCATCCTCGACCTGCGCGCGTTCCACGCCACCACGGCCGAGGACGTGGCGAAACGACTGATGGATTACGGCTTTCACGCGCCGACGCTCTCGTGGCCCGTGGCCGGCACGCTCATGGTCGAACCGACCGAAAGCGAAGCGAAATGCGAGCTCGACCGTTTCTGCGACGCGATGATCGCCATCCACGCCGAAATGACCGCCGTGGAAAACGGCACCGCCGACGCGAAGAACAATCTCCTCAAGAACGCGCCGCACACCGCCGACCAGATCGCCAGCGACAATTGGAATCGTCCTTACGGCCGCGAACAGGCGGCGTTCCCGGCAAAAAGTTTGCACGACTACAAATTCTGGCCGCACGTCAGCCGCGTGGACAACGTTTTCGGCGACCGCAACCCGGTCTGCTCCTGCGCGGGGATGGAGAATTATTCCTAGCCACAGATTCACACAGATGAAACACGGATTCGGAGGGACGAGTTCCACGAGCCCCAAACTGCCAGACACGAATTTCGCGAATTAACGCAAAAATCAAGCGGCGGTCAATCCGTGTTCATTTGCGGTTAAGAAGGTTCTCCCCGACGACCCTCATGCGGCCTGCGGCCACCTTCTCCGCTCCCGCGGGCGAAGGGAATTATTTTGTTGGACGCAAACCCAGGGTAGTCGCTGCGCTCCAACCCCGGGCTAAGTTCTTACGCCCCTTCAGGGCTTTGATCCGTGCTTCATCGGTGAATGGTCGAGGCGGCAAATGGATTTGCGCTTGCATCGAAATGGGCGCTTCCGCAAGCTGGCGGCAGCATGAAAATCACAGATGTTTTGCGGGCGGAACACGCGGTGTTCCACAATCTCTTTGACCACCTCGAAACGGCGGTGCCTCGCGCCAGAACGCTGGCCGAGGTGAAAGGCCTGGCGAGCCTCGTAGAGAAACTGCACGGTCCCCATTCGAAGGCGGAAGACGATTTGTTCATCGAGCCGCTGGAACCCTATTTCGACCAGATGGGCCAGCAGGAAACCTTTCACGCCGAGCACGAGCACATCGAGGCGGCGCTCGCCAAAGTGCAGAAGGCGCGGACGCTCAAAGAGGCAAAGAAAATCCTACTGAACGCCATCGCCGCCTCGCGCAAGCATTTCGACAAGGAAGAACGCATCGTGTTTCCGCTCGCCGAACGGATTCTCAAGGCCAAGACCTTGAGTGAACTGGGGGAACAATGGCTCCAACGGCGGCAGGTTTCAAAGTAGTCAGATAATTGCCCGGCAGAAACTTTGAATTCGCCGCCCCACTGACGGCGAGCGCCCTGCCCATGAACTCCAAGCTGGAGGGACGCGCACCTCACCCCGGCCCTCTCCCCATCGGCTCCGCCGACTCCGCCGACGCGGAGAGGGGGAAACGCTCCCTACGTCCTGGCATTTGAATGCAACGGTTGGTTCAATGAATCAAAGCGCGAACCTTGGTTGGAAGAAATCTCATCCCGACCCTGCCCCTCTTGGGGAAGGTGGCCGCAGGCCGGATGAGGGGGGCACCCCGCCAGATATCCCGCCGCCATCCTTTCTCAAAGCATCAGCCAATTTCAATCCCCACCGGGCAATGGTCGCTGGCCAGCACGGCGGGGCGGATGAATGCCTGCTGCAAACGCGGGCGCAGCGATGAGGAGAGGAGAAAGTAATCAATGCGCCAGCCGACGTTCCGCGAGCGCGCGCCGGACATCGGACTCCACCAGGTGTAATGTCGCCCGCCCGGCTCGAATTCGCGAAAGGTATCCACGAACCCGGCATTCACGAAGGCGGTGAAACCGTTGCGCTCCTCAACAGTGAAGCCGTGGTTGCGGACATTCGCCTTGGGATTGGCGAGGTCAATCTCCGTGTGCGCCACGTTCAGATCGCCACAGAAAATGACGGGCTTTTTCTTTTCCAATTTTTTGAGGTAGGCGAGAAAATCTTTGTCCCAAACCTGGCGGTAGGGCAGGCGCTCCAGTTCGCGTTTTGAATTCGGCGTGTAAACATTGACGAGGAAGAACTCTTGGTATTCGGCAGTCAGCACGCGGCCTTCCCGGTCGTGTTCCACGATACCGAGATGGGGTGTGACTTTGAGCGGGCGTTCCCTGGTAAAAATGGCGGTGCCGGAATAACCCTTCTTCTCCGCGCAATTCCAGTAAGTCGTGTAAGTCTGTGGCCAAAGCTGCTCGACTTGATCCGGCGTGCATTTGGTCTCCTGCAAACAGAGGATGTCCGGCTTTTCCGTGTCGAGAAATTCCAAAAAGTTCTTCTTCAGCACGGCGCGCAGGCCGTTGACGTTCCAGGAAATCAGTTTCATACGCGAGGCAATATGATCATCAAGCTAAGCCACAGATGGCACAGATGAAACACAGATTCAAAGTTTCGACTCACTCAAAATCCGTGTTTCATCCAAGGGCATCCGGGGCCGTAAAAATTCCAGCCAGCCAAACCATCAGGCTTCCGCCTGGAACACCACCACGCTCAGCGGCGGCAGGAAAAACTCCGCCGACTGCGGGTGGCCGTGGGCGGGAATCGGCCGGGTCGTGACACCGCCGTAATTGCCGGCGTTGCTGCCGGCGTAAATACCGGCATCGCTGTTCAAAGCCTCCCGCCACCGGCCCGCGCGCGGCACGCCGACGCGATAGCCGGGACGCGGCACGGGCGTGAGGTTCAAAATGACGACGGTTTGATTCCGGCCATCCGCCGTCTGGCGCAAAAATGACAGCACACTATTTTCACGGTCGTTGCAATCAATCCAACTGAAGCCGGCGTGGTCGTAATCCGCCTGCCAGAGCGCGGGCGAAGCGGCATAAAGTTTGTTCAAGTCCCCGACGAACCGCTGCGCCCCGCGATGGAACGGGCCGGCGTCCAGCAACCACCAGTCGAGCTGGGCATTTTCGTTCCACTCGGCGCGCTGACCCAGCTCGCCGCCCATGAACAACATTTTTTTACCGGGGAACAGCCATTGATACGCCAGCAGGGAGCGGAGGCTGGCGAATTTCTGCCAGTCATCGCCGGGCATCCGCCCGATCAGCGAGCCTTTGCCGTGAACGACTTCATCGTGGGAGAGCGGCAGCACAAAATTCTCATTATGATGATAGAGCATCGCGAACGTCAGGTCGTTCTGATGATATTTGCGGTGAACGGGCTCGTGCTTGAAATAGCCAAGCGTGTCGTGCATCCAGCCCATGTTCCATTTGAAGGAAAAGCCCAGGCCACCGAGGTAGGGCGGCCGCGTGACCTGCGGCCAGGCGGTGGATTCCTCGGCGATGGTCATGACGCCGGGAAATTCCGTATGAGTGATGTGATTGAATTTTTTCAGGAACTCGATCGCTTCAAGGTTTTCCCGCCCGCCGAATTGGTTCGGGATCCATTCGCCGGCCTTGCGCGAATAATCCAGGTAGAGCATCGAGGCGACGGCGTCCACGCGCAGACCGTCAATGTGAAAGCGCTCGCACCAGAACAACGCATTGGCGACGAGAAAGTTAGAAACCTCGTTTCGGCCAAAATTAAAAATCAAAGTGCCCCAGTCCTGATGCGCGCCCTTGCGCGGGTCCTCGTGCTCGAACAACGCCGTGCCATCGAATCTGGCGAGCGCCCACGTATCGCGCGGGAAATGCGCCGGCACCCAGTCCACAATGACACCGATGCCAGCCGCGTGCAGCGCGTTGACGAGGAATTGAAAATCCTCCGGCGTGCCGAAGCGGCTCGTCGGCGCGTAAAAGCCCGTGACCTGATAACCCCAAGAAGGGTAATACGCGTGTTCCGCGACGGGCATGAATTCGACGTGGGTGAAGCCGAGGCGGGTGACGTATTCGACGAGCGGCTGGGCGAGTTCGCGGTAGCTCCACGATTCCGTGGCGGTCTTTTTCTGCCACGAGCCGACGTGCATCTCATAGACGCTCATCGGCGAGCGGAGCGCATCGCGCTCGCGGCGTTTTTTCAGCCACGCGGCATCCGTCCACTTGAAGCCCCTCGTCTCCCAGACGATCGCCGCCTGCTTCGGCGCGACTTCAAAAAAGAACCCGAACGGATCCGTGTTCAGCTTGACGTGACCGTGCGCGTCACGGATTTCAAATTTGTAATGCGCACCCTGCCCCACGCCGGGGATGAAGATTTCCCAAACGCCGGAGGCGCCGAGCAAGCGCAACGGATGAAACCGCCCGTCCCAGCCATTGAAGTCGCCGACCACGCTGACGCGCTGCGCATTCGGCGCCCAGACGGCGAAGCTGGTGCCGGGAACACCATCGATGGTGCGCAGCTGGGCGCCGAGCTTTTCGTAGATTTTCCGCTCGTCGCCCTTGCCAAAGAGAAACAAGTCGGATTCGCCGAGCGTGGGCAGAAAGGAAAACGCATCGCGGGTGCGGCGCACTTGGCCCTGATGATTGGTGATGACGAGGTCGTAGGCGTAAACCGCACTAGCCGCCTGCGTTATGCCTTCAAAGATGTCGGTGTCAGGAATCCGCTCCAGCGCAAACGCGGGCTTTTTCTTTTCATGCACGGGCTGAACCGCCACGCTTTGGGCGTCGGGTAAAAACGCGCGGACGACGACACCGGACTGGTCGCCGAGCGGGTGCATCCCGAGCAGGGTATGCGGCGACTGATGGGTCAGTTCAACCAGACTGCGAAGCTCGTCGGGAGTGAGAATCATGCCGAGAAAGTCTAGCAGACCCGTTCGAAAAATGGCACAGCAAAGATAGGGACGGGAATGGGCGGGGTCACGCGGCCATTTTCGTCCGATTTATCAAAATACTTTTCACCTGACGAGAGCAGACGGCCAGCGCCCCTTCCGTCCAAATCACGAAATGCGAACGGGCGATTTTTTGCTCCACGGGAAGCTGGGCGGCGAGGCGCTGCCGAATTTGTTCCGGCGTCCAGCCGCGCTGAAGCAAGCGGTCGTGCTGGGAAGCCGCGGAGCAAGCGACGCAGATGATCCGGTTAAAATGATTTTCCGCCTGCGTCTCGAACAACAGTGGAATCACGACCAGCGCCTGCGGACAGCCTTCGTTCCGCCAAGTTTCAACTTGCGCCGACCAAGCTTCACGAATGCGCGGGTGTAAAATCGCCTCGAGTTTTTTCCGCTCGGATTCGCTCGCGAAAACCACACGGGCCAGTGCGGCGCGGTTTAATTCACCGGGGGCAGAGAAAACAACTGAACCGAAATGCCGCCGGATCTCCACCAGCGCCGGCTGTCCAAGCTGGACGAGCTCGCGGGCAATCTCATCCGTGTCCAGGACGCGCACCCCGAGTCGTTGAAAAAAATCGGCAGCGGTAGTTTTCCCCATCCCGATGCCGCCAGTTAAGCCGAAGAGTCTCATGGCACTTCAAATCAATTCTGCCTGCCGTTCCATCGGTTCGGCTTCGAGTTCCGCCAGCATCCCCTTGAACCCCCAGCGCTGAAACAACCCGCGCAACCGGTCCTGGTCCGCCGGTTTCGCCAGCAGCGACTCCAGAGAATAATCGCACGGCACTTCGCAGAGCCGAACCAGTTCCAAATTTCGCCGCACGATTTCAGCAGAACCCCGCAGAGCCGACCGCATTTTTTCCGACTTCACCTCGTCCAGCCGCGCCAACAAGGCGGCGGCGGAACCAAATTGTTTCAGGAGTTCGGTGGCGGTTTTGGGTCCCACGCCGGGCACGCCGGGAATATTATCCACCGCGTCGCCGATGAGCGCCAGCCAGTCAACCACCTGGTCCGGCTCAACGCCGGTTTTGGCCACCACCTGGTCGCGGGACCAAACCGCTCCGGTCTTGTCGTTGGGATTGAAGAGACCAATTTGCGGCGTGACCAACTGCATGAAATCCTTGTCCGAGCTGGCAATCACCACTTCATGCCCCGCCGCCGCCGTCCGGCGCGCCAGACAGGCAATGTAATCATCCGCCTCAATGCCGTCGCCGCGATAACCGGCGATGCCCACAGCGGACAGATAGTGAACCAGCTCGTCCAATTGCGGACGCAAGCCCTCCGGCATTTCCGGGCGATGGGATTTATATTCGGGATGGGCGGCCAGGCGCCCGGCATCAAGACCCCCATCCCAAACGACAATCAGATGCGATGGCGCCAGCGCCAGCCGCATTTTTTGGAGCATTTTAACAAAGCCGTAGATGGCGTTGACGGGCTGACCGGACGGCCCGCTCAACTCGCGGATGGCGTGAAACGCCCGATAGGCGTAGGCGTGACCATCAACAATCAGCAGCCGGATCACTTCTGCAATTCGGAAAGGCTGGTGGGCTTGACCGTCTCGGTGATTTGTCCGGCACCTTGGGGCTGGGCCGGAACAGTGGCTTGCGCGAAGGGTAAATCACTGTCCGTATGCACACGGTTACCCGCCGGATCAACAATCGTGGGGGTCACAAAGATCATCAGATTCTTTTTAGTGGTGGTTTTACCATTACTTTGGAACAGGCGTCCAACCAATGGCAAATCACCGATCACCGGCACTTTGTCTTTGACGGAACTTTCATACGAAGTGATCAGACCGCCCAGCGCCACGGTCTGGTTATCCCAGACGTTCACGGTGGTGGCCAATTGCCGGATAAAGAACAACGGCAGGGGCGGCATCACACCAACATAGCCAATGTTACCACCGGCGCCAGCGGAAGATTGGATGTTGATATTCGGCGGAGTATCATAGCCAAGAAAATCGGTCATGGATGGAATCAACGCCATATTAATCGTGTAGCCATCGGATAACACACAAGGCACCACGTCGAGCACCGGTCCTTCCTCAATTTGTGTCGTGGTATAAGTAATGGTCGCAAGTGAGGTCCCAGTAGAGCCCCCACCACCAGTGCCACCGGTAGTTGATGACGAAGAGGTAGATGTATCCGCACCCGTGATAATGGTTCTCACCTTGGTGGCGCGCATCTGGGTCTGACGACCGCTGGTGGTGGTGATTTCAGGTTCCCCCAAGGTTTCGGTCCCCGACCTCTGCTCCAGAGCATGGAGCACCACTGCTAATTTTGGACTAGTCAAAATGCCGGCGAAATTCCCCAAAGCGTTACCGTCACCACGCAACGGTTGCAGGTTGCCTGTAGAATCCAAAGAGCGCAAACCCGTGGTGATCTGTTGAACAGTACTTCCACCACCTGGAACGGGGACAGTAGCAGGTAGTTCTCCACCATTGAGATAAAAACCCTTTTCAGTGCCAATACTATTCTGCCCCATATACCAATCAAAACCCAGTTGTTTATTATCAATCTGCTGCACTTCGATGAAACGGGTTTTCACATGAATCTGGGGCGCCACCTGATTCAGGGTCTGAATGGCGCGCTCAATCATATCCAGATTTGCCGAGGTGGCTTTGACAAACAGCAAGCCCAGCTTGTCATTAAAAAACAATGTCTGGCCGGCGGGGTTGCCAAAATCCACCCCCAACGCCGTGAAGAACGCCTTGGCATCCGTGCTGGCCGTTTCACCTTTCGTCACTTCGGTGACGTATTTCAAGCGAGCGCCACCCGCAGCGCCGCCAGCGGCACCGCCACCACCTGCGCCACCCTGCTGGGCAGTCCCGAAGGCTTGAACAACACCGATTGAAATCGATCCCTGACTACTGCTGCTGCCGCCGCCGCCGCCGCCGCCGCCGCCGCCGCTGCTGCCGCCGCCGCCGCTTCCACCAGAGCCCGCCAAGGCCAAAGCGCTGACGTTATCCAGACCGGAGGCAAAGGTGTTGGGATCGACCCGGAAGGTGCGCATGGCCAAGTCGGGAGGCTCATTTCCCCGGGCTTCAAAAACCAAGGCAAAATCCTGAATGGAATATTTTATAGGATGATCGCATGTTAAAATGATGGCGTTCAGCAAATCCGTCAAGCGAACATCCGTGAGGCTGGGAATTTTAACCAGATAGCTGCCAATTTCCCCACCACTGCCAATGCCACCCGCCGGGGCCGCCGCCAGCCCCGTGGCCGGATCCACCGCCCCCGCCGGAGCGCCACCGGACGAGTCGGTATTGTGAATCAAAATATTGATGCCTTTGTGGTCGGGATCATTTTTCTTGGCCTCATCCGCAATCGTGCGGAGCACCACGCTCAACGGCATGCCCTCGCCGGTGGAAAAGTTTTCAAACTTAATGCGGTCCATTTTGGTGATAATCGCCTGCCGACCGGGGCCGGTGTAAACCAGATTGGTGTTGGCGTAGGGATTGGGGACGGGCAAGGCGCGAGTATTGGGGAGAACCCACTCCTTTTCCACCTGCTCAATACGGGTCTGCGTATCCAACGTGTGCTTGGTAAAGTCGCGCTTGATTTTGGCCTGCTGGATGAGATTCAAGTAATAACTGGCGCCAGAATTATCGGGATCAATCCGGACCGCCTCGGTGAGCTTGGCTTCCGCCTCCGGCAGCTTGCCCATCTCATAAAGCAACTTGCCATCCTGCGCGAGCGTGCCCGACTGAACTTTTTGCTGCATGATTTTCGGAACCTGATCGAGCGCTTCCGAACTCGGCATGCGACCTTTCATGGCGGCCACCATCTGGTCATTTTGTTCCTTGAAAGCGAACGCCGCGCTGGTTTTGGAATTGAGCTTCAGCTCCTTTTCGGTTTTCAAAACCTGCTGCACCTGCACATCGGCCTCACGTAAATCACCACGGCTCTGCGCGTCGCGAGCCAATGCCAAACGCGTCTGGGTCAACCCGGCAATGGCCTGGGCGGACTCCGCATCAATGCCGGAGCCAACTTGCGCGACCAAATTGCAACACTCCTGATACAGCTTGGCGGCGCCGACCAAGTTGCCATGCTGGGCCACCGCCTTGGCATCGGCCAATTTCTGCCGCAGCTCGATGGTTTTGGCCTGCCGCAGCACGGCTTCGTTAACAGCCACCGAGGTGGAGCTGTCTTGCGCCGACAAGGCAGACGGGAAGCTCAAGAGAGCCGCAAGTCCGAGGGTGAGAATAGTGGTTTTAGTCATGGCAAAATCAGGTTCGAGGCAATCAATATGTACAGTTAATGTGAATGAAGATATTGTTATCGGTCAGGGCTTATAAGGCAATGAAGTTTTTTTCTGGTTGGATTGATCGGACAGAATCAGCTCATTCTGGTTGACATCAAACACCGTATAATCCCCTCCGCCAAAAGACACCTTGTCGTTCTTGCGCCGGGCGTTGAAGACTTTTTTCTCCGGGTCGTAGCGAAAATCCGCCAGATAGCCATCCACACGACTAAACGGTTTGGCCCGCAAAACCGAAACCACGTCGCCGGTGTCCAGCAACTTGAGCGACAATGAATCGGGATTTTCGGGAACCCCCTTTACCTCAACCAAGGCAAAGGTATCGTTGGGCTTGTCGCCCAGCGAAATATAATAGGGCTGCTTACGACGCTTGTAAGGCAGCGGCGCGGCCTGCCTTTCCACGCCGATGACATAGAGCGCGCCGGTGGTGTTGGTAATCACCGAGTCAAAGGTAATATTCAAGAACAAGGGAGTGATTTTGGAAACCCCCACCACCTTCAGCCCGGTCTTGGTGACCGCCTTGATCAGATTGCCATCCATACCCAACTGCCATTCCAGCGGATTAAACAATTTGTGATTGGCTTCCAAATCCAGATTGACGGAGGTCTGCAAACGCGCCACCACATTGCTTTGAACCGTCAAATCCAAAGCGGGCAAAGGTTTGACCGGGGGATTCACCAAATTTTTGCTCGTCTGCTCCATCTCCGCCTTATCTCCGGAAATGTAAAACGTCATGAACGCCAGCACGCCAATCAACCCGGCCAGCACGAGGCCGAGCAACAGCTTTTCGTAGTTTTTTTTGAGAAAGTCCATCTTAACTCTTGGGCAGCAGTTTCACCAGCTTCACATCCATCGTGACCCGGAGCAATTGCTCCTTCAAAACAATCTTCAGTCCACCCCGCGTAGAAACCGGCGGCGCCACCGCCACAACGGGCGTTTCCGCGGGCGGCCCATCCGCCGGCGGCATCCCGGGCGCGGGGGCGGAAGCGCCTTCCAGCGCGCCCGCGGCAGCGGTCGCCACACCGGCCGGCTGGACGATGACGGATTTTACAATGAAGGCATTGGACGCGGCAGCAAAACCGGCGATCACCCGGGACAGCTCCAGCGAAAAACAGCGGAACGTAACGGTGTAGGGAGCAATGACCGCCATATCATTCACAACCGGCTGCAGCTCGGTAAAATCGGAGCCGGAGCCCGCCGCATCACTGGTCGCAACCCGGCTGCGCTGCACCCCGTCGAGCGCATTGACATGCGCGGCAAAAAGAATTTCCACCACGGACTTCACCTCAGCCAGCTGCGCAGCCAAGGCATCCAGACTATTAGTCGCCAAATCAAAATTTCCCTTTTGCGCGGCAAACGAGAAGTAATATTTGGGGGGCAGCAGCACCCCGGCATCCTTCGCCTCGCGCTGCAACTGGTCAATGGTCCGCTGCAACAGCCCCACAAACGCCTCGCTCGTGTTGATGCCCGAGGCCAGAGCCGGAACCGGCTTATAATACGACTGCGCCGCGGAAATCCATTCCCGCAACTGCTGCTCCTGCCGGGCGGCGATGGCAGTGTTGTTGATTTCCTCATTGCCCGGCGCGGGAGTTTTCTGGGCCAGACTCTGCAGCGTGCCATAGATCTCGCTAAGCTTCTGTTTTGCGTCATTGTTTCGCGACCAGCTTTTGTAAGTATAAAAACCCGCCACCCCGAGCAAACCCAGAGCGAGGATCCCCCCCAGCGCAAAAAATAAATTTCGTTTGATCCAACTCATATCAAAAAGTCGGCGGGTTGAGCAGCGCCACGTTTACCGTAAACGTGAAGGTGTTGTTTGATTCATCCGGCGTCGCCTGACCGATAAGGGCGGTCGCATTGGGATCCACCATGGGAGAGCTTTTTATGGCGCTCGCGGCGGCGGAAGCAATGCTGGTGCTCGCATCCGCATCCCCGCTCACCTTGGTCAAATCCACCGCCCGACAAACCAGGGTAATCGTCCCTTTGGAACTTTTGGCCGGCGGTTCGGGAGCGGCCGGAGCCTCCGACGGCTGTCCGCCGACCGCGGCCGTCGAGGCGGAAGACACGGTCATCTGCTCAATCCAGATACCGGCTTCAATACTGGGATTTTTTTGGGAAAACTTCGTCCGAACGTTCTCTTCGGACCGAAGCAGCGCCCGGCGCATCTCGGCCAGAAAATCCGCCCAATAATACCGCTGCTGCATCCACGCCGCGATTTGCGCCGCTTCGCCCTGCTGCTTCTTCAATTTACCGTAGACCTTGTCAAACTTCTGGGACTTATTATTATTCTCCTGCACTTCCGGCCCCAGCCGGAGAATTTCCGATTCTTTATTGGCGGCCAGCTTCTGAAACAACAAGCCCACCGCGAAGGCCACCAGGAGCATGAAAAACACACTGGCCCCCAAATACGGTTTCTTCCGGTTGAAGGATTGCCAGGACAGCGTGCTTTCCGGCATCAAATTCATTTCCACCGGGCAATTGGCCATGTTGCGCAAGCCGAGGCCAACGACTTCGCCAAAGGAATGGGCCACGCGCGACAATTCCTCCAGATTCACCGCCGGGTTGATCTGCACGTTGCGGAAAGGATTAAAATACTCCACGGGCACACTGAGTTTTTCCGCAAAAAACTGCGCGGTATAAGGCATGATGGAAGCCCCGCCGGAGAGAAACAACCTTTGGGGCGGCGACCCGCCGTGCTGCCCGCGATAAAACTGCAACGTCTGATTGATCTGAATGTGCAGCTTGGTCATGAACTGGCGGGCAATCTTGGAAATGGCCGCCTGATGCGGGTTCTCGGGCTCCTCGTAAGCGCCACCGAGGCTCACAAAGCCCTCGGCCATCTTGATTCTTTCCGCCTCATTGAAACTCAACTTGGCCTCATTCGCAAAATCCTGAGTGATGGTATTGGCGCCCAGATTGATGCTGCGGGAAAAGACTTTTCCCTTTTCGAAAAACAGGAGGCTGCTCGTCTTGGCGCCGATGTCCAGCAACATCGTGCAGTCCTCCAGTTCGCCATAGTTATACCGGAACGCGTTGCACAAGGCGGCGGGCGAAGCATCGCACAAATGGAGGTTCAGCTTGGCCTGCTCCACCACGCGAAAAAGTCCCTCGACGATTTCCGCCTTGATGGCGACCAGCAGCACCTCCAGTTCGCCGCTGGGAGCCGAGCCAAGAATCTGATAATCCCAAACCACCTCCGAGAGCGGGAACGGCACGTTCTGCTGCGCCTCGTATTGGATGATCTGCTCCACCTTGCCGGAGTCCACCGGCGGCAATTTGACGAACTTGGAGAAAACATGGAAGCCCGGGGCGCAGACATTGACGCTCTTGGCGGTGATGGCTTTTTCGGCCAGGACCTCCTGCAAAGCCAGCAAGATGGTTTTTTCCCGCGTGACCTCCTGCGAACCCTCCAAGCCGAGCGGCCGGATGACAAAGTTCTTGAGCTGCAAACCACCGGTTTCATGGGCTTCAAACTCCGCGAGCTTGAGGCTTCCCGCCCCGAAATCAATGGTCAAAAATGATTTAGTATTCAGCATGTTGGATGCGACATCGCTGCCCACGACCGATTTTAAAATCACGCATCAAGGGCAGCGCGAATGGATTAAGCCAAATTCCCGCCTCGGTCAAATACAAATCATAAATAATTTAACTTTCAGCAAATAATATTGCATCCCCGCGGCGCCTTTGGCTTCATCCCGTCATGCCGTCGCCAACCAGCAACCCCGCCCGCGAGCGGATGACGGTCCTTTACTCCGGCAAGGTCCAGGGCGTCGGCTTCCGCTACACCGCCAAAACCGTCGCCACCGGCTTTGAAATCACCGGCGTCATCCGCAACCTGCCCGACGGCCGGGTGGAGCTGATAGCCGAAGGGGGCCGCACGGAACTGGCGGATTTTCGCACCGCCATACTCGACGCAGGTCTTGCTGGATTTATCTCCGAAGAACAGGTAACTTGGCTTCCCGCGAAAAATGAATTTCGGGGATTTGAAATCGTTCGTTAGTAATGAAATACGCCATCATCGCAGACATACACGGCAATCTGGAAGCTTTTCAGGTGGTGCTGGAAGATATCCGCGCCCAAAACGCCACCCACATCGTCTGCCTGGGCGACGTGGTCGGCTACAACGCCAACCCCAGCGAATGCCTGCAAATCGTCCGCGCGATGAACATCCCCTGCATCAAGGGCAACCACGACGAATACTGCTCCACCGACAATCATCTGGAAGGCTTCAACCCGCACGCTGCGGACGCCGTCCACTGGACCCGCGACCAACTAAGCGAAGACGACAAGCACTGGCTGCGCGAACTGAAATACACCCGCATGGCCGAAAACTTCACCATGGTTCACGCCACACTCGACGCCCCCCAGCGCTGGGGCTACGTCTTGGACAAGCTCGCGGCGGCGGCCAGCTTCCCCTATCAGACCACGCAGATGTGTTTTTTTGGCCACACCCACGTCCCCGTCGCCTTCATGCGCGACACCGTGGTGCGCGGCGGCACTTACTCCAAGTTCAAGGTGGACCCGTCCAAAAAATATTTCATCAACGTCGGCGCCGTCGGCCAGCCCCGGGACAACAACCCGAAAGCCGGCTACGTCCTCTACGACATGGACGCCCAAACCATCGAACTGCGCCGCCTGGAATACGACATCGCCGCCGCACAGAAGAAAATTCTCGATGCCGGCCTGCCCGAACGCCTCGCCGAACGCCTCGCGTTTGGACGATAAATCATGTTTCCAGTTCAAGGTTCAGCGTTCAGAATTTTCACGCGCAAACCGGAACCGCGACTTTGAGCCCCTTGAAAATTCTCATCCTCAAGCCCAGTTCGCTCGGCGACGTGATTCAAGCGTTGCCGGTGCTGCGTCTGCTGAAACAGCACACTCCCGCCGCGGAGATATTCTGGTGGATTGACTCCGCGCTCGCACCGCTCATCGAAAACGACCCGGATCTGACGGGCATCGTCCACTTCGAGCGCAAACGCTGGGCCAAACCGCAGCACTGGCCCGAAATGTTCCGCAGCATCCGCTGGCTGCGCGCGCAAAACTTTGACCTGGTCATTGACCTGCAAAGCCTGCTCCGCAGCGCCACCTTTGCGTGGCTGGCCAACGGAAAATTTCTGGTCGGCCTCGATGAAACCCGCGAAGGCGCCCGCGGCTTTTACGACCTCGCCGTGCCGCGAAAATCTTTTCACACCCATGCCGTGGACTGGTATCTCTCCGTGCTGCCGCCGCTCGGCGTGCCGGTCCATAAAAATTTCACCTGGCTGCCGGAGCGGCCCGAAAGCTCTGCCGAAGTCAGTCGCCAATGGCCGGAAGGAAACTTAAAACTCAAAATTCAAAATTCAAAACTGATTTTGCTCCAGCCCGGCGCGCGCTGGAAAAACAAACGCTGGCCGGCAAAACATTTCGGGGAACTGGTCCATTCGCTCGCCCAAACATTTCCCGAGGTGCGGTTCGCCATTCTGGGAAGCAAAGCCGACCACCCGCTCGGCGAATCAATTTTACAATCCGCGCCGGACCGCTGCCTGAATCTGGGCGGCAAAACTTCGCTGCCGGAAATGGTGGAATGGGTCCGCCGCTGCGATTTGATGATCACCAATGACACCGGCCCGATGCACGTGGCGGCCGCACTCGGCAAACCGCTTGTCGCCCTCTTCGGCCCCACCGCACCGCACCGCACCGGCCCCTATGGCCAGCCTGGGAATGTCCTGCGCCTCGACCTCCCCTGCTCGCCCTGCTTGAAATCACATTGCACTTTTGAGAAAACCGACGAATGCTTGCAAGCACTGCCACCCGCCCAAGTTTTCGACCGCGTGCAAAAGTTGCTTGGGCCACGCGCTTGACTTGCGGGCAGCGCCGGACAATTCTCGGCGCCATGAAATCCATCGCGGCCTTAATCCTTCTGGCGACCACCCTCAGCCGGGCACAGGACAGCGAACCAGCTTACCCGCCGAACCCAAGCCGCGAAATGACGGTCGTGCTGTTCAACCAAAAGGATTTAGCCGGCTGGACGTTTTTTCCGAAGGACAGCACCAACCCGGCCCCAACGTGGAGCGTCAGCCATGGCGTCATTCACTGCACCGGCACGCCCTTCGGCTACCTCCGCACCACCGGAGTTTACAGCAATTATTTTCTCACCGTCGAATGGCGCTTCGTCAAAATCGCGCCCAAGGCCGACAACTCCGGCATCCTGGTCCACATCCAGCCGGGCGACAAACTCTGGCCGCAATGCGTGCAGGTGCAGGGCAAACACACGCGGCAGGGCGATATTTTTTTAATGGAAGGCGCGGAAGCCAAGGAGCACCAAGGCATGGATAAAAACACCCCGGTTCCATTACGCGGTGAATCCAGGGAACGCCCCGCCGGAGAATGGAACAAGGCCGAAATCATCTGCAAAAACCACAAGGTCACTTCCTTCATCAACGGCAAGCTCTTGAACGAAGTCACTGAATGCACCATCAATTCCGGCAGCATCGGCATCCAGAGCGAAGGCGGCGAGCTGGAAATCCGCTCCATCGCCTACTCGCCGCTGTAGCATCAGCTTGCCAGCTTTTGCTTCACCCAAGCCTGCGCCTGATCCGGCGTGGCCAATTCATCCGACAATTGCAGCTCGCGAATTTCCGCCAGCAAGACCCCCAGGGCTTTGCCCGGCTGGACGCCAAGCGCCATCAAATCATCACCCGTCAGCAACGGCGGACGGAGGGCGGGCTGATGTTTCAATTCCTCCGCCTGCTGCACCAGAAAATCGTAATACTCCAAACCGCCGTGCGAGCCAAGACAGTCCAAGCGATGCAGTTCCAACTCCAGCGGAAACGTCTCACGCAAGAGCAGCCGCCGCAACGTCGCCTTGCGCATCTGCTTCACGTCCTTGAACTGCATGTGATGGCGCACGCAAGCCACGATTGCTTCCGTCGGCTTATTGGGAAACCGCAGCCGCGACAAAATGGACTCCGCCATCTCCGCGCCGACTTTTTCGTGGCCATAGAAATGGATCCGCCCCGTCGCCACATCCCGTTCCGCCGTCACCGGCTTGGCGATGTCATGCAGCAACACCGCCCACGGCAGCGCGGCGGCGGCATCCCGCGGCAGCTTCTCCAGCATCAGCCGGAGGTGGTTGAACACGCTGCCTTCGGGATGAAAATCCGGCGACTGCGCGCACTGAATCGTCGCGGCGACTTCCGGCAAAATGTGTTCCAGCAAGCCACTGTCCCGCAGCAAAACCAAGCCGCGCGCGGCGTGCGGCGGCGCAAATAATTTTATCAACTCATCGCGCACGCGCTCGGCGCTGATGATTTTGATTTTCGGCGCGAGCACCCGGATGGCGGCGAACGTCGGCGGCTCGATCGCAAAATCCAACTGCGCCGCGAACCGCACCGCCCGCAGCATCCGCAGATGATCCTCGCCAAAGCGTTCCTCCGGCGGGCCGATGGTGCGGATGATTTTGGCCCGCAAGTCCTTTTCGCCGCCAACCCAGTCGTGGATTTTTTCCGTGAGCGGATCGTAAAACAGCCCGTTCACCGTGAAATCGCGGCGCGAGGCATCGGCCCCGGCATTGGCAAACACCACCGTCTCCGGCCGGCGGCCATCCTGATAATCCGCCTCGGCGCGGAACGTGGCGACCTGAAATTGGTGGCCGCCTTCGACCACGATAACGACGCCGAATTTTTTGCCGACAGGAATGGTTTTGAGGAACAGCTGCTCCACCTGCTCCGGCCGGGCATCCGTGGCGATGTCAAAGTCCTGCGCCGCGCGGCCAAGCAAAAAATCGCGCACGCAACCGCCGACCCAGAACGCAGCGAAGCCCGCCTGCTGCAAGCGGGCAACGATTTGTTTGGCATTTTCACGGGGCGACAGATTCACAAAACCATTCTCACGCAAAGGCGCAAAGGCGCAAAGATATTTTGCTTCGAAGCTTTGCGACTGGGGGCGAAATGAAATTATTCCTCGCCCCAGATGCGTTTCAGGTGCGCGACGCCACGCTGCACCGAATCGAGCGGAACTTTCGGGCTTAATTCAAACACCTTGATGTGCTCCGGCTTCACGAACGGCTTGAGCGCGGCAAAATCGATATCGCCGCCGCCAGTGGGAAAATGATCGCGGGCGGGAAACTTCACATCGTGCAGATGGAAACCCGCCAGCCGGCCGGCGCGCTCCGCCAAAAACGGCGCGTGTTTAATAAAACCAAGGTCTGCCTTGATCTGCGCATGGCCGGTGTCGTGCCAATAATAAACATACGGCGCGGGAAATTCCTCCAGCAGCGACTTGAAGTCGGATTCCACCGGCAGTTCCTCGACCGCCTCGCGGATTTCGATGCCGAATTTCAGGCCGCGAAATTTGGCCTCGGTCAGCAGATGCCGCAGGGTTTCGCGGGAGCGATCATAAAACTTTTTCTTTTTGGCCTCACGGGCGGCATTGGCCTCGGCGACCACCTTCAAGAATTTCGGCGAGCCTTTTTCGCCGCGCTCGAGGAGCTCCTTGAGTTTGCCGGTGTAATCCTTCAAATCCATGCTGCCAAAATGCAGCACCACGAGCGGCGCCCCGACCCGCTGGGCGAATTCGAGCGTGTTGATGGTATACTTAATCGCGAGCTGACGGTCGCGCTCGCGGTCAGAGGAAAATTCGTAGAGGTTCGGCGCGGGCTTGTCCACCCCCACGGGCAGCGGGCAAAAATTATGCACGCTGGAAATCCTGATCTCCCCCGCCTTCACGGCCTCCAGGATGCCCGGCACCAGGCTGATGCGGATGCCGTGGCTCAATTCGGCGTATTCAAAGCCGAGCTCGCGGATCTCGCGCAGCATCGCGCGGCCGTCGGTATGACGGGCAGAATTCCAGCAGGTTGAAAGCGAATACATAAAAAAACCGGCCGCATCCTAACGGATGCGACCGGTGGTGAAAATGCAAATCACGGCCTAATCATCAGCGTGGCGCGCGGCGAGCATGGCGGAGAAACGGGCGACCTTCTCCTTGCGACGGCGGACGGCACTCGGTTTTTCGAATTGCCGGCGCATGCGCACGGATTTGAGCGTGCCTTCGCGGTCGACTTTTTTCTTCAGCCGACGCAACGCACGATCCACTGGTTCGCCTTTTTTCAGTTTAATCTCTGTCATTACACTCACTTCCTTTCGAGGGCGGGTGAAAACTGCCCCAGGCAGTTCCCGCATAAATTCAGGAAAGCGGAGCATAGGTTTTTGGCGGGTGAAGTCAATGAATTAAACCGCACGAACGGATTGATTCTTCGGGGGCAATTCATCATTCTTCCTAGAAATGAGCCTTCCTGAACATCGTCAGGCGATCGACCAGCTGGATGCGCAGATCGTCCGGCTGCTCAACGACCGCACGCGCCATGTCCTCGCCATCGGCGAAATCAAGCTCGCGGCGGGCGAGGAAATCTATGTGCCGCACCGCGAACGCGCCGTGTTCGAGCGCGTCTGCAAACGCAATGGCGGGCCGATCACCGACGAACAGCTCCGCACCATTTACCGCGAAATCATGTCCAGCGCGCTGGCGCTCGAAAAGACCATGACGATTGCGTATTTCGGGCCAGAAGCGACGTTCACCCATCAGGCCGCGATCCAAAAATTCGGCGCGAGCCTGAATTATTCCGCACAGAAAACCATTGGCGACGTCTTCACCGAGGTTGCCAAAAAGACCGCCGATTACGGCGTGGTGCCGGTGGAAAACTCCACCGAAGGCGTCGTCACGCACACGCTCGACATGTTCGTGGACAGCGATCTGAAAATCGTTTCGCAGGTGCTCCTGAAGATTCAGCAATGCCTGATGAGCAATTCCCCGCGGGCGAAAATCAAAAAGCTTTACGTCCATCCGCAGTCGCTGGCGCAATGCCGCGGCTGGCTGGCAAAAAATCTGCCGCGCGTCGAAATCGTGGAAACGTCCTCCAACGCGCGCTCCGCCGAACTCACGGCGAAGGAAAAATTCTCCGCCGCGCTGGGCGGCGCGCTGGCCGCCGAGAAATACGGCCTAAAGATTCTGGCGCAGGACATCCAGGACAATTCCGTCAACGTCACGCGCTTCATCGTCCTCGGCCGGACGTGCAGCCCGCCGACGGGCGACGACCGCACGAGCCTGATGCTGAGCGTGGCGGACAAGTCCGGCGCGCTGCACGAGGCCATCGCCGCGTTCCGCAAGTTTAAAATCAACATGACAAAGATCGAGTCCCGCCCCAGCAAGCGCAAGGCGTGGGAGTATTTTTTCTTCATAGACTGCGCGGGACATTATCTGGATGCGAAGGTGGCCAAAGCCATCCAGCATCTCGGCAAACACTGCAACTTCGTGAAGATCCTCGGCTCGTATCCGAACGTGGAGTGAACCGACCGCCTGCTTCAGCCGCGCAGGAGAAATTTCAGTGCCCGCTTCAACGTCGTAATGGAAAGCCGTTGCGGCGGATAACGGAACGGCAAATCCAGCCAGCTTCCTTGGCGCAGAACCGAACGTTGGTGGGAAAAGGCGTCAAAACCAGCCCGCCCGTGATAGGCTCCAAAGCCGCTTTCACCCAGGCCGCCAAACGGGAGGCTGGTTCCGATCATGTGGGAGATGACATCGTTCACGCAAACTCCGCCGGAGCGCACTTCGGCCAGGATTTTTTCCTCGACCGTCCGGTTCTGCGCAAACAAATACAGGGCCAAGGGCGTGGCGGCGGCCTGCAGTCTTGACACAACTTCGGAAAGATCATCAAATTCCAAAACCGGCAGCACCGGCCCGAAGATTTCCTCCTGCATCACCGCTGCGTCGGGGGGAACATCAGTCAAAATGGTCGGGGCCAGGTATAATTCGGTTGCATCATTGTCGCCACCGTGAAAGACCTTCCCATCGCGGAGGTAGCTCACCAGTCGTGCAAAATGGCGGGCGTTCACGATGCGCCCATAATCCGCGCTACGGCGAGCATCCGCGCCATAGAACGCCAGCAGCGAATTCTTCAACGCGGCCAGGAAACGGTCACGCACACCACGCTGCACGAGCACAAAGTCCGGCGCGACACAGGTCTGTCCGGCGTTGAGAAATTTTCCCCAGGCGATCCGGCGCGCGGCCAGCTCCACCGGGGCGTCCGCGCAAACGATGGCCGGACATTTGCCGCCTAGTTCCAGCGTCACTGGAGTGAGATGCGGAGCCGCACCCGCCAGCACCGCCCGCCCCACCCGGGTGCTGCCGGTGAAAAAGATTTTATCAAACCGCTCGCGCAACAATCCCGCGGCCACGTCCGCGCCGCCGTGGACCACGGAAACGAATTCCGCCGCAAAGGTCTCCCGCATCAGCGCGGTCAGAGCGGAGGCGGTATGGGGCGCAAGTTCGGACGGCTTGAGCACGGCACAATTGCCCGCCGCAATGGCGCTCACGAGCGGGGCGAGCAAGAGGTTCAGCGGATAATTCCACGGGCCGATAATCAGCACGAGGCCGAAGGGTTCGGGCTGCACCCAACCGCGGGCTGGCGCCACCAACCACGGCGTCCGGCAGCGCAGCCGCGTGGCCCAGCGGGTCAAGTGCTTCAGGGCGGTCCGGATTTCCGCCTGCACGACGCCGAGTTCCGTGGCGTAGGCTTGATACGCCGACTTGCGGAGATCGGCCGCCAAAGCCGCGAGCAACGGCGCTTCGTGTCGATCCAGCGCGGCGGAAAGCTTTTCAAGCTGCATCCGGCGGAAGGCCAGCGGGCGGGTCGCGCCAGATTGGAAATATTGGCGTTGGGCGGCAAGGGCAGCGGTAAAATTCATAAACGACTTGGATAAAACTCACCCGCTGCGTATAACTTAGTCAAGCGATGTTTCGATGTGTCTTCATTTTAATCTGGCTGACCTCGCTACCGGTGCGGGCGGAATCTGCTGCCGACCAGCTTACCGGCACGGGCATCGCGGAGTTCACGGCGGCGTATCAGGCCTGGGATGGAGGCCGTTTCGCTGCCGCTTCTGAACGGCTCCGCCAGGCGAGCACGAACGCTTCCGCGACGGTGACAAATTTTTACTGGCTCGGCGCGTCGGAGTTTCATCGCATGCTGCAGCTGCGCGGAAATGCCACCAACACCAGCGCGGCCGACGCGGCGCTGGAATCCGCCATCGCCGCGCTCACGGCGGCGGTAAAACTCGACGAGAACCACGCCGAGTGCCAGGCATTGCTCGGCACGCTCTACGGCATGAAGATCAACGGCAACCTGCTCCGCGCAGCGTGGTTCGGCCCACGCGTGGCGAAGCATCAAAGCGGCGCGCTCAAGACCGGCGCGGGGAATCCGCGCGTCCAATATCTGCTGGGCATGTGCCAGTTCCACACGGCGAAGAAGCCGGCGGCGTGGCAGGAAGCGCTGACGACGCTACTTGGCGCAGAAAAGTTATTCGAAGTGGAAGCGAAAACCGCCGCGGCGCCGCTCGATCCCCGCTGGGGTTACGACAGTTGCCTGACGTTTATCGGACACACCTACGAGTTGCTAGGACAGCGAAAAGCAGCCGGGGAATATTTTTCCAGAGCGCTGGCAATGCACCCGGCTGATCATTTGGCCAGGGAAGGTCTGAAACGGGTTTTGGCAAACAAGTGAGGCAAACATGAGCACCAAAAAAGTCATCGTCATCGGATCGGGGTTGGGCGGTTTGTCGGCGGCCATCTCGCTGAAGCAATCCGGCTACGACGTCGAAATCTTCGAAAAGAACGACAAGATCGGCGGCAAGCTGAACGTGCTGAAGCAGCAGGGCTACACGTTCGACCTCGGGCCGTCCATTCTCACGCTGCCGCACATCTTCGAGCGCCTGTTCGAGCGCAGCGGCAAGAAGATGAGTGATTACTTTTCGATCCGTCCGCTGCGGCCGCACTGGCGGAATTTCTTCGAGGACGGCGTCACGCTCGACCTGTATCCCGAACCGGACAAGATGGCCGCCGAGGCGCGCAAGGTCGGCGAACCACCGGAGAACATCGAGCGCTTCCTTAAATACTCCGCCGACCTCTACGACCTGACGAACGACGGTTACTTCGAGCAGGGCCTGGACAACTGGCAGGGATTCGCGAAGCACTACGGCTTGTTCAAGTTTTTCCAGTTCGATCTGTTTCGCACGATGCACCAGGGCGTGGCGTCGCATCTGCAAACGGAATATTTCCGCAACATCTTCGACTTCTTCATCAAATACGTCGGCTCGTCGGCGTATCGCGCGCCGGCGTTCATGAATGCCATGCCCACCATCCAGTTCCGCTACGACCTCTGGTATGTGGACGGCGGGCTTTATCATATCGCGCTCGGCCTGAAGCGGCTCATGGACGAACTCGGCATCAAGGTAAACCTCAACGCCGAAGTCAGCGAAGTCCGCCGGGAGAGCGGCCGCGTCACCGGCCTCGTGGCGAATGGCACATTCCACGCCGCCGACATTGTTGTGTCAAACATGGAGGTCATACCCGCTTACGAAAAGTTGCTCAACGAAGACCCAGCCTTCATCGCGTCGCTGGAAACGAAACTCGAACCCACCTGTTCCGGGCTCGTTATCGAGTTGGGCCTTGATTGCCAGTATCCGCAGCTCGCGCACCACAACTTTTTCTTCAGCGGCCACCAAAAGGAACATTTCGCCAAAGTCTTCGAGCGCTATGAATTGCCGGATGACCCGACAATCTACCTCGTCGCCGCGTCCAAAACCGACCCGACCGTCGCGCCGGCGGGCTGCGATTGCCTGAAGATTCTCCCGCACATACCGCACATTGACGCCGCGCACCCGCTCACCCGCGAAGATTACGCCAAGCTCAAGGAGCGCATTTTGGACAAACTGGAGCGGATGGGCCTGAAAGATCTGCGGAAGCACGTCGTCTTCGAGCACTTCTGGACGCCGCTGGACATCCGCGCGCAATACAACTCCAACCGCGGCTCAATCTACGGCGTCGTGAGCGACCGCTGGAAGAACCTCGCGTTCAAAGCGCCGAAGCAAAGCACGCTCTACCCGAACCTGTTCTTCGTGGGCGGCTCAGTGAACCCCGGCGGCGGCATGCCGATGGTCGTGCTCTGCGGCCAGAACGTCGCCAAGAAAATCGTCGCTTGGGACAAGTGATTAATTCACGGTCCGCCGGACGATTTGTCGAATGAGACGATTGCCGGTTGCCCCTTGAGCCGATCATGGTTCGACTGGCATGGCTGGCATCAGCAAAGCTTCCATGGCGTGGTCCGGGTCAGGAGTTGCACCGCCGGATGCGCGATGCGCCGTTCGGCGGTGAGGGCGTGGAACTGAATGCGGCAGGCGGTCGCCTGTCCGAGGCTGCGGAAATGATAGCGGGACACCGCTTCCCGCAGCGCCACGGTCGGCACGGCGATGAAGCCGCGGCCTTCGGCGGCCATCACTTTCATCAGCGCAAGGTCTTCAAACTCGGCGACGACGTTCGGCTTCAAGTGGTGCGTGCGAAACCACGTTTCCAGAGAGCGGCGCAGCGCGGTATTCTCCGCCGGCAGGAGCGCGGGGGCGTCGTTGAGCGACTGGGGGAAATTTCGCTTCAACTTCCCGGCCAGCTTCGCTTCGGCGCACAGCGTGACGCTGCTTTCGCCGAGCGCGTGGCTGAACACCTTGAAGTTCGTGCTGCTCGGCGCGGGTTCGTCCGACAGCACGAGGTCGAGCCGGTGCGCGGCAAGTTGCGCGAGCAGGTCTTCCATCTTCCCTTCGCGGCAGACGACGTGCACGGCCTGCGGCATCGTGAAAACGGGCTTCAATATTTCGTTCGTCACCAGCTTGGGGAACGAATCCGCCACGCCGACAGTGAGCCGCAACGTCCGCGTGCCGGGGCGTTGTTTCACGGCGTTCATCAACTCGCGGCCCAGCGCGAAAATTTCCTCGGCATAGCCAAAGACAACCTGGCCAGCGTCAGTGAGCTGGTTGTTGCGTCCTTCGCGGCGGAACAGTTTTTCACCGAACGCGGATTCCAGTTCGCGGATCTGTTCCGAGATCGAGGGCTGGGAGACGTGCAGCTTTTCGGCGGCGCGCGCGAGGCTGCCTTCCTTCGCGACGGTCCAGAAGTAACGCAGGTGGTGATAATTAAGCCATTCCATCGTGGCATAATGATGCTTCGGATTAACCTATGCGTCCATTCGGAAACGCGTATTAGTCGGCCGCGCCGGTTGCGCCTAATGTGCTCACGTCAACGCCGCCGGAGTAAAACGGCGCAAACAACAAACAATCATCAACTAAAAATTATGACAACGACCATGAGATTAAACCTGCAACATCTGAATCTGCGTTCCCTTGACCGGCTGGATTCGTGGGTGGAAAACCAAATCCTCGCCCTCGGTCAGGCTCGCCAGATTGACGAAGCCAATGTCCGCCTCGTGCGCCACGAAAACGCCAGCCCCGCGTATCAGGTGAACGTCCACCTCGTCACGCCCGGGCCGGACGTCTTCGCCGAGAGCCGCGACCACACGCTGCGGGCTGCTTTCGCCAAGGCCATGGCGCAACTGCGCGAAACCATCACCAGCCGCACCCAGAAGCGGCTGCAACGCTTCAAGAGCAACGTCAAAGCCCGGCGCGGCGGGTGACACTGCGACTCAAACACCTCAACTCATCGAAACCATGAAAGCAAAACTCATCCTGAAATCGCTGGCGGATTTGCCGGCCAACACGCTCGGCTTTGCGGCGTCCGCTCCGGGGCGGGCATTGAATGCGTCCAAACAAATGCTCGGCGCGACGGCGCGGGCCACGCGCCACGAAATCCGTGCTGCGCGGCGGAAGTCTGCCGAATTTGCCCGCAGCATTTACCTCCGGGCCCGTGTCCCGCTACAAAACATCCAACCCTGGCAGCGCGGCGGCTTGAACGAGTGACTTAAAAATAACATCCATGACTGAATCAATCTGGCTCTGGGTCGGCTTCAACGTGTTCGTCCTCGCGATGCTCGCGCTGGACCTCGGCGTGTTTCATCGCAAGGCGCACATCGTGTCGCTGAAGGAATCGCTCACCTGGACTTTCGTCTGGATCGGGCTGGCGCTGGTCTTCAACCTGGGCGTGTGGCACTACGCCGGCTCAACGAAGGCGCTGGAGTTCTTCACCGGCTATCTCATCGAGAAATCGCTCAGCGTGGACAACGTGTTCGTCTTCGCGCTGTTGTTCTCATATTTCGCCGTGCCGCCGCTTTTTCAGCACAAGGTGCTGTTCTGGGGCATCCTCGGCGCGCTCATCATGCGGGCCATCATGATCGTGGCGGGCGCGGCGCTCATCGCCAAGTTCGCGTGGATCATCTACGTGTTCGGCGGCTTCCTAATCCTCACCGGCATCAAGATGATCGTGAAGCGCGAGGAGGAGATTCATCCCGAGCGCAATCCGGTGGTGAAATGGTTCAAGCGGCTCATGCCGGTGACGCCGGAGTATCGCGGGGACAAATTCTTCGTCCGCGAAAACGGCATCCGCATGGCCACGCCGCTGTTCGTGGTGCTGTTGCTGGTGGAAATCTCCGACGTGATCTTCGCGGTGGATTCCATCCCGGCGATCTTCGCGGTCACGAAAGACCCGTTCATCGTCTATACCTCGAACGTGTTCGCCATCCTCGGGCTGCGGTCACTCTATTTCGCGCTGGCCGGCGTGATGGACAAGTTCCATTACCTCAAGATTGGCCTGGGCGCGGTGCTGACGTTCGTGGGCGTGAAGATGATTCTCGCGCATACGGCGTGGAAGATTGACACGCTGGTGTCGCTGGGCGTGATCGTGGCGATCCTGACGACGAGCGTGGTGTGGTCGCTGTTGAAGCCGAAGAAGGTGAACATTCCTGTCGGTGGTAGGGCGGGCAGTCCTCTGCCCGCCGCCGACCAGAATGCAAAACCGGCGCGCACGGAGTGACGCGCCCTACCTGCCAAATTCATGACTGCATTCATCAAACAAATCGTCGCCGCGAAAGCGTTTCACCACGCCATCGTGGCGGTGATCGTGCTGGCTGGCGTGGTCGCGGGCTTGGAAACCAGTCCGGCCATGATGGAGCGTAACGGCGTGATCCTGCTCGGACTGGACAAGTTCATCCTCGGCGTGTTCGTCGTCGAGGCGCTGCTCAAGATGGCGGCGCACGGGCGTCAGCCTTGGCGCTATTTTGCCGATGGCTGGAACGTGTTCGACTTCCTGATCATCGTGCTTTGCCTCGTGCCCGTGGGCGGGCCGTTCGCGGCGATCCTGCGGTTGACGCGGGCGTTGCGGCTGCTGCGGCTCATCAGCGCGTTGCCCAAACTCCAGCTCCTGGTCGGGGCGCTGCTCAAGAGTTTGTCCGCGATGGGTTATGTGAGTCTGCTGCTCTCGTTGCTGTTCTACATTTACGCGGTGGCGGGCATTCATCTGTTCGGCGCGCATGACCCGAAGAACTTCGGCTCATTGCCAGCGGCCTTCCTGTCGCTGTTCCGGCTCGTGACGCTCGACAACTGGGCGGACTTGTTCAACCACCAATTGCCCCACGTCCCGGGCATCAAGGTCGCGCTCTACTTCGTCACATTCATCCTGTTCGGCACGATGATCATCATGAACTTGTTCATCGGCATCATCATGAACAGCATGTCCGAAATGCACGCCGAGATCGCCGAACGCGACCGCGCGCAGCATGAACGCGAAACCGGCGCGGCGACGCTGGAGGACGAACTCCGGTCCCTCGAACTTGAGTTGAAGGAGACACAGACTCGCATGGCAGGCTTGCGGCGCAAGTGGGCTGGAGGTTTTGCGCCCACCGCGAGCGAGCGAAAGCCGGAAGAGATCGCCGCATGAAAAAGTTCTTCAGCGCGCTCATGGGCGGAACGGTCATCTTGATCGGCGTGGCCATGCTGGTCTTGCCGGGGCCGGGCGTGCTGGTCATTGCCGGCGGACTGGCGATCTTGGCGACGGAATTTATCTGGGCGCGGCGCGCCATGCGCAAAGCGAAGGGCGCGGTCGCGAAAGTCCGCCGCAAGTCCGGCCTGAAAGATTGGCTGCGGCGGCTCAGGAAGCGGTCCGACAACCCGCCCGTCACCTGAAAATAGCAGACGGGTTGCCAGTTGTAACCGCGCGCGGGAACGTGTAATTAGAACCGCCGATGAATACCGAAGGACTCCTGTTGACGGTGACACTCGCGCTCTGGGCGGCGGGTTGGCTCGTGCTGGGGCGCGGGCGGGGTTGCGGATTGGGTGCCGGGGACAAATCCAATACTGCCGAGCGGCTTTCCATCATCATCCCCGCGCGCAACGAGGAGCAAAATCTTCCCACGCTGCTGCGCTCGCTGGCCGCGCAAGCCATCCGCCCATGCGAAATCATCGTGGTGAACGACGCCTCCACCGACCGCACGGCGGAAGTCGCGCAGGAACACGGGGCGCGCGTCGTGAACTCGCAACCGCTGCCCGAAGGCTGGCGCGGCAAGACGTGGGCGTGTCATCAGGGCGCGCAGGCGGCGAACGGCGAATTGTTCTTGTTCCTCGACGCCGACACTTGGTTTGAGCCGGACGGCTTGCGGCGCGTGCTGATGGAATTTCAAGCGGCGGGCGGCGGCGCATTGTCGGTCGCGCCACATCACGCGGTTCGCGCTTTTCACGAGCAATTCTCCGCCTTCTTCAATCTGGTGATGCTCGCGGGCACGGCCGCATTCACGCTGCGCGGCGACCGGCTCGCGCCGCGCGGCTTGCTGGGGCAATTCATGCTCATCGAGCGCGCCGCCTACGAGCGCGTCGGCGGTCACGAAGCCGTGAAGGGCCGCATCCTGGAAAACTTCTGGCTCGCGGAGCAGTTGC
Source organism: uncultured Verrucomicrobia subdivision 3 bacterium (assembly GCA_903858275.1). Classification (GTDB taxonomy): domain Bacteria; phylum Verrucomicrobiota; class Verrucomicrobiia; order Limisphaerales; family UBA11358; genus UBA11358. Next base: position 48,586 of record CAIOIC010000062.1, on the reverse strand, counting down.
GCACGGCGGGCGTGCCGCTGCGATGTCGCGGCGGGCAAGGCGTGTTCGCGTTCCGCATGTATCCGCAAGGCTGGCGCGAAGTCGTGGACGGCTGGACGAAAGGTTTTGCTTCCGGCGCGGGCCAGACGCCGCTGCCAATCCTGCTGCTTGTTGTCGCGTGGATGTTCGGCTTGATGACCGCGCCGCTCGGCTTGGCGCTCGGCAGCCAGCCGCTATGGTGGGTCGCTGCCTACGGCCTGTGCGCGGCGCAAGTCGCGTGGTTGCTGCGCCGGGTGGGGACGTTTCACTGGGGCACGGCGCTGCTCTATCCCGCGCCGCTGGTTTTCTATTTCGCGGTCTTCGCGCGCTCGGTCAGTCGTGCGCGCAACAAGCAGACCGTTGCGTGGAAAGGGAGGCAGATTCATGCTGATTGAACTCTCCATCGCGTGGGTCACCGCGCTGAACGTCAGCGCGTGGCTGGTGATCCAGTTCGGGCTGGCGTGGGGTTTCACGAGGATCGCGGCGGAGCGGTTCCACTATCGCGGCTGGCTGGCGCGACCCAAAAGCTGGGAGCGCGGCGGGCGGTTTTACGAGCGCGTGTTTGCGATCAAGCGCTGGAAAGACAAACTGCCGGACGCCGCGCGCATGTTTCGTGGCGGCTTCGCGAAAGCAAACCTGAAATCCGCCACTTCAGAATACCTCGAACGTTTCCTGCGCGAAACCTGGCGCGGCGAAGTCGTTCACTGGCTGGCTTTGCTCACGTTGCCGCTATTCGCCATCTGGAATCCGTGGTGGGGGGTGCTGGTCAACGCAGCGGTTGCGCTGGCGGTGAATTTCCCCTGCATCCTTGCGCTCCGTTACAACCGCGCCCGGTTTCTGCGCGTGCTGACTCAATCAACTTAATCCCGTCAACCGGTCAGACCTGCGTGTTCTTGGAAACAAACGGCACCTGGTGCTGGCGGCAAATCAGGTTGGCGGCGATGCGGCCGGATTCATAAATCGTCGGCAAACCGCTGCCGGGATGCGTGCCGCCGCCGACGAGGTAGCAGTGGCCCAACTCCTCGAATTTGTTGCGCGGACGAAAATGCAGCATCTGCGACAGCTTGTGCGCAAGATTGAACGTCGCGCCGAGATGAATGTTGTGGCTCTCCCAACTGTCCGGCGAATAAACAATTTCCTCACGGATATGCGAGCGCAAATCTTTCATGCCACCGCGCGTTTCCATCGCGTCCAGCAGGCGGTCGCGGAAACCGCCTTTCTCTTTCGACCAGTCAATCGCCGCGGTCTTGTTCGGCACCGGCACCAAAACATAAAGCGCAGAATGTCCCGGCGGCGCGAGGTCGGGATCATTGACGCTGGCGTTGCGGACGTAAAAGGAACATTCGTCCGATAAGACCTTCCGCTGAAAAACATCCTCGATATTTTTCCGGTAATCCTTAGAAAAGAAAATTGTGTGATGCGGCAGGTCGTATATTTTGTCCACGCCGAGATAGAGCATGAAGGTGGAACAGGAAAACTCCTTCTCCTCGACTTTCTCCGGCGTGTATTTTTTCAGCACGCCCGGTGGCACGAGATGTTTCATCGCGTAACCGAAATCGGCGTTCAGCACAGTTTCATCGCCTAGAATTTTTTCACCGGATTCCAGTTCCACGCCGCGCACATCGCGACCTTCGAGAACGAGTTGCTTCACCGGCGAATTCAACCGGATGTCCACGCCGTATTCGCGGCAGACTTTGGCCATGGCCTCGGAAATCTCGCTCAAGCCGCCCTGTGTGTGATAGACGCCGTAAGCATGTTCGACAAACGGCAGAATTGCGAACAAGCCGGGACAATCCCACGCCGACATACCGAGATACTTAGCCTGAAACGTGAAGCAAAGCTTGAGGCGATCGGGTTTAAAATAACCGGCGAGCACATCCATGACGGACTTGCCCAGCGAAAGATGCGGCACGGCTTTCAGCAGGTCGGTGGAAAGATAGCTGCGCAGCGAGGAATAATCCTTTTGCAGGCACGGATACATTTTGCGGAACCGTTCCTGCTCGGTTTCGAGAAACCGCCAGTAACCTTCGGCGTTGCCGGGGAATTTTTCGTTGAGCTGCTTCAGCATCGCCGCGTGATCGGTCGTCGGCTCGAACACCATGTCGTCAAACTGCAGCCGATACATCGGCTCCAGCTTCACGAATTTTAAATAATCTTCGCTCTTGCGGCCCGATTCCTCGAACACTTCGTCGAGAATGAACTTCATCATCAGGAACGTCGGGCCGGTGTCGAACTTGTAGCCGTTGCGTTCGATGGCCGCGTTACGCCCGCCGACGCGGCCAGCCTTTTCCACCAGAGTCACCTTGAAACCGCGCGCCGCCAGCAGCATCGCCGCCGTCAACCCGCCCGGCCCGGCGCCGACCACGATGATGTGCCTCTTTGAATTGCTGGAATGATTCATGCGCCGTTAAAATAACTTCGCCAAGTTTTAGCACAACCCATCCGCCGCTGCAAACGACCATTTCGCTTCGCGGTTGAAATCCGGCGGCATTGCGGGCAATCTCCCCGTTGTGAGCCATCTTGCCAAAGCCCGTGAAGTGTTCGACATCGAACTCGCCGCGCTCAAAGCCGTCCGCGCGCAACTCGATCAATCCTTTGACGCCGCCGTCGAGACCCTCATCGCCGCGCTCAAGTCGCGCGGGAAAATTGTCATCGTCGGCATCGGCAAATCCGGCAATGTCGGCGCGAAGATTGCCGCCACGCTCACCAGCACCGGCGCCACCGCCGTGGTGCTGAACAGCGTGGACGCGCTGCACGGCGATGTGGGCCTCGTCAATGACGGCGATGTGATTCTCGCCTTGAGCTATTCCGGCGAGTCGGACGAACTGCTGAACCTGCTCCCCGCGCTCAAGCGCTTTTCCGTCAAAATCATCGCTTTCACCAGCAACGGGAAATCAGCGCTCGCCAAGCACAGCGATCTGACGCTGAACGTCCGGATTCCGAAAGAAGCGTGTCCGTTCAACCTCGCACCGACCAGCAGCACGACGGCCATGCTGGTCATGGGCGATGCGCTGGCGATGGCGGTGCTACAGGCGCGCGGTTTCAAGCAGAAGGATTTTGCCAAATATCATCCGAGCGGCGCCATTGGCCGGGCCCTGCTGCTCAAAGTGGGCGACATCATGCGCCGCGGCAACCGCAACGCCATCGCCGGGGAAAAGCTTACGGTAAAAGAAGCGCTGCTGGTGATGACACAGGCCAAGTCCGGCAGCCTCGCGGTCGTGGATGCGCGCGGCAAACTCGCCGGCATTTTCACCGACGGGGATTTCCGCCGGCACATGGCGACGGACGAAAACCTGTTGTCCCAGCCGCTCAAAACGGTGATGACACGCAAGCCCATTTGCATCCGGGACGATGCGCTGGCCGCCGAGGCGCTCAAGATTTTCAACGAGCGGAACATTGACGACCTCATCGTGGTGAACGCCAAAAACCAGCCGGTCGGCCTGGTAGATTCGCAAGATCTGCCGAAGTTGAAAATCATGTAAGCCATGAAAACCCACGGTTGGCTCCGGCTCCTTCCGCTCCTGCTCGGACTGACGGGCTGCTCCACCACCCGCAATTCCCTCCCCATGAAGAACGGCCAGACCGCCCAAGAGTTTTCCCGCGAACGCAAACAGGTTTTAACCGCCGACTACCTTTTATCATTGCCCGACGGCTACGGGTCCGACCCGGCAAAACGCTGGCCGCTGATTTTATTTTTACACGGCGCCGGCGAGCGCGGCACCAACGTCTGGCTGGTCGCCAAGCACGGCCCACCAAAAATCGCGGCTTCCGCCAAGCTGCCTTTCATCGTCGTTTCGCCGCAATGCCCCGCCGGGAAAATCTGGTCGAATGATTTGCTGCTCGCGCTTTTGGATGACATCGAAAGCAGATATGCCGTGGACACGCACCGGGTTTATCTGACCGGACTCAGCATGGGCGGATTCGGGACGTGGAGCCTCGGCTTGAGCCATCCGGAACGCTTTGCGGCCATCGCGCCGATTTGCGGCGGCGGCGATCTCATCACCCCGTTGCTTGCGAACAAATCCGAGCTGGCCAGGCTGCCGGTCTGGGCCTTTCACGGCGCCAGAGATTCCACGGTGCCGCCGGCGGAATCGGAACGCATGGTCAACTACCTGAAAAAGATCGGCGGCAAGGAAGTGAAATTCACCGTCTATCCCGAGGCGCAGCACGACAGCTGGACGCAGACTTACGCGAACCCGGAATTGTTCACCTGGTTTTTGCAGCACTCGCGCTGAACCCACACCCGATGATGGAAACCTGGCAGATTCATCTCAAAACGACATTAGGTTTAATGAATCTTCACCCACGCGGTTTTCAAATACGCCGGTTCCGCGCGGCTGACGGGGAAATCCGGCGGCTGCGGAACATAATGCCGCTTCAAAATCTTCCGCCCGGCGATGCGCACGGCAGAATCCACGCTGGCGAGAAATTTTTCCGGCGGCCATTCGACGGCATTCGTTGAAGCCAGCAGCACCCCGCCCGGCTTGAGCACCGGCAACGCGGCGGCCACAAGGTCGCCAAAATTCTTTTCCACCCGGAACACGCCGTGCTCCCTCGATTGCGAGAACGTCGGCGGATCGAGCACGATGGCGTCGAACGCGCAGCCCTTCTTCGCCAGCCGCCGCAGCCAATCAAACGTGTCGCCATAAATAAAATCATGGAGCGACGGATCAAGACCGTTCAGGAGGAAGTTGCGCCGCCCCCATTCGAGATATTTTTTGGAGAGATCGAGACTGGTCGTCCGCGCGCCCGCTTTGGCCGCACAGACCGAAAAGCCGCAGGTGTAGGCGAAGCAATTCAGGAGTTGGAAGTCGGAAGTCGGAAGTTGGGGAAAATCTGCCGCGAGGTGGCCGGTGAGCAGGCGACGGCGGTTATCACGCTGGTCCAGAAACAAGCCGACGGAATAGCCTTCGCGGAAGCTCAGCTCGTAACGGACACCATTCTCCAAAATCTCAAACCGCCCGGGCGCCGCTTCGCCGAAGACGAGTGGCGGCGAAACTTCGGTCGTGGTCGAGCGGCGAACCTGGCGGGAAAGGGTTTTGTGATACACGCCGCGCGAGGCAAATGTCCTAGCGAGTCGCGACAATTCCCCGCTCTGCCTGGCATTCAGCGACGCTTCGGATTGGGAGAGGAGAAAATCACCGAGCTTTTCGACAAACCAGCCGGGCCAGCCATCGCTCGCGCCGTGAATCACGCGAAAGGCGCTGGTAGCGTCCGGATCCATGATGGCGGCGCGCAAGGCCTGGCGCGGTTCGGCGGCAAAATCCACCGGCGCTGAAAACTTGAGCTGCTCATTCGTCGCGGGATGCGCAAAGGCGATTTCCGCCGCGTGCAGAAAGACGCGCGACGACGCCGTGCCGCCGTAAAGCGTGTCGCCCAAAATCGGAAAGCCGCTCTCCGCCGCGTGAACGCGGATCTGGTGCGTGCGGCCGGTCAGCGGCGAAGCGCTGACAGTTTTTAATTTTGAGTTTTGAGTTTTGAGCTCCGAGTCCGCGACCGGCGTGAATTTGGTTTCCGCGATTTCGCCACCGGACCGGCTGGCGTATTTCTCACCGACACGCAGCAATGAAGATTTCACCGTGAACTCTTTTTCCGGAACGGCGCGGTCGGTGAGCAGGAGATATTGCTTGCGGACGCGATGCCGGGCGAATTGTTCCGTGAGCGACCGGTTAGCGAGCGGCGTTTTGCCGAAGACGAGGAGGCCACTGGTTTCCTTGTCCAGCCGGTGCAGAATGGCGAGCGTGGCCCAGCGCGCTTCGCGGTGGCGCAGCCAGTCGTAGATGCCTTCGCCCGCGTAAGGCGAGGGGGCGTGCGTGTTCCAGCCGGCGGGTTTGACCACCACCAGCAGATGCTCGTCCTCGAAAATGACGCACGGAACCATGCGCCATGAAAACATTTTCAAACGGCAGCGTCGAGCCTGCGGCGCGAGCGGTTCGGCCACAGGCCGAACGCTCCAACCCAATTGCTTTCCGACTGAAAAAACTCGCGAACGCACGCGGCGACATTCATTTTATCAGCGTGCATCTGGCCCATCTGCGACTCCGAGACTTCCGCAATTACGCGCGGCTGGACGTGGATTTTGCGCCCGGCTTTCACCTGCTGCTCGGCGACAACGCGCAGGGCAAGACCAACATACTGGAAGCCATTTATCTCATGGCCACGCTGCGCTCCTTTCGCGGCGTCGGCGGCGCGCAGATGATCCGGCACGGCGGGAAAGGCTATTTTGTCGGCGGCAACGTCGTCGGCCAGGGCGACCATGAGATCAAAATGTATTGGGCGCTGCGCGAGCGCAAACTCACGCTCGACGGCCAGCCGGTTAAAAAGCTCGCGGATTATCTCGGCGCGCTGCGCACGGTGGTTTTCTGCACGGAAGATTCGCAGCTGATCAAAGGCACGGCGCGGGCGCGGCGGCGGTTTCTGGATCTGCTGCTGGCGCAGACGCAGCCGGGCTATCTGCCGCTGCTCCAGCGCTACATGCACAGCGTCCGCGCCCGCAACGCGCTACTCAAGCAGCGCACCGTGGAGGAGGCGGCGCTGGAAAGTTTTTCCGCCGAACTGGTGAAACTCGGCAATGAAATCATCCGCGCCCGCCGGGAGCTGGTGCCGAAGTTTTCGCCGCTCGCGCGGCTGGCGTACCGGCGCATTTCCAATGACGCGGAGGAATTGCGCATCGAATATCAGCCGAGCGTAAAAAATGATTTCGCCGTGGAACTCGCGCAGTCGCGGGCGCGGGAACGGACGTTCCGCGCCACGCTCGTCGGGCCGCACCGCGACGACCTGCAATTGCTGCAAAACGAGAAATCCGCCGCGCAGTTCGGCAGCGAGGGCCAGAAGCGCACGCTGGCGATTGCCTTGAAGATGGCGCAGGCGGAATTTCTCGCCGGCATCCACGGCACGCCGCCGATCCTGCTGATTGACGATGTGATGGGCGAGCTGGACGGGAAACGCCGCAGCGGTTTCCTGCCCCTGCTCGAATCGGCGCGCCGGACACGCGGCCAGGTGTTCATGACCTGCACGGAGGAAAACTGGCCCAGCGAACTAAGCAAAGATTTGCAGCGATGGGAAGTAAAGACAGGAAGCCTGCAAAGACACTAACCGCAGATTGCGCCGATTTTCGCCGATTAAAATCATTCTTGCTTAAGAATCCACGGGCAGCGGTGCTATCGGCGGGCGACGTTTCCTGCTTTCCTGCCTTCCTTATTTTTCGCTATGTTTCCCCATGCGAATTTTGTCAGGCATCCAGCCCAGCGGCGCGCTGCACCTCGGAAATTATTTCGGGATGATGCGGCCCGCCATCGAGCTGCAGGAAAAAGGCGAGGCGTTTTATTTCATCGCGGACTACCACTCGATGACGTCGCTGTTCGACGCAGCCCAGCGCCGCAAAAACACGCTCGACGTGGCGCTGGATTTTCTCGCGTGCGGGCTGGACCCGAAGAAATCCGTCTTCTTCCGCCAGTCCGACCGGCCGGAGCACACCGAGCTGGCGTGGATCCTTTCCACCCTCACCCCCATGAGCCTGCTGGAGAAATGCCATTCCTACAAAGACAAGTCGGCCAAGGGCGTTCCGGTGAACCACGGCCTGTTTGCCTATCCCGTGCTGATGGCGGCGGATATTCTGCTCTACGATGCCAACATCGTGCCCGTGGGCCGCGACCAGAAACAGCACGTCGAAGTCACGCGCGACATCGCCATCAAGTTCAACGAGCACTACGGCCAGACTTTTGTCATTCCCGAACCGAAGATCCGCGAGGAAGTCGCCGTCGTCCCCGGCACCGACGGCCAGAAGATGAGCAAGAGCTACGGCAACACGATCGAGATTTTCGGGGACGAAAAGGCCATCCGCAAAAAAATCATGGGCATCAAGATGGATTCGCGGATGCCGGAAGAACCGAAGCCGGACGCGGATAAAAACCTCGCCATCCAACTGCTCAGGCTCGTCGCGCCCCCCGCCGTGGCGGCAGACTATGAAAGCCGCCTGCGCGCGGGCGGACTCGGCTACGGCGACCTGAAAAAGGCGCTGTTCGAGCATTATTGGAATTATTTTGCCGAGGCGCGGAAGAAGCGCGTGGAACTCGTGGCGAATCCCGATTACGTCAATGGCGTCCTCGCCGCCGGCGCAACGAAAGCCGGCGCACTGGCGCAAACCGTCCTGAAACGCGCGCGCAAGGCCAGCGGGCTGGAATAATTAGCGAACCCGGGCGCGCGAGATGAAGCCAAACCCGACCAAAGATTCGCGAGCCATGACCGACCCGGAATCAAAAAACCAGCCGGAAACATCTGCCAGCCTGATTTCCAGGTGGGGCGCGCACAATCCGGGGCTGGCGATTCTGCTCGTTTCACTGCTGGCGGTCGCCATCAATTGCTATCCGGTCATATTTTGCGGGAAGAGCTATGTCGCTCCGGCTTATATGGCCGCACTGGTTTATGACTGGCCGCCCCCGCTGCCGGGAATGGAATCCGCCGGCTATCATTGCATGTCGCAGCATGGAAGCGATACCGGGTCAATGATGTGGTGGGGAATTCCGGCCGGGTTTATCGAATCCCGCAGTTTGCGGGAGCACGGAGAGATTCCGTTGTGGAACCGATACGGCCACGCGGGCGATACGCTCATCGCCCAGGCGGTCTCCATGCTGGGAGACCCGCTGCAATTGATTGTCATCCTAGGGCGCGGCGCGGCGGGAGCGTGGGATGTCAAATTTGTGGCGGCCAAGCTCCTTTTTTGCGTCGGCTTCGGCTGGCTGGTTCTGCGGCTGCTGGGGAGCCGTCCGCTGTCGTTGATTTACGCGGCGCTGGCCGCGTATTGCGGAGCTTATTTTTATATCTTCAATCATCCGGTGTTTTTTGTTTTTGCCTATGCGCCGTGGATTTTACTTTCCGCCATGGCTTTGCTCGACCGGCATTCAACAAGGCCGATTCCCTGGGGACTGGCGTGGCTGCTGGCCTGCTTTGGCTGTTTCAACGCCGGCCATGTTGAAGTGGCGGTGGTATTGATCGGCGGATTGAATCTGGCGGCACTCGTGCAGGCACTGGCCCGCGATAACAACGTCGCCCGTTCGGTCCAACTGCTGGGACGCATGGGAATCGCCACGCTCCTATTTCTGGGACTGACCGCGCCGGTCTGGATTTCATTTCTGGCGGCGCTCGAGGGGGCTTACACCGTGCATTCAGAAATCCGGGTAACGCAGCTTCCCTTCGCGACACTGCCGGGCGTATTTGACGACCTGTTTTCCCTGCTTGCGTTCAGGCGCGATGCCTACACCGCAGTCGCGCCAGGAACCAGCCTGCTGGTGATGGTGGGGGGCATGCTTTCCGCTTTGAAATGGCGGCAGCTGAAGGGAGAGACTTTCTATTGGGTGAACGGCGGCGCCATCCTGCTCTGGGGCGGCTGTGTTTTCGGCTGGGTTCCGGCCGCCCTGCTGGCGGCCATTCCCTTGCTAAACCGGGTGGAGCACGTCTATACCGACTTTTCCTACCTGCTGGTCATCCACCTGACCCTTCAGAGCGCCTACGGCTTCAAGTGCCTGGCGGAAGAGAAAAATTTCCGGCGCGCGGCGGTTGATTTGCTATGGGTGGGACTGATCTGCGGCGGGATGATTCTGATGTATGACTTCGTAATTTCGCACCGCCCGCTGCCGCGGGATTATCTGGCCTGCGCCCTGGCGGGCGCCCTTGGCGCGCCGTTGCTGTTCACCTATCTGAAAAACGGCAAGCGCCCGATAACCGCGATGGGGCTGGCGGGCGTCATGGTGTTGGGGTTCATTCCCCATTTCCGGTTTGGACTATACAGTTCTGGCAACAACCAATTGCTGATGCTGCCAGGCCCGCGGGCAGTGTTGGATGCCCCGAGCAAAGCCATCACGAAAATCAAGGCGGATCAGTCCGGCCCGGCCCGGGTGGTCGGAATGGACTGGGCGTTCCCCGGCGATTATTCGGCGGTTTACGGGCTGGAAGACATCCGTTCGTGCGCGCCGTTGAGCAACAGCGAATTTATCAACCTGGCCCGGAAAATTCCGGGGGTGGAATTTGGCGGCAACTGGGGGTGGGAGATTTGCCTGGTGAATCCGGTGGCGGCGCAGCCCTGGTTGAATCTGCTCAACGTCAAATATGTGCTGACCCATCCCACCAACCCCGCGCCGGCGGCAGCCAGCTTCCGCGTCAGCGACCGCAGCGATTTTCTGGTGCTGGAAAACTTACAAGCGTGGCCGAGGGCGTTTTTTATCAACCGAGTGACGAACAGCGCTTCCAATGACGAATTCGCCAAACAACTTCTGGCAAATGGCCAGCAACCCTTTGTCAGCCTGAGCCAGGAAGCCGTGGAAAGACAGCCCGGCTTGCGAGCGTTGAGGGAAGCCACGCCGACCGTCGTCTCACCCGCGACGCGCTATGAATTGCGCGCCAACTCAACAGCGTTCGAGGTCCATGCCGCCGCCGCCGGAGTGGTCTGCCTTACGGAAGGACAGGCAAAAGATTTCACCGCCCGAGTAAACGGCGAAATCCGAGAAGTGCTCACCGTCAACCGCGCGTTCAAGGGCGTGTATCTCAATCGGGCGGGCGACTACCACATCGAGTTCACCTACCGGCCCCGGCATTGGCGACTGGCCGGCACTTTGTTTTGGATTTCGGCGGGCATTGTGATTGCATTGGCGGCGGCCGACATCATCCGCGCCCGACGCGGCGAACAAAATCGGGCAAACACATCAGTAAAATGAGCCGCACCGATATTCCATCAGGCGAACGGCGCCCCATCAAAACCTGCCCGGTCTGCAACAGCGCGCGGATTTACTACCTGTTTTCAACCGCCGATTGCCGGGTGGTGCGCTGCGACGATTGCGGACTGGTTTTTCTCAACCCGCAGCCAAGCGAGGCCGAGCTGGCCCGGATTTACGGCGCGGATTATTTTCTCGGCGGCGACACGGAATCCGGACGCCAGGCCGTCAGCGAAATCAAACAGGCCACCGCCCGGCTTTATCTGGCAGAAATCCGCCGCTACTCCGGATTGCAAGGCGGACGCCTGCTGGAAGTCGGCTGCGGCGACGGCGATTTTCTGGTGGCGGCAGAAGCCGATGGCTGGCAGGTGACCGGCATCGAATCTTCTCCGGCCGCCAGTGAAAAAACGCGGGGGCGCCTGAAAAACGGGGTGGTGCTTTGCGGCGAATTGCCGCAGGCAGGCCTAGGGACAGAAAAATTTGACCTCGGCGTGGTTTCTGACGTCATCGGCAACGTGCGCGACCCGCTCAGCTTTCTGCGGGAAATCCACCGCCTGCTTAAACCGGGCGGCACCCTGTTCATTGCCACGCCGGACATTGATTCCTGGTCCGCCCGGTTCATGAGGCAGAACTGGATGGAATTCAAATCCGAACACCTCACTTATTTCGGACGCCAGACGCTCCAAACCGCACTCACCAAATCCGGTTTCCGCGAGGTCATTGTCCAAGCGGGCGGGAAAATCCTGACCTTTGATTACATCAAGCTGCACTTCGAGCGCTTTCCGGTTCCGGTGCTGACGACGGCAGTGAAAGGCCTCGCCCGCATTTTGCCGCGAAAGATGCAGCACAAACAGCGCCGGATCGCCGCCAGCGGCATGATGGTTTTCTCGCGCAAGCCGGAAGTCCAGCCGCGCCCCGTTTTGTCCGTGATTGTTCCGGCCTTCAACGAAGCCAATACTTTCGGCACGCTGATAGCCGCATTGTTGCAGAAAGAATTACCCGGCCTCCAACTGGAAATCATCATCGTGGAAAGCAACTCGACGGATGGCACCCGCGAGCTGGCCTTGAAACATGAGGATCACCCCCGCGTCAAATTGATTCTCGAGGAACAACCGCGCGGCAAGGGGCACGCCGTGCGCACGGGTTTACAGGCAGCCACCGGCGACTATGTTTTGATCCAGGACGCCGACCTCGAATACGATCTCGAGGATTACGATTCTCTGCTGGAGCCGCTCATCGCCGGACGCGCCGCCTTCGTGCTCGGCTCCCGGCATGGCGGCCGCAACGTCTGGAAAATGCGCCAATTCACCGGCCAACTGGGACTGAGTCTGTTCGTTAATCTGGGGCATTGGTTTTTTGCGACCCTCGTCAACGTGCTGTTCTGGCAGCGCCTCCGCGATCCGTTCACGATGTTCAAGGTCTTCCGCCGCGACTGTCTGGCCGGATTGGAATTCAAATGCAACCGTTTCGATTTTGATTTTGAACTGCTCATCAAACTTATCCGCAAAGGATTTCGCCCCGTGGAATTGCCGGTGAATTACCGATCCCGCTCTTTTAAAGAGGGGAAAAAAGTGCGCTTGCTGCTGGATCCACTGGCATGGCTGGGAACCATTGTGTGGTTGCGATTTGTGCGAATTGAGCCAATGAAGGTGGTGGCACGATTGCCGGATTTAAAAGCCATGGGCAATGAAACAAGTCCGGCAAAGATCATTCCTCCCGAGCCATGAAGCTTGCATCCGCACCAGGCAACCCGGTTGACGTCCGCTATCACCAGCACACTGGAAACCGGATCACACGCCGCATCTCGACCATCGCCCGGCGGCGGGTGCAGGATCGCTTCATGGCAGTGATGCAGCCAAAACCCGGCGACCGCATTCTCGACATCGGCACCAGCGACGACACCGGCCCTGACTCCAACATGCTGGAACGGCTTTATCCGCACCGGGAAAACCTGACTTGCGCCAGCCTGACCGACGGCCAAGCCATCCTCGCCGCCTATCCCGGCGTGCAGCACGTCCGGATAACCGCGGGCGAACCCCTGCCCTTTGACGCCAACGCGTTTGACATCGTTTACAGCAATGCCGTGCTCGAACACGTCGGCTCATCGCCGCGGCAAAAAAAGTTTGTGGAAGAAATATGCCGCGTTGCGCCGCGCCGTTTTCTTGCAGTGCCCAATCGCGGATTTCCCATCGAACACCACACCTGCCTGCCCTTCGTTCATTATCTGCCCAAGGCCTGGTTCCGGCGGCTGCTGCAAGGCACCCGCTACGATTTCTGGTCGCAGGAGGAAAACTTGAACTACGTTTCCGCCCGGGAACTTCGAGCCATGTGGCCGGCCGGGGGCTCGCCAACGGTCAGCCGCGCCGGAATCGGTTTTGGCCCCTGGCGTTCCAATCTGGTGATTTACCAAACCTGAAAGCGAACCATTGAAGACCAGCAAAGCCATGCCCGCCGTCACCGCCAACACCCGCTTGCGGCTGCGCGTCAAAGCCACCGCCGAAACCATCGTGCGCGGCGGGCATCCCTGGGTTTTTGCCGACAGCCTGCGCGACCAAAATCGCGAGGGCCAGACCGGTGAACTGGCCGTCATCTATGACCGCAACGATAAATTTCTGGCCGTCGGCTTGTTCGATGCGGATTCGCCCATCCGCGTCCGCATTTTGCACGCCGGCAAACCGCAGACGATTGACGCGGCATGGTGGCAGGCGCGACTCAGCCAGACGCGGGCGAGGCGGGCCGGACTTTTCGACGCGCAGACCACGGGCTACCGCCTCATCCACGGCGAAAGCGACGGCTGGCCGGGCCTGGTGCTGGACCGGTACGACACCACGCTGGCGCTCAAACTTTACACCGCCGCGTGGCTGCCGCGAATGGACGAAACACTCGCACTGATCAAAGCCCAAATCCCCAGCGAGCGGATCGTGCTCCGTTTGAGCCGGAACCTCCAGGCGGCGGCCGCAAAGGATTTTCAACAACACGATGGACAGATCCTTTTCGGCGCCCCGCCGGAAGGCGCGGTGATCTTTTGCGAGAACGGCGTGCGGTTTGAAGCCGACGTTATACGCGGACAAAAAACCGGTTTTTTCCTTGATCAGCGCGAAAACCGACGCGAGGTGGAAACTCTGGCAGCGGGCCGGCGAGTGCTGAATGCGTTCAGTTTTTCCGGCGGTTTCTCGGTCTATGCCGCGCGGGGTGGCGCAAAATCCGTGACCGACCTCGACATCAGCGCGCACGCCCTGGAATCCGCCAAGCGCAATTTCGCGCTGAACCGAAATTTTCCCGCCGTGGCGGCCTGCCGGCAGGAGACGGTGCAGGCGGACGCGTTTGACTGGATTGAAAAAGCGCCGGCAAAATTTGATTTGATCGTGCTCGACCCGCCGTCGCTGGCCAAACGCGCCAGCGAAAGTGAAGGGGCGGTTCGCGCCTATGAACGGCTGAATTCACTCGGCATCAACCTTCTGGCGCGAGATGGGGTTCTGGTGGCCGGCTCCTGTTCGGCCCATGTTCCGGCGGCGGAATTTTTTGACGCCGTGCGGCGCGCGGCCATGAAGTCGGGACGGAAATTCTCCGAACTGAAAACCATGCGGCAGCCCCCGGACCATCCCGCCGGCTTCAAGGAAGCGGAATACTTGAAGGTGATTTACCTGAAATTCACCACGTAAACTGATTGGTCAAACCATGTCCGCAATCGGTTTTGCCGCGCCGCTTTTCAGCCCGGAAGATGAAGCCGACCAACTGCGAAAAACAGAACTTTTGAGAATTGGAGAAAAATCCGGCTGACTAATCTTTGAGCAAGATTCGTCAAATCATTTAAAATGGCTCCAGAGGAAGGGCTCGAACCTTCAACATCACGGTTAACAGCCGCGTGCTCTACCATTGAGCTACTCTGGAACACAAACGGGGGCGTAATCTACAAATCCCTACGGGCATCGTCAAACGGATTCCTTCACGATTTCTGACAGCACGGGCAGAAAAAAGTGCTCCGCGCCGCCTGCACCATCCGCCGGATGGCTGAACCGCATTGGAAACAGGGCCGGCCGGCCCGGCCGTAAACCTGCAAGCGCTCGCCATAATAATCCGGCGCGCCGGCGGCGCGCCCAAAATAAAACAGCCCGCCGGTCTTGCCCGGCGCAAAATTCAACGGAATCGTGCTACCGCAGCGGATGGCCCCGGCCAGCACCCGGCGAATGCCCGCCTGCAATTTCCCCACCTGCCGCGCCGTCAGGCGGTTCGCCGGCCGGCGCGGGGAAACCCCCGCCCGAAACAATGCCTCGCTCGCGTAAATGTTGCCAATGCCGGCAACCAGCGACTGGTCGAGCAATTTCACCTTGATGGACTGGCGCGATGGTTTTAAGCGACGGGCAAATTCCGCGGCGGAAAAAAGTTTTCCCAGCGGCTCCGGCCCCAGCTTTGCCACCGGCGAAACATCCAGCGTGAACCGGCCGAAATAGCGCGGGTCCTCGTAGATGAAATTGGCGCGCCCCAGTTCCAACACCACCGCCGCGTGCCTGGGCAGCGACTCGCTTTTGCGCGCCAGAAACATCCGCCCGGTCATGCCCAAATGGCCCAACAGCAAAAAATCCTGCCGGCGGGCTGGAGAATAAAGGCTGAACAAAAGATATTTCCCGCGCCGGCTCACGGCTTTGAATTTCGCACCGGTAAGAACGCGCGACAATTCACGCGGCGTGCCGGGCGCGATGACTTTGGCGCGGCGGACCTGCACGGCGCGGATGGTGGCTCCGCGCAACAGCGGATGCAGATGGCGCACGAGCACTTCGACTTCAGGCAGTTCGGGCATGAAAAAAACATTTATATCGCAAAACACCGCCCGCCAACGAGGCAAAACCGGAAACCTTACCGGGCAGAACCGGTGAAAGTCAGCACCAGTCTAACTTCGCCGGAAGTCGCCCGCCGCAAGGTCACAGAAATGATGGAATCATTGATCTGTGGTTCCACCGTCGCCCCGGCTGACTTCGCGGCGACAAGCCGGCAAGACGAGGGCACGTGGATGACGGCGGTCAGAGGATCGTTTTCCACCAGCTTGAAGGAACAAACCAGCTCCTGCCGCGCGGGATTCCAAGTTTCACCGGTCCACTCAACCCCGCCCTGGGTAATATGCCGGTCGGTGGAAAGCAACTGGGGCCGCCCCAGATTCTCATGAATGGCCAGCAGCGAATTGGCGCGCGCGTCCACCCGGCATTCCATGCCCCCCTGCAATGATCCGAGAAACTGGCGATTCCAAAAATCATAAACCAGATATGCTTTCCCGGGGTTGAGTCCGAGTTCCGCAAATGAGAATTTGATCGCGCCCGGCTGGTCGTTCCAATTAAAAACTGAGACCACATCCCACGAGGCAAACGATCGACGCAGTTTCAAGTCCCAGATCGGTTTCAACTCGGGATTTGGAACCAGATCCAAGGGCCGCACGTCACACACCGGCAGCGCCTGTTGGAGCAGTCGCATGCGGGCGGGCGGCAACGGCCCCAGTTTGTCGCCAAAGAAAGTCAACTGCCCCGGCAAGGCCACCACCGTGGTGGCGATGCGCGCCGAGTTCAGCGGCGCAGGCTCGCCCACCAGCAGAGTATCGGGGTCGCCATACCAAATGAGGTTGTGGGCAAACAGCTGGGCCTGAACAATACCGGCCTGATCGAGATAATTCGCCCAATGCGGTGGTTCGTTGGGATGAACAATGTCCGCCCCAAGCCGGGCGGCGTCAGCCCAGGCCACTTCCGGTCCGGTGTAATGACCCTGGCAGGCCAGAAAGATCCGATCCGGCCCGATGCCCCGGCGCAACGCTTCAATACAGAGGGCGTAAGGGTTAATAACAGTTTCACGGAAGGCGGCACGCACTTCGGTCCGCTCAAAAAAGTGCGCGGACAAACCCGGCCCGCGCCCGGAAATGCCATCAATTTTAAAAAATTCATAACCCCAGTCCGCCGACATCGTCCGATGACTTTCCTCCATCTGCCTCCGGACTTGCGCCCGGGATGGATCCAGCACATACCGGCCGTTCCAATTCTTCATCGGCTTTCCATCCGCGTCGTGCAAAAACCAGTCCCGGTGGGCCAGATAAAACTTCGCATCACCCGTGCCCCAAGGAACCGTCCAAATCCCGGGCCGGAAGCCCAAAGCCTTGATTTCGCCCGCGAGCCACTTCATGCCGTGGGGAAATTTCTCCGGCGAGGGCCGCAACGTCAGATTGTGAAAATCACTCACCGGCAGCCGGGGCGAATTGTCCTGCCACGATTCAATGGACCAGATTTCCAAGCCAAACGGCTTCAAATACCGCGCGCCCAGGCGGGCTTCATCCAGATTCTCCTTTTCCCCGGCGGTATCAAAATACACGTTCCACGACATCCAGCCGGTGGGCGGGGTCGGACAGCGCCGACGATCAATCGTCCGATAATTCGGCACATAGCGGGAGCGATAATAATCCGGCACCAATTCCATTGAGATCGAGGCGCCGTCAACCCTTTCAACCGAGGCCGCCAGACTGGCCTGAAAGGTGATTCCCCGAACTGCCGGTTCCGGCGCCGTTTCCAACACGACCTTCCGCGCGGAAAAATTCAACACCAAGTCCCGCTCCGGATCAAACAGGGAATCGTTGAGAAGACTGTCAGCCGCGCCCGACGCCATTGGCACCACGGAAGTCCGGGCCGGCACATGGGTGCGGCAGGTGAAGGCACGGGAACCAAAAGTAATCTGCGGCGCAAACACCAATTCGCCGGCGTAAGATTGCGGCGGACGGGACAGCACCGTCAGATTGAGCCGGGAGGCATCACCCGAAACGGCGACATATCCTTGAATATTCTGGCGCTCATCCACCAGAGCCAGACGCCGCCCCGCAAAATCCCGGGAAACTTCAACTTTCCAATCCGTATGATGCCCGGCACGCGCCACCACAAAAGAAAGCCGTCCCGCCACACGCGTTCCGGTTGGCGCATGGAGACACTCCAGCATGGCGTTCGCCGGATCGAAGCGCGCCTGCCAGCCCTGATTAACCTCGAATAAAAGCCGACCGGGCACCGGAACCGGAGTGGCGGCCAGTACCGGACAAACCGGGGCCAAGAGAAACACTGCGAGGGCGGTGAAGACAGCGCAGGATGACCCGATGCCGGTTTTCGGGAGTAACTGCCAACAGAGATTTTTCATAAGCATGAGCGGTTCCGCAACGGATTATGAAACCAGTATCTTTGCCCGCGGAAAAAGGCGCAAGCTGCGAAAAATCCTTATCCGGCAAATGCCAATGTTTTTAAAGTCGGATCGAGCGGAACCCCGATGCCAGGCTCAACCGGTCACGAGGGTGCCGACTTTTTCGCCCAGGACGACGCGCTTCATGTTGTGCGGCTTGAAGAAGTCAAAAACGATGATGGGCATTTTGTTGTCCATGCACAGCGAGAACGCCGTGGAGTCCATCACCTTGAGCCGGCGCTGCAAGGCTTCGATGTAGGAAATCTTTTCAAAACGCACCGCCTTGGGGTTTTTCTTGGGATCGCTATCGTAAATGCCGTCCACCTTGGTGGCTTTCAGAACCACTTCGGCACCAATTTCGTTGGCGCGCAGCGCCGCCGCGGTATCCGTGGAGAAATACGGATTGCCCGTGCCGCCGCCGAAGATGACCACCCGGCCCTTTTCCAGATGCCGGACGGCGCGGCGGCGGATGAACGGCTCGGCAATCTGCGACATGGCGATGGCGCTTTGCACCCGCGTCGGAGCGCCCAGTTTTTCCAGCGCATCCTGCAGCGCGAGGGAATTGATGATGGTCGCCAGCATGCCCATGTAATCGCCGGTGGCGCGTTCGATGCCGCGCTCGCTGCCGCTCAAGCCGCGAAAAATATTGCCGCCACCGATGACGACCACGACCTGCACGCCGAGCTCGCGAACTTCGCAGATTTGCTCCGCCATGCTGCGGACGGCCTCAGCGGAAATGCCGTTGCCGGTTTCGCCGCCGAGCACTTCGCCGCTCAACTTGAGCAGCACACGGGAAAATTTGGGGCGTTTGGTTTTGCTCATAGGTTTGAAGAAGGGTGCGAAATCACGCGAATCTTTTAGCAACCAAACGGCGGGCGGTCAAACCAAACTCAATTCAATCGCTCGCCAGGCAGACCGGCGCGGACGACTTGGCCGTCCTCCGGCGAAAAAAAACACG
Organism: uncultured Verrucomicrobia subdivision 3 bacterium; assembly: GCA_903858275.1. GTDB lineage: Bacteria > Verrucomicrobiota > Verrucomicrobiia > Limisphaerales > UBA11358 > UBA11358. Next base: position 29,713 of record CAIOIC010000062.1, on the reverse strand, counting down.
GTTTCCGAAGAATCCAAAGAAAAACGGCGCGAACTTTCGTTCGCGCCGCCGGGGTTTATAGCGTTGAATTATTTCTTGCCCTTCTTGGGCGTCGGCACGGTGTTGATGGTCTGCAGGATGCGGCCCGCGATCTTGTAGGGGTCGCCCTGCGAATTCGGACGGCGGTCTTCGAGATAACCCTTGTAGCCGTTGTTGACGAAGCTGTGCGGGACGCGCACGGAGGCGCCGCGGTTGGCCACGCCGTAGTTGAACTTGTCGATGGACTGGGTTTCATGCAGGCCAGTGAGGCGCAGATGATTGTCCGGCCCATAGACGGCGATGTGCTCGTTCTTGTATTTGTCGAACGCGGCCATGAGAGCCTCGAAGTAATCTTTGCCGCCGACTTCGCGCATATAGGTGGTGGAGAAGTTGGAGTGCATACCGGAGCCGTTCCAATCCACATCCTTGCCGAGGGGCTTGCAATGCCATTCCACGTCCACGCCGTATTTTTCGCAGAGGCGCATGAGGAGGTAGCGGGCGACCCAAACCTGATCGGCAGAGGTCTTGGAGCCTTTGCCGAAGATCTGGAATTCCCACTGGCCCTTGGCCACTTCGGCGTTGATGCCTTCGTGGTTGATGCCGGCGTCGAGGCAAAGTTCAAGGTGAGCGTCCACAATTTCGCGGGCGATGCAGCCGACGTTCTTGTAGCCGACGCCGGTGTAGTATTCACCCTGCGGATAGGGAAAGCCCGATGACGGGAAACCGAGGGGCTTGCCGTCCTTGTAGAGAAAATATTCCTGCTCGAAACCGAACCAGGCGCCGGAATCATCGGGGATCGTGGCGCGGCCGTTGGACGGATGCGGGGTCTTGCAATCCGGCATCATGACTTCGCACATGACGAGGACGCCATTTTTCTTGGTGGTGTCGGGATAGACGGCCACGGGCTTAAGCATGCAGTCGGAGGTGCGGCCTTCGGCCTGGCGGGTGGAACTGCCGTCAAAGCCCCACATCGGGAGCTGATTGAGTTTGGGGAAGCTGGCAAATTCCTTGACTTGGGTTTTGCCGCGGATGTTGGCGACGGGTTCGTAGCCGTCGAGCCAGAGGTATTCGAGTTTGTATTTGGCCATGTGAATGGTGGTTGTGGTTATCGGTTCAAACAGGCTGCTCAGTCCGAAAGCTTCATCACTTTTGGTTGAACCTGTATCTTTTTATTTTAAGCAGGACAAATGCCACACCGCAAGAATTTTGCTCGCCGCCATGGAAACCCAAGGATTTAGCACAGAATAATTTATTCCATTTGAGGCAAGGGGGTATCGGCTGGCGAAAATTATCCACGCTGCACAAAACGAGTCGCAATCCGCCTTGCTTCAGGCGCCATTTGCGCGATAGTGAAACGGAAACCGCGCGGCGGTTTCAGCGCATGCTAAAAGTCAAAGACACCCTCCGCGCCACCGTCCATTTGAGCTTCGACGGCCGGGTCTTCAAGGCTTATCACGGCCCGAAGGCGCAGGCACGCTTCGACAACGAGGTGCGCGTGCTCAAACATCTCGAGGCGCGCGGCTGCCCGTTCGTCCCGCGCCTGCTGGAGGCCCACCCGGAAGAACTCCGCATCGTCACCACCAACTGCGGCGGGCGCGTGGAGCATCTCGATGAAAAGCGCACCCGGGAAATATTCGCCGAACTGGAAAAATTCGGGGTGCGCCACGATGACCCGGACATCCGCAATGTCACCTACCGGTTCACGGACGGGCGCTTTTGTCTGATTGATTTCGAGTTCGCCACCCTTCTGCCGGAGAAGGCCGATTAAACCACGAAATACACGAACGACACGAAAAACAAAATGAGCGACATCATTTTTAAATTGGAAAGCTTTGAAATCATGGGGGCTTGCTTCGAAGTTTATAAGGAAAAGGGCTGCGGTTTCGTGGAATCCGTTTACCAAGAATGTCTGGAGCTTGAATTAAACGACCGTAAAATCCCGTTTCAACCACAAACCGAACTGGCGCTGACATACAAGAGCCGCCCGCTGAAGAGCCGATTCAAACCCGATTTTATTTGCCATGGAAAAATCATATTGGAACTCAAGGCGGTGTCCGCCTTGAACGACGAACATCGGGCACAGGTTCAGAATTATCTACGGGCGACGCAGTTCAAGCTCGGCTTACTGGTCAACTTCGCCCATTACCCAAAACTGGAATACGAAAGAATTGTGCTATGAAAGATCCCTTTCGAGTATTTCGCGCATTTCGTGGTTTATGAAAAAATCCAAAAAAACATCCGCCGCCCGCGCCGATGGACTGCAATGGTTCGGCTGGACGGACGTGGGCCGCGTCCGCAAAAACAACGAGGATTCGTTTCTGGGCCTGCGCTTTGACGCCCACGAAGTCCACCGGCTCGGCAAATTCGGCGACGCCTCGCTCGCGGAACATGATTTCACCTTCGCCGTGTGCGACGGCATGGGCGGGGCCAAGGCGGGCGAGTTCGCCAGCAATATCGCCGTGGAAAAAATCACCGCGCTGCTGCCGCGCGCCTTCCAAAAGACCGCGCGCGGAACGGATTTTAATTCCGGCGGCGTGCTGGCGGAACTTTACGCGCAGATCCACCGCGCGCTGGTCTATCTGGGCGACTCGTATGACGAATGCCACGGGATGCAGACCACGATGAGCCTGGGCTGGTTCACGCCGGGCCGGATGTATTTCGGCCACGTGGGCGACACGCGGATCTATCATCTCGCCAAAGGCAAAAAGGAAATCCGCCAGATCACCGAGGACGACACGCACATCGGCTGGCTGTTCCGCAACGGCCAAATCAACGAATACCAGGCCCGCACACATCCGCGCCGGAACGTGCTGCAAAAGGCGCTGGGCGGCGGAAACCAATTCGTGAATCCGCAGGTCGGCACCGTGAAATACGGCCGCGGCGATATTTTCCTCATCTGCTCGGACGGCATGACGGAAGGCATTTTCAACCCGCAAATCGCGGAATATCTCCGCGAAAAGAAGCCGGAGGCCAATCCGGCGAAAACCCTGGTGGAGGCGGCGGTGAAAAACGACGGCCGCGACAACACCACCGCGCTGGTGATCAAGGTGATTTAAAAATAAAAACGGCGGGCAACTTGCGTTGCCCGCCGTGTGATCCCCCGTTCCTCCTCCTTGGACTTAAGATCAGTCGTGATAACCGGGTTCGCCGTGCTCGGATTCGTCGAGGCCAGTCATTTCGACTTCTTCCGTCGGGCGCAGGCCGATGAGCAGTTTCACGATGAAAGCGAGGATCGCCGTGCCCACCACCGCCAGGGCAATCGTGATACCGATCGCCTTCAATTGCTCAAGCACGAGCGGTTGAAACAGGCTGTCGGTGACATAGGCCTTGAGGTTCGTCGCCAAATTGGCATTCACGGAATTGCGGGCCAGCATGCCGGTCAACAGCGCGCCGAGCGTGCCGCCGATGGCGTGGACGCCGAAGGTGTCGAGGGCATCGTCATAACCGAACCAGCCTTTGACCTTGAAGCAGAAGAACCACGGGATAACGCCCGCAGCCAGACCGATCAAGATCGAACCCGCCGGAGTCACGAAACCGCAAGCGGGGGTGATGACCACCAGACCCGCCACGGCACCGGAGCAGAAACCGAGGACACTCGGACGGCCCTTGACGAGCCATTCCAGCATCGGCCACACGAAGGAGGCGACCGCCGTGGCAATCGTGGTGGTGGTGAAGGCATTCGCCGCCACCCCGTCGGCCGCGCAGGCGCTGCCGGCGTTGAAACCATACCAGCCCACCCAGAGCATCGCGGTGCCGATGAAGCACATCACCATGCTGTGCGGCGGCATGGATTCCTTGCCGAAGCCCAGGCGCTTGCCGAGGATCAAGCAGAGGACCAGCGCCGACCAACCGGAGCTCATGTGCACCACCGTGCCGCCCGCGAAATCAATCGCGTGAATCTTGGCCCCGGCATTCCAGACGCCGTTCATCACGCCGTTAATGCCCCAGACCATGTGCGCGAGCGGGAAGTAAACCACCAGCATCCACAAACCGACAAACACCAGGATGGCGGCGAACTTCATGCGCTCCGCAATGGCGCCGAGAATCAGCGCCGGGGTGATGATGGCGAACATCAATTGATACATGGCGAACACGTTCTGGGAAACCCAGTAGGCGTAGTTTGTGTTCGGTGCGGAAGTGACGCCTTCCAGCAGCTTGAACTTCAGGTTGCCCAGCACGCCGCCGATGAGGTCGGCGCCGTCAGCAAACACGAAGCTGTAGCCGCAAACCACCCAGAGAATCGTCACCAGACCGGTGATGCCGAAGCATTGGGCGACCACGGACAGGATGTTTTTCTTGCGCACCAGGCCGCCGTAGAACAGCGCCAAGCCCGGCAGCGTCATGAACAACACCAGCGCTGCGCTGGTCATCATCCACGCATTGTGGCCGGGGCCAGCCACACCAACGGTGGCCGGGGCGGTCACGGTGAGGTTGCCGTTCGTGTCCTTGGTCAACGAGGCGGCCGGGTCGCCGTTGCCAATGTAGGCCTCCAGAGCAGCAATGCGCTGATCGATCGAGGCGGCGGGCAGAGCCGGAGCGGCGGGAGCAGCGGGGGCATTCGTGCCTTCCGCACGCAATGAAACCGCGCCCAGCGTGGTGCCGGCAATCAAAGCAAGAGTCAGTAAATATTTTTTCATGGGTATAGCGAGTTAGTTCGTTGAGTTTGGGTTAGAGGGCCGAATCACCTTTTTCTTCCGTGCGGATGCGGACGGCTTCCTCCACGGTGGAGATGAAGACCTTGCCGTCGCCAATCTTTCCGGTCTTGGCGGCCTTGATGATCGCGGCAACCGCGGCGTCCTTCTGGCCATCAGCCAGCACCAGCTCAATCTTGATCTTGGGCAGGAAGTCCACGGTGTATTCACTGCCGCGGTAGATTTCGGTGTGGCCCTTCTGACGGCCAAACCCCTTGACCTCGCTTACGGTCATGCCTTCGATGCCGATTTCGCTAAGGGCGTCCTTCACTTCTTCAAGTTTGAACGGTTTGATGATTGCTTCGATTTTTTTCATTTTGGTTTTGGTTTGATTACATTCGTCCAGCCAATGAACCCATTGGCTCCTGCCTCCCTTAGCAATGGCAATGCCAACTCTCAAAACACCGGCGCCGACGCGCATATTCCTCATGGTTTACGGGCATTTTTGAAGCAATGAACTTTTTTGAAGCGCCAAAGAAAACTTCCGCCTGCCGCTTTTTATCCACGGAAAGAATATTTCGCCAATGGTTCCCCGGCACCCGATTTAGAGCGATTAACTATTTCTGCGGCTTTTTTTAAAAGCGACCGAACGTTCTCCCTCACCCCACCCGCTCCCGCCGGGAGCCGGTCAAAAAACAAGGAAGCCAGGAAACCAGAAAAAATTTAAAACCGCCAAGGCGCCAAGACCGCAAAGGCAAAAGCGGAATTGGGGTTAATTGGCCACAGAGGCACAGAGACACAGAGCGGGGACATTCAACATTTAACTTTCAACGTCCAGAGGGCGGAGGGCAGCATAGGCAAAAGCAGAAAGCGGAAATGCTGAAACGCTAAATATCTGAAAGCTGAAATTGGGAAAGCGGAAAGTTGACCGGCCAAGGGCGGGCGAGTTTGGGTTCGTTTGGCAAGAAGTCAGAGGTCAGAGAGACTAAACGTCCCCGGTCAATTGAACATTCACCGGCAGCGGAACCGGCTCACCCCACCGCAGCAGGAACGGACACGGCGCTCCGGACTAAAGCCGTTAAAACGGCTGGTGAGGATGGGGCACCAAGATCACCGGGCTGAAGCCCGGTGCTAATCAAACGACAGGCACGGCTCGCGGGGACGCTCGCCCCACCGGCGGAACGAGGCTACAAACATTCAACATTCAACGTTCAAGGGCCAGAGGGCAGACCACGGACTACGGACCACGAGACATCGGAGGTAGGGAACTTCAGGATCTGCCCGCAGATGGCGTAGATTGTCGCAGATTAAAAAAATCGGCGGGAATCGGCAAAATCTGCGGGCAACTCAACAGCCAACAGCCAACAAAAAAGCGGATGGCCGCCTGGCCATCCGCTCTCTGCTTTAAATCCTGTTTCCTTCCGCCCGCTTACGGGAGCTGGACCCGCATCCGGTAGAACACGTTTGGTTGCGACGGGTCGATCGTGATCGTCACCTTGTTCGTGGTCGTCGAGCCCGGCACCAGGAACCAGTAGTTCGTGAGCGACACATCCACCGCGTTGGATTGCAACTGCCAGCCGATGTATTCCGCCGGCCAGGTCAGATCAAACGTGTTCCCGCCGGAAATCGGCGTGAAGTTGATGTTCGTCCCCGTGGCCGGATAACTCGGGCCCGCGCTCACAACCACCTGTGACAACGTGCTGTTCGTGCTCGGCAGGTAGTTCGCCGCACCGCTGTATTCAGCCTCAATCGCGTGCGTCCCCACCGGCAATGTGCCCGTCACGTATGCGGCCGCGCCGCTCGACACTAGATTCGTTGCCACCGGCAGGCCGCCCACCTTGAACACAATGTTGCCTGATGCCGCCGTGGCCGTAACGGAGTTGGTCTGCACCGTCGCCGTGAAGGTCACCGTATTGCCATTCGTTGAAGGATTAAGGCTGCTCACCAACTGCAGCGTCGTCACCGCCGCCACGCGCAGCGTCACCGCGTTGGCCGTGGTCACGATGGTCGCGCTGGTGCCCGCCGCCAAGCCCGCCCCGCCAACGGTCACGCCGCTGGCAAAGCTGCCGCTGATGCCGCCGCTGGTGTTCGTAATCAACAGGTAATCGCCAATTCCCAAGGTGCTCGTCGAACCCACGGTCATCGGGTTCCCGTTCAGCACCACTGCGCCTGCGATGGTCAGATAGGTTCCCGCAGTGTTGGTCGCCGAGGCGCCGGATTGCAAGGTCACGCTGCCCGCGATCGTCCCGCTGCCGCCCAAGGTCGCGCCGCTCGCCACCGTCACCGTGTTCGTGCCCGTGCCGCTGCCGGTCGCATTATCCACCAGCAACACGCCCGCGCTCACCAGAGTGGTGCCGCTGTAAGTGCTGGCGGCGCTCAAGACCAGCGTGCCGACGCCGTGCTTGGTCAAACCGCCACCCAGACTGCCCGGATCTTCCAGCAGCGGCAACTCGTTCGTCACCATGAAGCCGACGCTGTCAATAATTGCCCCGCCATTCAGCACGAAGTTCGTGGCGTTGACCGTCGCGGCATTCGTTGCGATCAAGTTGCCGTTGGTGCCCGCCGCCAGCATGCCGCCGTTGAAGTTCAGCACCGAGTTCACACCGCTCAAAACCACCGCGGACACATTCGTCAGCGAACCGCCGGCAAACAGCGTGACATGGTTGTTCGTGGAGACCGCCTGGTTGCCGATGGTCAAGCTCGTGTTACCGAGGTTCCACAGCGACTGACCGGCACCGCCACCGAGGCTGACCCAGTTGTTGTTATTGTTGGTGCTGTTGCCAATCGTGCCGCCATTCGTGCTGTATACCTGACCGCCATTGGTGATGATCAGCGAGTTGAGCTGATTGTTGATGTCGGATGCGAGGTTGTTGCCACCGACATAAATAGTGCTCGCGTTGGTGATCAGACCGCCCGCGTCCACCCGAACCCAGTTGTTGGAGCCAGGATTACCGCCGCTGGGAGAACCGCCACCGATCGTCATTACCCCAGGGCCGTTGGTTCCGAAACCGACAAACGACATCATCGCCTTGTTGCCGCCGGCATCCGCCCCCGAGATGACGACGCTGACATTGCTACCGTTCCGGCCGACCGTTAAACCGGTCGGGAACATCTCGCCACCGTTGGCGATGGTCAATGAAGAGTTAAGATAGTAGCCTATGAAATAGGCGTTGGTGATTATACCACCCTGATCCACCCGGATCCAATTGCCAGAGCCACCGCCACCGCCAGCTTGGCATCGGTCAGACCCGCAATCCAACAGCGCCTTGCGACCGGCCGCGTTGGTGCCCGCCACCAGCAAGCTGTTGTTATTACCGCCAGCACCCACGCTCACCGCCTGGGGACCGGTGGTTCCCAGCCCATGGGTGAAGACCTGGCCACCGTTGGTGACAATCATCTGATTGCCGAAGGCACCCGAACCGTTACCGACAGGGATGTTAACCGTCTGCCCATAGGTGTTGGTCACAATCAAGGTGCCGCCGTTGACGGTCAGCACGTTGTTCGTTGCATTACCGTTGCCGACCATCAGTTGCAGGGTGTTCGTCGCAAAGCTGTTGGTCGGAATCGCCAGCCACAGAGTTGCGTTCGGATTCACGTTCAACTGGCGGTCATTGGCAGCATTGCCAAAAATCACGCTCGCATTTGCCCCGCTATTGGTCCCCACGTTGCTCAGGATATTCGTGCCGCCATTCAGGTTCCAACTGCTGTTCAGGGTCAGGCTGGTGTTGGAAGCGAGCAGGATGCTGGACGCGATGCCGTTGTTGTTCGAGGTGGTCAACGTGCCACCGGTGAAGTTCAAGAGGGAGTTGTTGACTCCGCCGTTGACCACGTTGGTGGCCAGCAAGGTCTGGACAGTGATGGCGCCGCCGCCGGCCAAGGTGTTTGCGGCGACCGTCACTCCAGAGCCGACATTCAGTGTGGCCGAGGGCGAGTTGATCACCCCGCCGTTCGTCACCACCAGCACGCCGGCGTTGACCACCGTGTTGCCGGTATAGGTGTTCGCGCCCGTCAGCGCCGTCGTGGCCGTGCCGTTCTTGGTGAGCGCGCTGGTCCCGCCGATGGTCGCAGCGATGGTATAAGCGGTTGAACTGTTGTTAAAAGTCACCGAGTTGGGCAAGACCGTGCCCGAGCTACTGACCGCGGGATTCGCCGTCAAGGTGTCATCAAACGTCACATCGAGGGCATTCGCATAAACTGCCCCCGCCACGCCATTGTTCACCCAGTTCGCGGTGCCCGCATCCCACGTCCCGTTCACGTTGCCGTTCCAGGTATAGTTGTCCGCATAGGTGCCGCCATTGCTCACCACCAGCGTCACGCTCGTGGCACTGACATTGAGCAGGACGTTCGTGTAGCTGCCGGCCAGCGCAAACGTGCCGACGCCGTTCGTCGAACCCATCGTCATCAGCGTATAGGTGCCGGCCGGGGCCAGCCCGCCGGGGAAGCTCAAATGAATGCTGTTCGCACCATTCAGATTCAGAGCGCTGCCCACCGCCACCTGATCACTCACGGATGCCACATTCCCCAGATCAAAGTAGAGCGTGCTGCCGTTGAGTGTCAGGTTGTTGTTCAACGTCAGCTTGCCCACGGAAGCTAATCCGCCCGGCACCAGAATGCCGCCCGCGCTCAAGGTCACGGGGCCGCCGTTCGTGCCGGTGCCGCCGAAGCTGGCACCGAGGGCCACCGTCACCGTGTTCGTCGCACCAGCAGAATTGCCGTTGATCAACAGCGTGCCCGCATTGACCGCGACCGTGCCCCGGTTGGTGTTCAAGCCCGAAATCGCCCAGGTGCCCGAGCCCGTCTTGGCAAGGTTCATGGCCACCGCCGGGTTGGTGTTAATGCCCAGAACGCCGCTCAGCACGCCATTGCCCAAACCCGCCAGCGTGAGCGTCGGCCCGACCGAGGCATTCGTGATCTGACTCGTGACAGGCCCGCTGAAAGTCACCGTCCGACCCGCAATCGTGTTCTCAATCAAACCGCCGCTGGATGCATTTTGGGCCAGGATGATAATTGCACGATCGCTCGAACTGCCGTTCGTCACCGCCAACTGCAGCCTGCCCACCGTCCCGCTGACGACCTGACCCAGAGTGATCGAAGCGCCCGCGCCAATCGCGCAGGGCGCATTACTGTTCGCAATCGTATCAATGTAGAAATAACCATCCTGAATGGTCACATTGCCGGTATAAGGATTGAGCTGATTGGTGAAAATCACCATGCCGCCATCAGTGCGGGTCACGCCACCGGTGCCAATATCAATCAACCCGGACACCACGTTCGTGCCGACCCCGCGGAAAGTGATACCGCTATTGTTGTTATTGGTAAACCCGCCCGTCAGGATGAGCTTGCCGGTGGTGCTGTCGTTATAGAAGGTGCTGTTATACAAACTGAACACGCGGTCCGAAGTGGAGTCGGCGGTTCCGATAAAACGGATATTGCTGTTGCTGACCGTGATGACGCCATCGGCGGCATTGGCTGGCTGGCCCAGCGCGCTCGCCTGTCCAACATTGGCCAGGCTATTGTAGTAAAGGGTGCCACCGGTCAGCGCGGTCGCGCCCGGATACGTGTTCAATCCGCTGTTGGTCAGCGTGCCCGCGGTGTTCGTCAACCCGCCGCTGAAACCCAACGCGCCGGATAGCAGCAAGGCGCCGTTGCCCGAGTGAGTCAACCCGCCCGTGCCGCTGATGTTACCGCCCACCGCCAGCACGCTGGTTGACCCGGTAATGGTGAGATTAGTAGTAATCGTCACTGCCCCGGTGCCGAGGTTCAAGGCCGCTGAGCCGGCGAAGGTGATGTTAGTGTTCCAGATCTGCAAATTGTTGTTCACGTTGCTAACGAACACGCCCGCCTTGTTGTCCAAGATGCCGCCGTTAATCGTGAACACGCCGGTCCCCAGCGCATTGCTGCTCCCCAGCGCCAGCGTCCCCGCGTTCAGCGTCACGCCACCGCTGAAACTATTGGAACCGCTCAGGGTCAACGAGGCCGCGCCCGACTTGGTCAATGCGCCGGTCCCGCCGATGGCCGCAGAGATGACATAATTCGTCAGATTGTTGATAATTGTCACCGAGCTTGGCTGCACCGCGGCGCTGCTGCTCACGTTCGTATTCCCCACCAGGTTGTCATCAAACACCACGGCGTCGCCGTTGTTGAAGATTGTCGCGATGCTGCCCAGCCAGTTCGTGTTCACCGCGTCATCCCAAACCCCGTTCACATACCCCTTCCAGTACACCCCGGTGAATCCGTTTGTGACCACCAGATCAATGCTGAGATTGTCCACGTTGTTGGAGAGATACCCACCCAGGCCCGCCGGCAGCGAAAGCGTCGCCGAGGTCGGGGTGCCACTCACGCTTCCATATTTGACCAGCGGATACTGGCCGGTGTGAATGATGGCCGTGCCGCGCACCGAGATGTTCGCGTTGGTCAGGTCAAAAGCGCCCGTCACCTGCAACGGCGCGGTGCTGACACTCGGAGCGAAGGTGCCCCAGTTGATGTCCAGCGTGCTGCCATCGTTGTTCGCCAAGGCGGCGCAGGTCCACTGGCCGTTGGCCGCCACTACCATCGCACTGTTGGTGGCACCCGCCAAAACCGTCACCGCGCTGTTCGCGCTGGAGCCGCCCGACGCCCCCGCCAACATGCCCGCGCCGACCAGCGTGTTGCCCGTGTAGGTGTTCGCACCTTTCAAAACCAGCGTGCCCGCGCCCAGCTTCGTCAAACCGCCATTCGGGCTGCCCGGGTCTGCCAGCAACGGCAGCACATTCGTCACCATGAAGTTGGCCGAATCAATGATTGCCCCGCCCGTCTGGACATAGTTCGCGGCATTGCGCGTGGTGACATTCGTCGCAATCAGATTGCTGTTGGTGCCGGCCGCCAGCGTGCCGCCGTTGAAGGTCAACAGCGAATTCACACCGCCCAGAATGACCGAGGACACATTGGTCATCACGCCGCCGGTGGCCAGTAGGACGTAGTTGTTTGTTGAGGTGTGGTTAGTGCTTGATGCCCCAATAGTCAAAGTCGTGCTGCCCAGATTCCACAGCGAGTTCGTGGTGCCGAAGTTGCCGCCCACAAAGACCCAGTTGCTGCTACCATTCGTGATGGAACCCACCGTGCTGGCATTGGTGGTGGTCACTTGACCACCGTTGGTGATGATCAAACCGTTGCCAAAGCTGTTGATGTCTGGACCACTTCCGCCAACCCTGACGGCGCTCAATTTCACCACGCCGCCTTGATCCACGCGCGCCCAGTTGTTCGTGCCGCTATTGCCGCCATTGTTGCTGCCGCCAATGTCCAAGGTCGCGGTGCTGCTGATCAAGGAGTTGCTGCCGTTCCCATCAAAACCTACCACAACAAGGGAGTTGCTGGTGCCGCTGTTGCGACCCACAGAAATGCCACTGTTCAAGTAAGCCTGACCGCCGTTGGCGATAACCACGGAATGGCCAGATGAGCCTTGGATTTGGATGCCACCATTGGTGAGCACACCGCCCGCATCCACCCGCAATAAATTGCCGGTGTAGGCGGCATTGTCCGCCACATAGATGCGTCGATCCCCGCTACCGCCCAAATCCAAAGTCGCGCGCAGACCGGCGGCATTCGTGCCCGCCACAATGACGGAGCTGTAGCTGCCTCGAACATGGCTAAAGGTGAGACTGTTCCCGAGAGTGAACTGGCCGCCGTTGGTAATAATTAACTGGTTGCTGATGGAACCGCTACCACTGCCAACATCAAACAAATTGACATTGTTCACCACACCGCCATTGACGGTGAACACGTTGTTTGTGGCATTACCGCTGCCGATGGTGAGAGTCTGGTTCGTCGAGTTGATGGCCGGATTCGCCAGACTCAAGACCGCGCTGCTGTTCACATTGAACACCAAATCATTGTCCCCATTGCCGAAATAGTTGGTCGGCGAGACAAAGTTGGTCGCCACGTTGACCACAAAGTTGGTGCCGGCATTCATGTTCCAGCTGCCGTGAACATTGTAAGCCGTATTGGATTTCTGGATAATATTGGCCGCGAGACCGTTGTTGTTCGAGGTGGTCAGCGTGCCGCCGGCGAAGTTAAAGAAGGAGTTAGCCGCCCCGCCAAGCACCACGTTGGTGGATAGCAGCGTCTGGACGGTGATGGCACCACCCGCCGCCAGCGTGTTCGTGGCCACGGTCGCACCCGAGCCGATGTTCAGCGTGTTCGTCGGGGAATTAATCGCCCCGCCGCCGCTGACCGCCAGCGTGCCACCGTTGACCAGCGTGTCGCCCGCGTAGGTATTGGGATTGTTCAGCGTCAGCGTGCCGCTGCCGCCCTTGGTCAGCGTATTGGTGCCGGTGATTTCGCTGCCCGAGAGAGTGTAGTCCTTGGTCGTCACATCCACCAACAGGCTGGACGGAGTCACGGGCGCGGTGATGTTCACCAAAATGGGGCTGGTGCCGCTGGCGCTGTCATCCAGCACCACCGGGGCAGTATTATTCGTATAAACCACATTCGCCCCGCCAATCGCCGGGGTATCCTTCCAGTTCATCGTGAACGTATCCCAGTCGCCATCGCCCCCTGCCCAGTAAAATTTAAATGCGGGAACGTAGGGAGCCGTGACGACCAGATCAATCGATGCAGTGTCGGTATTGTTGGTGACATAAGCCTCCATGCCGAAAGGCAGCGATGGGGTGGCATTCAGGACGCCGATGGAGCTGCCGTCAACGTATTTGATCAGCGGATACTGGCCGATGCCAATGCCGCCCGTGGTGTGCACATTGATGTTCACGTTGGTCAGGGCAACCGGGCCAGTCACATTCAACGGAGCAACGCCGGTGCTGGGGGTGATAATTCGAAAATTGATTTCAAACGTGCTGCCATCATCCTGCGTCAAGCCGGCGCAGGTCCACTGGCCGTCAACGGTGAGAAGCTGAACGCTATTGGTGGCACCGGACAGGACGGTGACGGCGCTGTTCGCGCAGGAGCCACCCGTGGGCGCCAATAATTTTCCGGCGCTGACGAGCGTGGGGCCGGAGTAGGTGTTGTTGCCGTCGAGCGCCACGGTGCCGGAGCTGGTAACCCCGGTGGTTCCGGCAATGACGCCGGAAGCGGTATTCGTGAAGGTCGCACCGCTCGCGACCAAGACCGGCGAGTTGTCAATGGAGCCGGACAGCGCCAGCGTGCCCGCGCTGACCAGCGTGGGGCCGGTGTAGGTATTGACATCGGCCAGCGTCAGGGTGCCGCTGCCCAGCTTGGTCAAACCGCCGCCCGTGCTGCCCGGGTCTTCCAGGAACGGCAACATGGTTGTGATGGTGAAGTTGCCGGAATTAATAACCGCACCGCCATTTCGCACATAGTTCGTGGCGTTGAGCGTTGAGCTGTTCGTCGCAATCAAGTTCCCAGCGGCGCCCGCCGCCAGCGTGCCGCCGTTGAAGGTCAACAGCGAGTTCACACTGCCCAGAATGACCGACGACACATTTGTCAACAGGCCGCCGGTGTTCAGCGTCAAATAGTTGTTCGTGCACAACAAATTGGTGGCGCCGATCGTCAACGTCTGCCCATTCATGGCCCACATCGAGTTCGTGGAGCCAAAGTTGCCGCCGATGGTCACAAAGTTGTTGTTCGCGTTGGTTGCGTTGTTTAAAGCGCCCACCGCGCTCGCGGTCAAACTGAACAACTGACCGCCGTTCGCGATGACCAGCGAGTTGCCAAAGGAATTCGTGTCCGGCCCCACCCGGACGGCGTTGATATTCGTCACCACACCGCTCTGACCCACGTAGACACTACAGTTGGTGGACGCATTGACAGGTCCGCCGCCCGACCCGCCGATATACAGATCAAAATTGGCGTTGTTGGCCCCGGCCAGAAGCGCCCGGTTGCCGGCGCTGTCCGCGCCCGCCACATTGAGATAGTCGGCAAAGCCCGACCGCCCCACCGCCACACCTATGGCGTAAACCTGACCGCCGTTGGTGATGGTCAAGCCGTTCGTATAGCCGTTGAAACAATACACGGTGACATTCGTAATCACACCACCGGCGCCCACCAGCACGTAATTGTTGGTCGCGGTGGATTGAGCTCCACCGATAATCAGCCGGTTGGCATTGCCAGACGTATTGATACCCGACAAATCCAAAACCGCCTTCTTCCCCGAACCGTCCGCGCCCGCCACAACGATGCTGTTGCCACTGTTGCCCGCACTACCGACGTTGATGCCGACGCCGCCATTGGCTGGATTGGCCCGAGCGATAACCCGGCCACCATTGGTGATGATCAACTGGTTGCCGCCTAACCCGACGCCATTGCCGATAGTGATCGCCATGTTGGTCGAACTGGATGCGCTCGTGATCCACGGATTCTGCGTGCTGAACACCGCGTTGGAATTCACCGTCACCACCGCGTTGTTGACCCCATTGCCGATGTAGATGGCGCCAAAACTCCCGTTGGTATTCACCGGAACAATAAAGTTGGTGCCGCCGCTCATCGTCCAACGGCTGTTGATGGAGAAGCTGGCGTTGCTGGCCCCAATGATATTGGCCGCAATCGCATTTGCCGCATTCGACGTGATCAGCGCGCCGCCAGCATTGAAGTTGAGGGCAGAGTTGTTCGCCCCGCCAAGCACCACGTTGGTGGACAGCAGTTGCTTGATGTTGATGGCACCGTTACTCGCCAGCGTGAGCGTGCCGGCAGTGGCAGCGGAGCCAACATTGAGCGTGGCCAGCGGCGAATTGATCTGACCGCCGTTCGTCACCACCAGCGTGCCGGCGTTGACAATGGTGTTGCTGCTGTAGGTGTTCGCACCGGTCAGGGTCGTGGTGGCGGCGCCATTCTTGGTGACCGTGCCGGAACCGCCGATGGCCGCGCCAACGACATAGTTGCTAACATTGTTGGCGAAGGACACAGTGCCAGGCGACGCCGTGCCGTTGGTGATCGTGAACAGGCTCGCCGTGTCGTCAAACGTCACCTGGGCACCTTCCGCGTATGTGGTGTTGTTGCCGTTGAACCAGTTCGCGTCGCTGGTATTCCACGTGCCGTTCACAGCGCCCTTCCAGGTCAGGTTGGTCAGCGCCGTGTTCGCCGCCACCCGCAGCACCACGCTGTTCGCCCCGTTGGTCAGCGACAGGTTGCCCCAGTTCGTAGTGCCCGTCTGCGGGAACACAAACGTGCCGGTGCCGGTGCGGGCATTCACGTTGGTGATCAGGGTGTAAGTGCCATTGGTCAGCGTGCCGGTGGCCGCAATGATTTGGATATAGTTAACACCATTTACCACATTGGTGCCGTTGGTGACAGCCAGTTGGTCATAGGTGAGACCCGCCGTGTTGGCATTGGTCAGGGTGAAGGTCAGGGTGGCGCCGTTGAGGCCCAAGCCATTGGTCAAAGTCAGCGTGCCGCGGGAGGTCAAACCGCCCGGAGCCAGAGCGCTGCCCGCCAGATTGGTCACCGTGCCACCAATCACGTTCGTGCCACCGAGGGTGCCACCCGCGTTCACCGTCCACCGGTTGGTGGCGCCGGAGGAATCGCCGGTGATCAGCAGCTTGCCCGCGCTCACCGCGACCGTGCCGCGGTTGGTATTCAGTCCGGAAAGCGTCCAGGTGCCAACGCCCGCTTTGACGATGGGCGGATTCGCCAGCAGGTTGGTGTTGATGCCAATGGTTCCGCTGAGCACGCCATTGCCCACGCCGGTGAGCGTCAATACCGGCTGAACCGTATTATTCGTCGGCTGGAAGGTGACATTGCCGCCGAAGGTGACCGTGTTGCCCGCCAACGTATTTTCAATGGTGCCGCCACCGCTCGCGGGGCATTGGAGGAAGATGGAGCGATCGGTCGAACTGCCATTCGTCACCGCCAACTGCAGCGTGCCGGTGCTCGAAGCGCTGTATTGACCGAGGGTAATTGCACTGCCGGCGCCGATGGAAGAGTTAACCCCGCTGTTGGCAATCGTGTCGATGTAGAATTGGCCGTGAAATATTTGTATATTGCCGGTGAACGGGTTGAGGGCATTGGTGAGAATCACCGTGCCGGCATCGGTGCGGGTCAAGGTGCCACTACCAATCTGTATGAGACCGCTGACCACAGTGGTGCCGTTGCCGCGGAAAGCGGGGTTTTTGTTGGTGATGCCGCCGGTCAGGATGAGCTTACTGCCATTGGTGCTATCGTTGTATAGATTGCCACCGGCCCAGTTGATGATGCGGTCGGAGATGGAATCCGTCGGGGCGTTGGTGAAACGCAGGTTGGCGCCGCCGGTAACCACAATGATGCCATTCGAACCGAAGGAACTTGCGCTGCCGTTGGAGGCCAGGCTGTTGAAAGAAACGTTGCCGCCATTTAACACCGTCGGCCCGGAATAGGTGCTCGCGCCGAAGAGCGTGAGCGCCGCCGAACTGTTTTTGGTGAGCCCGCCCGTGCCGCCAATGGCCGCGGCGACGGTGTAGGCGTTGGCGTTGTTATTAAAGGTCACAGCGGCGGGGGAACCCCCGCCGGCAATCGTGAACTGGCTCGCCGTGTCGTCAAACGCCACATAGGCACCATCCGCAAAAGTCGTTTGCGTGCCATTGAACCAGTTCGCGTCGGTGGTATTCCAGGTGCCGTTCACCGTGCCTTTCCATACCAGGTTGCCGCTATTCGCGGTGTCCGCCGTCACGCCCAGCACGACGCTGTTCGGGCCGTTGGTCAGCCAGAGGTTGCCCAGGTTGGTGGAACCATTGGCGAACACAAACGTGCCGATGCCGGTGCGGGTGTTCACGTTGGTGATCAGCGTGTAAGTGCCGTTGGTCAGCGTGCCGGTGCCGGCAAAGATTTGGACGACGTTGGTGCCGTTCGCCACGAAGGCGCCGTTGGTGACAGCCAGCGTGTCGTAGGTGACACCCGCCGCATCGGCATTGGTCAGGGTGAAGGACAGGATGGCGCCGTTAAGGCCCAAGCCATTGGTCAAGGTCAGTGTGCCGCGTGAGTCCAGACCGCCCGGAGCCAGATAACTATTCAACAAATTGGTCACCGTGCCGCCAATCGTGCCCGTGCCGCCCAAAGTGCCGCCAGTGTTCACCGTCACTGTGTTGGTGGCGCCGGCGGAATTACCATTGATCAGCAGTGTGCCCGCGCTCACCGTGGTCTTGCCCTGGTTGGTGTTCGCACCCGAAAGCGTCCAGGTGCCATTGCCAGTCTTGGTGATGACCAGCCCCACGACAGTGTTGGTGGTCGCACCGATAACACCACTTATCACGCCATTGCCCACGCCGGCGAGCGTCAAGGTCGGCGAGTTCACAAAATTCGTAGTGAAACTGCTGACATTGCCACCGAAAGTCACCGTGGTGCCCGCCAAAGTGTTTTCAATGAGGCCACCGCCAGACGTCCCGCATTGGATGAGGATGGTGCGATCCGTCAAACTGCCATTCGTCACCGCCAACTGCAGCGTGCCGGTGGTCGTGTTGGGAACGCCGTTTTGACCCAGGGTGATTTGAGTTCCCTTGCCAAGGGAGCAGGCGACGCCATTGCTGGCAATCGTGTCAATGAAAAATTTGCCATCCGAGATTTGCGGCGTGCCGGTAAACTCGTTAAGCCCATTGGTAATAATCACCGTGCCACCATCGGTCCGGGTCATGGCACCCGTGCCCAACTTGACCAGCCCGCTGACCACGATGGTGCCGGTGCCGCGGAAACTGGCGGACAGAGTGCCGGTGTTCGTAATCCCGCCGGTCAGGATGAGCCTTCCGGAGCCGTTTTGATAGAAAGAACCACCACCGCTCCAGTTAATCATACGGTCGGAGATGTTCGTGGCTGAACCGGTGAAAATCATAGTGCCACCGAGATAATGGATGACGTTATTGTCACCCGAGGCAGGCGCACCCAAGGCGCTCGCGACACCGTTGGAGGCAAGACTGTTGAAGGCATTGGTGGTGCCGGTTTTGAACACCGTCGGACCGGTATAGGTGCTCAAGCTGGTGTTGGTATACCAACCCGCCGAATTTGTCACCCCGCCGCTGCCGCTAAAGTTGCCGCTGATCGTCAACACTCCGCCGCCCGTTTTGTTCACGCTGAACCCCGCACCGTTGATATCGGCACCGATATTGCAAAAAGCACCGTTGGAAATGTTGAAATTGCCGTTCGTGGCCAGGGTGATGAGCAGCCGGCTAGCCAGGTTGGTGGCGGCGCTGTTGGTGGCAATGAAGTTGAGCGTGGCGCCATTGGTGACATAAATCAGGTCGAGCGCATTCGCCCCGAGAACGGAATTGCCCGTGCCGCCGCCCAGCGTCAGGGCGTTGGTGGTGAAGGCGGTGGTATCATTGCGGATGGAATAGGTGCCGGCATTGGTGGTCACATTGAGCGAGCCCATGGTCAGGTCGTTGGTCAGCGTACGGATGCCCGGGCCGACCGTCCCATCAAAGACCGCATCGCTGGCGGCGGTGGGCAACGCGCCCGAACTCCAGTTGCCCGCCACAATAAGACTACCGTTCGTAGCGCCGACAAAGACATTGGTGGTGTTGGCCGCCTGCGCGCTCACGCCGAGCAGCAGCGCCGCCACCATCAGCCAGCGGCACGCGGCGCGCAGGCAAAGGCGCGACGACGGGTTATTAAAGGCAATAGAGTTCAATGATGTGCTCATAAGTTGTTTCCGTTAAATGGATAAATGGCTGTTTGAAACTATTTCACACGATAAGGCAAAGCAACTTTTTTTTTATGGAATCCATTAATTCATCAGCCGGAACGCGGCCGCCGTCAAGAATGGAAAGCGCGCCTAAAGAAAAGAGGGGCCGGGGGGGATTGCAGGAAATGGTCGGAGCGACAGGATTCGAACCTGCGACGTCTTGCTCCCAAAGCAAGTGCTCTACCAGGCTGAGCTACGCTCCGACGCGACGCCATTGTCCCGACTTTCCGGCGCGGCGCAATGAAATTCCCGCCGAAGTTCTGCTCGACGCTGCCGCCGAACGCGGCTAGTTTTTCGCCATGTCAAAGGAAGCACACGCCACGCCCGGCAAAATCAACCTCCGCCGACCCGATGTGATGGAAGCCGTCTCAGCCCAGGTGCTGTCGCATTACCGCAGCGAGATTGTGGAGAGCATCCGCGCCAACGGCGGCGTGCTGGCCGCCGGCGGGCTCACCGTCAAGCTGGCGAAGGAATTCGGCTTTTGCTACGGCGTGGAACGCGCCATCGATCTCGCCTACGCCGCGCGGAAATATTTTTCCGACATGGCGCCAAACACGCCGATTTACCTGCTCGGCGAGATCATCCACAACCCGGAGGTCAACGACCAGATCCGCAACATGGGCATCAAGATCATCGCCCCGAAACCGACCGACGAGGAAGTCGAGCAACTGGAATCCGGGGATGTGGTCATCATTCCCGCCTTCGGCACCGAGGTCAGCACCCGCAAGAAAATTGAAGCCAAAGGCTGCGTGCTCGTGGACACCACCTGCGGCGACGTGATGAGCGTCTGGAAACGCGTCCGGCAATACTCCAAGGAGCACGTCACCAGCATCATCCACGGCAAAGCCAAGCACGAGGAAACCAAAGCCACCACCTCGCAGGCGCGCGCCTACGGCAGCGGCCATTACCTTGTGGTCTACAACCTCGCGGAGACGGATTACGTCTGCCATTACATCCTCCACGGCGGCGACAAGCAGGAATTCCTGAATAAATTTGACGGCGCGTTTTCCGCCGGCTTCGATCCGGATCTGCATCTGCAGGCCGTCGGCGTGGCCAATCAAACCACCATGCTCCGCGGCGAAACCGAGGAGGTGCAGCGCCGGTTCCGGGCCGTCATGGAAAAAAAATACGGCGCGGAAAACATCGGCCACCATTTCCGCTTCTTCGACACGATTTGCGGCGCGACGCAGGACCGCCAGGACGCGCTGGAAAAGATGCTCCTCGACCCGCCCCACCTGCTCATCGTCGTCGGCGGATACAATTCCTCCAACACCTCGCACCTCGCCGAGATGGGCGAAGCCAAGCTGCCGACCTACTTCATCAAAAACGCAACCAAAATG
This sequence comes from uncultured Verrucomicrobia subdivision 3 bacterium, assembly GCA_903858275.1. Classification (GTDB taxonomy): domain Bacteria; phylum Verrucomicrobiota; class Verrucomicrobiia; order Limisphaerales; family UBA11358; genus UBA11358. Next base: position 9,131 of record CAIOIC010000062.1, on the reverse strand, counting down.
CAGTCGGACAAGCTGATTGTGCATTACAACCAGCACAAAAAAGAGGAAGTCGAAACCCGCGACTGGCTGCCCGCCGGCAATCTCACCGTCGGCATCACCGCCGGGGCCAGCTGCCCGAACAATCTGATCGAAGACACCATCCGCCGGCTGTTTGAACTGCGCGGCATCTCCGTGCAGGAACTGTTGAAGAAATAAACCATGCCACGCACCCGCCTGGATCTCGAGCAACAGGAACGCCAGTTTCTAGCTCCCTACGCCCAGTTCAGCGGCGGCACGCGCGGCCGGACTTTTTCCGAACCCCCGCCCGTCTGGCGCACGCAATACCAGCGCGACCGCGACCGCGTCATCCATTCACGCGCCTTCCGCCGGCTGGAATACAAGACGCAGGTCTTCCTCAACGGCACCGGCGACCATCTCCGCACGCGGCTCACGCACACCATCGAGGTGGCAGCCATCGCGCGCAACCTTTCCAGCGCGCTGAAATTAAACACGGATCTGGCGGAAACCATCGCCCTCGCGCACGACCTCGGCCATCCGCCCTTCGGCCACAAGGGCGAAACCGTTTTGAACGAGCTGATGCGCGGGCACGGCGGTTTTGAACACAACCATCACAGCCTGCGCCTCGTGGAAGAGCTGGAACAAAAATATCCCGGCTTTCAGGGCTTGAATCTTTCCTGGGAAGTGCTGGAAGGCCTGGCCAAACATCAAACCGCCTTTGACCGGCCCGGCGTCAAAAAGGGTTTCCTCGCCAAAAATCCGTCGCTCGAAGCGCAGATCGCCAATCTCGCCGATGAGATCACCTATTACAGCCACGACCTCGACGACGGCCTCGACTCGGAATTGCTTTCGGAAAAGGAATTAAGCCGCCATGTCCGCGTCTGGGACCAGGCCGCCCGCCGCGTCAAAAAGGAGCACGGCGCCCTGCCGGACGAATGCCGCCGCTACTTCACCATCCGCACCATCATTGACCAGCAGATCAGCGACGTCGTCGTCAACAGCGAGCGGCTGATTCAAGCCAGCGGCGTCCAATCCGCTGATGACGTGCGCCGCTTCGCCAAACCCCTGATTCAATACAGCCCGGAGCGCCGCAAACTGAATGTCGAACTGCGCCGCTATCTCTACAAAAACCTGTATTTCAATCCCGTCGTCAACGAGCCGCACATCCGGGCAAAACAGTTGATGAAAGATTTGTTCGCCTATTACCTGAAACATCCCGGCGAAATCGCCAATTCCTCCCCCCAGCGCACCCGCCGCGTCAGCCGGCACCGCGCCGTATGCGATTATATCGCCGGCATGACCGACCGCTACGCCATCCAGGAACACCGGCGGATTTTTGGCAACACGCTCAAATTCGGGTGACGCTTTCACCGGCAGGCAACAACACGAGTAATTCGGAAACCGTCTGCCCCTGCCCCGACAAGATCAACTCCGGCGCAATCTCGCTCAACGGCTGAAGCACAAACCGCCGCAAATGCGCCCGCGGATGCGGTAAAATCAATTCCGGCGAATCGCACCGCTCGTCGCCAAACGCGATCAAATCCAAATCCAGCGGCCGCGGCTCGTTAAAAACTTTCTTGGGCGAGCGACCAAATTCATTTTCCAAGTCGCGCAGTTTTTTCAGCAGCGAGGCGGGCGTTTCACCACTTTGCGGCACCAAAGCCGCAACGGCATTTAGAAATTTTGGCGAACCCGGCGGACAAGCCACCGGCGTTGTCTGCCACAGGGAAGATTTTAGAATCGGCTGGTCTGAAAGATTCTGCAACCGCACCAGCGCGTCCAAGAGAATCCGACGCGAATCACCGAGGTTGGAGCCAAGGGCGACAAAGGCCAGCGCGGAGCGCGGAGTGCGGAGCGCGGAATTTTTTGCCGGGCGCACAGTAATTTTCATTCCGCACTCCGAATTCCGCATTGCGAATTCATTTCAGCCCCAGCACGGCCTGCATATCGTAGATGCCGGGCGGCTGATTCACGACCCACTCCGCCGCGCGTAACGCACCGTTGGCAAACGTATCGCGACTGGAGGCCTTGTGCGTCAGTTCCACGCGCTCGCCGGTGTTCGCAAAAATAACCGTGTGGTCGCCAACGACATCGCCGCCGCGAATCGAATGGACGCCGATTTCGCTCTGCAAGCGCGCTCCGACAATACCCGCACGACCGTGCCGCGCCGCTTCGCTCAGCCGCACCTTGCGCACGTCCGCAAGAATTTCCGCGAGCGTTTTGGCCGTACCGCTCGGCGCATCTTTCTTCAGGCGATGATGCATCTCGACGACTTCGAGATCGAAGTCCGGGCCGAGAATTTCCGCCGCCTTGCGCGTGAGCCAGAACAGCGTGTTGACGCCGGTGGAAAAATTTGACGCCCAGACGATCGGGATGGCTTTGGCCAGCTTGCGGATCTCAAACGTCTCGGTATCCGAGTGACCGGTGGTGCCGATGACCAGCGCCTTTTGGTGCTGCGCACACAACGCCGCGACGCCGACGGTCGCGGCTTGCGAACTAAAGTCAATCACCACGTCGCCCGAGCCGATGACGGCGGCAAGATCGTCGCCCGCGTCCACCTGGGCGGCGAGTTCCAGTTCCTGATGCTGGGGCACGCAATTCACGAGCGCCTGGCCCATGCGGCCTTTGAATCCGTTGATGATGACTTTAATCATAGGAGTTGGAGAGTTGGCAGATGGGGTCAGGCGCTGGCCCAACTTCCATCTCCCAGCTGCTTATTTCAAAATACCGCACGCCTTCAGCGTAGCCTTGAGCTTCGCGCGGTTCGCGGCGCTCATGGCGACCAGCGGCAGGCGATATTCTTCCGCGACCACGCCCAGCATCGCCAGCGCGGCCTTGACGGGAACCGGATTCGTCTCGAGGAACAAATCCTTGAATACCGGATAAAACTTCGCGTGCAACTGCGCCGCCTGCTTCACATCGCCGCGGGCAAAGGCGTTCACCATCCGCGAAACCTCGCGGGGAATGACATTGGACGCCACGCTGATGACGCCCTGCGCACCGACGGACATGAACGGCAGCGTCAGCGAATCGTCGCCGGACAAAATCGTGAACTTCGCGCCCAGCGCCGCGCGCAATTGCGAAACGCGATCCGCGCTGCCGCCCGCTTCCTTGATGCCGACGATGTTTTGGCAATCGGCGGCGAGGCGCTTCACCGTGTCCACGGCAATCTCAATGCCGCAGCGGCCCGGGATGCTGTAAAGCACGATGGGCAGCTTCGTCTCCCGCGCAACGGCCTTGAAATGCTGATACAAGCCCTCCGGCGACGGCTTGTTGTAATACGGCGCGACCTGCAATGAACCATCCGCACCGACGCGTTCCGCTGCCTGCGTGAGATAAATCGCCTCGGAGGTGGAGTTCGCGCCGGTGCCGGCGAGCACTTTGATTTTGCCCGCCGCATTTTTCACGGAAAGCTCGATGATGCGGATGTGTTCATCGTAATCCACCGTGGGTGATTCGCCGGTGGTGCCGACGGGCACAATGCCGTCCACACCGCCCTTGATCTGGGCTTGGATGAGACGCGCCAGCGCGGGTTCATCCACCCGTCCATTTTTGAACGGCGTGACAATCGCAGTGTAAGTGCCGGTAAACATCATTTTAATTCAGCCAGAAAAATAGCCGAAACGGCCATTTTGGCGAGAATGATTTTCCAGCCACCGGCAATGGCAATCGTTTTTAAAAAACAGAAAACCCACCTTGCGCGAAGGAATCGTCTGCCACAAAATGCGGTCCGTAATTCTGAATTTCACATGAGCTTACATATACTGGCCGGAAAACCCGCCCCCGCCGAACGGTTGATTGATGTCAGCCAGCTCGAACGCTGCTACTACGAACTCAAGCCGGACACAGCGAACCCCCACCAGCTCGTCAGCTTCGGCACGAGCGGGCATCGCGGCACGCCGTTCAACGGCACGTTCACCGAGGCACACATCCTCGCGACGACGCAGGCCATCTGCGAATACCGCAAAGGCAAAAACATCAGCGGCCCGCTTTACATCGGCAAAGATTCGCACGCCGCCTCCGCGCCCGCGCAACGCACCGCGCTCGAAGTGCTCGCGGCGAATGGTGTGGAGACATTCATCCAGCGCAATGATGGCCTCACGCCCACACCTTCGATTTCGCACGCCATCTTGACTTACAATCGCGGGCGCACGAATGGCCTGGCGGATGGCATCGTCATCACGCCGTCGCACAATCCGCCCACGGACGGTGGGTTCAAATACAACCCCACCAACGGCGGCCCAGCGGACACGGACATCACCAACTGGGTGCAAAACCGCGCGAACGAACTGCTACGCGGCGGCAACAAAGACGTGAAACGCCTCACCTACGAATCCGCGCTCCAGGCGAGCAATACGCACCAACACGATTTCATCACGCCTTACGTCGCCACGCTCGGCGAGGTGATTGACATGGCGGCCATCAAGGCTGCTGGCGTGCGCATCGGCATTGATCCGCTCGGCGGTGCGTCGCTGCCCTACTGGCAGCCGATCAAGGAATACTACGGCTTGGACATCACCATCTTGAACACCAAGGTTGATCCGCAGTTCGGCTTCATGACGCTGGATCACGACGGGAAAATCCGCATGGATTGCTCCAGCCCCTACGCGATGGCGAGCCTCGTGGGATTGAAGGATAAATTCAGCATCGCGTTCGGCTGCGACCCGGACGCCGACCGCCACGGCATCGTCACGCCCTCGGCGGGTTTGCTAAACCCGAATCATTATCTCGCCGTCGCCATCAATTACCTGCTCACGCATCGTCCGCAGTGGAACCAGAATTCCGCCGTCGGCAAAACGCTCGTCAGCAGCAGCATCATCGACCGCGTCGTGGGCGCGCTCGGACGCAAGCTCATGGAAGTGCCCGTTGGTTTCAAATGGTTCGCTCCCGGATTGGCCGACGGCTCGGTGTGTTTCGGCGGCGAGGAAAGCGCCGGCGCGAGCTTCCTGCGGCGCGACGGCAGCGTGTGGAGCACGGACAAGGACGGCTTGATCCTCGGCCTGCTGGCGGCGGAAATCTGCGCCACGACCGGCAAAGACCCCGGCCAGCATTACGCGGAACTCACCGCGAAGTTCGGCGCGCCGAGCTACAAACGCATTGATGCCGCCGCCACGCCGGAACAAAAGCAGGCATTCAAGAAACTCACCCCCGAAGCCGTGACCGCCAAGACGCTGGCCGGCGACGCCATCACACAAAAGCTCACCCGCGCGCCCGGCAACAACGCGGACATCGGCGGCCTGAAAGTGGAGACGGCGAACGGCTGGTTCGCCGCGCGGCCGTCCGGCACGGAAAACATTTACAAGGTTTATGCCGAGAGCTTCAAAGGTCCAGCGCACCTGGACACGATCATTGCCGAAGCGCAGTCGATTGTGACCGCATCGCTCGCGAGCAAATAACCGTTGGTGAAAAAGCAAAAAGCGCTGAAGCAAAGTTCGCTTCAGCGCTTTTAGTGTTTTCTGAAATCATTGTTTCCAGTCAAACGCCTTTTTCTTCAACGCATAGATGTAACCGGCAAACAGGATGCCGAGGAAGGAAATCATCGAGCCGAAAATGAGGTTGCGGGTGGCGTGTTCCGCCAGCATATCGCGATAGACCACCGCCCACGGATACATGAACACCACTTCGATATCGAACAGGATGAACAGCATCGCGACGAGATAGAACTTGACCGAAAAACGCGAACTGCCCGCGCCAATCGGATCCTTGCCGCATTCGTAAGCGGTGTCCTTGGCCTTGGAAGACCTGGCGTATTTGCCGAGCAGGACAGAAATCAACAGCGTCCCACCCGCAAAACCGACGGCGGCGGCGAGCAGGAACAGAACCGGAATGTATTGGGCCAACTGCGACGGTGACGAACTATCCATGCGAAAAGTTTAGAAACGCCGGGGGATAAACTCAATAAGGAAATCAGGAAACGGACTGATAAATAACGCGTTTCACCGTCAACGGCATGGCGGCAAAGTTCAGCAACAGGCCGTGTTCCAGGCCGGCGGCTTTCAAATACGACCGGACGATGGCAAAATGAAGGTCCTCCAGTTCTGAAATGGCTTTCAACTCCACCACGATTTTGTCTTCCACCAGCAAATCCAGCCGATGCTCCCCAACCATAACCTCGCGGTAGAAAATCGGGAGCGGCTTTTGCTGTTCCACCCTCAAACCCGCCCGCTTCAATTCCACCACCAGCGCCGCCTCGTAAATAGATTCCAGAAAGCCGGGGCCAAGCGCTTTATGAACTTCAATCGCACACGCGATGATGCGTCCGGTCAATTCTTCGTGAGCCAGTTTAATCATGTTCTAATATTAATAAAGAAAGCAGGAAGGCAGGAATAAAAAATAGAAAAGCGAAGCGCCTTGCTCGTTTTTATTTCCTGTTTCCCTGCCTTCCTTATTCATTTTGCTTCATTGAGAAATTTCACCATCGCCGCCGCGAACGGCGCGCAATCTTTCGGGGTGCGGCTGGAAATCAAATTGCCGTCCTCCACCACCGGCTCGTCCACCCAGATGCCGCCGGCGTTTTCCAGGTCGTCCTTGATGCCGAGCGAGCCGGTGACGCGTTTACCTGAAAGGATTTTGGCGGAAATGGGAATCCAGCCACCGTGACAGATGAAGGCAACGAGCTTGCCCTGCGCGAAGAACTCCCGCGTGAGCGACAGCACCTTCGGATCGCGACGCAATTTGTCCGGCATGAAACCGCCGGGCACGAGCAATCCGCAAAAATCCTCGCTGCGCGCGTCTTGCAGCAGCAGATCCGCCGTGGCAGGATAACCGTGCTTGCCGGCGTAGGTCCTGATTTCCAGCGCGGCGCATTTCAACGCATAGCCCGCCTCCTCCAGCCGCAGCTTGGGATACCACAGCTCCAAGTCTTCATAAACATCGTCCAGGAACGCGAGCACGACTTTGTTTTGCATGACGCAGTTATTCTCCAAAATATTCAATAAGGAAAGCAGGAAAGCGGAATAGAATTTGAAAAGAACATTCCTGCTTTCCTTATTGATTGATTGGCGTTTCAATTTGTCATGCACATCGCCAATCCTTCGGCGGAAACTCCTGGCTGGAAAAAATCTTTTCTTTGGCTCGCGCTTGCCACGGCTTGCTTTCATGCGGCCTACACTTCAATCCGCTTTCCCGCCGCCGGCCTGCTGATCTTCGGCTACGCTTATGGGCTAGTCCGGCTTACCGACCAGCCGAATGTCCGGAGGGCATTTTATTTCGGGCTGGCGACGGGCTTTCTTTGTTACGCACCGCAACTGTTTTTCTTCTGGCGCATCTTCAACGTCGCCGCCGTGGTGCTGTGGCTGGTGCTGGCGTTTTGGGTCGGGCTGTTCACGGCGATTGTCTGCGGCGCAATCCGGCGCTGGGGAAAAACCAAAGCGGCATGGCTGATTCCGATTGTCTGGACGGGCCTCGAATACTTCCGCAGTGAACTCTACTACCTGAAGTTTTCGTGGCTGAATGTGGGGTATGCTTACCCTAACCTTCAAATCGCACCGCTTATCAATCTCGGAATGTATGGCGTTGGATTTATACTTTTCTCTGCGGCAATAATTTTTGCGTTCAGAAAGTCATTCAAAAAAATTCAAATTCAAATTGCGAGTCTGGCTGTTTTGTTTTTGATCCCGTTGGCTTGGTTTTTACAGTTCGGTTCTGGAATGAAGATTTATGCTTATAGCGCAAACCACAAACCGGTTTCCCTCGTCGGCGTCCAAATGGAATTTCCGACGGAAAACATCATTCCAAAAATCCTCGACCAAGCCCTCGCCAAGAACACCAATGCGTCCATCTTGGTCTTGAGCGAATATACGCTCGACGGTCCGCCGCCGAACGCGCTCAAGGATTGGTGCCGCAGCCGCGCCCGATTTCTGGTTGTCGGCGGCAAAGACCCGGTCGGCTCAAACAATTACTACAACACCGCCTTCGTCATCGGCACGAATGGCGAAGTTGTTTTCAAACAGGTCAAAAGCGTGCCCATTCAGTTTTTCAAGGACGGTCTGCGGGCGCCGGAACAGAAAATCTGGAATTCGCCGTGGGGCAAGATCGGCCTCTGCGTCTGCTACGACCTGAGCTACTCGCGCATCACCGACGAACTCGTCCGGCAAGGCGCGCAACTGCTCATTGTCCCGACGATGGACGTGCTGGAATGGGGCCGGCATCAGCACGAACTGCACGCCCGCGTCGCGCCCGTGCGGGCGGCGGAATACGGCGTCCCCATTTTCCGCGTTACCAGCTCCGGCATTTCGCAAGCCATCACGGGCGGCGGCGGGGTCGTCGCGAAAACCTCAATTCCCGGCAACGGCGAAATCTTCTCCGCGCAGCTCCGGCTACCGCGTCATGGTTCCATCCCGTTCGACCGCTACCTCGCGCCGGTGTGCACCGGCGTCACCGGCCTCGTCCTGGCTCTGCTGCTATTTCGCCATTGGAAAAGCCGGCCAATAAGGAAGGCAGGAAAGCAGGAAAAGATCTTGAAGAGTTGATTCCTGCCTTCCTGCTTTCCTCATTCATAGGCGGTTTAAATTGTTTCTTGCCAGCGGCATTTCCCGACGGGCGGAGGCTCGGCTATTTCCTACCGTTTTGGTCGGTCCATCCCCGCTGTGGAGCCGGGTTTTGCCCTGGAACTTGGCAATTTGGCAACTGGGCGTTGAATTCCTAACTCCGTTCTGCCGCCAACTTTCGATTTTTGACCACTTACGGAGGTAAAAGGTGCTAAAATGGCATTTTTAGCGGTTTTTGGCGTCTAACCTGCGTTCTAGAACGTGATTTCGTCGTGCTGGAACGCAACCTAGCCGTGCTAGAACGCAATAAAGTCTGACTCGAACGTAATAAAGTCACGCTAGAACGCCGTCTAGCCGAGCTAGAAGGCGGGAAAGTTTGGCGGGCTGGCCGGAAAGTCGGGCTGGTCTTTCGGCTGGCGCCACATTTTTTTGAGCCAGCTGCGCTGCTATGTTTTTCGCGTGGAAAGGAGGTCGCGCGAAGGCAGCGAAGGTTGCGAAGGATAAACCCATTTCTTCCACTTCTTAAAATCCTTCGCCCACTTCGCTGCCTTCGCGCGACCCGGCCGAAGTTTTTCCTTTCGCCCGCCGCCGTTTGCGCTTTCAATTTCACGCCATGTCGCACGAATACGTCTTAAAGCCGTTCAC
>CAIOIC010000061.1 GCA_903858275.1 uncultured Verrucomicrobia subdivision 3 bacterium | reverse complement strand
GCTCCGCAACAGCATCCTCGCCTTCAGCGCCGGCAACGGCGTGACGCTGCTTGGTTCAGGTCACATCGTTTCCAATAACATCATTCACGATATTGACTACTCCGGCGGCGTGGGTGCGGGCATCAACACCGGCGGCGGTTGCAGCGGTGCGGTCATCTCGCACAACACGATTTACGACGTCGGCCACCGGATGATTGACATGGGGCATCTCCAGGCGGGGCTGATTGAATACAACGACCTGTCGCGCGGCGGCATTCAGATGACGGACTTCGGCGGCGTTTACGCCGCCGCCACCGACGGAAAGGGGACGCGCGTCTGTTACAACCGGATTCATGACACCGACGGGCCGAGCAACGGCCTGAAGCACGGGAACAATTCCAAGGGCATCTACCTCGACAATGGCAGTTCGAATTACGTGATCGACCACAATGCCACTTGGAACGTGGACCGTGCGTTGATCCTGAACTCGCGCGCGGACAAGCACGAGACGAACCGGAACATCCTCGTTCTCAACAACACGCTGGCCGCCTCGGACTGGAGTCTCGGCTGGAAGCACTGCCCCACTCCGGAGACCTTGGTGGCCAACAATATCTTCCTTGCGAAGGCCGCGCCCGGAGTAGGCTCGGCGGTTTCGGATAACCTGTTCAGCGAAACGGACCCGCGGTTCGTTCCCGGCTCGCGCTTCGAATTGCAGGCTGATTCCCCCGCCCGCCGCGCCGGCCTGGTGCGTGCGCCGTACGCCTTGGGTGCAGGCGGGCAGGCGCCTGACATCGGCGCCTTCCCGTATGGCGTGAAACCGTGGACCGCGGGTTCGGCGCTGGTGAAAGATCAAAAGCCGCTGACCGCGAAGACGGATTCAACGGAGCGGTCTCCCGTGGCGATGAAATTGCAATGACCATTTAAAAATAGTATGACCTTTAGAAAATTCACAAAATTGGCCTTCGCCGCTCTGTTGCTCTGCGCGGCGGGTAGGGTAGCCGCGGTTTCGACGGTCGTGCCCAAGCCGCTTTCTGAACTCCAGCTTGATTTGGTGAACCTGCGTTTCGGCATGTTCATCCACCTGAGCCCCGCGACCTTTCTTGATGTCACCAACCAACTCCAATCGGATCACGCGCCGCCCCGCCAGGGCAAAGATGGGATTTCCGGGACGGGTGATGATTTAAGCCCCGCGCTGGTGAATCCGACCAAGCTGGACTGCGGCCAGTGGGCGGATGCCGCCAGGAGCGCCGGGATGAAGTTCGCCGTCCTGACCACCAAGCATCACGACGGATTCTGCCTGTGGCCCAGCAAATACTCCACCTATACGGTGGTGCAGGGATGCCAGCGGGACATCGTTCGCGAGTTCACGGAGGCATTTCGGAAACGGGGCCTCAAGGTGGGACTGTATTACTCGATCCGCGACCGCACCGAGCGGATCTCCGGTGTCGCGGAGCAGGGCGGGGTGTCACCGGAAAAAATCCAGCTGATCAAGAGCCAGCTCACCGAATTACTGACGAACTACGGCGAGATTCTCTATGTCGTGTTCGACGCTTGGGGCAACAACTGGCATGAAAGCCCGACCTTTTCCGATATTTCTTATGCCGTGATCTACCGCCACATCAAATCCCTGCAACCCGATTGCCTCGTCCTGAATCACTCGCGCAATCGGTTTGTGAGCGACGTGCCGCACATCGAACTTAACGCGCGTGTGAATCTGCCGGCTGGCGCCGACTGGCCTGCCGTGGGCGGCGATACGATTCAGAACACCTGGTTCTGGCGCGCCGATTATCCGTCCTCACCGCTCCGCTCGGTTGATTGGATCGTCAAGCAACACCTGATTCCCGATAATCAGCGCAACATGGTTTTTCAACTGAACTGCGCCCCCAACCGCGAGGGCCGGTTCGATGACAACGTC
>CAIOIC010000060.1 GCA_903858275.1 uncultured Verrucomicrobia subdivision 3 bacterium | reverse complement strand
CGCTTGGAACGTGAAGTCGGCCCGCTGAACTTTATCGCCGGTTCACCCGATCAGGCGATGCTCGACCAGTTGCTGGCCTGGAAGACGGCGCAGTTCCAGCACAACCGGTGGCGGGATATTTTCTCCATCCCCTGGGTGCGGCAAACCATGGAGGGCATCCATGCGGCCCGGACTCCGGAATTCTCCGGCATGTTGTCTTTGCTGTATGCCGGAGACAAATTGGTGGCGGCCCATTTCGGGATGCGTTCCGCGACCATCTGGCATTATTGGTTTCCCTCTTATGACCCGGCGTTCTCAAAATATTCCCCGGGGGTGATGCTGCTGCTCAAGATGGCGGAAGCCGCCCCGGCCATGGGCATCCACACCATTGACCTGGGCTGCGGGGAGCATTCCTACAAAGAGCGGCTGATGAATGGTTTTATTGCGACGGCCAAAGGGAGCGTGGAATTGCCCGGCTTGGTCACGGCCTCGCGAAGGATTTTAACACCGGTGCGGAAATTTCCGTTCAAAGTCCGGTGCTGGGCAAGCAAGACTCCGCTCGGTGCCGTGGCGCGGCGCTTGCGGAATCACTGATCGCATTTTTTATGATGAATCGGCTGAAGAATATCCTGGTCGCCGCGTGGGATTTTGCGGATTCGTATCTCTACGATATCCGGCGTTACTGGCGTCATTCCCAAGCCTTTGCGCGCTTCCGATCGCGAAAAACGGCGCGGGCTTATCTGCTGATGAGCGTGCATGCGTTGGAAAAGGGCTTGGCACTTCAGGAACGAAAGCCGGGGTTTGGAAAAGCGAAATGCCGGGAACTGTTGGGTGAGGCGTTGCGCTTTCAGCAGCAATTCGGACCGGACCCGGTTTGCCGATATACCGTCGAGGTTGTCGGCTGCGTGCTTGAATTTAATGCGGCCACCGGTGATACGGATGCAGATTTAGTGGCGCGCTTCCAATCCCTCAAGAATGAAATCACCCAGAGTCAGACATCATTTGATGCGCCAGGTGGTTTGCGGCAAGTGTGCAAACGGGAAATTGCCGCCAGCCTGCCGCCGGATGCGTTCCAGTTTTTTGCCACCCGGCACAGTGTGCGCCAGTTTGCTGCTGGTAAGATTCCTGAAGCCTCGATTCGCGAGGCGGTCCGCATTGCGCAGCGGTCGCCTTCGGTTTGTAACCGCCAGAGCTGCCGGCTGCATTATACAACCGACCCGGATATTATCGCCAAAACCCTCGCTCATCAAAAAGGCGCCGGCGGGTTCGGTGAGAATGCAGCGGCAGTTTTTGTGGTGACTTCGGAGCTGGGGGCATTCAACCGGGCGGGCGAGCGCAATCAGGCTTATGTGGATGGCGGCATCTTTGCCCAGACCTTTGCCCTGGGGATGCATGCCTTGGGTTTTGGCACATGTTACCTGAACTGGAGCAAGACGGCGCGGGAAGACCGGCAATTTCGGCGCGGGCTGAACATTCCTGACTCCGAGATGATCATCACGCTTCTGGCGGGCGGTTGTTTGCGGGAGGAATTTGTGGTGGCGGCATCTCCCCGAATTCCAACTGATGAAGTGCTGAGTCAGTTGCGGCGGCGGCATAGTTGATTTGGCGGCCGCCCGCAGACATCCCAGAGAACGGCGTATGAAAACATATCCTCCATTTGTGGCCAAGACCGGGGATGATTTTTCGACTTATCGCACGCGTCATCAGGTCGCCAATTATGCGGAATTCACCTCGGTTGCCGAATTTGCGACTTACATCGCCCACGCTCGGAGCGCCGGCTTGGCTCCCTATGTTCTGGGCAAGGGGTCAAACACCTTCTTTGCGGCGCGGAATATAAAAGCGGCGGTCCTCAAGAATCAGTTGCCGGAGATTTTTGAAGTGGTTTCCGATACGCCCGCCGGCATGACGATGGAGATTTCTTCTACTGTCTCACTGATGAAAGTGTTGCGCTTTTGCCAGCAGCATGGCTTGGAAAGCTTTTACTATCTGGCCTCCGCGCCCGGGAATATCGGGGGCGCTCTGGCCATGAATGCCGGCGGGGCCATCAACCCGCCGCTGGCCATCTACGATTTTGTTGATACCGTGACCTGTTGGGAGGCGGGGGTGCTGAAGACCATGGCTGCCAGCGCCATCCCGCGGAGTTACCGGACGACTCCTTTTACCGGGGTTCACGATAAGTTGATTATTTCCGCCCGATTCACCTTTCCCAAAATTCATCTG
>CAIOIC010000059.1 GCA_903858275.1 uncultured Verrucomicrobia subdivision 3 bacterium | reverse complement strand
GACGCGTGAGACCATGCTGGCGCTGCGCCAGCTTCAGCCCGACGTGATGTTTCGCGCGCGTGGCATCGGGAACTATGGCGACTATTACACCCCCGAAGGCTTTGTTCCCGGCAGTAAAGAAAACACCGCCATGCCGTGGTTCGTGATTTATCCGCTGGGGAAAGGATTCTCTTACCGCGGGCCGACGGACCATTTCAAGGGAGGTGACTGGATCATCACCAATCTGGTCGACGCGGTGGCCAAGGGTGGCAACTTCATGGTCGGGATTGGCCCCGATGCAAACGGCAAGTTCCCGTCCGAGATCGTTAAGCAATTGCAGGAAGCTGGCGCGTGGCTGAAGGTCAACGGCGAGGCGATCTTTGCCACCCGCCCCTATCTGCGCTGGCACGAGGAAAAAAGCATACGCTTCACGCGCACCCAGGATAAAAAGTTTGTCTACATTTTGAGCCTCGCGTGGCCCGGGGAAACGCTGCGCAGCCGGATGATAAAACCCAAAGCCGGCTCTGCCATCCGTTTGTTGGGATATGCTCAGGATCTGAAGTGGTGGATGGAAGGTGACGCTCTGGTCATCGATCTGCCCAAGGAGGTTCAGGGGGAAAACAACCGGCCAGCCTACGCCTTCAAAGTGGAATCGGAAGCGTGGGAAAGATTTGCGGATGCCCTGCCGCAGGAAACGTTGCCGACAACCAATAATGGCAAGGCTGCCAAATAAGGAAGCCCGCAAAAAGATTAAGTTTGTTTTTACGCACGATTAACTACGGAGGGTCGCAAAGCCAAGAAACACGCACATGAATACGATTACGTTCTTCACCCTCACCGCCATGCTGCTGGCGGTTCCACTAGCTGCACCGCGCGCCGCCGATGTGAAGGTGGTTCCCAACGAAGCCAAAGCCGGACATGAAAGAGCCTCGACGCCCGGGACGAATTTGTGGCACGGCTTCCGCAAACTTAACTTTTCCGTGGATGGCCGCGATTGTCTGCTTGTATGCCCATCGCTCCCCGCAGCGGGCAAACCGTGGATCTGGCGCACGGAATTTTTCGGACACGAGCCGCAAGGCGATTTGGCATTGCTCTCGAATGGCTGGCATGTGGCTTACATGGATGTCCAGAATATGTATGGCGCTCCGGTGGCGCTGGATCACATGGATCGTTTCTATGAACACTTGACCGGCCAGTTTCAGCTCGCCACCAGGCCGGTGCTCGAAGGTTTTAGCCGGGGCGGTTTGTTCGCCTTTAACTGGGCGGCGCGTCATCCCGATCGGGTGGCCTGTCTTTATGTGGATGCGCCGGTCTGCGATTTTAAAAGCTGGCCCGCCGGCTGGGGCCGGGGCAAGGGCTCGACCAACGACTGGGCTCGCTGCAAAAAAGTTTATGGTCTCGATGAGGAATCGGCGCGCGCTTACAAATTGAACCCGGTGGACAATCTGGCGCCGTTGGCCCAAGCGAAGATCCCGATTTTAAGTGTCTGCGGCGATGCCGACGAGGTTGTGCCGATGCCGGAGAACACTTTGTTGGTCAAAGAGCGCTACGAAAAACTCGGCGGCGAAATCAAGGTTATCACCAAGCCCGGTGTGGGGCATCATCCCCACAGCCTGCGTGACCCGCAGCCCATCGTGGATTTCATTTTGCAGCATTCCTGCAAAAACTAAAACTATGAAATACACACTGACAACGCTCGCTCTCTTGCTGGTGATACTGATGACTGCGACGCACGCTGTTGAGAAGCCCGCCACGGCGGACAAGCCCAATATCATCTTCATCCTTGCCGACGACTACGGCATCCCTGGTGTGGGCTGTTACGGCGGGACGTTCAAGACGCCGAACCTCGACTCCCTCGCGGCGGGCGGCGTGAGGTTTGAGCGATGTTACTCCGCGCCGCTTTGTGCGCCGTCGCGAGCGCTGTGCATGTTCGGTCGTTACGCGTTCCGCACCGGCGTGCTCGACAACGGCTGCGGCGCGGCCGCGAAGCCGGACAAGGAAGTCTGCATCGCGAAG
>CAIOIC010000058.1 GCA_903858275.1 uncultured Verrucomicrobia subdivision 3 bacterium | reverse complement strand
GAGTAACGGCGATGCACCACTTCTGCCATGCTCGCGAAGTCGTCCTGTCCGGCAACGGTTTTGATTTTGAAGCGCCGATAGTTTGCCCGGTCAGGCCGGCCCTGCTTGAAGCTCACAAGCGAGGCGACGGCGAAGGTGCCGCTGATGTTTGAAATATCGAAACCCTCAATCCGCTGTGGCGGCACAGACAAACCAAGAACCTTGGCGAGTTCCACCAGATCATTTTCCGGATTGATTGACAACGGCAAGGTGTATGGTACACGCGCAAATTTTTCGGTCTTCTTCCAGGTATCGTTCAGGTCGCGGAGCAGGTCGCGCAGGTCGGCAGCCTTTTCAAAATCGTGTGCGGCGGCGGCTTTTTTCATCTCCGCTTCGAGCTGCGGCTGCAGGTCGCGGCACTGGCCTTCGAGGAAATCGCATGCGGCCTTGACCTGTTCGAGATATTGCCCACGCGTGACGATGCCGACGCAGGGGGCGGTGCAATTTTTAAGATGGGCGTAAAGACAATGCTTGTAGTCCGCTTCGCCCGGCGTGAAGACGCGGCAGCCGCGCAGGTTGAACTGTTTCCGGGCGAGCGCGACAGCGTTGCGCAGCGCGGTGGAATTCACGAACGGTCCAAAGTAACGCGCGCCGTCGTCTTTTTTGAGCCGCGTGAAGATAAAATTGGGAATCGGGTCGCTCAAGTTGACCTTGAGCATCAGATAGCGCTTGTCGTCGCGCAGGCTGACGTTGAAGCGCGGTTTTAATTCCTTGATGAGCTTGCTTTCGAGCAGCAGCGATTCCGGCTCGCTGCGCACGACGTGAATGTCAAAATCGTGGATGGCCTCGACGAGCGCGTTGAACTTCAAATCCCAGCCGTGGCGGCGGGACGATTGGAAATACTGGCTGATGCGCTTGCGCAAATCACGCGCCTTGCCGACGTAGATGACGGTGCCGAAGCGATCCTTATGCAGATACACGCCGGGCTTGTGCGGCACGGTGTTTAACTTTTTGCGGATGGCTTCGGAGACGGGCACGCGCTGAATCTCACGCAAAGGCGCGAAAGGTGCAAAGAAATTTTATTCAGCCACAGTTGAAACACAGATATGTGGAAAAGCTGAAAAATCTTCGCAAATAGATTTTATTCTGACTTCTGACTTCTGACTTCTGGCTTCTTGGTCATGTGCCGGTGCACGAAGAAATAATAGAGCCCGCCCAGCGCCACCATCGCGCCCGCGAGCCAGATCGTGATGCGATGATACTCGCCTTTCATCAGTGACTCGTCCTGCCCCATTTTCACGCCGAGCCAGCACAGCACCGCGCACCAGATGGCGGAACCGAGTAGAGTGTAAACTGAGAAAATCCAGTAGTTCATCCGCACGATGCCGGCCGGAATGCCGATGAGATGCCGCACCACCGGCAGCAGCCGCGAGACGAAAATGCCCATCGCGCCGTAATGTGCCGCCCAGCGTTCCGCGCCGGCAATTTTTTCGGCGGAGATGAAAACGTATTTTCCATAGCGCACCAGCAGCGGCCGTCCCGCCAGCCGCGAGGCCCAATACATGGCCGTTGCCCCGATCCACGAACCGATGGTGCCCGCGAGCACGATGCCCCAGAGCGTGAGCGGAATCTGCCCCGTGTGGGCGAGGTGCGCCGCCGGGGGAATGACAATTTCGCTCGGCAGCGGAAAGATGGAGCTTTCGATCGCCATCATGAACGCAACGAGCGGGTAGCCGCCGGATTGCAGGGCGTGCGAATACCAGTCGTTCATGTTCTGGATGAGTTGATGCATGAGGCGGTGGTTATAGCGGAAATGCACCCAAGTGCAAGCGGCTTTGTGGGAATTTGCCGGGCTCGGATTTCATGGTGAAAATAGAATTTAGTCGCCAATATTAACGCAAATGGCAGACTGATTTTAACTCACATTAGACCTATGGATATACGCAAAGCTGTCATCACCGCCGCCGGGCCAAGCCAACGGACGCTTCCTTTGCAAACCCTCGTGGACCGCGACGGCAAGACCAAGACCGCGCTCACCATCATTGTGGAAGAAGCGCTGAATTCCGGCGCGGAAGAAATCTGCGTCGTCGTTTTTCCTGGGGATGCCGACGCCTATCGCGCCGCCGCCGGCCCGCACGGCCAGCGTCTGCAATTTGTCGAGCAGGGCAAATCCCTCGGCTACGGTCACGCGGTCTGGAGTGCGCATAAGTTCACCGGCAGCGAACCGTTTTTATTGCTCGTCGGCGATCATCTTTATTTAAGCCGAGATGATCGCAGTTGCGCGCGGCAGCTCGTCGAAGTTGCCGCCGCCGAAAACTGTGCCGTTTCCGCCGTGCAGGCTACCCACGAAAGCAAACTTCCTTACTACGGCGTGGCGGGCGGCCGGCTCGCGGAAAACCGCAAAAGTCTTTACCTCGTCTCCGAGGTTTTGGAAAAACCCACACCCACCGTCGCGGAACAACGTCTCATCGTTCCCGGTTTGCGCGCGGGCCATTATCTTTGTTTTTTTGGGATGCACGTGCTGACGCCGGCGGTGATGGATTTGCTCGGCGCAGAAGTTGCAGCCAGCCAGCCAGCCAATCTGAGTCAGACCCTGGCCAAACTCGCAACGCGCGAACGTTTTCTGGCCGCTGAATTGCAGGGCCGCCGTTTCGACATCGGCCTGAAATACGGCCTGCTCAACGCGCAAATGGCCCTGGCCCTAAGCGGGCCGGCCCGCGCGGAAGTCCTCGCCGGCCTCGTCGAACTGCTCGCGCAGGAACCTCACTGAAACAACTTGCATGGCCAGCCCGCTCATCGAAATCATCACGTCGGCGGATCCTCAGATCCGCAATCAGTCGCTTGACGCCATTTGTGCGAAAGCTTCGGCGGCAGAACTGCTCGCGACCTGCGCGGAACTGGACGCTTTCCGCCGCCGGAGTGAAAATCTTTATGAGCGCGTTCGCGCCCTGTTTTTTCTCTACGCCATCCACCGTTTCCATCTCCCGGCTAAAATCCCCGCCGGTGCGGATGGGATGATACCATTCAAGGGATTTGAGCATCTCTTGCAACGCCGGTTTGAGGAGGCGCTGGAACAATTTCTGCAGATTCAAAAGAACTCCGGCCCCAGCGACGCCATTTCCAGCGCGCTCGCCACGGTCTATCAACGCATCGCCTTCCAGACGCTCGCCGACCAGGTGCGCCGCAGCGTGCGCAGCGTGCGCGGCAACCAATGGATGTTTCGCATGGGCCATCCGATGGATCATCCGCTGCGCGTGCGTCCGGAATTGTTGAAGCGCGGCGACGACGGCACATATCCCGTGCTGCGCGAACGCACGCCGGTGCGAATGGATTTGAGCCATTCCGGCTGGAGCGACATTTTTTTTCTCGGCATGGATTTTCCCGAGGGTGCGCGGGTGCTGAATATCTCGATTGACCTGGGCGTGCATGGTCGTGACCAGGCCACGCAGCCGCCGGTCGAAGCCTGCCTGCGCGTGATCGACGAGCCCATCCTGCGCCTGACCAGCGTGGACCTCGGCGCGAGTGCAGACATTAACAATCTGGCCGAAGTGTTTGACTTTGCCCGCGATTATCTTGGCCTGTTGAAAGCTGCGGTGATTGCGGCGGGAATCGTGCCGCCCGGCATCGAAGGTTCCGGCCAAGACCTCGCTGACCTCTTGGCTCGACTGGTTGGCCCCGGCCGTGGTCTGGAACTTGTCAGCCACGTCAATGACATCCCCAAGGGCTCCCGTCTCGCCGTCTCGACCAATTTGCTCGCATCGTTGGTCTCGGTGTGCATGCGCGCCACCAGCCAGGCCAAATCACTCACAGGCGACCTCGCGGAGGACGAGCGTCGGCTGGTTCTTGCGCGGGCATTGCTCGGTGAATGGCTTGGCGGTTCCGGCGGCGGCTGGCAGGATTCCGGCGGCGTGTGGCCGGGAATGAAATTGATCTGCGGCGCCGCGGCGACGGAAGGCGAACCGGAGTTTGGCATCAGCCGCGGTCGTTTGATGCCGACGCACAAGATTTTGGATCGTCAGGAAGTTTCCGCCGAGACCCGCGAGCGTTTGCAGCAAAGCCTGGTGCTCGTCCACGGCGGCATGGCGCAGAACGTCGGGCCCATCCTGGAAATGGTCACGGAGAAATATCTGCTGCGTTCCGCCGCCGAATGGATTGGGCGCCAGCAGGCCATCGGTTTGCTGGATGAAATTGTTTCCACACTGCGCGCCGGCGATGTGCGCAAGCTCGGCGAACTCACGACCAAGAATTTCCGCGAGCCGCTCCAGACCATCATCCCGTGGGCGAGCAATGCCTTCACAGAATTGCTCATCGCCACCGTGCGCAAAGAATTCGGCGCGGATTTCTGGGGCTTCTGGATGCTCGGCGGCATGTCCGGCGGCGGCATGGGTTTCATTTTTGATCCGAAACGGAAAGCCGAAGCGCAGCAGCGCTTGCAGGAAATCATGTCGCAAACCAAAACGGAATTGCAGCACGCGCTGCCGTTCGCGATGGAGCCGGTCGTCTACGACTTCGCCATCAACGAACGCGGCACCTGGGCGGATTTGCTGCAGGGCGGCGAGGCGCTGCTGCCGCGCGGCTATTACGCGCTGCACGTTCCGCGCTGGCTGCGCGCGGATCCGCAGTCGCTCACCGGGCCGCAGCGGGCGGAGCTGGACAAGTTCAGCGCCGCCTGCCGGGTGCGCCCGGAATTTTCCGGCATGATGCAGTCTTTGTTCGATCGCCTGCTGCCGCGCTTGAAGACTGGCGCCGGCAAACAGCAGACACTAGGCGAGTTGCTGGAGCAAAATGGATTCGATCGTTTGCCGCACGAACAAGTGCGCGAAGATTTGAAGAACGGCCGCATCGGCCTCGCTCAAAACCGTCTGCCTGCCAGCGCGGATATCAAGGATGTTCAGGACGCGGATGTGCTGGACGCGACCCGGCCGCTGGCGAAGAAATATTACGAAGCCGGCCTGGCCGCCCTCAAGCGCGGTGAACTTGCCATCGTCACGCTCGCCGCCGGCGTGGGCAGCCGCTGGACGCAGGGCGCGGGCGTGGTCAAGGCATTGCATCCGTTTTGCAAATTTGACGGCGCGCACCGGACGTTTATCGAAACGCATCTCGCCAAGAGCCGGCGCATCGGCCAGCTCTCCGGCTGTGCGCTGCCGCACATTCTCACCACGAGCTACCTGACGCACGCGGCGACGGAAGAGTTTTTGCAGCGGAAGAAAAATTACGACTATGCCGGGCCTCTGTTGTTGTCGCCGGGGCGCTCCATCGGCCTGCGCATGATTCCGATGGTGCGCGACCTGCGTTTCCTTTGGGAAGAGATGCCGCAGCAGCGCCTCGACGAGCAGGCGCAAAAAGTCCGCGAAAGCCTGCACACCGCGCTGCAAAACTGGGCCGGTTCGGCGGGCGAAGGCGGCGACTACACGGACAATCTTCCTGCGCAATGCCTGCATCCTGTCGGCCACTGGTTTGAGGTGCCGAACCTGCTGCGCAACGGCGTGCTCGCCCAGTTGCTCCAAGAGCGCCCGCAATTGCAGCATTTGATGCTGCACAACATCGACACGCTTGGTGCGGATGCCGACCCGGCGATGTTTGGTTTGCATCTCGCTCAAGCATCCTGCCTCACCTTCGAGGTCATCACGCGTCGGCTGGAAGATCGCGGCGGCGGTTTGGCCCGCGTGAACGGTCAGGTTCGCCTCGTCGAAGGCTTGGCGATGCCGCGCGAGGAGGAGGAATTCAACCTGCGCTTCTACAATTCCAACACCTGCTGGATCCACATTGACCGGCTGCTGGAAATTTTCGGATTAAGCCGCGCAGATTTGGGTGATGCGGAAAAAGTTGCCGCCGCCGTCCGTAATGTCGCGGCGCGCATGCCGACTTACATCACCATCAAGGACGTGAAGAAACGCTGGGGCCACGGGCAGGAAGACGTTTTCCCTGTCAGCCAGTTTGAGAAATTGTGGGTGGACATGACGGCGTTGCCGGAAGTGAAGACGAGCTTTGCCGTGGTGCCGCGTCTGCGCGGCCAACAGCTCAAGGATCAGGCGCAACTGGACGGCTGGCTGCGGGACGGCTCGGCGGATTTTGTGAACGAGCTTTGCGCATGGCGCTAAACTGGCTGGCCCGAACCTACCTGGGATTGTTGATAGGCCGTCGCTGCTTTGGAAAAAATTTCCGGGACGTGTTTGGGAGCTTGACCGGCATGGTCAATGAAATACGTGACCATATCCGGCAAGCTGGCGTTTATATTGGAGGCCAATTTCTGCCGAGTTGCTTCGGCCCACTCGCCGACCGCACCGGAGAGAGTGCCGCCAACCTCAACGGCGCGAAACTCTTCCCAAGCACAACAAAAGTCCTGCCATTGGCCGTTGGTTAGCGCCAACCGGTTTGCCTGTCCCTTGGCCATCGCCGTGCGGATCAGATCAGTCCGGCACTTGGCGGCTTCGCGGGTTTTGTGGTTCAGAATCCGCCGTTTGCCGGTTGAATAGTCTTCCAGCAGCCAGTAGAACTTCCCTTCATCGCAACGGCGCGTGCGCTTGCGCGTACGCCAGATTTTGAATGGCACGCCGTTGGCGTTGTATACGAAATTGTCGGTGTCGTTTGATTTGGACATACACAGCTAAGAACAGATTTGTCTGGCTGCGTGGTCCGAAAGTTGATTCAAACTGTTTCATCAGGGCGTTTTCAAGCCAATGAGCTTGATCAACGCCTTGTAAACACTCGATTCAAGGGAAATGAATGGCGGGAGTGGCGGGGCTCGAACCCGTAACCTCTGCCGTGACAGGGCAGCGCTCTAACCAATTGAGCTACACCCCCGCGAAGGGGGACGGCAAAATAGGGGAACTTCCGCTTGGGGTCAAGTTTTGGTTCAGGGAAGTTTGTCGCTGTAAAAAATCCGGATGGCAGACGCCAAGGAGGTGGGGGTGGGGGACCCCGCTGAAGAAACGTGCTGCCACCCGAATTAATGGAAAGTTACATTTCAGCAACTATTTGTCAACCATCCTGTGACAAACCCTCTTCGTGGTGGTGTCGCAAAAAGTCGGATTTAGAGAATCGTGAATGGTTGCATCGGAGGCGGACTACCGACAAACTGTTTTGACGATGCAACGGTTTAATGATCCAACGATTTACGACACGCCATGAACCGCATCCGGCTCCTATCCGAACAGGTCGCCAACCAGATTGCCGCCGGCGAAGTGGTGGAACGCCCCGCCAGCGTCGTGAAGGAGCTTGTCGAAAACTCCCTCGATGCTGCGGCCCAAAAAATCACCGTCGAAATTGGTGCGGGCGGACGCAGCCTGATTCGCGTCACGGACGATGGCTTCGGCATGAACCGCGATGATGCGCTGCTCTCGCTCGAGCGTCATGCCACCAGCAAAATCCAGCGCGCGGAAGATCTGGCATCCATCGCCACGATGGGGTTTCGCGGCGAAGCGTTGCCGAGCATCGCCAGTGTCAGCCGATTCGTTCTGACGACGCGGGAGCGGGAAACGGATTCACCGGAAGCCACCCAGATCGTCGTCAATGGCGGCACCATCGCCGAGGTAAAAGCTGCCGGCAGTGCTACGGGCACGAGCATTGAAGTGCGGCAGTTGTTTTTCAATCTCCCCGCCCGCCGGAAATTTCTTCGCACCGAGGAAACCGAGGCCGCGCACATCCAGCACTACCTCACGCTCGCCGCGCTGGCGTTTCCTGAAGTCGCGTTCACGTTTGCCAAAGACGGACGCAACGTCTGGCAGCTGCCCGCCGTTAAATCCGGTGCCGCCACGTCCAGTCGCATTGAGGCTTTGCGGGAACGGCTGCGCGCGTTGCTCGGTGATGAAAAGCTTTTGCCCGTAAATTATTCCGCCCCGCTCGATGATGACGGCAATCCATCCCTGCCGGACGAAACGGATATTTTTGAAACCGCCTCGCCGGAGAAACCTGAAATTCAAAACCCAAAATCTGAAATTCGCATTTGGGGGTTGATTGGATCTCCCGGCGTCTCGCGCGCGACGCGCGAAAGCCAGTTTGTGTTTGTCAACCGCCGGCCGGTGGAAAATCGCGGCATCAACTACGCGCTCATTGAAGGTTATCACAATTCGTTGATGAAAGGTCGCTATCCGGTCTGCTGTCTGTTTTTGGAAATCAATCCGGCGGCGGTGGACGTGAATATCCATCCTGCCAAGCGCGAGGTGAAATTCCATCGCGAGTTTGAAATCCGCAAATTGACCACTCAGGCCGTGCGCGATGCGTTGCTGGCGTTTCATTCGGAACCGGCAAAAACAATTTCAACCGCTAAGACGCCAAGCGCACCAAGCGAATTAAAATTCGCTACGGAGCCATCCGCGCCCGAAATTTCCGCGCTGCCAAACTTTCCCGAAAAACTGAATCTGGCGGCAGAGCCCGCACCGGTAGCAGTTCAACAAACGCCTTTGAAAATGGGCTTTACGGCGTCTCCAGCACCGGTGACCGCCAAGCCGCAGTTTTCCCCCACTACCGAAGCCAGAATTCCGACAGCCATCACGCAGCTTCCCTCTTCCGTCGCTGTTCCGCTCTTGGATGTGCCGCTGCGCATGGTCGGGGTCATCGGCAAACTCTACGTCGTGTTGGAATCGGATCGCGGACTGGTGCTGCTCGACCAGCACGCGGCGCACGAACGGATTTTGTTCGAGCAGATGATGACCCGCATCGAGACGAACACTTCCGCACCGTCGCAAAAACTATTGCTGCCGGAAACGGTCGAGCTGCCGCCGCGCGATGCGCAATTTTTGCGGGAACAGCTTTCCGTGCTGACCAAGCTGGGCGTCGGCCTGAATGAATTCGGCGAGCGGACGTTCTTGCTCGACGCGCTGCCGCCATTTGTGAAGGTGCCGGATACGCGCCGGTTTGTTTTTGACCTGGTGGACGAATTGCGCGCCGCCGGACGCGAGGTGAATCTGGCGCGGCTGGGCGAACACACCGTGGCCAAGACCGTCTGCCGCCACGCAGTGAAGGCCAACGACCCGCTCGGCGATGCGGAACTGGAGAATCTTGTCGAGGATTTGCGCCGTTGCGCGATGCCTTACACCTGCCCGCACGGCCGCCCGACGCTGATTGAGATGAATTACCGCGAGCTGGAGAAAAAGTTTGGGCGGGCGCAGTAATTTATAATCGCTCGACATATCAGATTAGAAAGGCAACACATAGTTTATGGACGACATTGAAAAACAAAACCTTCAAAAGGGAATGGTGAAAACCGCTGCGGGATATTTTCTGCTAATACTACTTGGCTCTCTGTTTGCTTCGTTGCTTGGCGGCGCATTTGGTGCACTGGTAGCAGTTATTTCCCCGGCTTTTGTGAAAGGTCTTTTTTCTCTGAAACCCGAAGATGGAAACATTGCCCGGTATGCTTTTACGGTTGGAATGATCTGGGGACTATTTATTGGCGTTGGGGTTTCAGGGTTCGCCTGTTTATTGACTACGGTGGTTAAAATTATCAGGTTGAGAATTGAATGCCGAAAAATTGACGGCAATCAGTGACTCTGGAATGTCTGAAGAAGGCTCAGTGATGTCTAAAAACACGGCGAGCATTGGCGTTTCTGTTTGCGGTGCGGGCATGAGTTGATCAACGAGAAATGCAAGCTGCACTGTCCGCACTGCCATTATTTCATGAGCTGTTCGGATTTTGATTTTGCCGGTTGAAGGCGCGGCTTGGCGGCGTCAGGTGCCGGGGTTGTTGGGGGCGGTGCGAATGCGGAAAAAATAAATAGGGCCATTTTTTGGAATTGTCACAGTGTGAACCCGCTGGTCGCCGTAAATGATTTGATTCTGTTCCCAATTGGCAGCCGAACCAAGCGAGGCGGACTGGTCAAGGTTATATAGGAGGCTACCGTCAATGGCGGCAAAAGTAATATTCACGCCATTGGAGTCGATGGTGATGCCGGCAATCGTGATAGCCGCCTGATAATAGATGGCGAACGGTTCGGAAGGTTGATCCAACGGAGCGCCGCGCGGGCCGTTGGTGGAGGTGTCAACCAATTGCCAGGTAACTTTGTAAAGGCCGGGCTTGGAAAAGGTGAGCGCCCGGTTTTGAATGTTGCCATAAGGATCGTTCGTCGCGGCGTTGGGCGCTTCGGTAACGCTGATTAAATTGGTGTTCCCCGCTGACGGAACCGGCACGCTCCAGGTCAAATTGGTGCCGTAGCTGCCGCCACCCGCCTCCCAAAAGCCCACGCTGGCACCCGCCGGTCCTTCCACGCTCAGGAGTTTCACTTGAATCACCGTGCCCGGCGCCGACGCATTGGGATCGGTGGCGGGAAGCGCGCTGAAAATCTGGGCAGCGGTATAATAACCGGCCGCCGAAGAATCCAAGGCCGTCCCTGGAGAGGTGCCAAAACAAAACAGGTTGCTGGCGACGTAACTGGACGCATTTTCAAACACCAGCGTCCCGCCGGGAATATTTGTCGTTGCGCCAAAAAAGAAAGTGTCTTGGGCATGCAGCCGGCCAAGCAGGATGAAAAACACCAGACAGATGACTTTATTCATGGCGGGTTTAATTATAAGACGATTATTAATTAATCGCGATTCTCAAATCAAATTGTAAGCAGCCGGAATGCCAGCCGGAAACGCTTGAAAAACAAGGAGCTGGTTAGGGGTGCTGTCCTAAAAAAGTCCATTTGCGAAAGGAATAAGACAACCTGCCGTGGTTTTGCATCAGGGAACCAGCGCTTTGAGAATGGGTTCCACCCAGTGATTCCGGTCAATGTCATAGACGATGAAATCACTGTCGAACTGCCAGTAAGTCCAGGCCCAGCCCATTGACTCCGCCGTTCTAGCGATGTGGGCGACATAGGCGGCGCGGCTGGCGACATCAGAGGTGTTTTTATCGTAGGCGCCGAATTCCCCGAGCAAGATGGGGCGATGTTGTTCTTTTGACCACGCTGCTGCGCGCTGAAAATCGCTGACCACTTTGGCTCGATCTTCGGTCGTGCCCCAGGTGACACCGGAGAGATGCTTATGCTTCGACCATGGCGCACCTTGGTGGGTGAAGGACATGGGGTGATAGTAATGCGCCGTGGCAATGAGATTGCTGTCATTATCTGGCAGGTTCAACTGCGTCAAGGCGGTCATGCCGTTAAAGTTGGCCGAACCGACGATAACCGTGCGGGTAGGATTGCTGGTGCGGATGGCGGTCAGAATTTCCGGGACCCAGGCGTTCCACAAGTCGGCGGTGAGCAGTCCGTTGGGTTCGTTGAGCAGCTCGAAAATCACGTTGTTCGGCGCATCCTTGAAGCGCTCCGCGACCTGTCGCCAGAAGGCGATAACGCGCGGCTGGAAGGCGGCGGGATCCTGGGCTACAGTGGTAAAGTCGTGGAGGTCAAGAATGACCATCAGGTCATTCCGCAAAGCTTCCCGCACTTGGTGATCCAGCGTGGTGAACCAAGACTCTGGCATGTGCAAATCCTTGTCCAGGCGATGCAGGCAATTGAGATTAATGCGAACGGTCTGGAATCCGGCTTCGCGAATCAACCGATAATGCCGATCCTGAAAACGCGCCGTGGCCGCGTCTTTCCACAGCGGATCGTAACCGATGATGTTCACTCCTCGACCCATGCGTTTGACTTGGGCGAAAGGGTCGATGGGTTGCTCGGTGCCGCTGGCCAATTCGCACCAGCAAACGAGAGACAACAGGATGAGAAGGCGACGCATAATATATTATTCGGTTATTGACCGCTGCTAGCCGCACGGTGTCAAGTCAACTGATTTGGCAAATTTACTTTTCCGAAATCCACACCAACGTTCCCGTCGGCACCAAGTCGAAAAGCAGAATCAAATCCGCATCCGCCAGGTGAAGGCAGCCGCAGGAGGCCGGCTCGCCGATGGTTTTCTGATTGGCGGTGCCGTGGATATAAATGTAACGCTCATGCGAATCCACATTTGGGCCCTGATTTAAACCGGGTTCCAATCCTTCGAGCCACAGGATGCGGGTGGTGATTTTGGCGGCGGCAAATTCCGGCTGCGAGGTGTGGCCGACGATTGTGCGCGACTTGAAAACGGTGCCTGCCGGTTCGCCGCCGCCGATTTTTTCGGCGATCTGGTGGAGTCCCAGCGGCGTGTGGTTCGAGCCGGCAATCTGCCCGATGCCGAAACGCGAGGTGGAGCAGGGTAGTTTTTTTACAAAACGGCCATTCTCTAACAGGGAAAGCGTCTGGCTGGAGATGCTCGCAACCAAAACAAACCGCGAGGGTGGGATGCCCAGCCGTTCGCAGGTGGCGCGGCATGCTTCGGGAATTGAATTTTGTGATCTCATGGAACGCGGGCTGGCGCAGCCGGAAGCTAAAACCACAGTCGCGCCCAGGACCAATACAGGAACGCGCCAGTTCATCGGCTCACGCCTTAACCAGTTTTTTCACCAGCACCTTGGAATTGCGCCCGCTGGCATCGTATTTCTCGCGGCGGCCCGGCGGCAAATCGTCCGGCGTGCCTTCGGCAAAGCCGCCCTTCGACTGGAAATAAGTGAATGCCTGGGTTGAGAGCGTGAGCAATTCGCCCAAGCCCATTTCGCGCGCCTTATTTTCGACGAACTGGATCAGCTTTTTGCCGATGCCGTGGTTTTCGTGCGACGGGTTGACGTAAAGGCACGCCAACTCGCCCTTTTTCTGCTCGGGATAAACGTGCAGGGCCACGCAGGCAACGGTGTTTTTATCGATTTCAAAAATGAAATAGTCGCCGAGATTTTTCTCGATGGCAGCGCGGCTGCGCTTCACGAGTTCCTCTGCCTCCACTGCTTTCTTCGTCAGCAATTGGATCGCCCGCACATCTTTTTTCATCGCGCGGCGAACCTGCTGATACTCGTTCGCGTAAATCAGCGTGCCGATGCCGTCGTTGGAAAACACTTCCGCCAGCATGCCTTCATCCACCTTGCCGTTGATGATGTGGACGCGCGGAATGCCCGCCTGGCACGCCGTCACCGTATGCAGCGCCTTGGAAAGCTGTTCCGGCGCGACATCGTTCTTTTGCAGCGCCAGCACCGATTCGAAATCCGCCAGCAACATCTGCCGGATGAGCCGGCCCTGCACCAAGATGCCGTCCTGCGGCGTGATGAACATCAGCTTCACCGCCTTGAGCGACTCGGCCACCGCCACGGCGACGCTGTCGGAATTCACCCGATAGGTTTTGCCGTCGCCGTCGAAGCCCAGCGGCGGAATGATGGGGATGATGCCCTGCGCCAGCAGCGTCTGGAGCAAATCCACGTCCACCCGTTCCACCTTGCCGGTGAACAGGTGGTCCACGCCCTGAATAATACCGAGCGGATGCGCGATGATGGCGTTCGGACAAACCGCCCGCAAATCGTTTGCGGAAAGGCCTTCAAGGATTTCGTGCGTCAGCCGGTTCGCCGCGTCCATCGCAATCTGCAATGTCGCCGCGTCCGTGATGCCGGAACCGTCGCAGTTCGACGGTTTGATACCTTGCTTGTCCGCCAGCGCTTTAATCTGGGCCGACGCGCCGTGGACGAGCACCACGCGGATGTTCAACGATCTCAGCACCGCCACGTCCAGCAGGAGCGTGGCGAAGTTTTCGTCGGTGACAATCGCACCGTCAATCGCGAGGACGAACGTCTTCTCGCGAAATTGCGGAATGTATTGCAGGATGCCCCGCAGGTCGGTTGGTTTCATTTCAACGCAGAATAACTAACTGGTTTTGCGGGCGATTCAAACAAATTATTCGAGCGCGCTTTTCAGCGCGTCCAGGCAGCGCTGATTTTCCGACTTCGTGCCGATGGAAATGCGAATCCACTCCGGCAACTGGTAGCCGCCCATCGGGCGTGTGATGACGCCGAGCTTTTGCATCGCGTCAAAAACCTTCTGGCCCGCGCCGACGCGCACGAGGATGAAATTGGCGTGGGACGGGATCCATTCCAGCTTCAGCTCGCGGAAGGCCTTCGCAAAAAATTCCAGCCCGCCGAAATTGTTTTGCCGCGTTTGGTGAACGTGCGCCTCATCGTCCAGCGCGGCGAGCGCGGCGGTTTGCGCGAGGAGGTTGGCGTTGAACGGCTGGCGGATTTTTTCCAGCGCGGAAACCAGTTCCGGCGCGGCGATGCCGTAGCCGATGCGCAAGCCGGCGAGTCCGTATATCTTGGAGAAAGTCCGCATCAGGATCAGGTTCTTCCGCGCACCGAGGCGGATGAGCGGGATCAAATCCACCGCGTCCTCCAGAAATTCGATGTAAGCCTCATCCATCACCAGCAGAACGTCATCCGGCACTTCGTTGACGAACTTGATGAGTTCCTCGCGCGGCGCAAGCGTGCCGGTGGGATTGTTGGGATTCGCCACGAACACAATCCGGGTGCGCGGCGTGATAGCCCGGAGCATCGCCGGCAGATCATGGCCGTAATTTTTCGCGGGAACGGTGACGACCTCTGCGCCGAAGAGTTTGGCGACGATGGGATAGATCGCAAAACAGTATTGCGACACAACGATGTCGGTGGTGCCAGGGGCACCGCCATTTAGTAACGCGTGGGCGACAAACTCGATGATTTCGTTCGAGCCGTTGCCTAGAACCAGGTTCTCGGTTTCGACGCCGAGCTTCGCCGCGAGTTTTTGTTTCAGGTAAAACGCGTTGCCGTCGGGATAAAGATTCACGCCGGGAATCGCCTTTTGCAGCGCAGCGGCGGCCAGCGGTGACGGACCGAATGGATTTTCGTTCGATGCGACCTTGATGATGGATTCGGCAGGCAGGCCGAGTTCGCGCGCAACTTCTTCAATCGGCCGGCCCGGTTGATAGGTCGGCAGGGTTTTGAGAAAGAGAGAGAGGGGGAGCATGAAATTATTCGCCTGGAAGTTTCGCATCCGCGCCCGGATACAGTTTCAAATAATCCGTCGCCTGCACGGCAATGATGGAGGCCACGCCGAGAATATCGTGGGCGGTCGAACCGCGCGAAACATCGGCGGCGGGACGATTCAAGCCGAGTAAGATCTGGCCGTAGGCGTTGGACCGGCCAATGTGCTGCAAGAGGCGGCTGGCGATGTTGCCGGAATTCAGGTCGGGGAAAATTAGCACGTTCGCCCGGCCGGCGACCTGGCTGTCGTGCAATTTGCGCGAGGCGATTTCTGGAACCAGCGCGGCATCCACTTGCAGTTCGCCGTCGAAGTCCGCCTCAATATTCAGCTGCCCCGCTTTGCGCCGGGCCTGCGCGGTCGCCGCCTGGACCTTGCCGACGGATGGATGTGAGGCGCTGCCTTTGGTGGAAAATGAAAGCATCGCCACTCGCGCCCGGACTCCCAGCATGTGCCGGGCGAGCCGCGCGGTGGAAACGGCAATGTCCGCAAGCTGCTCGACGTTCGGTTCGGGAATCACGCCGCAGTCGGCCATGAACAAAACACCGTTCTCGCCGATGCGCGTGTCTTCGACCTCCATGACCATGCAGCTCGAAACCGCCCCGATGTCCGGGGCCGCCCGGACGATTTGAAACAGCGGCCGCAGCACGCTGCCCGTGATGTGCGACGCGCCGGAGACGAGGCCGTCCGCCTGATGCATTGCCAGCATCATCGCGCCGTAAAAATTCGGCTGGAGCATCGCCTCGCGCGCCTCGGTCTGGCGCAGGCCCTTTTCGCGGCGCAGGCGGAAGAACCGGCTGGAGAAATTATCCAGATCCTCGCTGGTGGCGGGATTGATGATGCGGATGCCGTCCAGCGAAATTTTCAGGGTCTCGGCGGTTTTTCGCACCTCGTCGGCATCGCCGAGCAGAATCGGCACGCCGAGTCGCAGCGCGTAAAACTGACGCGCCGCCTGCAAAATGCGCGGTTCCGCGCCTTCGGGGAACACCACGCGCTTGGGATGCCGCTGCAATTTTTCGATGACGTTGCCGATGAAACGCATGGCCGCAAGTTAGCGGACAAACGTGAAACTGCAAAACCAATTTGCCGGCGGAATGGTCGCGCGAAGGGCGCAAAGCAGGACGAAGGGGAAAACTTTTCCCCTTTCTCACCTTGGCGGTCTTCGCGCGACACCTGCGGGCGCGGATTGACTTGGGTTGTTTCGCCAGTTAGCCTTCAGCTCAAATGCAGGAAATCATCGAGAAGCTCCTTGTTTTGCAGGACCGCGACCGGAAAATACTCCGCGTCACCCAGGAACTCGCCCACATCGGCCCCGAACGCGAATCGCTCAAGGCCAAGGCTGCCAGCACGCAAAGCTCGCTGGAAGCCGCGAAATTGCGCACTCGGCAAATCGAATCCGAGCGCAAGCAGCGCGACCTCGAAATCGAAGCCAAGAAGTCGCAGATTGAAAAATATCTGAACCAGCAGCTCCAGACGCGCAAGAATGAGGAATACAAGGCGCTCACCCACGAGATCGAGATGGCGAAGGAAGTCATTTTCAAGATCGAGGATGCGGAAATCGTTTTGATGGAGCAAGCCGAGGTTGCCGCGAAGGAAGTGGTTCGCGCCACCGCCGAAGCCGCCGCGGCCAAGCAGCTGGTGGATGACCAGATCGGCCAGTTGAACGCCCGCGAGGAAAATTTGAAGAAGGATTTCGCCGAGCTGACCGGCAGCCGCACTGCGCTGGCGGGGGCGGTGGATGATCCCACGCGCAACCGCTACGAGCGGATTTTCAAGAGCAAGGGCGAAAACGTGGTGGTGGGCGTGGAGCACAGCGCCTGCGGCGGCTGCCACATGAAGTTGCCGACGCAAATCGTGACCACTTGCCGCGCCGAGGCGGAAATCGTGACCTGCCCGAACTGCGGCCGGATTTTGTATTACGCCCGCGACATGATTCTGACAGCGGCGGATTAATATTTTAACCACCAGGACACAAGGCACGAAGGCTGACAAAACCTTCGTGCCTTTTTGGTTTTCGGGTGTATGCTAAGAATGGTTTTGGAAGGGTGGAGAATCGCTCTGGGCGCAAGTCCGGGGAGGAAAGTCCGAACTCCGCAGGGCGCGATGCTGCGTAACTCCGGTTGGACTGGAGATACACGCAGGGGTGACGTTTCAAGACGTCGCAACGGAAAGTGCCACAGAAAACAGACAGCCGTCGGCGCAAGCCGGTGGTGATGGTGAAAAGGTGCGGTAAGAGCGCACCGCGTGAAGCGTAAGCGACACGGCATGGCAAACCCCATCGGGTGCAAGGCCAAATAGGAAACCCAGGAGCTGCCCGCTCCGCGTTTCGTGAAAGCGAAACAGGTTTCGGGTATCGGTCGCTAAGACAAATGATTCTCTCCGCCGCAAGGCGCAGACAGAATTCGGCTTACAGCCCTTCCAAAACCATAATTCCACCGTAGCCGCCGACTCGAATCGGCTCATTTCTTGTCGTCTTGCTTAAATTGAAGCGGACTCACGTCCGCTGCTCAGGAAAACTATTTTTTCAATTTCACCGCGCCATTGCCGGTGTCTTGGGATGAAGATTTGCGCGGGACCAAAACCGCCGGTGCGCTCAAGTTTCCCAGCCGGTCCACCGCGCGCAGGGAAATCGCCTCCGGCAGAAAATTGTCAAAACTCCGAGCCGTCTGGCCGGCCGGCAGAATTTCCGTGCGCCAATTGCCCTCGTTCAACACTTGCAGCAGCCACCATTGCGCCGGTTCCGCGCCTTCATTTGCCCAGCGGGCGCTGGCGGAATATTTCCCCGCCGTCGCGGTCAGTCTGGGTTTTTCCGGTGGTGTGGAATCCAGCCACGGGGTTGCTGGAATCAGTGCGGGTTGGGCGTATTGAGCGCGGGTGGACGCGGCGAGCGCGGAATTTTCCAGCACGCTGCGGAGGTGATAATGGATGGCCCCGCCGTTGCTGGTCTGGGTGCGGACGGTCTGGATTTGGCGGGCGATTTCATCCGCCGGTAATTTGGCATCGTATAAACCGGCCCAGACGTGGCGGCCCTTGGGATTTTGCTGGCGCCACCATTGCAATAACGTGGTAAAACTCAACTCCCGCTGGGCAATGGGCCAATAAAGCTGGGGCGCCAGATAATCCACCCAGCCGCTGGCGAGCCAGAGCCGCGCGTCGGCGTAAAGTTTGCCGTAAGCGTCGAGCGCCTTGGGGCTGATGCCGGAAGGCACGCCCGGGCGCCAGATGCCGAACGGGCTGACCCCGAATTTCACCCAAGGTTTCGCGGCGTGAATGGCGGTTATGTTTTTCTGGATGAAACCATTTACGTTCGCGCGTCGCCAGTCCTCGCGGGGCTGGCCGCTGCCGGCACCAAATTTTTTCCAGCTCGCGTCATCGGGAAATTCAAGCGTGCCGCCCGCCCAGTTTTTTTCCGGATACGGATAGAAATAATCGTCGAATACGATGCCATCCACGTCGTAGCGTTTCACCACGTCAAGCACGACGGCCAGCGCGCGGTTCTGGGAATCAGGTTCGCCGGGGTCGAGCCAGATTTGTTTGCCGTAACGGCGGATGAGTTCGGGATGTGTGCGGACGACGTGATTGAGGGCGGGTGGCGACTTGGCGTCGGGATGGCCGGCGCGGAACGGATTGAACCACGCGTGCAGTTCCAGTCCGCGTTTGTGCGCCTCGGCGACGGCGAGCGCGAGCGGATCGTAAAACGGCGACGGCATTTTGCCCTGCGTGCCGGTGAGGTATTCCGACCAAGGTTCGAGCGGCGAGGCATAAAGCGCATCCGCCACCGGCCGCACTTGGAACAGCACGGCATTCAGGTGCAACTGCGCCGCGCGGTCGAGCAGGGAAATGAGTTCCGCCTTTTGCTGCGCGACCGGCAGGCCGGACTTGGACGGCCAATCAATGTTGGCGACGGTGGCGATCCACGCGCCGCGAAATTCCCGTGCGGGCGGCGGTGCCGTGCCGTTGCCCGGTGCAAACGTCGTATCCGCCGCGCACCGCAGGGCGGTCAGCAGCCAAACGGCGGCGAGCAGGGAATGAAACCGGTTCATGCGTTCGCAAATAAGACGCGGCGGCGGTGCGTTTGGCAACGGTTTTTTGTCGCGGCGGCAAAACAATCGGGAACGAAGGTGGTTTACATTGATAAACTTCAGATTTTCTGCAACTTTTCGCGGCTCGGATTGTTCAATTTTAACCTAAATGGCATTTAGCTCGGTCAGAAATCTCGTAGCGACGGTCGCGGAAGCGACGCCGGCGCAGTTCGACGATTGGCGCAAGTCATGGCGCGCGGCGGTGGACGGCGGTTCCGCCGAGCCGCTGCTCACGTTCGTGGCGCGCGAACGCGGCGTGGCGGAAGACGTCTTCATCCAGAAACTCGCGACGGCGCTCGGCTGGCCCTATCTTGATCTGCCGAAGCTCACCATCGAAAACGATACGCGCAACAAGATTTCCACGAAAATCGCGTTTCAATATTTCGTCCTGCCGGTTGAATTGAAGAACGGCGTTTTGCAGATTGCCGTCAGCGACCCGTTTGATGCCGCGATGATGAACGCCGTCCGCTTCGACGCGAAGATGCCGGTGAGTTTTGCGCTGGCGACGCGGAGCGAAATCGAGAAGGCGCTGAAAAAATATTACGGCGTCGGCGCCGAGACGCTCGATGAAATGGGCGAAGGCGAGCCGATGGAGCTGGAGCTCGCCTACGACAAGGAAATCACCGAGGGCGACCAGGAAGCCAGCGTCATCAAGTTCGTAAACCAGATCATCTGGGAAGCGTTCAAAGACCGCGCGACGGATATTCATTTCGAGCCACAGGAAGACGAGCTGCGCATCCGCAACCGTATTGACGGTATCCTCCATCAGATTCCGCTGCCCCCGACGCTGAAGCGTTTTCAATCTGCCATCATCTCGCGCATCAAGGTGATGAGCGGCATGAATATTTCCGAAAAGCGCCTGCCGCAGGACGGACGCATCAATGTGCGCATCAAGGGCGAGGAAATTGACATCCGCGTTTCCACGGTGCCGACGGTTTACGGCGAAAGCGTTTCGCTGCGCTTGCTGACGCGTGGAAAGATTTTCCTCTCGCTCGACAAACTTGGATTCTCGCCGCTCGAAGAAGCTGCGATCCGGGAAATCATCGTCAAGCCGCACGGAATTTTTCTCGTCACCGGTCCGACCGGTTCCGGCAAATCCACTTCGCTCTACGCTTTTCTCTCGGCCATCAACTCGGTTCACAAGCGCATCATCACCGTCGAGGAACCGGTCGAATACGAACTCAAGGGCATCAACCAGATTGCTGTTCGCCCGGAGATCGGCCTGACGTTCGCGATGGGGCTGCGCCACATTTTGCGCCAGGACCCGAACGTGGTGATGGTCGGCGAAATTCGTGATTCCGAAACGGCAGACATCGCCATTCGCGCGTCGCTGACGGGTCACTTGGTTTTCTCCACACTGCACACGAATGACGCGCCGAGCGCGTTCACGCGGTTGACGGACATGGGCATCGAGCCGTTCCTCATTGCTTCCTCCGTGGAAGCGGTGCAGGCGCAGCGGCTCATCCGCACGATTTGCCCGCATTGCAAGACTGAGCAGAAGGTGGATCACGATTACCTGCGCAAGATTGGTTTTCCCGAGGCGGATATCGAGACGGCGAAGTTCTGGCACGGTGCGGGCTGCGAAAATTGTCGCCAGCAAGGCTATCAAGGCCGGAAAGGCATCTACGAATTGCTCATCGTCACGGAGGCGCTCCGTCCGCTCATCATGAATCGCGCGTCGGCCACGACGATTGCCCAGCGCGCCATGGAGGCCGGCATGCGCACGCTGCGCACCGACGGCTGGAACAAGGTGAAGGCGGGCACCACGACGATTGAGGAGATTTTGCGCGTCACGCAAATGGAAGAACACATGGAGTCGCTGGCCGGCGGCGAAGATAAAACGCAGTTCATTTCCAAAACTTAAATCAATTTCATGGCCCGCTGGAACTCCTGCAACATCCTGCACGTCGCCCCCGACGCGAAGCGCCTCTGGCAATTCGCCGCCAAGGGCGGCGGTTTTGTGCTGGACCGCGAGCAGCGCGTGCCGCACGCGGAGGCGCTGCCGGCCAAGGGTGTCGCCAAACAATGGTCGTCGCTGTGGCAGCCTAAATTAAACGTCGCCTGGCTGCCGTTGGAAAACGTTTTTTTGCGCGTGGTCGAATTGCCGACCAGTAACTTCGAAGAGACGCAGTCGATGGTGGAGTTGCAGTTGGAAAAGATTTCGCCGCTGCCAGTCACACAAATCGTCTGGACGCTGCATGTTCTGGGAACGCATCAAAGCCCCGCCAAGGCCGATGGCACGGCGGAAAGCCTGCAGACGGTGGTCGTCGTCATCGTCGAGCGCAGCGTGGTGGAGGAATTTCTCGGCCGGCTGGAGAGCGATGGTTATCTCGCCGACCGGCTGGAAACACCGATGCTGGACCAGTTGGAAACGGTTGCCGCGAACGAGGACGGGGCGTGGCTGTTTCCCTTTTCGCTGGGCGGCCAGAACGCCTCGCTCGTGGCGTGGTGGTGTGGCGGCGCGCTGCGCAATTTGAGTCTGGTCACGCTGCCGGTCGCCGGCGACCGGGCGAAGGAATTGAAGGAGCAACTCGCGCACATCGCGTGGTCGGGCGAACTCGAGGGCTGGCTGACGGCGCCGCCGAAATGGCATCTGTCCGCCGACCCGGTGAATGCGACGGAGTGGGAAAATGTTTTGCACGCCGCGCTGGGCGAGCCGGTGCAGGTCGTCGCCCCGCCGGCTCCGGCGGAACTCGCGGCGCGCACGGCGAAACGCGCGTCGGCGGCGGGAAAATCGAATTTGCTGCCGG
>CAIOIC010000057.1 GCA_903858275.1 uncultured Verrucomicrobia subdivision 3 bacterium | reverse complement strand
GAGCTGGCGATGGTGAAAAACTTGAGCCGCTCCAGCAGCGGATTGGTGGGGTCCAGCGCCTCATCCAGCACCCGCTGGTTGAATACCAGCCAGCTCAATTCGCGATTGAGAAAATGCGCCGGCTTGGAGTTGCTTTTCATGGTGGTGCCTGGATAAGCGGAAAGACAGTATAGGGCTGGAGGCTTGGAACCAAAAGTTACAATTTGGAAACAAATTCAGCGGGCGAAACGGCTTATCCCGCGACGCCATTTTCCCGGCAAATCTTGGCATACACTTCCGCCAGCGGCTTCATAGAGCGCGGCAGGTTTTGATCCTCAAAATCCACGGCCAGCAGGCCGAATTTCTTGGTGTAGCCGAACTGCCACTCGAAGTTATCCAGCAGCGACCAGTAAAAAAATCCCCGCACATCCACGCCCGACTGCATGGAGCGATGCAGCGCGGCGAGATTTTGCCGGAGGTCGCGCGCGCGAAAATCTTCATCCGCCGAGGCCGATCCGTGTTCGGTGATGTAAATCGGCAGATGGAATTTCCGGTGGAGATACGGCAGTATTTTTTCCAGGCCCTCGGGATAGCGTTCTACCATGTCGTCGCAGACAAAACCAAAATCCTTCAGCGTCTTCACCGGTGCGCCGCTGGCCGGAATCATCGCCTGGAAATGATGAAACCGCACGCGCCCGTAATAATTCAGCCCGATGAACGTCGAGGCCTTCCGTCGCCCGCCGCCGAGGAATGCGTCCAGCACGAACTTGTTGAACGTGTAATGGCAGGCAAACGCCGTCGTGCGGTCCCACGGCGAGAATTGTTTGTAGGCGTGAAAAAACGTCCAGTTCTTCGCGATGCCCACTTCCGGTATGCGGCCGCCGGCCACGCCGTCGCGGCGGATGATGCGGCTCGCCTGCACATGGGCGCTCGCCATGTGGCTGATGACTTTGCGGAACTGGCCGAGCTTCCACTTTTGTTGCGGCGGGAAGCCGCCGAGCAGATAGGCGACGCAGGCGTAGGTGTCCGGCTCGTTGAACGTATTCCACAAATACACTTTATCCTTTAACGCCGCGACGAGTTGCTGGACAAAATCCACAAACGCGGGAATCGTCGCCGCGTTCGTCCAGCCGCCAGCGGCGTTGATCCACGGCGGATTGGAAAAATGATGCAGCACGACCATTGGCGTGATGCCTTCAGCAATCAGCCGGTCAAGCAGATCCGCATACCGCGCCAGCTCCGTTTGATTCAATGGCTCGAACGGTGCGGATTGCAGCCGTGACCATTCGATGCCGAAGCGATACGCGTTTGTGCCCAGCTTGGTCATCCACTCTACGTCTTCGGGATAGCGGTGATAATGGTCGCACGCGACATGGCAGTGGCCGCCGTCCTGCGCGGTGAAGGCCGTCCACTCATTTTCAATGTGGCCTTCCACCTGCGTCGGCGAGGTGGCGGTGCCCCAGAGAAAATTCTCCGGGAACCGTAAAATTTCTTTTGAAGCGGCGGCCATTTTCCGGCGCGCAGCATACGCGCCACCATCCAGAACTCACGCCAAAAGGATGGCAGAAACCGGCCCTCCCCCGGGGTATGGAAAACTCCATCTTTCCATTCTCCATCCCTCGCCGTAATCTCTCCGCGTTAGAAAATACAAACCGACGATTATACCCGCCACGCCAAAAAACAAACGCCGGCATGTCCCGTCCCCAGCCAATTAGCCCTTCACTTTTTTATTTTCCATAAGCAAACCACCGCTTGGTTGCAGCCCCGGTTATACTTGATGAGGTTTTCTAAATATAACTATGCTTTACCATTAGCCTCTGCTAGAAACGACCCAACTCGTTTAAGGAAAGGGCATCAATGAAAACTTGGGTGAAAACATCCGCTCTGGGTCTCACCGTCGCCATCATACTCTGCCTCGCCGCCCGTGCGCAGTTGAGCAGCCTCATCCAAGGCACGCTCACGTCCGCGCCGGACAGCATCGTTCAAATCACCGCCGACGCCATGGGCTTGGAACCCGTGGCCTATGCCGCCGTGCCGCGCGGCGGAACCTATTGGTGGGTGACTCCATCCGGGGCCGCCGCGCCGTTGCCCTTTCCCCCGCTGGATCGGATCGTGCCAATCTACACCATTGCGGATGGTCAGTTCTTGGTGGATGACACCGGCGGACAAGTCGCTCAACGTGCGCTGCGCTGGAACGTAACGCAATCAAGGAGCAGCAGCCAAACCGTTAGCGCGGTGGACCGGCTGGGGAATGCCGTTGCCGACCTCATCGAGCAAATCCAGCAGACCCATTTTGAGCGCACCATGATGATGTCCTTGGGCTTTCCATCGCCAGGAGAAGGTGGCGGCGGCACGAATGGCGGCGATTACGGCAACTATTCCACCTACACCATAGACACGAATCTTTTGTGGCTGGAAATCACGAACGTCTCCAATGGCTGGTCCTATTTGAATTTGCACAGCGGCACCAATGCCTTTAGCACCAATCAGGTTTTTGCCATCTGGACCAAGACAAACCTGCTCGATGCCAATTGGACGATTGAAAAGGAAGTGTGGCCGTCGGATCCCAACTGCCAGCCGTTTACGATGCAGAACTTCGACCGCCCGATTTTATTTTTCCGGGCGCAGGACTGGACGGGCGTAACCGGGAGCGGGAATATCACGCCGGACTGGTGGTTGTGGCAATACTTCGGAACCACGGCCTTGTCCGACACGAATCTGGATGCCAACGGCAACACTTTACTCAGTGATTTTACCAACAACATCACGCCCACCGTTTTCAAATACACCGGTTTGGTGGTGCCGAACAATTACGTCAGTTCCAGCCAGCCAACCGTGCAACTCGATGTGGCGGGCGCTCCGTATTACATCGCCACGCTGGTGGATGACAGCAATTTTTCCAACGCGGTTTGGAATGCTTACAGCGGTTCGACCGTAACGGTGAACCTCGGCAGTGTGCAAGGCTGGCATGAAGTCTGGATTGGCTTGCGCGGCCACGCGGATGATCCCAAGTCCGCCGTCTGGCAGCTAAAGCGTTTGAAGCTGGACTGGACCCCGCCAACCCTCGTCATCACCAACCCGCCCAACGGCACCGCAGACATTCCCCTGATTCAATTGCAGGGCTACAGCCCGGAAGCGTTGAGCAGCATCAGCTATGATTTGAGCAATGTGGCGGGCACGGTGACCAATCAGCAGGTGCTGATTTTAAATCAGTTTTACACCACCAACACCTGGGAATTCACAACGAACACCTTTCAGGCGTTTGACGTGGTGCTGACCAACGGCGTGAACACCTTCACGCTTCACGCCACCGATCTGGCCGGCAACGTCGTCACGCTCGTCACCAATATCACTTTGGACTACTCGGCCAAAACCAATCCGCCGACCCTGCAAATCCTCTGGCCGACCAACGGGACAAAAATCAGCGACAGCCGATTCACGATTGACGGCCAAGTGAGCGACGCCACCATCACCGTGACGGCCACCATCACCGACACCAATGGCAACACCAACGCGGTGATGGGACTGGTGGAGAGGACGGGCAAGTTCTGGGTGGAAAACCTGCCACTCAACAGCGGCACGAACACTGTGACCGTGACCGTGGGCGATGTGGTGGGAAACATGGCCACCAACATTTTTGACGTGGTGCGAAGCGCGGTGACGGCGACCATCAATCCGGTTATCAACCCGATCCAGTTGTGGCAGCCGACCGTGGACGTGGACGGAACGATCTCCGATCCGGCTTATGAGATTTGGGTCAATGGCGTGCAGGGCACAAACTACGGCAATGGCACTTGGTCGGCCAGCAACGTGCCGGTGAACCAGGGTGGAACCGCCAGCTTCACCCTTAGCAGTTACGCTCCGAATGGGCAGCAACCCGATAATGGCTTTCAAAACAAGGCGGCACAGGACAAACCGGACACAATATATTTGACGTGCGATTCGCAGGAATGGGAGTTTCACACTTCCGAAAAGGAAGAGGCGGTGAACTATGAAACTGGCGCGCCCGATTATGTCACCGAAGACCAAATGTGGGATCGTTACGAGCATATTTGGCTGGGGAATTTTGGCGGCGAGGCCAATTCCGAGTTGAAAGGTCAGACGGACAATGTCGGCCCCGGAATTCCCGATGATCACTATACGGTCAATACGACGACCAAGGTAACATGGTGGACGGATGCGCCACCGGGTGAGGCGGTCACGGTTGACTTTGATGGCAACGTGACGACCAACGCCGCTAACTATATTCCAGAGATCACCTGGATGGGGGAACATTGCTGGGTTCCCAACGATGACCGAAACCCGCCGCCAGAGGTTTTTTCTCCGGCGGGCATCTTGGGCGTGCGATTGGGCATGGACACCGTTACGCGCACTTATCGCGAAACCTACAAACGAAAAGCCGATACGGCGTTGCACGTTAAGACAGGCGGGAAAGCATTGCCGGCACGGCAAAATCTGTGGCGGTTCAATGGTGGGGCGAGTGAGATTACGGACAAGCGGGCACAGCCGCCGTTAAGTGGGCAACAAATCACCAACAAGACGCGGATTGCCATTGGGGGGCATGGCAATTTACAAGCAGACGGAAATTTATATGTGGTGTTGCCGGACGGCCAGGACATTGATGTGACTCCGACAGTGGCAGGCCTTGATTTTTATACTTTCAGTGTAAGTGGGCAGAAATATCATTGTTACTTTACGGCGTATGCGGAAATGCCAAATCCGGGAGGCGGGCGTATGAGTATTGTTTCGTGGTGGGATACCGGACTTGCTGGTCATGGGTGGTGGTGCTTGAGTAGCGATGCTCCTATAGATGCACTTTCCAAAGCGGGAATAAATATCGCTAGTCTTACATTTCTAAACGCTCAAGTCGGCTATTTCCCATTGGTCAGCATTTCATCGCTTTTTACACCAGAGACTGGTGTTTTGAAGAATCCTGGGAGTGGAGGTAGAGTTGATGCCGCTCATTTATTCAAGATTGGTTTCAATGACCTTAAAAGCGGTTTGAATTTTACAGCAAATCTATCTTCTAATCCGGGAACCTACTCGCTCTACCTTTATCCTAATAATTGTGTCACGACAACAATTCAAGCGGCAGCAGCGGCGGGTATTACACTTCCAAATGACACCACCCCGCAAAATCTAGGAATAGATATTAACGCCATACCATATCAATAACTAAAATATGAAACCCAATTTAGTGAAGATGGGCGAGGTGGTAACTTTGTGGATTTCCATCGTGCTTATGGTTCTAGTCTGGTTGTTTCTTGCAGCTATTTTAACACTTATTTTATTGGAAGCTTTGGCGTTACTCGTAAATTGGAACCTTCTCCTGCTTGCCTTAGTCGGATTTCTTTCTATTTTTTATTGTATGGCTTATACCAATACAGCTGTTTCGTTACATTCGAAAATTGCAAACATTGCCGTGAAGTATTAACAAAAATATGAAGCTAAAATATGTAGTCTTTGTCGCAATCCTCTCTTGCATCAACAGCCATGCGGAGAGTTTGATATTCCCATTCGTAAAAATGGAAGCTCAAAGCAGCATCATTGTTATTGCAAACGAGGACCATCCGATACCTTGTCCGCCTGAACACACTAATTTGCTTTCAAACACGAACTTGTTCTCGCCGGCGGAGCGTGAAAAACTGGAGGAGGTTTCGTTGAAATATCAAAATGTGACAACTACGAACGGCGCAGCAGGAAGTGTTTTTGAGGGATGGAAGTTGCGACGCATGAAACAATATGCTGGGTTGAGAGTTCCAACCAATACTTTTTTGGTAGCCTGTTTTGCCTACACAAATTCTGGTGCACGAGAGGAAATTAAATCAAAGTCGCCAGGGAATATTACTGCACGGTTTCGCACAAAAGCAGGAGATGGTTATGATGTGGTATTTGCGAAATACTCCTTATTTGCCTATCAGGAATACAAGCACGATATTCTTGATGGGCTATTTATAGTTGTCCATGATCCCAATAACGCCAACGACAAAGAACACTGTGGAATGTGGACGCGTTTCATCAATGGAAAAATACTCGGCAAATTTATCATGTGGGGGCCAAATAGTTTTACGATTAACCAAAGTGGATTCAAAATTGTTGCGGAAGCAGAATTCAAAGAACCATTTGATTTTTTGAAATATCAATCAACACCATTTGATTTCGCATGGGAGGAAGTATCTTCAACCAACCACCCGCGCAGCGTCCCGTAAATGAGCCCGCATGAAAAACAATTTCAGTCATTCTGCTTCGCCTCCACCGTCCCCCGCATCTTCCCATACCGATGCGCGAAAAACCACAAGCCGACCGCCGCGGCCACCCCGCCCAGGATCAACAGCTCATTCCCCACGACCAGCGTCGGCAGAATGATTAAGGCCAATCCGCCGGCACAAATCGCCGCGAACCCAGAAGGCCGCCCACCTTAGTTGAATGCAGTGCCAACAAAGTTAACCTACTATGATGGCCATAAAGTCAGCTGGCTTTGTTTTTCACGGCTTGTTCAATGGCCTGAAACAGTTT
>CAIOIC010000056.1 GCA_903858275.1 uncultured Verrucomicrobia subdivision 3 bacterium | reverse complement strand
GACAACAAGGCTTCCGCACAACAAGCGGATGCCATGGACATCCGAATCCTGATGCAATTGGCGGGCTTCAAGCGGATTGACCTTTTGAAAATGGACATTGAAGGCGCGGAGGCGGCATTGTTCCGGGATGCTGATTTTCAAAGTTTTCTCAAGGCAAATGTGCTTCGGGTCGCGGTGGAAGTGCATGAAGAATTTATAAAGATTAAAGAAGCAATGGCTATTCTGGACAACTTGGGTTTTGAAACAAACACTGTGGATGAATTCCTGTGCGGAATAAAACGCCAGCTTTAACCGGCTTGTCAACCAATCTGCCGCAGACTTTTTTCCACCGCGTCCACCATCGCATCCAGCGAGTGTTTTTCGCGCACTTCCCGTTGCGCATTCCGGCAAAGCGTTTGAAATAAATCACGGTCGCCGCACAGTTCGCGAATGGCCCGCGCACAATCTGCCACATCGCCGGCGCGAAAGGTCATCGCCGTCTTGCGGTTGCGGAACAGCTCGCCGCTACCACCGGTGGTCGTGCCCACCACCGCCAACCCGCTCGCGATGGCTTCCAGCGGCGTGATGGCAAATGGCTCGTCCCATTCCGACGCAAAAATCAGCACGTCGTGCTCCGCATAAACGCTCGGCAATTCCGCGCGCGGCACTTTGCCTAGAAAGGCGACGCGGCCCTCGACGCCCAGTTGCGCCGGCAGTTGGCGCAGTTTCATTTCGTAGTCCGGGTGCATTCCGCCGCCGGCCAGCGTGAACGTGAGGGCTTCCATGCCGGGTTCCTGCGCCAGCAGCGCAAACGCGGCGATGGCGGTGTGGACGCCCTTTTGCGGAATCATCTGCCCGGCGTAAAGCAGCCGCCGCACCGGCCAGCGTTCGCGCGGCGCAGCGGGGAACTGCGCCAGCGCGATGCCCCAATGCGCCACCACGGAAGTTTCCGGCGCGACGCGGAGGCCATTTTTTTGCGCGACCCCGCGCAAAAAGTCGCTGGCGAAATGGCAGGGTTGGTTTTGGATGACCGGCCAGCCGCGAACGAGCAAAGTTTTTCCAAAAACCGTGCGGACGAATTTAGAAATGATGCCTTTGCCTTGTGCGAACCGCGCGAGCCACGCGCCCACGCGCCAC
Organism: uncultured Verrucomicrobia subdivision 3 bacterium; assembly: GCA_903858275.1. Classification (GTDB taxonomy): domain Bacteria; phylum Verrucomicrobiota; class Verrucomicrobiia; order Limisphaerales; family UBA11358; genus UBA11358. The sequence continues at coordinate 1,099 of CAIOIC010000056.1, read as the reverse complement.
GAGACAAAGTTGGTGTCCGAAAGAAAAAACGCCGTGCGGCAGCCGCGCCAGCGGGCAACCACCGGCAGCCAATAACAGAGTTCGGACTGGCTCCAGAAATAAATCAGGCCGGGCTGAAAGTCATCAACGGCCCGGATGAATTTCCGGCATTCGGCTTTTTTTTCCAGCGGACGGCCCGGCGCTTCGCGGTGTAATTCACGGATCACTTCCGGCTCTTCCGGCTGGGAATTGTTGGCGGCCTGAAAGTCGCTCGTCAGCACACGCACTTGGTGTCCCCGCTGCCGCAATTGGTTGACCACGTCCCGACAGCCCAGCTCATAACCACCGATGTGGTGGGGCGGGTAGTAGGCGCTGACAACAAGAATTTTCAAGGGTCAGGCCGGATCAGTTTCTGCCGCTGAATCGTTTGAAAAGCCGATACGGCAGTTTCAAGAGCCGGACGAGCGGGTGATGGCGGAAGCGTTCCAGGCTGTGCTGGGATTTTTGAAGTTGGGATTCCACCCGCGCCAGTTCCAGGCGCAACCGCTTTACTTCAGCCTGAGCCTGAGCACTGCCCACATCGCTTTGGGCATCCATCTTTTTGACAAAAACAACAAAGAAAGAATATTCGTCAATATTGTCTTCGCTGGCCAGCAATTCAAGCGTGCCCATTTTTTTTGCGGCCTCAATGAGATATGGCAGCGAAAAATGGTCAATCGAATGGTGCGCGTTGGGCGGCTGGCCGTTTTTTTGGCAATAGGCCAAATACCGTTGCTGGTCGGGCTGAAGGAGAATCAACCGACCGCCGGCCTTGAGGATGCGCGACCACTCTTGCATGACCGGAATGGTCTGGTGAACATCAAAGTCTTCCAACACGTGGCTGGAATAGACAAAATCAAGCACCCCGTCGGCGAACCAGTAAAGGTTCCGGCAATCACCGCCTAGCTGCACGCCGTTTTCGCCGGTATGGGCATACGGAACTTCAAGGTCCACGCGGATGGCGTTGGGCGTGATCGGGTCGCCGCCGAATCCAATATCTATCCCGTAGCCCGCGCAATACGGTGCCAGCCGGGTGCGATGTTTGGAGGTTTCGCTCTGGTAAATTTTCTTGCTCATGTTG